>JAPLQI010000085.1 GCA_026399755.1 Pseudomonadota bacterium
GGCTTGGGCTGTGGTCAGCGCAACCGCTTGATCGGTCGTCAAACCCGCCAAGGAGCTGGTTGTGATATTGATGATTTGATCGGTGGTTAGGTTCGCCACTTGGTCAGTCGTCAAGGCTTTAACTTGCGCACTCGATAGAGCCGCAATCGCCAGTGTGCTAATCACCGCCAGATCACGGGTTTCTAGCGCTGCGATATTGGTGGTACTTAGCCCAGCGACTTGGCGAGAAGTCAGCACAGCAGCTTGGGCGGTAGTCAGCGCCGCAATTTGATCTGTAGTCAGGCCCACCAGCGATGTGGTTGTTAATTGAACGGCCTGATCTGTCGTTAAATTAGCCACTTGCGCCGTGGTCAAAGCTCTAACTTGGTTACTTGAAAGCACGGCAACCGGCAAGGTGGTCACAACAGCCAGATCACGGGTTTCGAGTGCGGCCACATTATTAGTTGAGAGGGCCGCAACCTGACGGGTTGTCAGCACGGCAGCCTGAGCCGTATTCAAAGCGACGATTTGATCTGTGGTCAGGCCACTTGAAAACGCCGCAGTATTGAGCGCCACAACTTGATCTGTAGTCAGGTTGTTTACCTGAGCGGTGGTCATGGCATTGATTTGCGCGGTATTGAGCACCGCTATGCCACTGGTTCTCAGCACCACCACATCACGCGTTTCTAGCGCGGCCACACTGCCCGTTGAGAGCGCAGCAATTTGTGAGGACGATAAAGTTGCGGCTTGATCTGTGGTCAGCGCAACAGCCTGATCACTCGTCAGCGCTCTAACTTGACCGGTCGACATAGCGGCGACGGCGGTTGTCGTCAACACGGTAAAGTCGCGCGTTTCAAGGGCGGCAATATTGGTCGTTGAAAGTGCAGCCACTTGGCGAGAAGTCAACTCTGTTGCCTGAGCCGTGGTCAGGGCAACAACTTGATCTGTTGTTAAACCACTCAAGGCGCTGGTGCTGATGTTCACTGCCTGATCGGTGGTTAAATTAGCCACTTGATCGGTCGTCAGCGCTCTGACTTGGGCGCTAGAAAGAACGGCCACACCTGAGGTGCTGATCACCGCTAAATCACGCGTTTCTAAAGCTGCAACATTGCTGGTAGACAGGGCGGCCACTTGGCGCGTCGTCAAAACAGCCGCTTGTGCGGTGGTCAAAGCTACGACTTGATCGCTAGTTAAACCACTACCCACAACGGTTGTCGTTAACGCAAGCACTTGATCTGTGGTCAAATTATTGACCTGCGCCGTTGTTAGCGCTTTAGATTGTGTACTCGATAGCGCAGCAATACCTGCTGTGCTTATTACAACAACATCACGCGTTTCAAGCGCTGCGATATTGTTGGTCGACAAGGCCGCCACTTGACGAGTTGTTAGCACAGCGGCCTGAGCGGTTGTCAAGGCAACAACTTGATCCGAGGTTAAGCCACTTGCAACCGCAGCCGTGCTCAAGGCCACTACTTGATCCGTAGTTAAATTCGCCACTTGAGCCGTGGTCATTACATTCACTTGAGCGGTATTTAAGGCTGCAATGCCACTGGTTCTCAGCACAACCACATCACGCGTTTCTAGCGCAGCAACGCTGCCCGTTGAGAGCGCGGCAATTTGTGAGGACGACAGCGTGGCGGCTTGATCTGTGGTCAATGCAACCGCCTGATCACTCGTCAGCGCTCTAACTTGGCTGGTCGACATGGCTGCGACAGACGTTGTGGTCAACACGGCCACATCGCGTGTTTCAAGTGCTGCGATATTCGTTGTAGAAAGTGCCGCTACTTGACGGGAAGTCAGCACGGTGGCTTGGGCGGTGGTAAGCGCAACGACTTGATCCGTTGTTAAACCACTCAAGGCGCTGGTGCTGATATTGACGGCCTGATCGGTGGTTAAATTAGCCACTTGATCGGTGGTCAACGCCCTGACTTGGGCGCTAGAAAGAACGGCCACAGCCGAGGTGCTGATCACCGCTAAATCACGCGTTTCTAAAGCTGCGATATTGCTGGTAGAAAGTGCGGCAACTTGGCGTGTCGTCAAAACAGCCGCTTGTGCTGTGGTCAATGCCACGACTTGATCGCTAGTTAAGCCGCTGCCTACAACCGTTGTCGTCAAAGCAAGCACTTGATCTGTGGTCAAATTATTGACCTGCGCCGTGGTCAGCGCTCTAGATTGCGTGCTCGATAGCGCCGCAATACCTGCAGTACTTAATACAACAACATCACGCGTTTCAAGGGCTGCGATATTGTTGGTCGACAAGGCCGCCACTTGACGGGTTGTCAGTACAGCAGTCTGAGCCGTCGTCAAGGCTACGACTTGATCCGAGGTTAAGCCACTCGCAACCGCAGCCGTACTCAAGGCCACCACTTGATCAGTCGTTAAATTCGCCACTTGAGCAGTGGTCATTGCATTGACTTGCGCAGTATTGAGCGCTGCAATACCGCTCGTTTTCAGCACGACTACATCACGCGTTTCAAGCGCTGCAATACTAGTGGTTGATAGCGCGGCGATTTGCGAAGAAGACAAGGTGGCGGCTTGATCTGTAGTCAGCGCAACCGTCTGATCACTGGTCAGCGCTCTGACTTGGCTGGTCGACATTGCAGCAACAGACGTTGTGGTCAGCACGGCCACATCGCGTGTTTCAAGTGCTGCGATATTCGTTGTAGAAAGTGCCGCTACTTGGCGAGAAGTCAGCTCGGTGGCTTGGGCAGTAGTGAGGGCAACGACCTGATCTGTCGTTAAGCCACTTAATGATGAGGTATTCAGATTGACTACCTGATCTGTCGTTAAATTAGCGACCTGATCCGTGGTCAGCGCTCTGACTTGGGCGCTAGACAACACCGCCACACCCTGTGTACTGATCACGGCTAAATCACGTGTTTCAAGGGCTGCGATATTCGTTGTAGAAAGTGCCGATACTTGGCGAGAAGTAAGCACAGCAGCCTGTGCCGTGCTTAAAGCAACAATTTGATCTGTGCTAAATCCACTCCCTACAACCGTGGTAGTCAGGGCAACAACCTGGTCTGTGGTCAGATTATTAACCTGAGCAGTGGTCAGCGCTCTGACTTGAGCGCTAGAGAGCGTGGCTATACCAGATGTACTCAGTACAACAAGATCACGCGTTTCAAGGGCTGCAATATTTGTACTTGTCAGGGCTGCAATCTGGCGCGTGGTTAAGACTTGCGCCTGAGCCGTGGTGAGCGCAACAACCTGATCGGTCGTTAAACCACGGTTAATTTGCGATGTGGTCAGCACCACAATTTGGGCCGTTGTTAACGCCGCAAACTGGCTTGTGGAAAATTCCGCTATATCTGCGGTGGTGAAACCAGCGATTTGCTGGGTTGTCAGTGCCGCAACTTGTGCCGTAGACAGTGCAGTGATATAGCTCATTTTGTTCTTCCTGAAGTATGACTTCAAACCACAATTGCAGACTTAGGCACTGATTTACGCTCTAATCTTCCACAAAAGCTTACAAGAAATATTATTTACTTATTTATAAAAATGTGATTTTTTATTTAAATAAGCAGCAAATACCATCATGAACCACATCTATCGACAAAAACAAAGGCAACTTTAGCACAATTAAATACTTATTTTCTTACATGATTTAATCGGCAAAAAAACTGCAAAGCCCCGCTATGCTTTTGATTTTGCGCCAAAAATCACCAAAAACTCAACACAAACGCCATAGCCAACAGATCAATGGCTAAAATGTGATCACAGTCACAACAAATCACACCCCAACCCGTTTTCTTACACTCAATTACAAGTTCGTAATATTTTCCATCCTTTTTGTGCCGCCAGATCGCACAAAACAGAATCGGGATTCACCACACAAGCGTGCTCAACTGCCAGCAGCAGTGGCACATCATTTCTTGAATCGCTATAGCCCGTGCTGCCTGCCAGAATTTCACCTTCTTTTTGCAGCCATTCGTTCAATCGCAACACCTTACCCTGCTGATACGTCAACACGCCCCGAGTCTGACCCGTATACAAACCATCCTGACTATCTAACTCAATTGCGAGGTAATCAGCTACGTCTAAAAAGCGTGCAACAGGGCCGACGATATGCTCGCCGGTTGCAGAAACAATAAGTACTCTATCGCCTTGAGCGCGGTGTTTTGCCATCACTTGCCGCGCTTCTGCAAACACGACGGGGGCAATCATTTGCTCAATAAAAACAGCAACCCACTGCCCCACCTCATCGATTGAGCGCCCTTTTAAGGCTTGCAGCGTAAAAGACATATAGTCTTCCATTTGCAAAAGCCCCTGATGGTAGGCCTGCATCAGCTCGGCTTCTTTAGCCAGCATGCTGGCGTCGGCAAGGCCGTTATTCACTAAAAACTGTAAAAATAAGCTGGCGCTATCGCCATTAATTAATGTGTCGTCTAAATCAAAAATTGCTAATGCCATGTGTATCCTTGCTCCGCCATTGAGTGGCTTGGGGTGATTGGTTTAATAAAAAAATCTATGAATATCAAATTATCGTAGGGCGGGTGAAACCCGCCGACTCCCTAGCATTTCATGCCAAAGGCTGGCGGGTTTCACCCGCCCTACAATGAGGTGCGCCATATCTGGCGTACTGCGCTTTCACTTGCAACCTAAAACGGTCACGAGCGAAAGCTTCGAGTACGCCCTACACACCCCATAAATTCAGCCTTTATCAGACTTACCGGCTGCTGCGGCAAAGCCCGCCAGCTTGCAATCCACGCGCCAAGGTTGCGTGCCTTTGTCTTCGGCACTTTCTTTACGACGAATGGCGTTCCTTACCATATTGGCCCCCAGCCAGCGTATCGGCTCTGGCGGAAAAAAACCTCTCGGGCCAGTGACTAGTGGGCTACGCGTCCACTCATTGTCAGCATCAAGTACAAGGGAAGATAAAATCTGCCCCCCCAGATAAGTCGGCCCCACACCATTGCCCGAATAACCAAAGCCATAAAAAACACGCGGATGCTGATTAAGCCTGCCAAAAAATGGAATACCTGTTACCGATCGATCAGAAGGGCCATTCCATGAGGCGGCAATCGCCACGTCTTGCAAGGCAGGGAAAAATCGCCTCAAGGTGAGGGTGAGCGACTGCTGATAAGCACTGGGCCGATCAAACGCGGCCAGCATCCGATTACCATAGGCGAAAGTATTACCACCCTTGCCCAGCATTAATCGCCCGTCTGCGGTGCTGCGATAGTAATTTACAAAAATACGTGAATCGCACACCGCCACACCGCGTGTGAGGCCGGTGCGCTGCAAAAGATCAGCACAAGGCTCGGTGATAATCATATCGGACGAAACCACCGCAATGCTGCGCGATAAGGCCGGAAACATCGTTGCCATCGAAGCATTCAACGCCAGCACCACGCTACCTGCGCTGATCCTGCCATGCGCCGTCACCACTACCGGTCTGGCGCTTTCAATCAGGCGCTCCATAGGCGTAGCTTCAAAAATATGCACGCCCATCGCCCTTGCAACGCGTGCCAAACCTCGCACCAGCAAGCCCGGCTGCACGCTGCCACCCACGGGTGAAAATGCACCCGCAATATGCAGACTCGACCCGGCCATCAGTTTTACCTCATGCTCAGGCAAGCCCACCCAAGTTGAGGCCTGATGCCGCGCCAGCTCGTTCATCACGCCATCCATACTGCCCAGCTGAGCGGTATTAGTGGCGGTATAGAGCGTGCCATCGACGCGCACTTCGGCATCGATCTGATGATCGCGGCAAAATTGCGCAATCTGATAAACCGCATCTTCCGAGGCTTTGACGATGCGCAGTGCTTCAGCCTCGCCAAACAGCCTTTTCAGCGTTAGAAACTTGGTTGCCAAGGTCAGCAGACAGCCACCATTACGACCAGACGCCCCGCTGCCACAGAGGTCTTTTTCAATAATGACTACGCTCAATTCCGGCTTAGCCATTTTGAGCGAAATCGCCGTCCATAAGCCGGTATAACCGCCACCTACAATGCACACATCGGCCTGCAAATCCTGCTTGAGCGGCGTGACCAGCGGCGGGCTTTCTTTAATTAGGGCCTGCTCAAACCACCAAGGGCGAAATTCACTCATAGAACACTCCTATCAAACAAGGGATATACGCGCCCTACTTGAAATTAAACGACATCGGCGATCCAGTGCTCGACTGGATTGACATGTAAGACATCTTTTGTAGGGCGGGTGAAACCCGCCAACCTTTGCATGAAACATTCAGAAAGCGGCGGGTTTCACCCGCCCTACGACCATTTGATGCTTGCAAACATATTGGAAATTTATGACGAACACCCAACTTGCTGCGTACGCGCGATGCCCCCCCCCAATGGTCACACTCGTTCAAGGGCGCTCAGATCGGGCCATGCGTGCTTCAATATCGGCCAATACCGGCAATAAATCGGCGATGCTGTCGATCACATAATGCGCCCCCGCTCGTGACAATTTGTCTACTGCCACAGCACGTTTTTTTGCTTGCTCGGCAGAGCTTAAATCGGCCCACTCTGCGGCCGTGACGCCCACTTCATTGCCTGTCACAGATAAGCCTACCGTCCACATACCGGCATTTAAGCCCTCATCAATCCCCACCGCCGTGTCATCCACTTTCACGCAGGCGGCCACATCGCTTACGGCCAGCTCGATTACATTTTGCAATACCATCCACGGCCCTGGGCGCGCGCCTGCTTTTAGATCATCGGCAGCCACCACGCAATCTGGCGCATAACCGCGCTCACGGGCAATCGGCAGCAAGGCATTCATCACTTGGCGAGGGTAGCCGGTGCAACTGCCAATTTTGATGCCTTTCACTCTCAGCGCAGCCATTACATCGAGCGCGCCATTAATCGGCAGGGAATACTGGCCCACTTTGGCAATCTGCAAAGGCATAAACGCCGCATAAAGCGCATCCACATCGGCATCCGTCATGCTGCGATCAAACTTCGCCTGCCAGCGTGCGGCCACCGTCGGCAACTGGCCCAGCGCCTTGATGTGGTGCCACTTCGCCATTCCCATCGGTACGCGAGCCTCGGCAAGAGAGATCTCAATACCAAAGCCAGCAAAAGCCTCGATCAAAACCTGAGTCGGCGCAAAAGAGCCAAAATCCAGCACAGTGCCAGCCCAGTCAAAAATAACAGCCTGAATCGGGCCAAGATAAGCGCGGGTGTAACGATAGTTCATGGTTATTCCTTGATTAATTAACTAGTTCTGTTGATGCACTGCAAAAACCCAAATCTCGAACCACGGAGGACACAGAGAACACGGAGTTTCACGGAGTTTCACGGAGAAAACCAAGAGGTAAATTAAACTAACAGCCTGTTTCAAACTGAGTAACTTAAATCCTCGGCATGGCTCGTTGCACTAGGCGGAACGGGCTAGGCTCTTCCTTCTAAACAATCCTCCGCCTTGAGCAAACGACACAATCCTATTTTTCTCCGTGAAACTCCGTGTTCTCCTTACCTCCGTGTTTTAAGATTTGGGTTTTCCTTGCGTAAATTTAAAGCCACCCCAGCTCCGCCATCACCTCGGCAATCGCCGCAATGGCTTGCTGGATTTCTGCCTGATCAATCGCCCCGATGCAGCCCACGCGGAAGGTTTCTACTTCAGTGAGTTTGCCGGGGTAAAGCAAAAAGCCTCGGGCGCGAACGGCTTGGTAGAAGCGCTGAAAGTCGTACTCAGGGTGAGCGGGCGCAAAAAAGGTGTAGATAATCGGCGCTTGCAACTCGGCAGGTAAAAAGGATTGCAGGCCGATTTTTTTCATCCCAGCCAGCAGCGCATCGCCATTGGCCTGATAACGGGCCAAACGTGCAGGCTGGCCGCCTTCTGCCCAATATTGATCGAGCGCCGCCCTGAATGCCGCCACCACATGGGTTGGCGGGGTGAAGCGCCATTGGCCGGTTTTTTGCATATATTCAAATTGATCGCATAAATCCAGCGATAGCGATGGGCTTTGCCCCTGTACCAAGGCCGCTTGCTTCACAATCACGAAACCCATGCCCGGCACGCCTTCCAAGCATTTATTGGCGGAAGAAATCACCGCATCTACCGGCAGACCATCGACCGGTAATGCGCCAAATGCCGACATCGAATCTAGAATCAATGCCCGTCCGGCAGCCTTCACTACAGCAGCGACTTCTGCCACGGGATTGAGTAGGCCGGTCGCCGTTTCACAATGAATCATGCCCACATGCGAAATCGCCGGATTAGCCGCCAGCGCCTCGCCAACTGCAGCCGCACTGACTGGCGTGCCATCGCTCACCGCCAGCATGCTGACCTTGAGCCCCATTACGCTGGCGATTTTGGCCATTCTTTGCCCGTAAGCACCGTTCACCAGCACCAGTATTTCGCGATCTTTGGGTACCAAGCTGCCAATGGCGGCCTCCACCGCAAAGGTGCCCGATCCTTGCAAAGGCACGCAAACATAGCCGTCTCCTAGGTTGGCGATGCGCAGCAAATCGGCGCACACACTGGCAGTCAACTCATTAAATTTGGCATCCCAAGAACCCCAATCAACCAGCATGGCGGCTTTAGTTTCCAGCGAGGTGGTCAAAGGTCCCGGGGTGAGTAAAATCGGTTCACGCATGATTACTCCAATCGTCTAGATGAATTTTTTGATACAAAAAAATGGCCGAGGCCTAAATATATAAATTTCGTAGGGTGCAAAACGCCATAGGCGTTACGCATCAAGAACGGTGCGCAAGAAAAACACCTTGCACACCCTATAAAAAAACCAGCTTTTTACATTTTTTTACCTTCTCCAAGCTTGCGAACGCCTACCCAATAGCGCTGAGGCGATGGCGAAGAGTAGGCACACCAAGGCCGAGGTCATGACGATTAGGGTGGCCATTGCGGCTGCAGCGGCGGTGTCGCCTGCGTCGTCCATATTCAGCACGGCCAAGGAAGAGAGCACGTTGTCTGGCGTGTAGAGGAAAATCACGGCGGAAACGGTGGTCATGGCTGAGACAAAATAGTAGCGGGCGATATCTAAAATTGCGGGCAGGCAAACCGGCACAGTCACTCGGCTGAAGGTGGTCCAGAACGGCACTTTCAGCGAAGCGGCGACGGCTTCAAATTCTGCGTCCATCTGCTTAAGTGCGGTCGTGGCGGTGAGGTGTGCCGTGGTATAAAAATGCGTGACGGTACAGAGCACCAACAGACCCATCGTGCCGTACAGGCTGTGCATCGGGTTTTGCGGGTGATTAAAAAAGAACACATAGCCCAAGCCCAGCACCAAGCCCGGCACAGCCATCGGCAACATCGCCAAGACGCGCAAGATGGCTTGGGCCAGCGGTGCTACTTTTAGCTTTTCATTTAAATATGCGCCGATAAACACCAATAGCACGCCACAGATCGCCGTCCAGAATGCGAGCTTTAAGCTATTAAAATAAGCCAGCCAACCGCCGCCATCCATTTGCTCAAAATCAAAATGCGCCAGCGTCAGGCTTAAGTTATACGGCCAGAGCGTGATTAAAGACGCCGCCACGGCCACGCCCAGCATCACCAGCAGCCACAAAGAAATTGTGCTGCAACACAGAAAAGCTGCTGTATCTCTGAGCGCGGAAGGCTTTGCCACTAAAGGCTGGGCACGCGCGGTGAGCAGGGCTTTTTGCTTTTTTTGCACAAAGTAATCAACCACAAAAGACAACAAAGCAGGAAACAGCAGCAAGAGGCCAATCACCGCGCCCTTAGGGAAATTTTGCTGGCCAATCACCTGCTTATACGCTTCTACCGCCAACACATTAAACTGCCCGCCGATCAGCTTAGGCACACCAAAATCGGTCATCACCAGCGTAAACACCACAAACGCCGCCGAGATCAGGCCGTAACGCACCGCAGGCAAAGTCACGGTAAACCATTGCCGCACCCGCCCCGCCCCCAGCGAAGTCGCTGCCTCATAAAGCCGCGCATCGGCAATCGCCAGTGCGGTGAGCAAAATCATCAGGGCATGGGGAAAGGTATAAAACACCTCGCCCAGCACGATGCCCAAGGGGCCATAAATGCTGACACCCAGCGGCAGCCAGCTTTTAATCAGGCCTTGATTACCAAACAAATAAACCAGTGAAATTCCGGGCAATAAAGATGGCGCAAGCAGTGGAATCAAGGCCAGATAGCGAAACACCGCCTTGCCCGGCATCGCGCTGCGGCTAAGCGCGGCGGCAAAAACATAGGCCAGCGGCAGCACAATCACCGTAGTCAGCGCCGACACCCACAGGCTATTGCTCACCGCAGACCAAAAGCCCGCCACATTGGTGATTTCAATAAAGTTACTTAAGCCGGTGAACTCACCGCTTTGCGCGAGTAAAGACTTACCCAAAATCGCCAGCAGCGGGCCAGCCACGCCAATCAGCAAAAATGCCGCAATCAGATAGCTGATACTGCCCGCCATTCTTTCCCGAATATCGAGCCTTAAAGTAAGGGCTGTGCTCATGCCGCATCCTTGCTACAAAAAATCCGCAGCTGATCGTGTGCCAGGGAAACAGGAATGCGCTGCGCTAAGGATGGCTGATAGAGGGCGAGCTGATCGCGACTCAAATCGACGATTAAATCGCTATTCCACACCGGCACATGCAGGCTGATACGGTAAAAGCTGCCTAAGAGCTCAATCTTGCTGACATCGGCTAATGCAGTATTGGGCTCCCTCAGTAGAGCCACATCCCAAGTAGCGTGCAGGCGCACCGCTTCTGGGCGGATAAATAATTCTACCTCCTGCCCTTCTGGCAAAGGAGGCAGATGTAAGGCGTAAAGCTCGGCATCAGCGACGCTCAGGCATTGATTGCCGGTCACGCGGGCCTTAATCCAATTCGATTTGCCGACAAACTCGGCCACAAAACGGCTTTGCGGATGGCTGTAGATTTCTTCAGGCGTGCCCACCTGCTCGATTACGCCGTGGTTCATCACCACGATGCGATCGGCCATCGTCAGCGCCTCATCCTGATCGTGCGTCACCAAAATCGTGGTAATACCCAAGCGCTGCTGCAGGCTGCGAATTTCGCGGCGTAAGTGTTCGCGCACGCGGGCGTCCAGCGCAGACAGCGGTTCGTCTAATAATAAAAGCCCAGGCGACGTAGCCAAGGCACGAGCCAAAGCCACCCGCTGCTGCTGGCCGCCGGATAACTGCGCGGGGTATTTGTCTTCAATGCCGGCAAGGCCAATCAGCTCGAGCAAGCTAGTGACGCGCGCGGCCTTATCGCTGCTGCGCCCTTTCAAGCCGTAAGCGATATTGTCGGCCACATTTAAATTGGGAAATAAAGCGTAAGACTGAAACACAATGCCGTAATCACGCTTGGCGGCGGGCAGGCGGGTAATGTTTTTGCCCTCAACCCTGATTGCGCCCGCATCGGCAAACTCCAGCCCCGCAATCATGCGCAGCAGAGTGGTTTTGCCACAGCCCGAAGGCCCAAGCAGGCAAAGCAACTCGCCTTTTTTAACATTCAGCGAGATTTGCTTTAAAGCCACAAAAGCACCAAAGCGCTTCGCTAGGCCTTCTATTGATAAATAATCTGCACTGGCGACGAGGGGCAATTCAATATTTCTATTCATTAATCAGGCCTGAAGCGGTAAACGTTTTGAAACAAGAGATGAAGTTTTCTTGGGCGTATATTGCCCACTCCAGAAAACTACAAAGCTTTTTTTGTGCCTTCGGCACGTTGATTTAGGTGCGGGAATCCCCCGCGTGGGACTCACTTTCTTGAACGGCCAAGAAAGTAAGCAAAGAAGGCCGCCCCGACCAGCACGAAGGCCCCTCACTGCGGATAATCGGCTCGGCGAAAAAGGCTGCTCGCTCGCTGCCTCGCTACCCCTTTTCCGAAACCCCGATACCCCTTTTCCGAAACCCCGAGCCGCTTATTCCTCGCTTCGGCGTGCTTCAAGGGGAGTTTTAAGCCCCGTGCAACTTGCTGCGATACGAATCCTAATTACTGAGTTTTAAGATACTTAACTACAAAACAACTAAGTTTAAGCTTTGGTTTTCTCCGTGAAACTCCGTGTTCTCTGTGGCCTCCGTGGTTCAAGATTTGGGTTTTACTCTGCATAACATCAATGACTTTATTTACAACGCCAAAAACCGGCCCACCTCAAGGGGCAAGCCGGTCTATGCAACGTCTTTTATTTCTTTGCCTCAGACTTTGCGTCGTAACGACGTGTCCATTCGGCCAGAATTTTGTCGCGGTTTTGTGCGGACCAACGCAGGTCTTGCTTGATCAGCAATTGCTCGTAGTTAGCAGGGATATGCGCATTTGGCTTGGCAATACCTGGGTAGGCCACCACGGCGAAGTTTTTCTCGTAAAGCTCATTTGCGCTTTTTGATGCAGCCCAATCCGCCAGTTTTTTAGCCGCATCCAGATTCTTGGTGCCCTTCATGATGGCGGTGGCTTCTACATCCCAGCCCAAGCCTTCCTTGGGGAAGACCAGATCGATCGGCGCGCCGCCTTCTTTTAGCTTGGCTGCACGGTATTCAAACGAAATACCAATCGGAAATTCGCCCGCAGCGGCTTGTTTGCAAGGCTTGGAGCCTGAGTGCGTGTACTGCGCCATGTTTTCGTGCAGCTTGTCCATAAAGGCCCAGCCTTCTTTCTCGCTGCCAAACACTTTCAGCCAAGCGGTTACATCAAAATAACCTGTGCCGCTGGATGCCGGATTAGGCATCACAATTTTGCCCTTGTATTCAGGCTTGGTCAGATCGCGCCAGCTTTCTGGTTTTTTCAGGCCCAGCTTGGCGGCTTCTACCGTATTAAAACAAACCGTCGCACCCCAAACATCCATCCCTACCCATGCAGGTGGGTTGCTGTCATCAACGTATTGCTTGGAAAGCTTCTCAACACCTTTTGCAGCATAAGGCTGCAACATGCCTTCTTTTTCCATCACCAGCAGGCTAGACGCCGCCACACCCAACACCACATCGGCTTGCGGGGCGTTTTTTTCTGCCAGCAATTTAGCCGTGATAATACCGGTTGAATCCCGCACCCATTTCAGCTTGATACCGGGGTTTTGTTCTTCAAATTGTGCTTGATAAGGCTTGAGCTGATCGGCTTCAAGCGCGGTATACACAGTCAGGGAAGTCTCGGCAAAAGCGTGTCCGGCAAGTAGCGCGGAGAGCAATACAGCAATACGTGTCATTCTTCTATCCTTTCACGATCGGTAAATTAGCAAGGGAGCGTGAAGGATTGTAGAAACAGCACATTACACAGGCATGACGTATAGACGAATTTTATGTGACGAGGTGGGGAGTTTGTAGCGGGATGGGGAGGATCGATTTTGCAGGAGCGGCTTTAGCCTGCCTTGATAAAGAGCTACACCTTGAACCACAGAGCAAAAGGAGGACACAGAGTGCCGCAGCACTTACTTGCTTTTCCTCTGTGAAACTCGGTGTTCTCTGTGGTTCGAGAATTTGCTCCCTGTGTTTAAGCTAAAGCATCTTTGTAGTCAGATCGCGTAAAGCCGCCCCACAAAAACACTCACAAGAGCGGCGCGGCCACATCTTTCATCGCCAACAAAGGCCGAGTTAAATCAGACAACGCCAGCCGCTGCCGCCCTGCCTCATCAAAATTATCGGGCGACAGCCATTGAGTAAATGCCTGCTCAAGCGCTGGCCATTCCTTATCCAGCACAGAAAACCACGCAGTATCACGATTACGGCTTCTGTTCACCGTGGCCTGACGAAACACGCCTTCAAAGCTAAAACCCAAACGCTGTGCGGCCTTGCGTGAAGGCAAATTCAGCGCATTACACTTCCATTCATAACGCCGATAACCCAGCTCAAACGCATTTTTCATCATCAACACCATCGCTGCCGTCGCGAGGCGCGTGCCTTGCAATGCGGGAGAAAAATGCAGCCAGCCCACTTCAATGGCCGCCGCCGCGGGGTCAATCCGCAAATAAGAAGCCAGCCCCAAGGCCTTGCCACTGGCCTCGTCGACAATGGCATAAAACTGTGGATCAACCCCGCCGCTTACCCTATCCAGCCAAGCATTAAAAGCCTGCACATCAGCAAAAGGCCCGGAGGTTAAATAAGTCCACATCCGGCCATCGCCCTCCGAAAAAGCCTGCCATAAATCATCACTATGCCGTGCCAAAGACAAAGGCTCCACCTTACAGCCCCAGCCATTGAGAGTCTTGGCAAAAGGAAAAGCAGGCGCAATCCAATCTTGCAACGGCAGGCCAACAGGCTGGCCGAATTGGTTTAGTTCGTAGTTCATACAAGCTCCTCAAATTAAAAACTGATGCTGTGCAATGGAAACCAAAATCTTGAAACACTTCGGCCCCAGAGAACACGGAGTTTCACGGAGAAAAATAGGTATTGAATTATGCTGTTTTCGATTTGGTTTTAAGTATTTCAAAGCCTTAAAAATCAGGATTCATATTGCAGCTCGTTGCACGGAGCTTTCACCCCCCCTTAAAGCACGCCGAAGCGAGGAATAAGCGGCTCGGGGTTTCGGCAAAGGAGTAGCGAGGCAGCGAGCGCGCAGCCTTTGTCGCCGAGGCGATTATCCGCAGTGAGGGGCCTTCGTGCTGGCTGGGGCGGCCTTCTTTGGCTTCGTTTCTTGGCCGCGCAAGAAAGGAAGGTCCAGCGGGACGCCCGCACCAAAATCAGCGTGCCGAAGGCACTGAAAAGGTCTTTTCGACTTTGCTTTGCCTGTAGGAGGTGAAATCCGCGTATTTTTCAGCATAGCTCGCGGGTTGCACCCGCCCTACGAAAACCATTTCGCTTAAGCTGATAGGACTGACACATACGGCCCCCTCAACAATCACACTCAATCTTCCCTCCCACCAACACCCCCGCCTCCTCCCCAATAGCAACCGGCAACCCATCCCGCTGCCAGAAATCCAAACCACCAATTAACTCTTTCACCGTAAAACCAAGTTTGGCAAGCTTATAGCTACCCCATGTCGAGCCATTGCAGCCGATACCATCGCAATAACACACATAAACCTTGCTGCGATCTAGCCGTGCCGTGCTTGCCTCGTTCATTAATCGGTGCGGAAACGAGATGGCACTTGGAATATGCCCACGCCCATAAGCCTCGGCACTGCGGGTATCCAGCGCAATAATCTCCGGATGCCGCGCATACAGATCGCTGGCTAAATCAGCCGCATCGGTATGAAAACGCAGTTTCTCTGCCAAATATGCTGCCGACTCGGCAGGGCTGGCTAAACCGCTGCTTTTCACTGCAGATTGATTGCTCATTATCATCTCCAACAAGGTGTTCACAACGCTAATTTAAAGGTAAATTGGCCTGCTGCTACCTACCAATTCTAAAAAAATGAGCAAACCACTTTCTGCGCCCGTCTGGCCTACTTTATTTACGGCCAGTGCCAGCATCGGCATGGGGATTCAGGCCCAGCTGATCCACACTCTGCGTAAAGCCTTGCTTGCCGGGCGATTACCCCAGGGCAGCCGCTTGCCTGCCAGCCGAATGCTCGCCAAAGATTTAGCCATTTCTCGCAGCAGCGTAGAAGCCGCTTATGCACAGCTAGAGGCAGAAGGCTATCTGGAGCGGCGGGCAGGCTCAGGGAGTTTTGTGGCTTTTACGCCACAGCTACGCTTGGCAAAGAAATCCACCAGTGCAGCGGCGCAGCTCTCACAGAGGGGCCAAGGGATTGTCGATGCGGGGGGCTGCAGGGATGGTGCGCTGCCCAGCCTAGCTTTTAATGCGGGTCAGCCCGACACCCTTGCGTTTCCGCATGCCTTGTGGCAAAAGCTGATGCAGCAGCGCTGGAGCAAAAGCGGCGCAGTACTCGCCAACTATGGCCCTGCACAGGGCTTACCTGAATTGCAATCGGCCATTGCTGGCTATCTAGCGCAATCTCGCGGTGTGGATTGCCAGCCAGAGCAGATCCTTATTTTGAATAGCTCGCAGCAGGCTTTACAAATGATTGCCCAGCTACTGATTGATACCGCAGACACAGTCTGGCTAGAAGACCCTGGATTACTTGCAAGTCTTCACTAAAGATACATCACATATATGTATCTGTAAAATGGACAAAATGTGTCTAATTATCCAATATACTTGAGAGACAGCACCCGCTGCTTAGCGGTCGTTCATGAATTACATCTCGACCGTCCGCTTTGGCCGAACAGCACTGGCACAAATCAAAAATATTGAAGGCAGCAACCAGATAGTTAGCAGCCTTTCAATTTTCTAGCCCAAGCATCAACACCTCGGCCAAAGCAGACGCTGAAGCGGCATTTTATGAACGACCGCTATTCAGCCAAAGCGGAGCATATCAGGTGGCCAATAGAATTCCTTTCTATGTAAATTGGGTCCTGAATTGTGCTGGTGGTATGGACTTCATGGGCTTGGGTCTATCGGCACTACTGCTTCATAAGTCCGTGAATTGGAGGATGCTGGTTGTGACACTTGGTGCTGTAGTTTGTATGGCTGGTGCAAAAAAATATTTACGATGATTTCATCGATGTTAGACGGGGTGAAAATGATGGGGACTATTTTAAATGCCTAGTTATGAATTGCTCATAAAATCGCAAAACTGCAATACTGATTACGCTATCCTAACCGTGCGAACTTGCGGGGCATTTGAAGATGACGGTTACACATGTGTGTCGACGTTGACATCTGTTTGCTTACCTTTGTCAGAATCGGAATAATGTAAGCCTCAGCTCTCGCAGCGTTTCACATCGAATAATTGGGTATTACGCACAAAAAAGCAGTCACGTACTTGGTGACTCCAATCAGGGAACCAACTATCACGGCGTAGGTTGGATTGCAGACTAACTAGAGTAGTTGTCCTAAGCAAATATAGGGATCTCATACGTTGGTAAGCAACCACCTAAAACTGGTTCAACGCCCTTTCGTCATGGCGTTGTAATAGTCAAAAGTGTGTCCTGTATTGGCTAATTGATTACTGCAGAACTTTGAATTGTATTAGAATTTGGGCTGGTGAACAGGACAGAGTTTTGACCCAAAGCTAAAGTAATTTTAAACCACCATCAATTACTGATTGTAAATTGTGAAGTACGCAAAAAAACAGGCCGTATAAAATATGTATACCAGCGCCACGACAGCCAATGATCACAATAATTACCACCCCAAAAACAGACAATAAACCAAGAAGAAAATAAATGATTATTTACATAGATATGGATGATGTGCTGTGCAATTTTTCTGGAGAGCATGCAAAAGCTTTAGCCAAAAATCCTAGTATAACTTTCCCCCAGTCGCAATACGGATTTTACCAGAAACTACCGCCATTAGAAGGCGCAATTGAAACAATGAAGGAGCTCTATCTTTCAAATGAATATACTCCGTATATTTTAACGGCACCTTCAACTAGAAATCCATTTTCATATACCGAGAAAAGAGTATGGGTAGAGGAAAGGTTAGGCTATAGTTTTGTAGAGCGTTTAATTATTTGTCCTAATAAAGGGCTTCTTAAAGGGGATATATTAGTTGACGATAATAATTCAGGCCGTGGTCAAGAGCACTTCGAAGGAAAGCTTATCCATTTTGGAACCTCTCAGTTCCCAAATTGGGCAGCCGTTAGACAAAACTTAAATTTAAAAAATAAATGATTACCCCCCTTTTTTAAACACATATAAAACTAGAACTTAGGCACGCAAGTGCCCATTTTTGTTGCGGGGTGATCCAGCCCAATCCCATATGAGAATGCTTGTTGCTATTGTAAGTACAAAGACATTGTACCTCGATTTCTTATTCTTCGGCTTTACTCTCAAAAATCATCGCAAGCCAGCCATTCAAAGCGCTCCATAATAATGCTCGGCATAAGCATATTGCTGCGGATTTCACATTAGTCCGATGTTCATAGGCATGAATATGGTAAAGTACGTCGTTTTATAAACTATAGTTAATTGTACTATAGTTTATAAAATGGCTTGATATCCAATCGACTCAAGGAGAAGATTTTGGATACCGCTGCCGCCTTTGGAAAAGCATTACGTGAATTAAGAAAGGCAAAAATGATGAGCCAAGAAGATTTTTCGGATGTGTGTAGTCAAGTGTACATGTCGCAGCTAGAGCGAGGGCTGAAAAGCCCAACACTGGGAATGGTTGATGATTTAGCCGCTCGGTTGGGAGTACATCCATTAACGCTATTATTCAAAGCCTATGCAACTCAAGCTGAAGTCGAAAATATCAACCCAGAACAACTAATGCTCAAAATTATGCAAGAAATACAGACGAAAATAGAAAATAAATAATACAGCGTTCTATCTGGTTTTACGCTATATAGGCCAACACATTTTCAATTTAATTAAATGTCAAACACTGAAAATATAAGATGTATATCAATACCAAAACCCGAACACTGGGAGTGATGTAAAAAAAACTTGAGCAAGCAGTATTTAACATGAAAATTTAATTACTTATATGCCAAGCTCACTCTGCCAACCATGTTGGCAGAGCTTATATATGTTACGGCAATGTAGTCAGCTTAGAAGCTGCATCCAACAAGCATGCCACTAGTTAATGGAAATGAATTTAAGTAATTACTTATTTTTTAATCGGAATAGGTTAATCACTATTTCATTTAATTTAATTTATTAAATAGCACTAATAATTATTAAAAATTAGCAACCCTAAAGAGGCCGCTAATATTCCCTGAATTGATTGTTGACAATTAATGCACTTTGGATATGCACTAAAGTACTTTTTCCCAGTTAACTAATTCGGGTTCTTCTGGTACTTCCCCCCAAAAATAAACAGATTGCCCTGTTACCAAGTCAAACCGATTTGTCATGCTTTCATGAGTATCTTGCGTCCATTCTCCTCGCCATACCGCACTAATTCGGTGGCATTGCCAGTCATTTTCTCCTGTTATAGCACCATGATAAAGAAATGAAACACAAACATCATTCAGTGTTTTTTCTAGTTGTGAAAGAGTGGATTTAACATCGCTCAACCCAGACATGAGAACAGCATCAGTCCAAGAAGGTTGTTCTTTACGTGGTATTTCAAGTAAAAAAAAGGGCAAACGGCCTGTCAAACTGATGCTGCGAAAGCAATGAACACCTTCGCCTGCAATCTGTGAAGCTATTGAGCTGTAACTTGAGTCTGTTGAGTAAAACATAAATTACCATATTTTATAAACTATAGTTTATTGTACTATAATTTATAAGCAGGCTTGAAATCTAACTACCAATTTGACAGCCAGAGTAGTGATTAAAATAGACAGCATATTCAATGGTCGTCAGCACGGGTTGATAAAGCTAACCCGTCCCACAGCAAGACCATTAAGTTAAGATATATACAATGTATAACCTAAGCATTACGGGGTTAATATTCTTGGGAAAGGCATCCATGAAACTTGCTCTGCTCCTTTCTACAAGCCAACTAAACACCTTCTATCTACTAAATGAACTCATGATCCCGATTGTTAGCGGAAAGACACGTTGCTTCAACTGACTTTACTCGCACACGCAGCTTGCCCTTTTCTGCTTTGTAGGCTTTTCTCATGCATTGAGTCAACTTCAGCATCCAGCTTACCCCCATTACATTCTTTCTAACCATCAGACTTTGGGTATTGCTTTGCACGGCGTCAGCCACAGTGCTTTCACCTCAGTTCACAAAAAACTTAAACTCTAAGCTGTTGACCTTCTTATCCACCTGCCCCTGTGAACCTGCTCTATTTAGGGGGGGGGGGGAACCTTACGACGACCTTGGTTATAGGTGATTTCGCTCAGGCAATGAGCTGCATCATAGAAATAATTAATCCTTAAGCCATCAAGCCTTAGTGACCTGTTTTAAATATGCACGTTGACCAATAATCAAAACAACTTTGTGCAGTTTTTACTTACGTAAGTATTAAGCGGTTTCGAGCCTCGCAAGTGCGTGTGGATTTTCTTTACAACAGCAGCAGTCAGGTATTTATGTCTACACCACGTTCAGTCCGAGCCAAAGCTCAATACGTGCGAGAGGAAGGCTTGGGCGGCATTTTTGTATGGATGTGCGACGATGATAATGCCCTGCTGACCAATGCCCCGTGAGGGAATGTAGTGCAAGCTACTTCAAATGACTATCGATATGACCCCATTTTACTTCGCAGGTAAGACCCAAAAATAAACGGATCATGTATGACTCAAAAAATTGTCCTCGTTGTTACAGCAAACACGGGACCAATCATGACCCATGACTTTCCTGATTAAATTAAACCTACATGGTAAGAAAGCTTTTGTTTTAACTTGAAATACAATTACGCTGCATCTGCATCGGATGCACCAGCAGAATTGAATCGCATGCCTGCATGCGAACTGGATTTCGACCAATGGTCAGCTTAATGTCCATTTGGAATTGCAACATTTGCAATGGTTAGTCGTAGCAACTAAAATAGCATCAGTAAGCATGTAAGAAGTCCGAGAGCGATTGCAAAACGGGCTTGCTGCCGAAAGACTCCTTTGAAAAGGACGAAAGAGAATATCGCAAGACAGACAAATTTCTGTCGAGAAAAGGCCTTACGGGGCCTTTTTCTTTGCCTCAATTGTAGAAGCTCAGCCTTAATCTGACCGTAAAGGCTCAGCCGCTCCACCGCCTTGACGCTTAAGTTTCTGCTAGCAGTCGTAGCGGCAGTAATTCATCGATGCGGCTGTTCGGCCAAGTGGGGAGCTTTTCTAGGGTGTCGGTTAGCCAGGCCATTGGGTCGAGGTCG
>JAPLQI010000129.1 GCA_026399755.1 Pseudomonadota bacterium
GCAAAAGAGTCGATAAATTACCAATTATGTCAGTTAAGGCGCTTAATCATATTGTAATTATAAATCAGTGAGTTGCGATTGATTAAAGATGTTGCCGCATGCCTTGAATAAAGGCAAGCGGCTTAAGTTGATAGGATTGGTGGTTGCCCCCAGTCTGCGCAGCAATATGGGCATGCACTACACGTCAGTCCCCAATATTATGAAAGTGATTGACCCCCTCTTCCTCAACGAGCTGAAAGAGGAGTTTGAAAAGCATGCAGACAGTAAAACAAAGCTGGAGCAGCTGCTTCTCAGACTGGAGCATTTAAAAATTTTTGATCCAGCTTGCGGATCAGGAAATTTTCTCATCATTGCTTACAAAGAGCTTCGAAAACTTGAAATGGAGATTTTCAAGCGAATCCAAGAGTTGACTCCTGAAGGCATTTTCCCGCTATCCAGAATACAACTCTCTCAATTTTACGGCATCGAACTTGATGACTTCGCCCATGAAGTAGCTATTCTGTCGTTATGGCTTGCCGAGCATCAGATGAATCTGAAGTTCAAGGAAACCTTTGGACACACCAATCCCGCCCTTCCCTTGAAGAAGAGTGGCAATATTGTTTGCAATAACTCTAATGCAATAGATTGGACGGAGGTTTGCCCTCATTCAGATAATTCAGAAACGTTTCTTTTGGGAAATCCACCATACTTGGGTTCAAGCATTCAGTCAGCAGACCAGAAAAAGGATATGACCAGCGTTTTGGGTCATATTCAAAGCTACAAGAAACTAGATTACATTGCCACATGGTTCTATCGTGCAACTCAATATATAACAGGTAACAAAGCGAAATCGGCTTTTGTTACCACCAACTCAATTTGCCAAGGCGAACAGGTTTCCATTCTTTGGCCAGAAATCTTAGGGCAAGATATTGAGATTGAATTTGCGCATCGGTCTTTCAAATGGAGTAACAACGCAAAGAAGAATGCTGGGGTCACTTGCATCATTGTTGGCCTTAGAAACACCAACAGTCAACCCAAGCACATCTATACAGCCGGCTCCAAAATACTGGCAAGCAACATCAACGCTTATCTCATCGATTACAAGAACTTATACATTTCCAATAGACGCTCACCGATTGCGAACATTTCTCCGATGAGTTATGGAAGCAAGCCAGCCGATGGAGGAAATTTAATTCTTTCTCCTGAAGAGAAAGCCACTTTAGTAGCTCAATATCCCGCAGCAGTGAAATTTATTAAACGCTTTATAGGAACGGATGAATTTCTGTACTCCACTGAACGCCACTGCCTTTGGATCGCGGACAATCAGGTAAGTGACGCATGTAAGATCCCCCCTATCAATGAGCGATTGGCAGACGTTCGCAAGATGCGTAAGAAGAGCACGAAGGTTCCCACCCAAGAAATGGCGAACTTTCCTAATCGATTTGGTGAGAGTCGCTATGTAGACGGCACGCCCTCAATTGTCGTTCCTGCCCACTCTTCCGAAAATAGAAGGTGTGTTCCAATGGGCTTTCTAGATGGGAACTCTGTGGTCAGCAACAGTGCATACTTGGTTCTTAATGCCACTGCATTTGATCTAGGAATATTGCAATCCACAATGCACACAACTTGGATAAAAACTGTTGGCGGCGCTCTGGAAACTCGGATTCGCTATTCATCTTCACTTTGCTACAACAACTTTCCATTCCCAAAAGTTTCGGAAGCTCAGAAAACTAAAGTGGCTGAATGTGCATTAGAAATTCTGGCTCAAAGAGAGTTGCACTCAGAACTTACGCTGGATGAACTCTACGACCCAGACATCATGCCTCAAGGTTTGAAAGATGCACACGATGCCCTTGATTTGGTGGTAGACAGTTGCTATCGCGCCAAGCCGTTTGAAACCATGGATGAACAGATTGTTTTTCTTTTTAAACTATACGAAAAAATGACAGGGACGCAGAATGCCTAATATTGTTGATGTAACCTATGCCCAGACGGGTCAAAGCACCAGCACCAACAAATATGGAATGCGGCAAATGCAGGAGCGAGCTTTCGAAGCTCGCAATGCTCAACACCTGCTATTAAAAGCGCCGCCAGCATCTGGTAAATCACGCGCCCTCATGTTCATTGCGTTGGACAAACTCATCAACCAAGGGCTGACTAAAGCTATCATTGCCGTTCCTGAAAAATCAATTGGCGGTTCATTTGACAGCGTAGAACTTAGTAAGTTTGGCTTCTTTGCTGACTGGGTAGTTGAGCCGAAGAACAATCTTTGCACTCCTGGTGGTGACTCTAGCAAAGTGAAGGCTTTCATAGACTTCCTTAACAATGATGCAAAGATATTAATCTGTACCCATGCCACTCTTCGCTTCGCATTTGAAGCTGTTGAGGAATCAGACTTTGATAATGTGCTTCTTGCCATAGACGAATTTCACCATGTATCCGCAGATGGTGAAAACCGCCTTGGTGAATTGCTTAGATCAGTGATGGCGAAGTCTGATGTCCATATTTTGGCAATGACTGGCTCTTACTTCCGAGGGGACAGTGTGCCAGTACTGCTGCCCGAAGATGAGGCTCAATTTACTAAAGTCACCTACAACTACTACGAGCAGTTAAACGGCTATACCTTTCTAAAGTCACTTGGTATTGGCTATCACTTTTACCAAGGCAAATACACCAGTGCTATTGGTGAAGTTTTGAACACAGACCAAAAAACCATCCTTCATATTCCACGCCCCCAATCTGGTGAATCTACAAAAGAAGGCAAGTATGAAGAAGTTAATCGTATTCTAGATATTATTGGTGTAGTTACTCATCGTGACCCCAAGACCCAATTTCTCCATGTTCAGCGGCACGGGGACAATAAAATAATTATTGTTGCTGACTTAGTCGATGATGAATCAAGCAGTTTTCGTGATGAAATTCTTAATAATTTACGCCACCTTGAGAAGCCAGAAGACATGGATCTCATTATTGCTCTTGGTATGGCAAAAGAAGGTTTTGACTGGAAATTCTGTGAACATGCTCTAACTGTTGGTTACCGTGGTTCTCTCACCGAAGTAATCCAGATCATTGGTCGCTGCACTCGTGATAGCGACAATAAGACCCATGCACAATTTACCAATCTTATAGCCCAGCCAGATGCTGAAGATGACTTAGTAAAATTTTCGGTCAATAACATGCTCAAGGCCATTACTTGCTCTCTGCTAATGGAGCAGGTACTCGCCCCAAATTTTAAGTTCAAAACGAAGCAGAACGACAACGATAAGAGTAGCGATACTGAAATAAAAGTCCGTGGACTGAAAGAGCCTTCCTCAAAACGTGTGAAAGACATTATTGAATCGGATTTGAATGATCTCAAAGCGGCAATCCTGTCAGACGACAAGATAGTGAGAGCGTTACCAGGTAATGTTGATCCTGAAGTCATCAACAAGGTAATGATTCCCAAAATCATTAAGATTAAATACCCTGAACTCAGTGCAGAGGAAGTTGAAGAGGTTCGACAACATGTCGTGGTTGATTCCGTCATAAAGAATGGCGAAATCAAACAAGAGGGCGATAAACGCTTTGTCCGTATGGCAGATAAGTTCATCAACATTGATGATTTGCACATTGATCTGATTGACCGTGTAAATCCATTTCAAAAAGCATTTGAAATTCTGTCCAAGTCACTTACCACCAAAGTATTCAAAGTTATTCAGGACACTATTGAAGCTACTCGTGTTCAGATGAGCGATGAGGAAGCAGTCCTTTTGTGGCCAAAAATCAAGGACTTTGTTAAGACTCAGGGCAGAGAACCAAATACTAACTCATTAGATCCATTAGAACGTCGAATGGCTGATGCATTGGTATACCTGAAAGCTCAACGCAGACAGCAAGGGGTTTAGACGTGGAGAAGGATGCACTTCTAAAAATCCTGCAAGATGATGACTTGGGCTTACTCAACATAAAGGCCAAGCGCACTGCTATCAGCGTTGATGAACGTCTGCTTGGATCGTTTCAGCAGATTAATGATTTCTATCGTCAGCACAATAAGGAGCCAGAATCTAATCCAGCCAATATCCTTGAGTTTCAACTATTTAACAGGCTTAAGGGGCTCCGTGCCAGCAAGGAGAAGTGCGAGGCGTTACAGGAAGTGGATGCGTTTCACTTACTTAACTATGTAGAGCCAGCAAAGCCTATAACTTCAGTGGCGGACATTTTTGCAGACGATTCATTAGGGCTATTGGATGACGAAGCCGCCAGTATCTTTGAACTCAAGCATGTCACGAAATCTCCGATGGTCATGCCTGAGAAAATTGCGCAGCGAAAACTTTGTAAAGACTTTGACCAGTTTGAACACTTATTCAAGCAGTGCCATTCGGAATTAACCGCAGGTATACGGGAGGCACGGCAGTTCAGTGGTGAGCAGCAAATTCAACCAGGTCACTTCTTCGTGCTACATGGGATCATGGTCTATGTGTCCGAAGTAGGTGAAAAGGAAATGAAAAACAGCAAAGTCAACGCACGATTACGCTGTATCTTTGAAAATGGTACAGAGTCCAATATGTTGCTTCGCTCCCTTGCAACTGAGCTTTATAAAGATGAGACTGGTCGCCGCATTCTAGATCACAATGAAAAGGCTTTGGAAGCACTAGAACAGATAAAGGCAGATGACGAGAAAACTGGTTATCTATACGTGCTCAAGTCACTCAGTCAAGCTCCAGAAATCGTAAATACCAATAACCTATACAAAATTGGCTACTCAACCACTCCAGTTCAGGAACGAATAAAAAACGCGGCGGAAGAACCAACTTATCTAATGGCTCCGGTGAAGGTCATTTCCGTTTTCGAGTGTTACAACTTGAACCCGCAGAAGTTTGAATTGCTGTTGCATACTTTTTTCGGAGATAGCTGTCTTAATGTGGATGTTTTCGACGCTAACGGAAAACGATTTTCGCCGCGAGAGTGGTTTATCGCGCCAATAAATATTATCGAAGCAGCGGCTCAGTTAATTATTAATGGCGAAATTATTCATTATCGTTTTGATAAATTGATGCACGAGATAGTTGAACGATAATTGAACCTCCCTCTGGGCGACAAAGGAACAAAATTTAAAAATTCTAAACATATTGCAAAAGATAAGAGCTGCCCCTCCACTTCCTTGCAACAATCAGCAATAAACCAGCCAATAATGCAAGGTTTCAGAGTAAGGTTTTTGTCCGCTCAGGGCCATATTTGGCGGGGCTTGAGCCATCCTCATGCAGGTGCATAAAAAATAGTGTGTTAAGTGGGCAGGCGTGGCGGGGTCACGAGGGCGCGCGCTGGGGGCTGAGAGCAGATTCTTCTCAAAATACAGGCGTAAAAAAGCCCGCGCTTGCGGGCTTGCTGTTTGCTTGGGTTTGTTTACGCCAGTACGTAAGGCTTGAACCGTATCACCTCCACCCCTAGCCAGTCATTCAGCTCCTTCATGCGCTCTTGCAATGGCTCAATCTCGTTATACGCAAACACGGTGGCCGCCTTCTCTACGTCACCTAGGCCACCGGCATTGTTGGGGATGATGCCCATCAGTTGCGCCGGTACGCGGTGGGCGCTCAGCTGATCGTCACGGGTTACGTTTTTGATATTCCAGAAGTCATCCTTGGCCGCCACTTCCGAGATAGGCAAGATCTGCATGCCGTCCTTCTTGCCGCCAGGCGCGTACACCATTAAGTTTTTAAAATTCCCTGGGCCTTTGCTGCCTTGTAGTGCGGTGCGTAGATCATCGATATAGCTTTCATTTTGCGCGGCGTCGGTCATGTACAAGATAAATCCGGCGTGGCTGCCGTTGGCAAAGTAGCGGCGGCGAAAAAGCGTGGCCGATTCATTGAGCCAAGTTGAATTAAGCGCCGACAGGTACTCAGGCAGGCCGTAAATCTCCTGATTAATGTCGGGCTCTAAAAGGTGGAAGATGGCCCCTTGCTGGAATTGGTGCTCGTTGGCGTAATCAAGGATCTGAAAATATTGCTCTTCTTTCATCCCCACCCGCATATATTTAGCCAGCGCATGCTTCA
>JAPLQI010000051.1 GCA_026399755.1 Pseudomonadota bacterium
ATTAAATCTTACGGAATACCAAATCCCAAACGCCGTGGCCTAGTTTGATACCGCGGTTTTCAAACTTGGTAAGTGGGCGATAATCTGGGCGCTCGGCGTAGGTTTCTGCGGTGTTTTTTAAGCTAGGCTCGTTGGATAAGACTTCCAACATTTGAATGGCGTAGTCTTCCCAATCGGTGGCCAAATGTACATAACCGCCGCTTTTAATCCGTGAGCATAGTTGCTTGACGAGATCTGGCTGAATCAAACGACGCTTATTGTGGCGTTTTTTATGCCAAGGATCGGGGAAGAAAATATGCGCGCCATCTAGAGAATCTGCTGCCAGCATTTTATCTAGCACTTCTACCGCATCATGCTGCACGATGCGCACATTTTGTAAGCCTTGCTCGCCCAATAATTTAAGCAAGCTGCCTACACCGGGCGTATGCACTTCTACGCCAAGGTAATCGGTTTCTGGCTTATGCGTAGCAATCTCAGCGGTTGGGCCGCCCATGCCAAAGCCAATTTCCAGAATCTTAGGGCCCGTGCGGCCAAATGCAGCAGTCAGATCAAGTAGCTCTGGCTGATATTTAATGCAAAACTGTTCGCCAAACTCAGCGATGGCCCGCTCTTGGCCTGTAGATAAATGTCCTTGGCGCAGCACGAAGCTACGAATACGGCGCATATAATTTGGGTGTTCCATTTCTCTATTCCTTGCAAACAAAAACGCCGCATCGCGCGGCGTATTTTCTAGTTAAACCTATTTTATAACAAAACCCAAATCTTGAACCACTTCGCCCCCCAGAGGGCACGGAGTTACACGAATAAAATCAATAGCGCTTTACCCGCAAAGGAGCCAATTCAAAACTGTTTTCCTCCGTGAGACTCCGTGTTCTCCTTAACTCCGTGGTTCAAGGTTTGGGTTTATTAATTTACTTCGCTGCAATCAAACCAGATACCGGTGAGCTTGGGTCTGCGGTGTAGAGTTTTCTTGGGATACGGCCAGCTAAGAATGCATCGCGCCCAGCCATCACCGCCAGCTTCATGGCACGCGCCATCAATACCGGATTTTTTGCCCCGGCAATCGCGGTATTCATCAAGATACCGTCGCAACCTAACTCCATGGCAATAGCAGCGTCAGACGCCGTGCCTACACCTGCATCAACCAACACCGGCACTTTGGCCGATTCAATAATCAGGCGCAGATTCCATGGATTTAAAATGCCCATACCCGAACCAATCAAAGAAGCCAAAGGCATAATGGCGCAGCAGCCGATATCTTCTAGCTCTTTAGCCACAATCGGGTCATCCGATGTATAAACCATCACATCGAAGCCTTCTTTCACCAGCGTTTCTGCAGCAATTAGTGTTTCGCGCACATTGGGGTAAAGCGTATTGGCGTCCCCCAGTACTTCGAGCTTGACCAGCTTATGCCCATCAAGCAATTCACGCGCTAGGCGCAAGGTGCGCACGGCATCGGTGGCGTTATAGCAGCCTGCGGTATTAGGCAAATAAGTAAATTGCGAGGGCGGTAAAAACTCAAGCAAAGACGGCTGGCTCGCATCCTGACCAATATTCACACGGCGAATCGCTACGGTGATAATTTCAGCACCGGAGGCATCTACCGCCGCACGTGTTTCTTGGAAATCTTTATATTTACCGGTGCCAACAATCAATCTTGATTGGTAAGCCTTACCCGCAATTTGAAATTGATCCGACATAGACGCCTCTTATAAATGAAGACAATATCGGGCTGCGCAAACGCTAACCCGAGCTACGAAATAATAATCAGCCCCCGCCTACTGCCACAACTATTTCTAAAACGTCGCCTTCGCTTAGAAAAGTAGCGCCATGTTGGCTTTTAGGAACGATTTCGCCATTTTGCTCGATCGCAATTCGTTTGCCCTTGAGTTCAAGCAAATCAATTAGATCAAGCAGGGAAAGAGGGGCCACAAATTCGCGGGCTTCGCCATTAATTGAGATTTGCATGATCGCGGCTCTATAAAGTAGGCCATCATTTTAACATGAGCGGCCTAAAGCAGCTCAATACCAAACCTTTTTACAACTAAAGCAAACACAATAAAACACGCCACGGCCAGCAAAATACTTATCAAAATGGCTAGCCAAAAATTAAATCTACTCAATAAATAAGGGAAGGCGAGAAACATCGGCAGGGTCGGTACCACATACCAGAAGGTGTAATAAGCATGATTAGCAATGCTGCTTTTCGATGCACCTTCTATATAAAGCCAGAATAGGGTGAGCAATGTAACCAAGGGCAAAGAGGCGACTAAAGCACCTAATTTATCGCTACGCTTGGCAATCTCGGAGATCAGCACCACCAAAGAAGCGGTAATCAAATACTTTAAAATAATAAAACGCATGAGAGCTCTTACCTTAAAACTAACAAATCCCCAGCAAGAGACGCCTTTGACTCCAGCAAGAAGGCATAAAGCGCTAGGGAATCTTTGCGTAAGCGCTTATGAACGCATTCTTTGAATACGATAGGCCGAAGGCAATTGGCGCAGATTTTTCATCACTTTAGCCAAATGCGTGCGATTGCTTACCTGCAAGGTAAATTGAATCTGCATATAGCGCTCGGAAAAGCCCTCAGGCTCTTGGGTTGCCACTGCCGTGATATTGGCATCAGCCTCGGCAATCGCAGTGGCAATCGCCGCCAAAGTACCCCTATCGTTTTGTGCCAAAATGCGTACGGGCACATCAAATAGGCGATTCACATCGGCATCCCATTCCACATCAATTAGCTTTTCGCTATCGATACGGCCATGAGCAATTTGTGGGCAATCATGAGTATGAATTACTAAACCCTGATCTTTTTTAACAAAGCCTAAAATAGGATCGCCCGGAATCGGGTTACAACATCGCGCACACTGGATGGCCATGCCTTCACTACCGCGCACAGCCACGGCGGCGGCTTTACGCCCACCCACTAATTCTTCCTGCCAATTACCAGCTAATTGCAATAAGCGCTTGGCCACAACCATTGCCAGCCGTTTACCAAGACCTAATTCGGCCTTCACAACTTCGCGAGATTTCTCGCCATTTTCTTTTAAATAGCGCTCCCACACATCATCACTCACCTGCTGCAATGGCTGATTCAAACTCGCAAAACCCTGAGCCAATAAACGATCACCTAATAATACGGATTCCTCAAAACGCAGGCTTTTTAAGAAATGACGAATGTGCGAGCGCGCCTTGCCAGTGGTTACAAAGGTCAACCAAGATGGGTTTGGGCGTGCGTGCACTGCAGAAACGATTTCTACCTGATCGCCATTTTTTAAGCGCGTGCGTAATGGCACTAGTTCATGATTAATTTTTGCGGCAATACAGCTGTCGCCAATATCTGAATGCACGGCATAGGCAAAATCAACACAGCAAGATCCTGCTGGCATATTAAAAATCTTCCCTTTAGGCGTAAAGACATACACCTGATCAGGGAATAAATCGACTTTAATATGTTCTAAAAACTCAACCGCATCGCCTGATTCGGTTTGCATTTCTAATAAAGATTGCAGCCATTGATGGGTTTTTTTCTGCACATCAGAAAAACCTTCATCGCCGCTTTTATACATCCAATGGCTAGCCACACCTGCATCGGCAATACGATGCATATCGCCCGAGCGAATTTGAATTTCAATCGGCGTACCATAGGGGCCAAACAGCGTTGTATGCAGGCTTTGGTAGCCATTGGCTTTTGGAATCGCAATATAGTCTTTAAATTTGCCAGGAATTGGCTTAAATAATGCGTGCAATGCACCCAGCGTGAGATAGCTGGTGGGTACGTCTTTAACTATCACTCTAAATGCATAGATATCCAGCACTTCAGAAAAACTAAGCTGTTTTTCCTGCATTTTGCGATAAATGCTATAGAGGTTTTTTTCACGCCCCGTTACGCTGGCTTCAATTTTAGCTGCGGCCAATTTATCTTTAATCGAATCTAATATCTTACCCACCACTTCGCGGCGATTACCGCGGGCGGCTTTTAATGCTTTGGACAAAACACCATAGCGATTAGGGTGCAGATATTTAAATGCCAGATCGTCTAATTCTTGATAAGCGCTATTAAGGCCAATTCGATTGGCAATGGGCGCATAGATTTCCATGGTTTCACGGGCAATTCGCTTTTGCTTATCTGCACGCATCGCATCCATGGTGCGCATATTATGCAAGCGATCGGCCAGCTTAATCAGCATTACGCGTAAATCACGCGCCATGGCCAAGAGCATTTTGCGGAAATTCTCTGCCTGTGCTTCTTCTTTACTTTGAAACTCGAGCTTATCGATTTTGCTCATGCCATCGACCAGCTCGGCAACTGTTTTACCAAACTTTTCAGTCAACTCAAGTTTGGTAACACCGCTGTCTTCCATCACATCGTGCAGCAAAGCGCCTGCTAGCGCCTGAGCATCGAGCTTCCATTGGGTAAGAATGGTGGCCACAGCAAGGGGATGGGATATATAAGGCTCGCCAGAGCGGCGAACTTGGCCTCGGTGCGAGGCATCTGCAAAGCAAAAAGCACCCGCCAAAAACTGCCGGTCTTCTAGCTTCAAATAAGAGGTATTTAGGGAAAGAAAGCGATTTGCATCGGCGAACACTTCCGGGGCGGTACTCGCCAACTCGGGTAAATCAATATCTGCCAGTAGCATTTCCATAATCGAGCCCACAATAAAACAGGCCCAGCAAACTGCTGGGCCGGAAGAAGCTTAAGCTTAAGAACGCTTAATCAAGATGTCGCGGCTAACCAAACCTGCAGCAACTTCACGCAGTGCAAGTACAGTTGGCTTTTCACGGCCATTGTGCTCGATCTGTGGAGTAGAACCGTTAGCAATTTGGCGAGCGCGATAAGCTGCAGCTAAGGTCAAATCAAAACGATTTTCGATGCGGTTAAGGCAGTCGTCTACGGTAACTCGAGCCATGGCGTTGTCCCTGAAATAATATGGATGATGCGCACAAGGTGCGACTAACCCTTGATTCTATCAGAAAACCATGCAGCCCGTCAGCGATTCGCCCCAGTAAAAGCAAAAAATAGGCAAGCCCTCGCTCATAAACTCGCTCAGCGGCCTTGCAAGCTGCGCTATTTATGAAGTCTTTAAGCTACTAATCAAGCTTTGATGACGCGTGCTTTGGCGATGCAGCTTTAGGCGCTCGGCTCTTACCGCGCTCACAATATCGCGCACCGCTTCATCGATATGCTCATTCACGATCACATAATCGAACTCTTCAACATGGCTAATTTCTTCTTTAGCCACCGCCATGCGGCGCTCGATCACTTCATCACTATCTTTACCGCGATTTTTCAAACGCTGCTCTAACACTTCAACCGAAGGTGGCAAAATAAACAGGCCAATCGCTTCTGGGAACAGGCGGCGAACTTGTGCAGCGCCTTGCCAATCGATTTCTAAAAGAATATCGCGGCCGGTATCAATGGCCGTATTAATCCAAGTTTGCGAAGTGCCATAATAATTACCATACACCTCAGCATGTTCCAGAAAATCACCGTTATGGATCATTTGCTCAAACGCTTCGCGGCTTACAAAATGATAATCCTTCCCGTCCACTTCACCTGGGCGCGCTGCACGGGTAGTGAAAGAGACTGAAAGTTGTACATTTTGGTCTGCGGCCAGAAGCGCTGCGACCAAGGTGGTTTTCCCCGCACCAGACGGCGCAGTCACCACAAAAAGATTACCTTTTGCCATCGAACAAATCCTGTAATAAAACTACACGAAGATTAGCATTAGACGCCAAATCAGGCGAGCGCTTGCCGCATATAAATTTACCTAAGACGAGATACATAGATTCGCCCCGATTATTAAAACATAAAGCACTCCTACCACATGCAATAATATTTCTCTTACAGTAAGAATAAAAACATCAGAAACAAAAATCAAACCTTAGTTGCCTGACAGATGCGACTCATTTAGCATACGGCTGGGCATAAATCATGCCAAGACGAGAACTAGTTTCCAACCGTATATCGCCTGAGGTTTTGTATGTTGCCTGCTTTACGCCGCCTAACTGTCAAGCAACTGCACTGGATAGCCAGCCTTAGTCTGCTTGCTGGCTGCGCCGTAAATATCCCCAAGCCTTCCCCCCAGGAACTAGCGCCTGCCGCCACAGAATGGAATGCACCCCACTCCAAGCAACTATCCATACAAAATAGCTGGGCGAGTTGGCAAGATGCCAGCCTGAATACTTTACTCGAACACACGCTCGCCTCCCACCCCAGCATGGCGCAGGCCAAGGCCAAAATCACCGAGGCGCGTGCAGAAGCGGCCGCCATCGGTGCGCATCTTTGGCCCAATATCAGCGCCACAGCAGGCTATAGCCGCAGCATGAATTCACTACCCAATGCCGAATCGGCCAAAAACCTTGCTAATACCGGCCTTGATGCTCGCTGGGAAATCGATCTTTGGGGCGGCATTGCAGCAGCCAAGCAAGGCCTGTACGCCAATCTAAATAGCAATGAAAACGCCTATGAGCTAGCTGCCGCCAGCCTTGCCGCAGAAGTTGCCAATACCTTAACCGTCTACCGCGCTTGCAAGGGCCAAGAAGCCCTCGCTGCACAGACTTTACAATCTCAGATACTCAGCGCCAAATTAATGCACAGCAAGCTGGATGTGGGCCTTGCTAGCATTGTTGATGCCGCCAAAAGCGATCACGAACAAGCCGAAGCCAGCTTTCAAGCCAGCGACATTGCCACTCAATGCGGCGTCACACTCAAAGCCTTGGTGGCCTTAACGGGGATGAAAGAAGACGCCCTTAAAACCATGCTGGCGCCAGAAGCGGGCATGATGCCCAGCCGCCCTGCACTCTCCATCAAAAGCATCCCAGCCGAAGTGCTCGCCGATCGCCCTGATATTAAAAGCGCCGCTTTATTACTAGAAACAGCCGCCGCAGAAGTGGCCGTAAAAGAAGTCGCTCGCTATCCATCAGCCTCTTTACTTGGCATGATTTGCGTGGGCTGCCAGCTTAGCGATGGCATTAATTTAGACAGCCGCAACTGGTCGTTTGGCATCAATTTTACTATCCCGATTTTTAATGCGGGGGAACTCAGCGCCAAGCAAGATGCCGCCATGGCCCGCTATCAGCAAGCCATCCATAGCTATCAGCAGCAGGCACTGCTAGCCGTGCGTGAAGTTGAAGAAAACATGCTGCGCCTAGACGACAGCCAACGCCGCACGCAAGTGTTAGAGCGCCAGCTTTCCCTTGCCCGCGTGCAACTCAAAGCCAGCCAAGCCCTTTATAAAGTCGGCAGCGCCAGCCAGTTGCAAACAGCAGAAATTGAGCGCTACGAGCTAGCCGCCCAAAGCCGCTTGCTCAACCTGCAAAGAGAACAAAGCGCCAACTGGATTGCGCTTTACAAAGCGCTCGGTGGGAAAGCGCCGAATATTGAAAAACTATTGCAAAAAGATCTGTAGACACAAAGAACAGTGAGAACGCAGAGCACACTGAGAAAAACGTGAGAACACCATAGATTTTCATAGGGTGTGCAAGTCGCTTCTCTTACGCACCGGCTTTTTAGCATCCGCCATCGGTGCGTAACGACTTCGTTGTTTTGCACCCTATTACCCTGCGTGTGATGGACTCTTTAGTTCTGCAAAGCGCCGTTCGCCAAACACCAAATACATCAGTATGCCAACGATAAATTGGAGCAGCACCCATGCACACCCTCAAGCAACATCCCAAGCTGACCGCGATCTGCGCCTGCCTTTTGCTCTGCGGTGTGATCGTGTTGATTGCCACGCCCAAAAGCGTAGCCAAGGCGGTTGAAACTGCTAAGCCAGCGATGACGGTGACGGTGATTTCGCCAGCCAAGCAAACATGGCCTGTGGTGGTGAATGCCAATGGCAATATCGAAGCGTGGCAAGAGTCCATTATTGGTGCAGAAATTGGCGGCTACGCGCTGGCCGAAGTGCAAGCGCAGATCGGCGATGTGGTGAAACGCGGCCAAGTGCTCGCACAGTTTTCCAGCGACACGCTGAAGATTGAGCTGGCTCAGCAACAAGCCGCAGTAGCAGAAGCAGAATCGGCATGGAATGAAGCCGCCGACAATGCCGAGCGTATTCGTAAATTAGATAGCAATGGCGCACTCAGCGGCCAGCAAATCAAGCAATCTGTTTTACAAGAACAAGCCGCCGCCGCCCGCCTACAAGCCGCCAAAGCCCGCCTTGCCGCGCAGCAATTACGAATCAAACAAAGCCACGTGATCGCCCCCGATGACGGCGTAATTTCAGCCCGCAGCGCCACCGTGGGCGCGGTTGTGCAGCCGGGGCAAGAACTCTTTAGATTAGTCCGGCAAAGCCGCCTAGAATGGCGCGCCGAAGTCAGCGCCCTAGACGCAGCCCGCATCAAAAGCGGCCAACAAGCCAGCATCACCCTACCCAATGGCCTATCGGTAAACGGCAAAGTCCGCAAAGCAGCCCCCACAGTCGACGCCCGCACACGCAATTTGCTGGTGTATGTCGACCTGCAAAACACCTCGCTCGAAACAGCCAAGCCCGGCATGTTTGCCAAAGGCGCATTACAAACCGGCCAAGGCGATGTGCTCACACTACCCGGCAATAGCATCGTCATGCGCGACGGCTTTGCCTATGTATTTGTGCTGGGCGCGGACAACAAAGTCAAAATGCAGCGCGTCACATTAGGCAGGCAAGATACCCAAAACGTAGCCGTCAACGGCATCAGCAAAGACGCCAAAATCATCGCCAGCGGCGCAGGATTTTTAGCAGATGGCGATGAGGTGAAAGTGGTCGCCGCCAAGTAAATAGCCGCGAATGCCAGAGCTATAAAACCCAATTCTTGAACCACAGAGGGCACAGAGAACACGGAGTTTCACGGAGAAAACCATTTTGAATTAAGCCATTTATTGGGTTTTGAGTCGTTTCAAACTCAGCAAAATAAATTTATATCGCGACTCATAGCACGGGGCTTAAATCCCCCCTGAAGCACGCCGAAGCGAGGAATAAGCAGCTCGGGGTTTCGGAAAAGGGGTAGCGAGGCAGCGAGCGCGCAGCCTTTTTCGCCGAGCTGATTATCCGCAGTGAGGGGCCTTCGTGCTGTTCGGGGCGGCCTTCTTTGGCTTCGTTTCTTGGCCGTTCAAGAAAGGAAGGCCCCCGCGGTGGCTACCGCCCCAAAATTAACGTGCCGAAGGCACTAAAAAGATCTTTTTGACTTTGCTTAGCTCGGATGGTGAAACCCGCCGAGCTTTGACATGAAATGATAGAAAAGCGGCGGGTTGCACCCGCCCTACAAAAGCATAGCAATCCCCTAAGCCACGTCCTTAAGGATAAGTAATGAATTTTTCTGCTTGGTCGATCCGCAACCCCATCCCGGCCATTATGTTATTTGTCTTGCTGTCTTTGGCCGGTGTGCTGTCTTTTCAGAGCATGAAGGTGCAAGACTTCCCTGATATTGAGCTACCTATGGTCACGGTCACGGCCATACAGCCAGGGGCTGCACCGGCTCAGCTAGAAAGCGAAGTCGCCAGAAAGCTTGAAAATTCCGTATCCGCCTTGCAAGGGGTGAAGCACGTTTACAGCAAGATTCAAGACGGTAGCGTAATGCTGACGGTTGAATTTGTACTGGAAAAACCCGTCAACGAAGCAGTAGACGATGTGCGCAATGCCATCAGCGGCGTGCGCGGCTATCTGCCTAGCGATTTAAAAGACCCAGTGATTGGCAAGGTGGAATTCTCTGGCGTGCCGTTTTTAGTCTTTACCGTGGCATCCAATACTTTGGGGGAAGAAGCGCTTTCCTGGCTGGTAGATAACAAAATCAGCAAGGAAGTTCGGGCGGTGTCTGGCGTGGGTAAGTTTGCCCGAGTTGGCGGGATTAACCGTGAAGTACGGGTAGAAATCGACCCCGCACGCCTCGCCGCCTTGGGGGTGAGCGCCGCCGATGTTTCCCGTAGTCTTGCGCAAACCCAGCGTGATTCATCCGGCGGGCGCAGTGATTTAATCGGTAGCGAGCAAGCGATTCGTACCATCTCTACAGTGCAAAGCGCCAGCGAGCTAGGCCAAATGACGCTGCCGCTCAACGATGGCCGCAGCATTCGCCTGGATCAAGTGGCCACCATTACCGACACCACCGCCGAGCGCCGCTCGATTGCGCTCTTAGATGGCAAGCCGGTGGTGGGTTTTGAAATCAGCCGTTCGCGCGGCGCAAGTGAAATCGAAGTCGCCGCAGGCATTTATGCTGCGCTGGAAAAAATCAAAGCCGCCAACGCGGGCCTCACCTTCACCACCGCCTACGATATGGCCGAGCCGGTGCAGGAATCCTTTGATGGATCGATGACCCTGCTCTGGGAAGGTGCTTTGCTGGCGGTACTGGTGGTGTGGTGGTTTTTACGCGATTGGCGCGCCACCTTGGTTTCTGCCGCCGCCTTGCCACTATCTATCTTGCCCGCCTTTATTGGTATGGCTTATTTAGGCTTCAGCTTAAATACCGTCACGCTGCTTTCCTTGGCGCTAGTCGTTGGGATTTTGGTCGATGATGCGATTGTAGAAATCGAAAATATCGTCCGCCATTTACGCATGGGCAAGTCCCCCTATCAGGCTGCGATGGAAGCGGCGGACGAGATTGGCCTTGCCGTGGTGGCCACCACCTTTGCGCTGATTGCCGTATTTTTACCCACCGCATTTATGGCGGGGATTCCAGGCAAATTCTTTAAGCAATTTGGCTGGACAGCGGCGCTGGCCGTGATGGCTTCCCTGATTGTGGCGCGTTTACTCACGCCCATGATGGCGGCTTATATTCTAAAACCCATCACGCATGAGCATAAAGAAGGCCGCATTATGTTGGCCTATTTAAAAATGGCAGATTGGAGCTTAAGACATCGCAAGCTCACCGCCCTGTTTTCCTTGCTGTTTTTTATTGGCTCGCTGATGCTAGTGCCGCTGCTGCCTACCGGCTTTATTCCGCCCGATGATCGATCGCAAACGCTGGTTAAAATTGAATTACCGCCCGGTGCCACACTGACAGAAACCAGCAGCGTGGCCGAACGCGCCCGCCTCTTGCTGGCGAGCGAAAAATCAGTGATTCGTATCTATACCGCCATCGGTGGTGGCGGTGCGGGGGCCGATCCCTTTGCGGCAGGTGGCGTCACTGAGGTGAACAAAGCCAACCTCACCCTCACCTTAAGCGAGCGTACCGAGCGCAATAAAAAAATCATTATCGAATCGCGTTTACGTGACTTACTCAAAGATATTCCCGGCGTGCGCCTGAGCGTAGGCCTTGGTGGATCAGGTGAAAAATTCCAGCTTATTTTAAGAGGGGACGACCCCGCCACCTTGGTGGCCACGGCGCAAAATGTGGAGCGTGATATGCGCACCTTGCAAGGCGTGGGAGCCGTTACTTCCAGCGCCAGCCTAGTGCGCCCTGAAGTGACTATCCGCCCCGATCTAGCCCGTGCGGCCGATTTAGGCGTGAGCATTGCCAGCATCTCGGACACGATACGCATCTCTACCGTTGGCGATTTTGATACCTCCGTCGCCAAGCTTAATCTGCCCGAGCGGCAAATCCCCATCGTGGTACGCCTGCCCGACAGCACGCGCAAAGACTTAGAGCAAATTAAGCAGCTAAAAGTGCCAGGTAAAAATGGCGACGTAATGCTAGGCGAAGTCGCCAGTGTGGAGCTGTCTTCCGGCCCTAGCCAGATTGATCGTTACGATCGAGCCAGAAATGTGATTTTTGATATCGAGCTCAGTGGCCGCTCGCTAGGGGATGTGAGCGCAGAAGTCGATCAACTACCTAGCCTGCTGAAACTACCTAAGGGCGTAGAGCGTGCCGCCTTTGGCGATGCAGAAGAAATGAAAAAACTCTTCGCCAGCTTTGGCATTGCCATGCTCACCGGCGTGTTGTGCATTTATATGGTGCTGGTGCTACTGTTTAAAGACTTTATGCAGCCCGTCACTATTTTGGCCGCCCTGCCTTTATCCATCGGCGGTGCATTTTTGGCCCTCTTAATCGCCCAAAGCTCATTCTCTATGCCCACGCTAATCGGCCTGATTATGCTGATGGGCATCGCCACCAAAAACTCCATTTTGCTGGTCGAATACGCCATCGTCGCCCGTCGGGAAGGCATGAGCCGCTTTGACGCACTGATGGACGCCGGCCTAAAACGCGCCCGCCCCATCGTGATGACTACCATCGCCATGGGCGCAGGCATGTTGCCGATTGCACTGGGCATAGGCATAGACCCAAGCTTTAGATCGCCAATGGCCATTGCAGTGATCGGCGGCCTCATCACCTCCACCCTGCTCAGCCTTTTAGTCGTGCCGGTGGTGTTTACCTTTGTGGATGATTTTGTTCAGTGGCTTAGTAAGCACAGGAAGGACAAGCTAGGGGCGAGCTCGGCAGAAAGCTAAGTCCAGCCAACAGCCCATGTCGGGTTGCGCGATAAAACTGCTAACCCGACCTTCGCAGCCACGGGACCTCGTATTTGTAGGTCGTGGTTAGCGAAGCTTAACCCGACATGCACTGCCACTCGAAACCTAAACCCTGGAAAATCACTAGGCGCAAACCCATGCCATCCATCGTCATCATTTACCACTCAGCAAACGGCACGACTGCTCAATTGGCTGAAGCCATTTTTGCCGGTGCTCAGGAGCTCGCCACGCCATCGATTTACCGCATTAGTAGCGAAGAAATTATTGCTGGGCGTTTTATTAACGAAGCCATCTGGGCGCAGCTCGATCAGGCGGATGCGATTATCTTTGGCAGCCCAACCTATATGGGCGGGCCTTCGGCGCAATTTAAAGCTTTTGCCGATGCCTCGGGGGAGCGTTGGAGCAAGCGCACTTGGGCGAATAAAATCGCTGCTGGTTTCACGATTGGCACACTAGCCAACGGCGATCAATCAAGCACCCTGCACTCTTTTAGTGTGCTCGCCTCCCAACACGGCATGCTCTGGTGCGGCTTGGATATTGCTGGCGGCTATGATGCGCAAGGCCGTAACCGGCTGGGCACTCAGCTAGGAGTCGCGGCACAAAGCAGTGATGGACAAGTTAATTCCATTGATTTAATGACTGCGCATTATTTGGGTAAACGGGTCGCACAATTAGCTCTGAGAATGAGCAACGCAACAAAAACCAAGGACACTCCATGAAATACATCGCCCTAAGAGTTCGCACCGCCATGCTGGTGCATGGCTATACGGCAGAAAATCAGGAAATCGTCGAAGAATTCCATGACGAGCCTTTCTTAGAAAAATTAATCGCGATTGAGCGAATTCAATCTGTTACCGAAAAATTTCTACTGGTCAGCTCATCGCATGGCCGGGTGATGTATTGGGAATATGAAGGGGATCTGGATTCGATTGCGCAAAGATTAAATGCGGCGGGCTTACTCATTGCCTGATCCTGTTCAATCCTCTTTTCCCCTCATTCAAACCCCGCGCTTAAGACTGCGTGAGCTTGTTGCAGATGACGCGCCAGCGATCTTTGCCATTCATAGTGATGCAGACGCCATGCGCTGGTTTGGCTGTGATGTCATGCTCAATCTTGCAGCAGCAAGCCAGTTGATCGATATTTTTGCTAACTGGCGCACTATGCCCAACCCCGGCACGCGATGGGGAATTGAATATCAAGGGGAAATCGTTGGTAGTTGCGGGCTATTTAAATGGGATAAAAATGGTAAGCACTGCCATATCGGCTACGAGCTGGCGCAAGGCCACTGGGGCCAAGGCCTGATGCGCGAAGCTTTGCTAGCGATCTTGGCTTGGGGCTTTGAGCATATGGCGCTCAATCGCATTCAGGCTCAGGTGCATCCGCACAATACCGCATCGATCAAATCACTGGAGTCGCTTGGTTTTGTGCAAGAAGGCTGCTTTAGGGAAGCGGGGTTTTGGCATGGGCAGCATCATGATTTATTGCAATATGCGCTGCTCAAAAGGGACTGGTAAGCATGAGAACACTCAATACGGCGGCATTAATATTAGAGCCGCAAACGGCCGATCATGCAGAGGCAATGTTTGTCGTTTTGAGTGATCCAGCCATTTATGAATTTGAAAATGCGCCACCGGCGTCTATCGATAGGCTGCACGCCCGCTTTAGTAAATTAGAAGCGAGAGCTTCCCCAGATGGCTCGGAGCAATGGCTAAATTGGGTGATTAGGCGAACAGCCTCCCAGCAATTAGCGGGCTATGTGCAGGCGACTATTAGCGATCAACACGCCCTACTTGCCTATGAGTTATCCAGCAAGCACTGGGGTAAAGGCATTGCACAAGAAGCGGTCAGTGCCGTATTGCAAGAATTAGCTCAGCACTATGGTATCAAGCAATATTTTGCAATTTTAAAACGGCGCAATGTGCGCTCTAAAAAGCTGCTCGAGAGATTAGGCTTTGTGCAAGCATCCGCGACTGAATTGCTGGTACTCAAGCCCGATACCGATGAAGACGCCATGAGCCGCAAGGCTTAGGACATCGGCCCAGACTGGCCGAAGCTACACCATGCTGCTGGCCATTCATCCAAGGGCACTGGGCGGCCGAAGTAATAGCCTTGGGCGCGTTGGCAGCCCAATTCATGCAATCTTTGTGCTTGCTCAAGCGTTTCTACCCCTTCGGCCACCAAGGGCACATCAAAGCCATCGGCAAGGCGAATAATGGCCGAAACGATGGCCTCACTCTTATTATTTTCTAAAAATCGGCTTACAAAAGATTGATCAATTTTCAAGCAATCAAAAGCAAATTGATGCAAATAAGACATCGATGAATAGCCGGTGCCAAAATCATCAATCGCAATCGATACCCCCAGCATTCTAATTCGGCCAATCAAAGTGGCAATCACATTGCTATCTTCAATCAAAATAGACTCAGTAATTTCTAGAGTAAGATTATGTGGAGGCAATGAAAATTCACTCAGCGTACTTTCTAGTTTTTGATAAAAATCAGACTGAATCAATTGTCGTACCGATACATTCACATGCACATCAAAATCACTAGCCCAGCCATTTTTTAAACGCTCAGCAATTTGGCGACATGATTCACGCAGCACCCAATGCCCTATCGGTAAAATCAAGCCAGACTCTTCTGCTACAGGAATAAACACACCAGGAGCCACCAAACCACGCAAGCTACTTTGCCAGCGCACTAAGGCTTCGGCACCTACCACTTTGCTATCGCTTAATCTAACCACCGGCTGAAAATAAACTCTAAATTCATTTTTCTCTATTGCGGCATTTAATTCTGCTGTTAAATGAATTTTTTGAGCCGATTGCTCAGCCATGCTGCCCTGAAATACTTCATAAGAAATAGGCCCTTTTTCCTTAGCCTTACTCAGCGCCATACTCGCATTACGTAAATTTTCAATCACGTCTAAATGATTAAAACTCGTACAAACAACGCCAAGGCTAGCAGTAATTAGTACCTCATCATATTGCAGATGAAATGATTGAGAAAAACTATCTAAATAAATTTGAATCAGATCATCTAAGCATGTGGCGTTAAAATCAACAGGTAGGCATACGACGAATTCGGTTTCTGCCACTCTAGCAAATAAGGCGCGCTCAGGTAGTTTTTGTTTTAGATTATTAACAATAGCACAAAGTAATTCTTCACCCTGCTCGTAACCAATGCTGTCATGAATACTTCTATAATTATCTAAGCCGATTAAAAATAAAGCATCCCACTTCATATAAGGCGATTTTTTAACCAACTCATGCATTTCCTCTAACAACCCTTCACGGCTGAGTAAGCCCGTAATATGATCATGGCGAATGCGATAATTTAATTTATCAAAAGAATTAGATAATGCGCTCGACATTTCATCAAAAGCATTTGCAAGTAATTTCGTCTCTTTTAGCTGTATCCCGCCAGAAATAGTCGGCTGCCATTCTTGCTTGGCTAGCAATTTAGCCGTTTGGGCTGCGAGTAAAATAGGCTTAGTAATGCTTGCAATCATTTTCCAAGCAACTAAAGCAGCAAATAGACTAATCGCTAAAACAATAAACAAAGTGACTAGCATGTCTTTCTTTAGCGTGCCCAGCAGATCACGCTCAGGAACAAGAATAACAATGCGCCAATTTAAGCCACTATTATCGACCACAGGAGAAACTCGGCCGTATATTTTTTCACCATTTAAATTAAACTCAAAATCTTGTAATTTTTTATCCGTTAGAAACTGTGCACTTTTTTTCAACATAGTATTAGAGCTGTCTGTGGCTTTAAGCAACTGAGCACTTTCTTGACTAGATAATTTTAATAGCGGAGTGCGTGGCAATGGGGCTTCATACGTAGAATGTGAAATTAACTCATTGCTTTCACCTACTATATAAATAACGCCATTTCCAAGATTTGGGCTATTCCGTAAATAGTCATCAAAATTATCTAATTTAATATCACTAGCCACTACACCAATAAAATTCATTAGTTCATCATAAAGCGGGCTACTGAATGAAATAGTAACACCTTGTATAGCATCATAATCTTGGTAAGCAGTAGTCCACGATGGCGTTTTACTTTTACTAACCGGTGCATACCAAGGCCGAGGCCGAGGATCATAATTAGAAAACTGATTTAAAATAGGGTCACTAGGCTGTAAACCCTTATAAAAATTTAAGTTTCCTTTTGTTCTACTATCTTTAAGCAACAAGGAAAATTGATTGCTTAAAATCTCGCGACTAATCGCAATATACTCACCATGAATCGAGCCAAAAGAAATCAGGCTAAGCTGTTTTTGATCAGGAAATACACGACTGAGAATATGAGCAAAAGGAGCTTCAAATTGAGACAAATCTTGGGCTAAAGGCGAATACTGCTCGTTCATAAGCACAGCAACCATTCTATTTGCCAATGCAGGTGCACGCAGAAAAACTTTTAAATCACTACGAACAGCCACCACCTCTGCAGAAATAATTTTACTACTTAAATCTTTAAGCATTTTTGATTGATTGCACATTTGCAAAGTGAGAATCGCACCCAGTGTTAGCACCAACATCACAATAAATATTACAGTCACTGCAAACTGGAGCGACACTCGCCCACGCCATTTAAATTTTTCTAGTCCCAAAACTTGCCTCAAATTTTTAAGGATGTCACTGCGTAATACTTAGCCCCCTACACCTTATCGTGGTGCATATAGGCTATTCGCAACATGAATCCAGAGATTTTCAATCGTTTTATCGAGAAAATAAACGAACATTAATTGATCGCAAGTGCAATTATTGCATCTATATTACTTAATTCTAATGTAGATGACTACTGCGTATTCAACTATCGATGAGCCCCCTCTAGTACCATCTATAAAATCAGCGACTTATCCCTAATAATCTTGCGCCCTCATATTACTGACAGACACTAAATCGTAGTTCTAAAATTTATGTTATACAACATAACCCTGATTGTTTCGCCCATAAAAATGTCGTAATAGAGTTGCAACTCTAGTACGACATTTTTTTAAACTCGAGGCAATACGCTTAAGGTTTTTTATTAAAAATAAGCCATCCTTTATTCACATAAAAACTAAGCTGTAGCAAACAAAAAACACTCGTCAATACACTTCGCAAATTCAAGCCTATTCAAAAAAACAAACCTACAAGCCCCCCTCTATAAGCTAGCGCATGGATCTTTTCTTATTGCCACAGCAATCAACTGCTCCTGATCAAAAGCTCCCTGCTTACTACCTTCAACAAAGCCCATTGATAAGGTATTCCCCAGCCAAACTGGCACACCGATATCGCGGCGCACATGGCCATTACCAGCCAGCAGCACCACACCACGCGCCTGATAAGGCTTCATCACCTTTGCCATCACCGCATCGCGGGCAATTTGCGCCTGTGCCATGCCATCGAGTAAGTTTTCCGACAGCTTATTGCAATGCCCTACGCGCACTTCTTCACGCTGAGCGGCAAGCAAACCGGCTGGCAAGGGCTGAGCAAGACCCAGCTCTTCTGCATTAGCAAGCGCAGCAAGACCAGATTTCACGACTTTGGATGCGTCCTGTCGCGATAAATTAGCGGCAATAATGGGTAAGTCATAGCGCATAGCCAGTGCTATCACCGGCCGATACAGCGGCCAATCCCAGCGCTTACCGCCAATTTTTTGGATTAAATAATCAGGATTATCTGGCTGCTCCAAACGCGCCTGATCTAAATCTGCTTGGCGCTCAACATCAAACTGCTCCATAGCAATCGCCGGGCGCCAGCCTGCTTTTACCGCTTTTTCTAAAGCCTGAAAGCGGGCCTGATGCCCCAAGGCGTTATCGTGCACTTCGCCCATCAGCACATAAGATTTACCCGCAAAAGGCGCACTAGCAGGGCTGCTGGCACAGGCGCTTAAAACCAGCGCAGCACAAAGGGCGGGGAGGATTTTTTTATACATAAGTGCCTTAGCAAGTGAATGGTGATACGGCGAATTATCGTAGGGCGGGTGAAACCCGCCGAGTTTGGATATGAAATGCTACGGAAAGCGGTGGGTTTCCCCGCCCTACGAGTAATGCCTGTAATTGAGTGGCAACTTGTGCAAGAGCACTGTGTGTGCCAGCCTAGCAAGTATTAAATAGAGTCAAACAAGATCTACCGGTCCTAGAATGGTCCACGCTTTATGCAGGCGCTCATCCTCGGCAAAGATTTCCAGCATCGCGCTGGCAACATCTGCTCTGGGCAAATAATTACCCGCATCATCGCGCCCTGCCAGTACCCGATATTGGCCAGTAGCCGGCTGATGGCTTAAGCCTGCTGGTCTGGCAATCATCCAAACTAAAGCGCTTTGCGCTAAGCGCTGCTCTGCCTGATTTTTAGCTTTAATGGCCTCGCCCAGCATTCTCTGGGCACCTTCCGCTAATGAATCCCATTGCTCACCACAGCCTAAAGACGTCCCAAGTAAAAACCGCGCTTGAGGTGCAGCCACTTCTATGGCTTCAATTACATTTAAATTGCCTATGGCATCAATCCGCTGCCCTGCTGCATTTTTACCACCCAAAACGCTGATCACCCGTTCTGCCCCTGCCTGTTTGATGGCGGCGATGCAATCCTCTAGGTGGAAAGCATCCCCCGTAATCAAAGTAATCCCCAGCTCGCTTAAAGCCGCCGTATCGCTATCAGCCCTGACCATAGCGACCACCTTATCACCGCGCAAAACGCTGGCTTTCGCAAGACAAAGTCCCAGCCCTCGGCTGGCACCAAAAATCAATACATCGTGCATATCGTGTGCGCCCTTTCAAAATGGTAAATAACAATCATCATCATTTAAACATTACCGCATGCCCTTGTGTAGCCCAAATAATGCGCAGCATAGGCAACCTTTAAGAAACACAAACAAACTCTGTCGATTTATAAAACGCTAAACCTTGAACTACAGCAGTAAAAAGAAAGCACAGAGTCCACAGAGAAAACCAATCAACCGTTGGCTGTCTCTGTGAAACGCTGTGCTTAATGTGGGACGAGGGTTCAAGATTTAACTCTTAATAACATCTAGCTACCCAGCGATGACTGCGCAAAAAACCGATGCATTGCCTCAAGCTGGCTGGCAGAAATTTCACCACTGCTCTCTCTGCCTAAAAACACCTTAAACATCACGCCACCCTCGTGATTGGTAAACAGCACAGAGGCCGTATCGCGCCCCATAAAGGGGCGCTCGATCGCGTAAATGGCACCGCAGTGGCTTACCCTTAAATGCCCATGCAACCCGGTTGGCCCCGGCAAATTAAAAAATCCGTGACTCAGCTCGCCCGCAGGAATCGGGCCTGTGAATTCCATAATCACATCGCTGCTATGCATAATCACCGTCACATCGCCCCAGTTGGCCATTTCCAGCAATAGCTCGGCCATTTTTTCACCAGCAATGCGCTGCCACATTTCAGCGGGCAGGCATTCAATCACCTCATTCATAGGCAGAGCGGCGGCGGTGGCTAAGCCTTCCAGCACCACGCCAGGATTTTTATTAAGACGTTCACGTAAGGATTGAGTGTTGTTCATGGTTTTTTCCAAAAAGTTACATAAAAACGGCAAAAGCATTCAGTCAGGCCAATGCCATGCGATGCAAATTGTGTAATACGAGTTTCACCCGATATGTATTAAGCAAAGTCAAAAAGACCTTTTTAGCGCCTTCGGCACGTTGGTTTTGGAGCGGTTAGCCACCGCAGGGGCCTTCCTTTCTTGAACGGCCAAGAAACGAAGCCAAGCCACAACCTCAAAAACACGAAGGCCCCTACGCTGCGGACAATCGAGTCGGCGGCAGGCGGGATTGGCTCGCTGCCTCGCTCCCTGGCCGAAACCCCGCCCCGTTTGTTCCTCGCTCCGGCGTGTTTCAAGGGGACTTTAAAAAGCCCTATGCAAAGAGCGCGGCCATTAAGTTTTTTTGTTGTTTGCTGAAATAAAATCAAATTCAAAAAATAACTTTTGAAATGATACTTTTTTCCGTGAAACTCACTGTTCTCTGTGCCCTCTATTGTTCAGAGATGGGTTTTACGACAGAGCAATCCACCAAAGCCCGCGCCATGCTTGGCCCCCAGAAGCGGGCTAGAGGGACGATGCTCCACAGCGAATTTTGCAGCGGAGTTATCAAGCCTTGCTGTTGCCAGCTTTGCAGCAGGGGCATACATGCGGCGGGTAGGAGGGAGGCGTCGATCTGGCCTATTTCGATGCCGCCTTGCAAAGCGGCAACCCAGTGCTGGCTTGGGTCTGCTTGGGAGACTCGGGCGATTGCGGGTGATGCGGCGTTTAGATAGCGCTCTAAATCAGATTCAATTGAATAGGCGTAACCCGCATGGCTGCCACCCGCGCCGGAGCCAAAGGCTAGGCAGCTATGGCCTGATTTAATTGCTAAGTTATAGCGATTACGCTCTCGGCCTAGGCCAGAGCCAAAATGGCTGTTTGAGAGCTGCTGCCAACCCGCTGCGGCAAAGCGATCTAGCGCCATTTGGTAAAAGCCCAGCTGCGTAGGCAGGCCACTCATAGGCGGGAATACGCCTTTCTCCAGCATGCGCTGGATGGGCAGGCCAGGAAATAGATTAAAGGCGTAGACATCAATGCCATCCAAGCCTAGGCCCAGCGCCACATCCAAATCACTGGCCCAGATAGCTTCATCCTGCCCCGGCAGGCCAAACATCAAATCGGCCACCACCACGGCTTCTTGCCCAGCAGCCAGTTCAGCTAAATAAGCGGCTGCTTCTTCCCCGCCATGTTTACGCCCTAAATGACGGCGCAGCGGCGTGTGGAAAGTTTGCACGCCTATCGAAAAACGATTCGCCCCTGCCTCAAGGCAAGCGTCGATTTTGGCACGATCAAAATGCGAAATACGCCCTTCTACGGTGATTTCGCAGTCATCAGTCAGCGGCAAATACAGCTGCAAGGCACGCAGCAAGCGGGACAAATCTGGGCCAGATAGTGCGGTAGGCGTTCCTCCGCCTAAATACACGGCCGCAATAGAGCCACCGGCCACACGGCTGGCCGCTGCATGCTGCAAATCGGCGATCACACGATCTACATAAGGCGTGCCGTGCTCTTCTTTCCATCCGTTTTTATAAAAGCCACAGAATACGCAGCGATTAGCGCAAAAAGGGATATGCACATAGGCCAGCGAATCAGCAGGCAGAGGCGTTTGGTTCATCTCTTGCCATGCCGCAGGCCAAGCTTCGGCCTCCAATGCCTGTTGCCCCCAAAAAGGCATTAAGGCGCGGCGCTGAGAAAAGGCTGTGGCAATGGCTTCGGATGTGTTGGGCACTAGCAAAATCGTTTGCAAGGGAATTCTCTTTTTTTGTTAACGATAATAATTATCATTAACACTTCAAAAGAAGGCCAGTGCCATTCCACGTAAAGATGATCTAGATCAAACACGATTGGATTATCCAAACCTGCATATGCAGAATAAATATTTCTAGTAAAAAATACTTCCTTCTATTACAGCATTCATTGAATAAAACAGCATTTTATTCAAAATCATGCTGTGTATTTAAAAACCACAGTCATATTACTTATGCCTAGCAAAACAAACTACCGCCATTATTCAGAATAAATAAGCGACTTCTGGTTTTGCTAAATCCTTATATACACTCAAAAAAAACAAGAAATTAAACCTTTTACGACATAAAACATACGCGCTTATTTTTTACAAAAGGGGAAAGTATTTTCAAAACGAGGAAAGAAAGGCAAAAAATACATTGATAATGAGAATGACTATTGATACGATAAACAAAAATTATCTCACATAGCATCAACCGCCCTTGTAGCACCGCACATCGCCGAATTAGCCGCGGCGAGCAAATCACGGCACTTATCAGGAATCAGTATGCAACGCAGCACTCACGCCATCGCACTTACTCTTTTAACCGCCACCTTACAAAGTGCATTCGCGGCCAATGCCTCTGCCCCCGCCGCTCAGCTTGAGCCAGTGGTGGTCACTGCAACGCGTACCGATAAAAAACTCGATGAGCTGCCGCCATCGGTAAGCAGCACCGATAGATCCGAACTTGATCGCGGCTTTATCAAGAATTACCGCGATTTAGCCAGCGAGGAGCCGGGCATTAATATCAGCCGAAATGGCCGCTACGGTTTATCAAGCGTGAATGTGCGTGGCCTCGAAGGCAACCGAGTGCTGATGCTAGTCGATGGCATACGCTTGCCGGATGCTTTTGCTTTTGGGGCTTACCTAAACAGTGGCCGCGATCAGGTTGATTTCAGCCAGCTTAGCGCCATCGAAGTAGCGCGCGGCCCTTCTTCTACGCTTTATGGCTCGGATGCACTCGGCGGTGTAGTCGGCCTGCGTACCACATCCCCAAGTGACTTACTCCGTGGCCGAGGCAACTTTGCGGGCCAAGTTAAATCAGATTACGACAGCAGCGATCAGGGCCTGAGCGTGCAAGCTGCCGTGGCGGGTGCATTGAATCAAGACACTTTTTGGCTACTGCAAGCGGCTCAGCGCCAAGGGCATGAATTTGAGAACAAGGGCACGGTTGATAGCCAGAATTTCAGCCGCACCACGGCCAATCCACAAGACACAAATAAGCGCAGCGTGTTGGCAAAAGTAGAGCACTACTTTGAAAACGGCCACAAGCTGGCCATGGCCGCAGAAAACTATCGTAATGAAGTCGATACCACGGTTTACACCGATATCGGCGCACCGATGACGCCATCGATTATCAGCAGCCAAGCCAATGATATTCAGACTCGCAGCCGCGTATCGCTCGATTACAGCTACACCGCTCCAACGCAAGGCTTGATCGACGCGGCCCAAGCCAAACTTTATTACCAAACCCAAAATAACGAGCAAACCTCCACACAACAGCGGCGCAATGTAGCCAGCTGGCAGCGCTTATCTATTTATGATCAGGATATGGTGGGCATTTCGGGCATAATCGAAAAACGCATCGCAGGCCCCATCAGCCAGCATTGGACGATAGGCGGAGAGTGGCTACAGAATGATTTAGCGGCTCTGCGTACCGGCACCATCACCCCTGTGCGCGATGTACCCAAGACCCAAACCACCCAATGGGGTATTTACGCCCAAAATGAAATGGGCTGGAATGACGGGCGCTTTTTGCTGACCCCTTCGCTGCGTTATGACGCCTTTAAACTGCGCCCTGAGCTTGACGCAGAGTTTATCAGCCAAGGCGGCAAAGCCGTTGCGCTGGATGACGCCAAGGTGTCGCCCAAGCTGGCCGCTAGCTGGAAAATCGCCGAGCAAATCACCCTGTTTGGCCAATACAGCGAAGGCTTTCGCGCCCCCAGCGCGATGGAGCTGAACAGCAGCTATGTATCACCCATGGGCTACGCCGCTATTGCTAATCCTGATTTGCAGCCTGAAACCAGCCGAGGTGTAGAGCTGGGTGCGCGCCTAGGTAGCAGCGCAGTAGGCGGTAGCTTGACGGCTTTTGATAATCGCTACAAAGATTTTATCGAACAAGTGAGCATCGCCTGCCCCGGCAACCCGCTGTGTGTACCGGGCACCAATCTCACCTACCAAAACCAAAACCAAAGCCGTGTGCGCATCTACGGTGCAGAAGCCCGTGCCCACTGGCAGATCAGCAGCGACTGGCGCACATGGAGCAATATGGCTTGGACAGTGGGCCGCAATGAAAGCACAAACGAATCGCTCGATAGCGTTGCTCCACTCAAAGCAGTGCTTGGCCTTGAATACAGCAAAGAGCAATGGGGTGGCAACGCGCTGCTCACCGCAGCCAGCGCCAAAACACGCGTCTCTCAGGCTAATTACTTTAAAACCCCAGGCTACGGCACCGTCGATTTAGCACTCTGGTGGAGCCCGATCAAGGATCTAAAACTATCCGGCGGCGTGTTTAATATTAGCGATCAAAAATACTGGATAGACAGTGACGTGCGCTTTTTAGCAGCCAATAACAGCGCGCTAGACCGCTACACCCAACCCGGCCGCAATGTGCGGATATCGGCGGATTGGCGGTTTTAAGGCTTAGCGTATGTTGCGCAGCAAAACCTAAACCTTAAAACACGGAGGCCACAGAGAACACGGAGTTTCACGGAGAAAAATAGGCTTTGAATTAAGTTGTTTTCCCTTAGGTTTAAGTATTTTTGAAGCCTAAATAATCTGTAGTTTCATCACGGCGAGTAGCAAGGGGCTTAAATCCCCCCTTGAAGCACGCCGAAGCGAGGAACAAGCGGGGCGGGAATTCGGCAAGGGAGCGAGGAACGAGCCAATCCCGCCCGCCGCCGACTCGATTGTCCGCAGCTGAGGGGCCTTCGTGCTTCGTGGGGTCGCCTTCTTTGGCTTCGTTTCTTGGCGAAGCAAGAAAGGAAGGCCCCGCGGTGGCTACCGCTCCAAAATCAACGTGCCGAAGGCACTTATAAAATATTTTTGACTTTAGTTAGTGCACATAAGATGCACCCCCACCCAAAGCAATATCAACCGATCAATAAGGACACACCATGCACGCACTCTCTACCCAAGAACGCGCCGCCGTACTGAAAGCCAACTACGACGCGCTGGCCGCTGCCGAGCCTAAACTTCGCGCCCGTGATCGCGCTGCCCGCTTGCAAGTATCCGAAGCCGAGCTGGTTGCAGCGCAATGCGGCGTAGAGGCGATTGCACTTAATGGCACAGCGCAGGATATTTTTGTCCAGCTGCAAAATCTTGGCGAAGTGATGGTGCTCAGCCGCAATGACTGGTGTGTGCACGAGCGCCATGGTCGCTATGAAGAAATCCACGCCAAAGGCCCAGTGGGTATGGTGTTGGGTAAAGATATCGATCTGCGGATGTTTTTTAGCTACTGGAAACACGCTTTTGCCGTGAGCGAAAACGGCCGCCGCAGCGTGCAGTTTTTTGATGGCGCAGGGGAAGCCATCCATAAAGTTTACTTAACTGAAAAAAGCGACGCTGCTGCTTACGACGCCTTTGTTAGCCTGCTTGCCGCTACTGAAATCCCGGTAATGCATATCGAAGCGTATCCAATCGACACCACGCGTGGCGATTGCCAAGATAACGCCGCCTTGCGCGAACACTGGCTTAGTCTGACCGATACCCACGGCTTTTTCCCTATGTTGGGCAAGCATAAAGTAACCCGCCTTGCCGCCTTAAAAGCAGCAGGTGATGACTTGGCACAACGCGTGGCGATTGATGCCACCGAAGTCATGCTGCACCGCGCTGCAGCAGAACAACTACCAATCATGTGCTTTGTCAGCAATCGCGGCATGGTGCAAATCCACTCTGGCACGGTTGAAAAACTGTTACGCACTGGCCCTTGGTTCAATATTCTTGACCCGATGTTTAATCTGCACCTCAACACCACTGCCATTAGCGAATGCTGGGTCGTCAACAAACCGACCAGCGACGGCTGGGTGACTTCGCTTGAGGTTTACACCGATGGCGGCGAGCTGATTGTGCAATTCTTTGGCGTAAGAAAGCCAGGCGTGCCTGAGTTGCCAGAGTGGCGCAAGCTGATGTGCGATCTTTGCAGCACCCCACTGGCAGGCTAATTCCATGAAAAAATGGCTTATTGCGTCTATTTTGCTGACGCTACTTAACCCAGCCCTAGCAGCTGCCCCTAAGAAAATTGTGACCTTAGGCGGAGCACTCACTGAAATCGTTTACGCGCTAGACGCTGAAGCGCGTTTGGTGGCGGTCGATCAATCAAGCGTCTACCCGCCTGCTGCCAATAAATTGCCAAAAGTGGGCTATTACCGTGCGTTTTCGGTAGAAGGCGTGCTGTCGCAAAAGCCTGATTTGATCTTGGCATCCGATCAGGCTGGCCCGCCAGAAGCTTTGGCAAGGCTACAGCGCACCGGTATACCTGTGATTGTGCTCCCTAGCGCGCCTAATTTAGCCGCGCTGGAAAAACGCATCACAGGGATTGCCAGCGCTTTGCAGGAAGAAGAAAAGGGCAAAAACATCATCGCCAAGCTCAAGCGTGAAGTGGTTCATGTCCCTGCCAGCAATACACGTGCCCTGCTATTGATTAGCCGTAGCGGCAGCCCGGAAGGCGCAGGCAATGAAACTTCGGCCGATGCCATCTTGAAATTAGCGGGCTTAAACAATGTGTTAGCTAAGCAACACGGCTACAAACCGCTGTCAATGGAAAGCATCGCCGCGCTGCAGCCAGATGTAATTGTGCTCTCGAGCATGTCGATCCAAAACCTTGGTGGCATGGAAAAAGTACTCGCTATGCCGGGGCTAGCACAAACACCTGCCGCCAAAAACAAGAAAATTGTGATGATGGACGACTTACTTCTGCTCGGCTTTGGCCCCCGTCTGCCAGAAGCTTTGCAGCAGCTGAAGCAAGTTTCTAAATGAAGTAGGGTGGGCCCGTTTTGCGCCCACTGCATCACTAAAGCCAACAAGATGCATTGCATCTTTTGTAGGGCGGGCAAAACCCGCGAGCAATATTGCTAAAAACACGCGGGTTTCACCCGCCCTACAGCTGCAATATATTTCAGCCAAACAGTCATCATCAGCGGGTGCAAACCCTGCATCCGCTGCTCTTACTCCACTTGTACCAGGATTTGTCATGACCGCAATAAGCCAGCCCAGCACAACCTTGCCACAGTTTTCTAACTGGCTGCTGTGGACCTTAGGCGGCTTGCTTATTTTGCTGATGATGATTTCAGCCAGCAGTGGCGCAGTTGCCATTCCGCTTAGCGAGTTACCTCAATTAATCTTCAGTCCCAGATTTGAAATCGGCACCGAGCAGCAGCTCTGGCAAAGTGTTTTGCTGGATATGCGTTTGCCACGTGTCTTATTTGGTGCACTGGCTGGAGCGGTGCTGGCGCTTACTGGCGCGGCCATGCAGGCCTTATTTAGAAACCCACTGGCCGAGCCCGGCCTTTTAGGCATTACCTCAGGCGCATCTTTAGGTGCTGTTGCTGCAATTTTATTAGGCGGAGGCAGCTTAATGGTGCTGGCTCCGGCCGCTTTTGCAGGCAGCCTGATTGCCACAGCATTGGCTTATCACTTAGGTAAACATTATCAAGGCATTGCCGGGCTGCTGCTGGCAGGCATTGCAATCAATGCCATCTGCTTCAGCCTAATTGGGCTAATGACCTATATGGCTGACGATAATCAGCTGCGCAGCCTTACATTCTGGAACATGGGAAGTTTAGCGGGTGGCACATGGTCTTTGCTTAGCGTGCTAAGCCCAGCTCTGCTGATTATCTCAGCCCTGATCCTAAGGCACTGGCGCGCCATGAATGCACTGCTTTTGGGTGAGCGCGAAGCGCAGCATTTAGGCTTTCCCATGAAGGCTATCCGCCGCAAATTAGTATTGCTCACCGCGCTATTAATTGGCCCGCTGGTGGCAGCAACCGGAGGAATTGGCTTTGTGGGGCTGGTTGTACCGCATTTAATCAGAATGGTACTGGGTGCAGATCACCGACGTTTATTACCTGCCTCGATGCTGGCCGGTGCCATTGCACTCGTCGCCGCCGACTGCGTTGCCCGCCTGATTGCCCAGCCTGCCGAGCTGCCTATCGGCATCGTTACCAGCCTGATCGGTGGGCCTTTCTTTCTTTGGCTGCTGATTTCGCGGAAATAAACCGTGTTGCTTAGGTAGGAGCTGCTTTAACCACGAATGACCTATGAGCATCAAGCTCGCATTGCCGCTTTTGTAGGGCGGGTGAAACCCGCGAGCGATGCTGAAACACGAAAAACGGCGGGTTTCACCCGCCCTACGATGATTCGAGGTTTGGACGATTGATGATCAATACCAAACTTGATGCGAATGCCCATAAGACTCGCGACTAAAGCCACTCCTACGTGCGCAAAGAATACCCTCCCCTGTTTTGCGGAAAAATAAATGCCCTGCTTATTAAATGCACAAAATCTTTACTTTAAACGCGCCAAACAGCTGATTTTGAATGATGTTTCATTGGCGCTGCGTGCGGGTGAAGTTACCGCCATTCTGGGAGCCAATGGCGCAGGAAAATCCACGCTGCTCTCGCTGCTGTCTGGCGAGATCAAAGCCGATCAGGGTGACATCTGCTTAAAAGAGGAAAATATCGCTGAAATGCCAGCAGCAAAGCTTGCACGCCAACGTGCCGTGCTGCCGCAAAACCCAAATCTGGCTTTCGACTTAGGCGTAGAAGAAGTCATCGCAATGGGCGCTTACCCCTTTGCAGAGCTGTCGCCCCACACCGTGCACAGCTTAAGCGTAAAGGTTTTACAGCTTGCCGATATCAGCCATCTAGCCAAGCGCCGTTACACTCAACTATCCGGTGGCGAGCAGCAGCGCGTGCAATTTGCCCGCGTGCTACTACAAATCCTCGCCAACCCAGGCCAGCCGCGTTACTTGCTGCTGGACGAGCCCACCGCCAGCCTAGACCCACGCCACCAGCACGATTTACTCGCCGTAGTCAGCCGCTTGGCCCAGACCGAAAATATCGCTGTTGCCATCGTTTTGCACGATGTAAACCTCGCAGCCCGCTGGTGCAGCCATTTACTACTGCTCAAAAACGGCAGCACCGTCGCCTACGGCACACCCAAAGAAGTCCTCACCCCTAGCCTACTCAGCACCGCATACGGCATAGCATCCACCGTTATCCCGCATCCTAAGCATGAGGAGCGGTGTTTGGTGTTGTTTGAATAAGAAATGAAGCGCAGTAAAAACCCAAATCTTGAACCACGGAGGGCTCTGAGAACACGGAGTTTCACGGAGGAAAACAGGCTTTGAAAATCGTCCTATGCAACAGAAGAAGAACGAGCAAGGCTGATGCTTTTGTAGTGCGGTGCGCAAGAAAAACGACTTGCACACCCTAAGCAAAACCAAGCTTTGCCCTGTTTCTAACCTTAAGTAGATCGGATTGGCTTGAACTTTCAATAAAAAAAGCCGAATTACTTCGGCTTTGATACATAACTCCCTTCTCACTACTTGCCATACATCGGCGAGTAATTCACCGGCAGCCATTCATAGCCCTTATCCGCTTTCCGCAAATGCCCCAGCCCTGGAAAAGAAATATGTGAAGAGCCAATCAGATAGCCTTCTTTAGCCGCTTCGGCATAGGCCTTTTTACGCTCTTTAGCCGCAGCCTTGCTGTCAGTATCAAATTGAATCGTGATACTAGGCTTAGCAAATTGTACGGCGGCAACATGCATTAAATCCCCCCACAGCACCAACGTTTGCCCCTTGCTTTGCACTTTATAAATACTATGGCCCGCTGTATGGCCATTGGTGGCTACAGCTTTAACTCCGGAAATTAAATCGGTATCGCCGTTAAATGTTTTCAGCTTACCTGCCTTGATATAGGGATTCACCGAAGCCATTGCGCCTTGGAAATACATTTTGCTGTCAGCTGGCGCAGCATCCATATTGGCCTGGCTTAACCAAAAATCCACATCACGCTGATCTACCCGTAATACGGCGTTCGGAAAAGCCAATTGATCCCCCGCCATTAGCCCGCCCATATGATCGCCATGCAAATGAGTGATATAGACTTCATCAATTTGCTCAGGCGAATAACCTGCGGCTTTTAAGCTCTCGCCAAAATGCCCCAGCGTTGGGCCAAATAAACCTGCCGCGCCGGTATCCACTAAAACTAATTTCTCGCCTGTGTTAATTAAATAGGCGTTCACTGAGGTTTCTAATGGGCTGGATAAATATGACTTAGCCAAGGTTTTTTCAACTTTAGCCTTGCTGGTGTTTTTTAAAAGATCACTCATAGGCAGCGACACCGTGCCATCTGATAAGGCTGTTATTTCAAAATCGCCCAGCATCACCCGATAAAACCCCGGTGCCGAAGTTTTTACCATGGGCGCTGCCGCCCCGGCCTGAAACGTAGTCAAAACCATTGCACCTAACAGCAAACGTTGAAACGAATTCATCGCTCTCTCCTGTAATGAAGCTATGAAATAACAGCGCTTAAAAAAAGGGTGAGTCTGGCTCCAGTCCTATCAACTTAGCAAAGCCATGACAAGCATTGAATCATCGTAGGGCGGGTGCAACCCGCGTGTTTTTTAGCATGGCTCGCGGGTTTCACCCGCCCTACGAAAAACATTTCGCTTAAATTGATAGGATTGAGTCTGGCTCACCCACCTACATAAACCCAATTAACAATCTGTAGCTAATCTGGCCCTTACCTCGGCAAGGCTCACTTCATTTAGAATTTCTCCATTTTCAAATACGGGGATAAATTCACAATTGTAAACATCGCTCCAACTTGCTTGATCTTTTAAGTAAAACTCACCCTCTGGGTTTTTATATACAGCCACCAAACCTTTGGCGGAATTCTTTGTGCCATCGCCGGTTTTAGGTGCTTTAAAGATTTCTTTATCGTCCCCGGCAATTTTTGCAAAAGTGGCTTTTACCGCAAAACCATCGGTGTCTCTGGTGACATATTGATAGGTATAGCTGCCAATACCAAATACTACATTGGTTGAGGCAAAGCCTTTGGCTTTTAAGCCCGCACAAATAGCCTCGGCAATTTCAATGGTAATCGAATCACCATAAATCAAGCCTACATGTGGGTCCAGCTGCTTATAGCCCTTGCTGCTTTCTGTGCCACCAAATACTTCCCACAGGCATTCAATTGCACCTTTATATTCTGGGCTACCTAGCGGCGCAGTTGCATCGCCGCAAATCATTTTTACAGGAGACCCTGTATCAGGCCTAAATACGACTTTACCATTACGAGCTAATATTTTTTCTTTTAGCTGCACAGTAAAATCGGTCATTACCTGCCAGAAATCCCATGAATCAGACACAATACTCACAATTCCGGCAGGGTAAATATCTTCGATTAAACGGCGGAATGTTTCTAATTCATTTTCCATTCCCCCTGCGCACATCACCGAATGCTCGGTGGCGGCTACGCTGCCGCCGACCAATTCCTTGTCGCTATTAGCCAGATAATAATCTTCCAGAAAATCAATGGCTGGAATGGTGTCCGTGCCGGTAAAGCTTAATAAATGGGCAGCACCACTCATAGCAGCGGCTTCTGCACCAAACATGCCTCTAAAGCTGAAATCATGGCCTTGCCAGTTTACAAAATCAGTACTGCCATCTGTTTCTAAAGCATATCTGGTGAGGATTTTTTTATATTCATGAGCCGTTGTTGCGCTGGTACACATGCCCCAAACATTGGTCGAAAGAATGGTTTCCAGATAATTAGTCAGCCAGAAAAAACGCTCATCGGTATTAAAAATAACGAGGCAAGGCACACGCAGCGGGTAAACCGATCCTTCCGGCAGCGCCATGATTTTAATCGGCAAATAGCCCAGATCGTGTAAATCTGCAATATGCTGAGTGCCCACATTATTCGGGCCAAGATAATTATTAATGCGGCGCTCAAAACGGCTAATCACCGCTTCTTTAGGCTGTTGAAAGAAATCAGCGTTCCAGCGTTTAATCAGAAAGTCTTTAATAAAATATTGCAGACCAAAAAACACCATCTTGTTCGTGTATGTTCTGCGTGTGGTTCTGGCGGTTAAATTACTGAATACAATTTCTGTTTGATCAGGATATTGTCTGCGATGGTCTACTTTATAGCCATCAATAGCAGTCACAGGATTTAAGTTCATTTTGAATCTCCTTGCTTAGACATAAAAGGCATAAAGGACCAGATATCTTTTACGGTTAAAAAATCAGAACTAGGTATATCTTTAAGGCTATTGGTGGTAAAGATCGCAGCTATACCACTGGCGCGTAAATCGGCTTCTTTAGCCACGCCTTCATAATGCGAAACAATTAAAATAATCTTGCCGCAATTTTTAGCTTTTAATTTTTTAGCCAGTTCCATAAAAGTGCGGCCACCTGCGCAGATATCATCAATAATCACGCAGGTTTTCCCGCCTAGATCATCGCAATACACTTCGGTATCAATAATCTTGCCATTACTGACATCACGTACTTTATCTGCCCTAATCACCTCTAAACCACCTAGCTGCACAGATAATTCAAATATTTTTTTATTTGATCCTGCATCGGGCGAGATTAATACGATTTTTTCTGCTATTTCTTCAACCACCTGCTTAATTAGCTGATGATTTTTTACCACGTGGACTTTATTTAATACGGCCGCAGTGACATCGCTATGCGGATCAAATATAAACACCTGATTAAAATTTTGCTGATTAATTAAATCTGCATATACTTTTACAGAGAGTGCCTCGCCCTGATTACACACCCTATCTTGCCGCGCACCTGGAAAATACGGGATATACAGATCAATTAATTCTGCCCCCTGCCGCTTCAAAGCATCATTCAATAACAGCAGCTGAATAATGGATTGATCCCCAGCATAGCGAAACATAATGTCTACATGGCGGGTCGTTTGCGCCAATATTTTGAAGTGACTTTCACCTGCGCCAAATTGAAACTGCTTATATTCTTCCCCTTGGCTCTCTATGCGAGGTAAATAAAATCGACTAGAACATCTATCCATTATGATCACCCAATAGCTAAAGTTGTTTTCAAATACAGCAGCAGTGATCACCATATTAGTGTCTCTGTGACACTATGTCAATCATATCGACTTAAATATCCTTAAAAACAAACTAAGGTATATGCTTTATAATGTCCTAGAGACACAAGAAAGGCTCCAGAATGAGTGCAGAATATACAAATCCATTATTTACCGTTGATAGCGTGCTGTTTACAGTAAAAAATGAGCAGCTTTTGGTGCTGTTGGTTAAGCGCGCACAAGCGCCCTTTATAGGCGATTGGGGCTTGCCGGGTGGGTTTATCGACGAAAAAATAGACAACAATACCGATGCAACGGCGCGCAGGAAACTACAAGCAAAAACAGGCTTAAGCCCTGCATATTTAGAGCAACTACAAGCCATATCAGGGCCAGATCGCGATCCGCGCGGCTTTAGCGTGACACTCGCCTACTTTGCCCTAGTGGCTTATCAAGATGTGAGCCCCCAGATTGCGAGTGTCGAATCCGCCAGCTGGATTGCGCTTAAAGACTTGGCAAAATTAAACCTCGCCTTTGATCATCTGCACATTATTGAAGCCGCAAGGCAGCGCTTGCAGCAAAAAACGCTTTATTCAATGACACCGGTATTTTGCCTGCCCACGCAATTTACTATCGCCCAGTTAAAATCGGTGATCGAAACCATTATTGAAAAACCCATACAAAGAAAAAGCCTGATGCGCCGGATCGAGGCTTCAGACATTTTTGAGATCAGCGAAGAAAAAATCCCATCTGGCGGGCGCATGGCCCAGCTTTACACGTTAAAGCCAGGGGCTGATCTGGTGAATTTTGAGCGGAATTTGAGTTTGTAGTACCGCATAAGCACTCAATGAGTCGTAAAAAAACAAAACCCAGTAAATTTACTGGGCTTTGTTTTTTATGGGCGCAGGCACAAGCACTATTCAATATTCTGAATTTGCTCTCTCATCTGCTCAATCAATACTTTGAGTTCAATCGAGGCGCGGCTGGTTTCGGCGCTGACGGATTTAGAGCCTAGGGTATTGGCTTCGCGGTTTAGCTCTTGCATCAGAAAATCAAGGCGTTTGCCGACGGAGCCGCCTTTTTCTAGGATGCGGCGGATTTCACTGAAATGAGCATTTAGGCGCGAGAGTTCTTCGTCGATATCAATTTTTTGCGCAAAGATCACAATTTCTTGGCGAACGCGATCGTCTTCCATAGTGCCTAGTGCATCTAAAAAGCGCGCTTTCATTCTGGTTTCGTAAGCGGCAGCCAATTGTGGGATCAGCGGAGTAACGTCATCCACAATGGCTTGCATGCCGGCAATGCGCTCTAGCAGATGGGCTTTGAGCTTATCGCCTTCACGTCCACGGCTGGCGCTAAAATCGATCAGAGCTTCATCTAAAACTTCTAAACAGGCGGTAGCCAGTGATTCGGGAGCGGCGACTTGGGCTGACAGCACGCCTGGCCAGCGGAGTAATTCACCTAGCTGTAGTTCTGACGCTAAAGGTGCTATTTTCTTAGCTATTGCAGCAGCGGCTAATAGTTGTTGTAATAACTCGGTATTAAGTTGTAAGGCTGCTTCTCCACCCGCACGGGCATTCCAGTTAATTCGGCACTCTACTTTGCCACGTGCTAATTTAGCAGCTACCCGTTCACGAATCCCGCCTTCCAAAGGCCGTAGCTCTTCTGGTGTTCTAAGGGTGAGGTCTAAAAAGCGGTGATTCACCGAGCGCAGCTCCATACTCAGCGTGCCACCTGGCAATTCGCGCTGAATAGAGGCAAAACCAGTCATACTTAAAATCATTAGAGCTCCTTTATAGGGATTTGCTTTACATTCCATCAAGCTGAAATCAAAATTAACAGATACACAAGTATAACGAAAAGATACGGATGGCAACCCCAAGCAATCAACCGCTCGCACGCGGCTATCAACTCCAAAACTACACGATTGCTAAACTGCTGTCGGCAGGCGGCTTTAGTATTGTGTATCTGGCGCATGACGAAAAAGATTATCCCGTCGCCATTAAGGAGTATTTACCTAATTCTTTAGCCCTCAGAACCGAAGGTGAGTTAGTACAAGCACGAAGCCAAGATAGTATTGCTTTGTTTCGCCACGGCTTAAAGTGCTTTTTTGAAGAGGGAAAAACGCTCGCTCATATTCAACACCCCAACATTATACGGGTGCGCAATTTTTTCCGTGCAAATGACACGGTTTATATGGTGATGGAATATGAACGTGGGCGCACTTTGCAAAAAGAAATTCAGCTAAAACACGATCGAGAGGGCGTAGATGAAGGCTTAATTCGCCATGTTTTTTACCATTTACTCAATGGCTTGCGCGAAGTTCATCTAAACAAGCTGCTGCATTTAGATATTAAACCAGCCAATATTTATATTCGTAAAGATGGCTCACCTGTATTACTAGACTTTGGCTCGGCCCGCCAAACCTTGGCCTTAGAGGCAAGTAAACTCACCCCCATGTATACCCCTGGCTTTGCCGCACCTGAACAATATAATAAGAAAGAAGCCCATGGCCCTTGGACCGATATTTATGGTGTGGGCGCCAGTCTATTTGCTTGTATTGCCGGTACAGCCCCACAGCCCGCCGATCAGCGTTTAAAAAACGATAAAGTCGTCAAACTCCATGATCGATATGGAGACCGCTATTCACCCGAGCTGCTCGAGCTGATTTCTGCTTGCTTAAGCTTGGATCCAAGCTGCCGACCACAGAGCGTGCCACAGCTGCAAAAACAGCTTTTAGAACGTGGCTCACCCCCACTTAAACGTAGCGGTATTATCAATATCCTAAGACGTAAATGGGTTGAATATTCCAATAAAGGCCAGCTGGAAACAGAATGAAATTCACCGTATATCAAAATAGCCGCCAAGGCGGGCGTCAATATAATCAGGATCGCCTTGGTTATTCTTATAGCCGAGATTCACTTTTACTCGTGGTGGCCGATGGGATGGGCGGGCATTTACACGGCGAGATTGCCGCACAAATTGCCGTGGAACTGCTTACCCATCAATTTCAAAAGAAAGCCCAGCCCTTTATTAAAACGCCGAATCAATTTCTGCATGACGCCTTACTGCAATGCCACGGGGCCATTGCCGATTATGCAAGTAAACACAATTTGCTAGAAATTCCTCGCACCACCGTTGTGGCCTGCATTATTCAAGATGGCACTTTGTTTTGGGCTCATGTGGGAGATTCTCGACTGTATTTGCTTCGTAAAGGCGAAATTCTGCTGCAAACCAAAGATCATTCTAAAGTTCAAAAGCTATTAAATGACGGCAAAATCACCGCAGAAGAAGCACTGATTCATCCAGAACGAAATAAAATTTATAACTGCTTAGGCGGCACCATCAGGCCAGAGATCGAGCTAGGCGGTAAAATGTCGCTGATTGATAGCGATACCCTGCTGCTCTGTACCGATGGCCTATGGGGCGGCGTGACGGAAAGCCAGCTCGTTCACTTTTTATCCACCTATCCTGTGCTGTTTTCCATCCCACAATTGATGGATCAAGCAGAATTACAGGGTGGTAAGTTTGCTGACAACATCAGCGCCTTGGGCATTAACTGGCACGATGCTGATGAGCATTTCTTTTCTGATAATGCCTTTGTTTCTACCCAGAAATTAGATATCAACACCATCAGCACCCATATCGATCCTTTATTGGCCAGCGAAAGTATTACGGATGAAGACATCGAGGCTGCGATTGCAGAGATTCAAGCCGCCATTGAGAAATACTCTAAATAATGCCCATAGCCATCTATAGCCGCAGCCCACTGCCTGATTTGCTACGCGGCACGGCCGTAATCTTGATGGTTTTTTTCCACTTTTGCTTTGATCTTGCCTACTTTGGCCAGCTGGCGGTCCAGACCAATATTGATCCGGAATGGGTGGCACTACGCACCCTGATCGTCACACTCTTTGCGGGGGTTGCCGGCTTAACCACTGGGCCTTCGATCAATATAAAACGCCAAATTAAGCTCTTTGCCTGTGCAGGCGCTGCCACCCTTGGCAGCTGGTTTATTTTCCCTCATGCGGTAATTTGGTTTGGGGTATTGCACTTCTTTTTTGTGGCAGGGCTGCTTGCACCTTTTTTCAGCAAGCAGGCCAAGCTAAGTTTAGTGCTAGGTATAGGGCTAATCTTGCTTGGCAATCTCTTACAAGCCCCCTTATTTAATTACCCTGCCCTCGCTTGGCTAGGGATGATGACTTACAAGCCAATAACAGAAGACTACGTGCCACTATTGCCTTGGTTTGGCGTTGTCTTACTTGGGATAGCCGCAAAAAATATAATCCCCTTAGCATGGCTAACAAAAGGCAACGCAAAATGGCTATCACCGTTGCGCTTTCTGGGGCGGCATAGCCTGCTGATTTATCTATTGCATCAACCGATTTTGTTTGGGATATTGGGGTTTATTTTTAAAAAATAATGTCGATGTCGCTAAACAAATAATCCACCACCGCAAGCTCTTCACCCGCTTATTTTCTATTGCATTGCCACATATCAGTCACATTGTCACTGTAGGGTGTCAATGTGACTTATTGCAGGGCAAAGAATTGCCAAACAACGAAAAGCCATAGCAGCGGTATAATCAAGGCAACTTTAATAAAAATGAGACTTCTTATGCGCCCTTCCGCACGTCGCACCGATGAACTTCGCAGCGTTCGCATCACTCGCCAATACACCCGTCATGCCGAAGGCTCGGTCTTGATTGAATTTGGCGATACCAAGGTGCTCTGCACAGCGTCGGTAGAAGAAAACGTGCCGCCTTTCCTCAAAGGGAAGGGCCAAGGTTGGGTCACTGCGGAATACGGCATGCTGCCGCGCTCCACCAATACCCGTATGCGCCGTGAAGCGGCTCAAGGCAAGCAAAGTGGTCGCACTCAAGAAATTCAACGCCTGATTGGCCGCTCATTGCGTGCGGTAGTGGATATGGCCGCGCTGGGCGAGCGTCAAATTGTAATCGATTGCGATGTCATCCAAGCCGATGGCGGTACTCGTACGGCGAGCATTACCGGTGCCTTTGTTGCACTGACCGATGCAATTAATGGCTTGATTGCCGCAGGCAAGCTCAGCACATCGCCTATCCGTGAACATGTAGCGGCCATCTCGGTCGGTGTTTATAAAGGGACCGCCGTGCTCGATCTGGATTATCCAGAAGATTCAGATTGCGAAACGGATATGAATGTAGTGATGACAGGCAGCGGAAAATTTGTAGAAGTCCAAGGAACAGCCGAGGGCGAAGCATTTAGTCGTGCAGAAATGAATACATTATTAGACTTAGCAGAAAAAGGGATTAGCGAGCTAATTAGCATGCAAAAGACTGCCTTAGCTCCCTGATTTATATGGCAAATTGATCCTTAAATGGAGAGACAACTAGCCTAAAGCATCGAGGTAAAAGGGGATTAAAAGCGCAGAAAATAGCGGCTAAGCAATAATTACCGCAATTCAAATGCTCATTTTAATTTGAATTTACCAGCAAAATCCCCTCCCTCATGCATCTCGATGCGTTGAGAATATGCGATGCATATAAGGTTTAGCCCCTTTTTGATTACTTGGTTAAAGTACAAACGATGAAACGTGTAGATGATTTCCGCCTTCGCTTCGGTAAAAAAGAACTCGTACCGATCATGATTGGCGGTATGGGTGTCGATATTTCCACTGCCGACCTGGCACTTGAAGCTGCTCGCCTCGGTGGTGTTGGCCATATTTCAGACGCCATGATCAACACGGTGACTGATCGTCGCTACAAAACCAAACAAGTTAAAGAAAAGCTACAGCAATACAAACACAATGTAGCCAACTCGGATAAATCTGAAGTTCAATTTAATCTGGGCCGCTTAGAAGAAGCCACCAAGCTACACGTCAGCAAAACCATGGAAGCCAAACGGGGCGATGGGTTGGTGTTTATCAATTGCATGGAAAAGCTCACCATGAACGCGCCGAAGGAAACGCTTCGCGTGCGTTTAAATGCAGCTTTAGATGCAGGGATTGATGGCATTACCTTGGCCGCAGGCTTGCATCTAGGCTCGATGGGGCTAATGGAAGATCACCCACGTTTCAGAGATGCCAAGCTGGGAATTATTGTTTCTTCTGTGCGCGCCTTGCAGTTGTTTTTGCGTAAAAACGCCAAGCTCAACCGTCTGCCAGATTATGTGGTGGTAGAAGGCCCGCTAGCCGGTGGCCACTTAGGCTTTGGCATGGATTGGGCGCAATACGATTTGGCGACCATCGTGGCCGAAATCCACCAGTTTATGCGTGATGAACATCTAGATATCCCGATTATTCCTGCTGGCGGTATCTTTACTGGCTCGGATGCGGCTGCTTACCTCGAAGCAGGTGCCTCAGCAGTACAAGTAGCGACTCGCTTTACCGTTTCGGAAGAATGCGGTCTGCCTGCCGATGTGCAGCAGGAATACTTCAAAAGCAGCGAAGATAATATCGAAGTCAACCAAATATCCCCAACGGGCTATCCGATGCGCATGTTAAAGAACAGCCCGTCGATAGGCGCGGGCATTCGTCCAAACTGCGAAGCCTACGGCTATCTGCTCGATGCCAAGGGAAACTGCAGCTATATCGAAGCATATAACCGTGTAATCGCCATTGAGCCCGATGCAAAGCGCATCAAGGTCATGGATAAAACCTGCTTATGCACGCATATGCGCAATTTTGACTGCTGGACCTGTGGCCACTACACCTACCGTCTAAAAGACACGAGCCACAAACTAGCAGACGGCAACTACCAAATGCTAACGGCTGAGCATATTTTCCATGACTACCAATACAGCACAGAAAATAAAATTGCACTGCCCACCAAAGTAGCGCTGGAATTGGCCAAGTAAGACGGCCATCCCACGTAAAAACGGCATAGCCTGCGCTATGCCGTTTTTTTATTTCTCACATTAGTGGGCATGCATGCTCACCCTGCGCATCAAATCAGTCATTCCAAAGACAACTACACGCTTGCAATCATCGTAGGGCGGGTGAAACCCGCCGTTTTAGTGCATGCCAAAGCCTAGCGAGTTTCCCCCATATGCACTATGCAAAGTCAAAAAGATCTTTTTAGTGCCTTCGGCACATTGATTTTGAAGCGGTAGCCACCGCGAGGACCTCACTTTCTTGAACGGCCAGAAATCATAGTACGCAAAGCAGGCCGCCCCACGAAACACGAAGGCCTCTGCTGCGGCCCAATCGAGTCGGCGGCAGGCGGGATTGGCTCGCTGCCTCGCTCCCTGGCCGAAACCCCGCCCCGCTTGTTCCTCGCTACGGCGTGTTTCAAGGGGACTTTAAAAAGCCCTATGCGAAAAACGTGGCGAGTGTGATTTTTTACTGTGTGCTAAAAAAACTAATTTACTTAGCCAGTACAGGGTTTCACCCGCCCTACAAAAGATGCAATACATACTATTCCAACAATCAATCAACCCCGCGTGCTCGATCCGTATGAAATTGCGCTACATGGCTGGTAAATTGATCCGCTTCAATCGCAACGCGCATCTCTGCCATCAACACTTGATAGTAATGCAGGTTATGAATGGTATTGAGCTGAGCGGCCAAAATCTCACCAGTGCGGAATAAATGATGCAGATATGCGCGGCTAAAGTTTTTGCAGGTGTAGCAGGTGCATGTCTCGTCTAAAGGACGCTTATCGAGCTTGTGCTTGGCATTTTTAATTTTTACATCGCCAAAGCGCGTAAATAACATGCCATTCCTTGCGTTGCGCGTGGGCATCACGCAATCGAACATATCAATACCCTGACTAACCCCATACACTAGGTCTTCAGGCGTGCCTACGCCCATTAAATAGCGCGGCTTGTTCACAGGTAGTTTTGGCGCAGTATGGGCCAAAATGCGCTCCATCTCATCTTTAGGCTCGCCGACCGACAAACCACCAATCGCCATGCCGTCAAAGCCAATTTCTAAGAGACCAGCAATCGATTCATCACGCAGGTCTTCATACATGCCGCCCTGCACAATCCCAAACAGCGCATTCGGGTTTTGCTGCGCATCAAATTCAGCGCGTGAGCGCTTGGCCCAGCGATAAGACATCCGCATCGAATCCCCAGCTTGTTTGCGGTCAGCCGGATACGGTGTGCATTCATCAAAAATCATTACGATGTCAGAATTCAGCACCGTTTGAATTTTCATCGATTCTTCAGGCGTTAAAAATAATTTATCGCCATTTACTGGGCTTTGGAAAGTCACACCTTCTTCGGTGATTTTACGCATCGCGCCCAAGCTAAATACTTGGAAACCACCCGAGTCAGTCAGAATCGGCTTATCCCAGCCCATAAATTCATGCAGGCCACCAAACTGCTCGACCACTTCTAAACCTGGGCGCAGCCACAGATGGAAGGTGTTACCGAGGCAAATTTGCGCGCCAATTTCTTTTAAATCGCGCGGGGTCATAGCTTTTACCGTGCCATAGGTGCCCACGGGCATAAACACCGGTGTTTCTACCACGCCATGATTTAGAGTCATAGTGCCGCGACGAGCGCCAGCGCTGGTGGTTTTTAATTCAAATTTCAACATTTAATATTCCAATAAAACGCGGCCAGAGACACAGTCCAGCGCGGGCCGCAAGATTACCGCCAAGCCACAAGCAAAGCAATCGAGCAGCGATGTAAAAAAGAGCTAAAGCAATCGGAAAGCAAGGTAAAGCAAGCAATGAAGAAGCAAAGCAAGCGGGCCGCAAAATAGCGAGGGGGAGATTAAAACGATGAACTCGATCAATCAGGCGTTGAGCATCTGCTGAGCAGAATCAACTAAATCCTCAAACTCATCGAGCCCTAAGCCAAGATGATTACGCAAGATCGGCTCGATTTGTGCCCATTCTGCATGCTCTTGCTGATTCAAAGTCAGATTCACAATATGCTCAGCCAAACAACCTAGGGCAACCAGCGTGCAGAGCGATGACCATTTCTCCTGAGTGGAGTGCTTAAAGATATCAAAATCATGCATATGCAAGATGGCCAAGCTGGTGTTCTGGGGTAAATACCAAGTTCGAGCGAGTAAAAATCCCACCACATTATGGCTTACTTGGTATTGCCCCTCTTCCCTCACAATCAATTCTGCCCGCGACAGAGTCTCCTCGCCACGCAGCGATCCCGCATAGCCTGGAAACCGAATCGCCATCAGCGGCTTACCACAGTTTAAAAATAAGCCCAGCGTATAAGCATCGTCGCTCGTAACGCCATGCACTGAGGATGATAAATAAGCAGCCACCCCAGCCAGCGCACTCGCAAAGTCCCAAAATGAGCTCATATCTTCCAGCTGATCGCTACTTAAGACTTGGCGCAAGACCACGCCCTGCACAATATTGGCCAGATTTTTTAAGCCCAGTAATTGCAATGCCTGCTGCACCGATGAAACACGAGTCGATAAACTAAAAAACGGTGAATTCACCGTTTTGATCACAGCAGCAGAGAGGGCTACATCCACGCTAATCAAGCGAGCAATCGCTGCAAAATCCGGTGCATCACAGGCTTGTGCATCTTCTAAAGCAAGCAAGATATCTGGCCGAGGCGGAATCACCATGCCGCGCATTAAAGCCTTGGCGTCTTCAGTGCTAATTTCACTCTGCACGATGATTCCTTCGATGTAATTAATAGAGACTGTTTACTTTAGATTAGCAGGCTCTAATAGCATCGCATCGCCATAGCTAAAAAAACGGTATTCCTGCTCTACCGCATGCTGATAAGCGGCGCGCATGGTGTCGTAGCCAACAAAGGCAGCAACCAGCATCAGCAAGGTTGATTTAGGTAAATGGAAATTAGTAATTAAGCGATCTACCACCTTGAACTGGTAGCCCGGCGTAATAAAGATATTAGTGTCGCCTTCGGGCTGCGCCAAAAATCCCTGCTGTGAAGCGGCTTCTAATGCGCGCAAGCTGGTTGTGCCCACGGCAATCACTCGCCCACCTTGGGCTTTGGCCTCTTCAATCAGCGTAATGGTTGCCGCTGGAATTGAATAACGCTCGTGATGCATGGTGTGGTCGGCAATATCATCCACTCGCACTGGCTGAAACGTACCCGCCCCCACATGCAAGGTCAGATAGCCTGTTTTAACGCCCATCGCATGCAACTTTACAAGCAGCTCATCGGTAAAGTGCAAACCTGCCGTTGGCGCGGCCACAGCACCAGGGTCGCGAGCATAAATAGTTTGATAGCGCTTAGCATCCTCAGCATCAGGTATATGCGTTATATAAGGCGGTAAAGGCAGCTGGCCTGCCTGCTCGAGGATATCTAGTACCGTTTCATCGCCATCAAACTGTAATTTAAACAGATCATCTTTGCGCTCGATCATGGTCGCGTGCCAACGATCTGCAAAAATAAGCCTCGCTCCAGGCTTAGGAGCCTTGGATGAACGAATATGCGCTAACGCTGTATGCTCATCTAAAACACGCTCAACCAGCGCTTCAACCGCGCCGCCCGTATCCTTTTTACCGAAGACTCTCGCCTTAATGACCTTGGTATCATTAAAAATAAGGACGTCGCCGGCGCGTAAAAACTGCGGCAACTCACGAAAGTGTGAATCTTGCCGTGTAAGCCCATCAATATGTAATAGACGACTTTCCCCGCGTACATTAGGGGGGAACTGTGCAATCAGAGATTCAGGCAAATGGTAATCAAAGTCAGCTACTTGCATGTTAAAACAAGCCTTTTTTAAGATGTAACAAAACTACAAGACGTGTATCGCCCTGTACGATAAAACCCGCATCTGGATTGGCTTAGCAGACTTTCAAACAAACGTTTTAGAATGAAAATCGCCGAAATTACCCACTTTTTCTGGACAAATTCGCACATACTGCGGCAAACTTCGCCCAATGATAGGCAACAAAAACGAGTAGCGGATGCAAAACACACGCAATATCCTTGTACTACATGGCCCAAATTTGAACCTACTAGGGTCAAGAGAGCCGCAGCACTACGGTGCTGATACCCTAGAGATCATCAACTCCAAGCTAGTTGAACAGGGACAAAAGCGTGCTGCCCGCGTTGACACTTTCCAATCAAATCGTGAATACGAGCTTATAGATCGTATTCATGCCGCCCGTTTGGACGGTACGGATTTTATCATCATTAACCCCGCTGCGTTTACGCATACCAGCGTTGCCATACGTGACGCGCTGGCTGGGGTAAATATTCCTTTTGTTGAAGTCCACCTATCCAATGTTCATGCTCGTGAATCATTCCGACATCATTCCTATTTTTCCGACCTCGCTGTTGGTGTGATCTGCGGTCTAGGCGCGCAAGGTTACGAATGCGCACTGGATTTCGCACTCCGTTTTACTCCCAAGGCCCCCTGATTTAATCAACGCCAATAAAATTCTCATATATAGAGAGGAGACCCCTATGGATTTGCGCAAACTTAAGAAACTGATTGATCTCGTTGAAGAATCTGGCATTGCCGAACTCGAAGTCACCGAAGGCGAAGAACGCGTTCGTATTACCCGTGTAAATCAGAACATCCCAGCCTATGCACAAGCCATGCAATACCAACTGCCACCCGCTGCGGCCCCTGCTGCACCGGTAGCCGTTGCTGTAGCCGCCGAAGTAGAAGCACAACCAGAAGGCTTTATTGCCAAGTCGCCTATGGTGGGTACTTTCTACCGCGCCTCGTCCCCAGAAGCGAAAAACTTTGTTGAAGTTGGCCAGCAAGTTAATGTGGGCGACACTTTATGCATTATCGAAGCCATGAAGCTCTTAAATGAAATCGAAGCCGACAAGGCTGGCGTGATCAAGTCTATCTTGGTCGAAAACGGCCGCCCTGTTGAATACGGTGAGCCACTATTTATTATTGGCTGATTCGGTAAGGCTTAAAAAGGGAAGAACGAGGTTTAAAAACCATGGCTTCCCTTTCATCCTTACTCCTCACGGAGCTTCCCATGTTTGAAAAAATCCTGATTGCCAATCGCGGTGAAATTGCGCTGCGCATTTTGCGCGCCTGCCGTGAAATGGGCATCAAAACCGTCGTCGTGCATTCCGAAGCCGACCGCGAAGCAAAATACGTGAAATTAGCCGATGAATCTGTTTGCATCGGCCCTGCCTCATCGACTTTAAGCTATCTAAATGTGCCGGCGCTGATTGCAGCTGCTGAAGTCACCGAAGCGCAAGCGATTCACCCAGGCTACGGCTTTTTAAGTGAAAACGCCGACTTTGCTCAGCGCGTAGAAGAATCTGGTTTTGCCTTTATCGGCCCACGGCCAGAATCGATACGCTTAATGGGCGATAAAGTTTCTGCTAAAGACGCCATGAAAGAAGCCGGCGTGCCTTGCGTACCTGGCTCCGATGGCGCATTGCCAGACGATCCTGTGGAATTAATGAAAATTGGTAAAGCCGTTGGCTACCCAGTGATTATTAAAGCTGCAGGCGGCGGCGGTGGCCGCGGCATGCGCGTGGTGAATAACGAAGAAGAACTGGTGGCTGCAGTCGAGCTGACCAAATCAGAAGCCGATAAGTTCTTTGGTAATGCCATGGTTTACATGGAAAAATACCTGCAAAACCCACGCCATATTGAAATCCAGATTTTAGCGGATCAACACGGCAATGCTATTTATCTCGGTGAGCGCGATTGCTCTATGCAGCGCCGTCACCAAAAAGTCATCGAAGAAGCACCAGCTCCGGGCATTACCGAAGCGCAGCGTAAACAGATCGGCGAAAGATGTGCAGCTGCCTGCCGCAAAATTAATTACCGTGGCGCGGGCACATTTGAATTCTTATTTGAAAACGGCGAATTTTATTTCATTGAAATGAATACACGTGTTCAAGTTGAGCATCCAGTTACCGAAATGATTACCGGCATCGACATTGTGCAAGAGCAGATTCGTGTGGCGGCTAATTTACCGCTGCGCTATACGCAAAAAGACGTAAAACTCAAAGGCCATGCCATTGAGTGCCGGATTAATGCTGAAGATCCGCTAAAGTTTATTCCTAGCCCAGGTAAGATCACCACTTACCACACCCCTGGCGGCCCTGGCGTACGCGTGGATTCACACGTTTACCAAGGCTATACCGTGCCATCCTATTACGATTCGATGATAGGTAAAATCATTACCTATGGTGATGATCGAGCACAAGCCATGGCAAGAATGCGAATTGCGCTATCAGAAATGGTGGTACAAGGGATTAACACTAATATCCCCTTGCATCAGCAGCTCTTATTAGATGAAGCATTTATTAAAGGCAGTACCAGCATTCATTATTTAGAACACAGAATGCCAGAGATTAGAAAACAATTAGAAGGCAAACTCACGCCGCCTTAAAAAAAACACCGCAGCAATGCGGTGTTTTTTTATGTTTGGCATCAATAAGAACTAAGTGACCTATCACGCACGCTTTTTATTTTTCTATTTTTTGCACGGCACTGCAAAAAAATTGCATAGCCTCATCTAATTGGTAAAGCACCTGCTGCAAATCATCACCTATTTCACCTTTCTTTAATAAAGCCTCGGCTTGAGTCGCATACCTGGTCATATCTTGGATGGATAAATTGGCCGCAGCACCTTTTAAAGAATGTGCCGTTCTAGATGCCGTTTCTATATCATTCTGTGCTAAAGCCGCGCGAATTCTAGCTACATTGTCTTGCTCAGTGCTCACCAATTGCTCAATCACCAGCCAATATAAAGATGCATTATGGCCTAGCCTTGCCAAGCCATCCTGAATATCCAAACCCGCCACCCCAGACATTAATTTAAGCTTATCTGCCTCAGATAAATGCGCTTGAACAGCCTCAACCTTAACATCTAAAACTGGGTGATCAATCGCCCCATCTTCAATGACTTCATGCACATCAGATGGAATCGTCAATGCATCTCCTATATAAGTCCGTGTATTGCCATCCGCCCCCAACCTATGCTGATGCCAATATTGCAAGCGCTCAAATAATAAGGCTGGATCAATCGGCTTGGTAATATGTTCATTCATTCCTTCGGCAAGGCAGCGCGCTCTTTCCTCATTAATCGCATGTGCCGTCATCGCAATAATCGGCAAGGAATTAAATGCATTCTCACTGCGAATCACCGCAGTCGCTTCATGCCCATCCATTTTAGGCATTTGTAAATCCATTAATACGCAGTGATAATATTTTGGCCCCAGCTCGACTATTTTTTTAATCGCCTCATGGCCATTATTCGCAACATCAACACTAATACCAGCAGAGCGCATTAATTCAAATGCGATTTGCTGATTCACCAAATTATCTTCAACGAGTAAAACATTCATGCCTTTTAAATTAGGCACAATATCAGTGCGGGTAAACGATGCCACGTCCCGCAATAATTCAGGTGCAAAAATCGTCAATAAAGTATCAACCACCATCGATTGATTAATCGGCTTAAATAAAAACCCATCAACATGCGCCGCCTCAGCCTCGGCACGGATATCTTCACGGGTATAAGCCGTAACTAACACCACCGATGGAATATGGCAGAGTCTTTTATCTGTGTTAATTCTACGGGCCAATTCCAAACCATTCATTTCTGGCATACGCCAATCTGTAAAGACAATGCTATAAGCCTGCTGACTAGCATCTGCACGATGCAAATTAACCAAGGCATCTTCACCCGAAGGCACAACATCCACCACAAATGTAAGGCTCTGCAATGATTGTTGTAAAATTTCACGCGCTATCGCGTTATCATCCACCACCAAAATACGCATGCCATGTAAATGATTAGGTAAGCGTAATGAGCTGGCAGCTTGCGCAGCTTCGCGGCCAAATGCACAGGTAAAACTAAATACTGAACCCCGATCAAGCACACTTTCAACGCCAATTTCACCGCCCATCATTTCGACTAAACGCTTAGAAATCGACAAACCCAAACCCGTACCACCAAATTTTCTTGTCGTGGTGCTATCGGCCTGACTAAAAGGCAGAAAAAGCATTTTGCATTGTTCTGCGCTCATACCCAATCCAGTATCTCTAATTGCAAAACGTAATACCACTTGTTGTGCATTAGAGCTAACTAAATCACAAGACACATGAACTTCACCCTCCTCTGTGAATTTAATCGCATTGCTCACCATATTGATCAAAACCTGTCCCAAGCGTAATGGATCACCCACTAAATAACGTGGCACGCTTGGATGCACTTGAAATAGATATTCGATATGTTTATCTTCAGCCTTGCCCGAAGTAAGCGTCGCAATATTGGCAAAGACTTGATCGAGATTGAAATCAATTTTCTCAATCGTTAATTTACCTTCTTCAATTTTAGAAAAATCTAAAATGTCATTAATAATTCCAAGTAAAGATTGCCCTGCATAATGGATTTTTTGCACATAATCACGCTGCCTATCATTTAAATCTGTTTTTAGCGCTAAATGAGCCATGCCAATCACTGCATTCATTGGCGTTCTAATTTCATGACTCATATTGGCTAGAAAAGCACTTTTTGCCTGCGTCGCTGCTTCTGCATTTTTTTGGGCGAGTTTTAATTCAGTAATATCCATTGCAATCCCCCCCACCGCATACACACTGCCATCGGCATCTCTCAATGGAAATTTGTGCGTTAAAAAAGTATGCACACCATCTGCAGTCATAATCTCTTCTTCAACCCGCTGTGGCTTATTTTCTGCAATAACGCGTTGATCTTGAATTAAAAAACGTTTAGCAGTTTCAGCCCCGGCAATTTCCTCATCAGTAAACCCGACCAAAGATTCACCTGCACGATTAAATAACTCAGCAAAGCGCAAATTATGGCGAAGATAGCGGCCATTTAAATCTTTTAAAGAAACCAAGGCAGGGGAAAATTCTAAAATAGACTCCAATACATTGCGGTTGCGTTCTAGCTCAACCGTGCGTTTCGCCACAAGAGATTCAAGCTCTTGATACATCTGTGCATTTTCAATAGAAATAGCAGCCTGAGCCGACAGCCATTCCAATACTTGCCTACGCTGCATTGAAAAAGTATTGCTTATGGTGCTGTGCTCAAGATAAAGCACCCGCCGCCCAGCGCTACTACGCCCCAATGCACGGCAAAGAATGGAAGCGGGTCGATGCTGAGTAAAGTACACATCACCTCTAAACTCAGAAAACTGAGTTAATTCATTAAGTAGTGTGGTTTGCCCAGTATTAAAAACAAAATGCAGCAGACTTTCAGGTAATTCTTGTTGCTCAAAATTAAGAATGGCTTCAACTTGAAATTGATCATTATCCCGAACCACAATTGCGCCGCGATCTGCACCTGCGGCTTCAATAATAATTTTAAGTAATCGCCCCAGTAAAGGCTGTACCCCCACTTCACTCGAAATCGCCTGTACGGCACGTAAAATAGCTAAGGTATCTAAGCTATCTAAAGCATGTAGTGCATCAACATCATTTTGAATCACTTCTAATTCTTGACGTGGCAAAACTTTTAAACGCAGCTCAACCCGTCCCATTAAAGCTAAAGCGTGACATTGCCGATAACACATCGCGGCTTGAGTTAATATCTGCTGGATAGGCTCAAAAGCATAAACTCTCTCTTCTAACCACAGCCCCAGCATTTCATTAAAATATCCTTCATCGAGCACAAAATTTCTTTGTTGAGCTAAACGAATAGCATGCCAATATAAAAGCTCTGCATCTTCAAATCGATGGTCTAAACGTGCTAGCTCGGCTCTTAAAAATGCCAATTTGTGCTCTACATTATCAGGAGCGCCTTCATTTGATATTTGCTCAAAATAATCAGTAATCCCCAGTAAAGCCTGAATCAGCGTTTGACGTTTTTTACCTGTAGTATTTCTGGCCAAAGCAGCAAGTGCGATACCATGAGAGAATTGCCAAGATAAGCTTAATAAATAAGTAGATGGGTAATCTTGGCCAATTTGTTCTGCCAATTGCACAGCCAGCTCATACTCATACGAATAAACGAATACGGAAAGTTGTGCAATATGTAAACCCGCCATAACAATAGGCACCGTACTCCAAGCTTGGCGGAAAGCCTGTACATTGAAATGATCACCATTTAAATCCCCGATTGCCGCAGTTTCACCATGCAGCGCCCTTGCCGCAGCTTCAAAAGGCAAAGCCAATGTCACAGGAAAAACAACCTCATGCGTCAAGCAATACTGAGCCAATTGCTGATTACTAGAAATCACATCCAGCATGCTGCGCCCAAGATAGAAATGATTCCATGGTTTAGCCACTAAAACATAAGCACCATAAACTAAATCATGTGCTTTTAATGCCAAATTAAAATTTTCATCCAATAAAGGCAATGATGTTTCTGCATGTAAAGTCCAATGATTTATATTCCAAGTATAATAAGTAAATGCGCGGTTATAGCCCCATAAATCAAATAGCTTTTCACGGCTAAGCTTAAGCCCTACATCTGCAATATCCCTCGCATCTTGGTAGCTTTTAAATTGAGCAATTAAGGTTATTCCGAGCAAGGTATAACAAAATGGAGACAGCAGTGCATTACCAAAGGCAATCGATCGATTAACACCCAAGGCTGAAATAAGTGAGAATAAAGGATAATTGGTAAAAATAGCTGACTCAGAAATAGATGCAATGAGTTTTAAGATCGTATCTGTTTCTAAATCATGCGCAACAGGTAAATCATATAAACTAGAAAATTCTTTATCTAAGAAATAGTGTCTAAATATAACCATTTCATTTTGAAAATTAAAATCAAGAGCATCACTATCATCAATTTCTGGTATATCTATATCAAATAAAATCAAACCAAGTCGGCCAACTTCTAAATTTTCAACCATTCGCCCTTTGCGGCTAAAATAAATACTTTGTCTAATTCGTGCTTGTGCCTTATCTAGTGAACTTCTCCCTTTTAACAAGAGGACTTCAATTAACTCTTCAAATCGGTCATCTAAATGACACAGATCACAGACCTCAGAAGCATTCAAATAGAGATCAAATGTAAGAGAATAATGGTCTACCCAAGCATCATCAGGCAATAAAGAAATAGCTGTTTCTAGATAACGGATGGCGGCCTGATAAGCCATCGCGCCTCTCGCCTTAATTCCTGCACGAAGATTAAGCTGTGCATATGCTACTCTTTCTTGCGATCGCTTTATTTTTTCTAAGCCATGATTAAGCTGGTCAACAATTTCAAATAAAGGGGCTTCTGTGGCTTCCGCTGAAATTTGTTCTAATAATCTTTGGCCAATTTCTAAATGCAGGCTATTTAAATTACGTTGTGAATTAATCGAATATGCCGCCTGCTGAATTCGATCATGCGCAAATTGAAATACTTTTTGATGCCCCGTATCACCTACAGCTAACAACATCTCATCTTGTAAAGCAGGCGCAAGTAAGGTCAATATATGTACCTCCATGCTATTTTCTACCATCGCTAACAAAGCTAAATCAAAACGCTTTCCAATACAGGCAGCAGTTTGTAATACTCTTTGGCTTGCTTCAGAAAAGCGATGCAACTGTTGTGTCATTAACTCAACCACATTATCCGCAGCATCTTGTAAACGGGCTTGGTTTAGTTGCCAACACCACGAGCTCTCTTCGTAATTAAAAAACAACTGCCCTTTTACCTGCATATTTTTAAGAAATTGGCGTGAATAAAAGGGATTACCTTCAGTCTTACTCATCAACAATTGGCTTAATTCGTTTACATTCTCAATATTTCGGCAGGTATCTTTAATCATTTCGCTGAGGTGCTCTGCTCGTAAAGGCAATAGCGTCAGCGTTTCAATGTGTGCTTTATTTTTAGATAAATCACTCAGGAGATTAATTAAAGGGTGATTGCTATCAACTTCATTGTCACGATAGGATGCAATAATCAATAAATATGCAGTTTGGGTATCCTGCATAAAGGATTGAATTAATGCTAATGAGGCAAAATCAACCCATTGCAGGTCGTCTAAAAACAGGGCTAATGGATGTGTTTTACTAGCAAATAAGCTGATTAACTTGGCAAATAGCTCATTAAACCGGCGCTGGGCCGCATCACCATTTAATATGGGTGCAATAGGCTGCACACCGATAATTCTTTCTAGATCAGGCAATACATCAATTACAATTTGTGCATTTTCACCCAAAGTATTTAAGAGCTTTTCTCGCCACTGAGCAAGCTCTACTTGTTTACTAGCCAACACTTGCCGCAATAATGATTTAAATGCCTCAATCAAGGCTGAGTAGGGTAAATCTCTTCTAAATTGATCAAACTTCCCAACGATTAATCGCCCGCCATTATTTTCTATATAGCCCTGAATAGAATGCACCAAGGCTGATTTTCCAACACCCGAATAGCCGCCTAACATGCAGAGTATGGTTTCGCCTTTTGCTGCACGTAGATACACATTTTGTAAATATTGGGTTTCTTGCTCACGACCATATAGATGCGCTGGAATCATAAATTGTGATCCCACATCTGCCTCGCCCAATACAAATAAGGTAATCTCTCCATTCGCATTTAATTGTTGTAGGCATAAGGCAAGATCCGTCGCCACTCCCTTTGCTGTGGCATATCTTGCTTCTGGAGATTTAGCCAATAACTTTAAAATTAAATTCGAGATTTGCAATGGCAATTGCGGATCAAGTGAAATAGGTGATGGTGGCCGCGATGACATTTGCTGATGTGCTAAATCAAGTAAATCATCTGAAAAAAATGGCAGTTGCCCGACTAGCCATTCATACAAAATAATCCCAAGCGAATATAAATCACTACGCTTATCAAATTGCGCCAAGCGCCCAGCTTGCTCAGGCGAGGTGTAGCGTAAACAAAGCAAGCTGAGTGCTACTTCATCGTGACGAGCCTGACAAATACTCACAATACTCACGCCATCATCTGTGAAATTCAAATACTCTGGGCGTAAAGCGCCATGCACGCCCTTTTTTTCATGCCATATAGCGAGTTGATCTGCTAATTGCAATGCTTTATTCAAAAAAGCCAAAACATCGTTCATGGAATGATTCATTTTTGCTAATGCGCCACCTTGTAAGTAAACAACCCTTGCTAAGAACTTTTGGAGGTTCTTTTTTAGCAATCCAAACTATCTATTTCATTTTATGAAATATTCAAGCGAATTGCTTAAAACGTTCAAGGCTAGCCATAGAGGTAAGGGCAGACAAAAGCTTAACAAACAGTTATTCCATGATGAGTCATCATGGTGAACCCTAAGCTTTAAGCTAAAAGAACCCAACGGTGAATTGAATAGACGATGGGAAAAGAGAGAATATAAAGTTTTAATTATCCAATAAATGCAATTAACGTAAGCGCCAACGATCACGAATTTTTTCTAAAGCTTCTATCTCTTCACGCATTGCTTTTCCACAGGGCAGCATCCCACGCCACCATGCACGCGCTAAGCGACATAAAGGCCCAAGAGAAACGTTTTTCCTTACTCCATAAAAAAGAGAACGCAGAGTGGGTAAATATACTAACTTACGAATTTTAGCGATCATCTTGACACCATCGTTTTGATAAATTGACAATGACATGGTAATCGGCAATTTATTTACGATAAACTAGCTAAAAACGACACACTGTTTGCATATGAAAACAATACTCCCTCCTGATGCCTTACTCGCCTTCGATGCCCTCGCTCGCACAGCCAGCTTTACTGCTGCAGCCGATCTATTAGGCTGCACTAAAAGCCATGTAAGCCAGAGTGTAAAACGCTTAGAGACTGAGCTTGCCACCGTTTTGGTATTTAGAACCACACGCCGAGTCACGCTCACCGAGGCGGGCATGCGGCTCGCCGCGCACGCAGCTGCCCTGCGTGAAATGCTGCAGCAATCTAGGCAGGAAATTGAAGGCTTGCAAGCCAAAGTGGAAGGGCCGTTACGCATCAGCGCCACACAAACTTTTGGACAAGCGATACTTTCACCCATCTTGGCTGAATTTAGCTTGCAACATCCTAGTTTACGCGTCGAATTAGATACCGATCACCGGCTTAAAAATCCTGCGGCAGAAGGTATCGATTTTTGCATCCGCACACGTTCAGTGGGTGATGAAAACTTAGTGGCAAGGCATTTGGGACTTTCTCAGAAACGGGTTTACGCCTCACCAAATTATTTAGCGCAAGCTGGGCGCTTGGAGCACCCTTGTGATTTAACATCTCATCGCGTTTTATTTGAGCTTGATCAGGAGCAAACAGGCAGCTGGCTGCTGGAATGCGAAGGAAAAATAGAGCAAGTAGAATTACATAGCTCATTATTAATAGATAGCCTTGCCAGCATAGCCAGTGCGACGGTAGCTGCCTATGGCGTTGCTCTACTACCTAGCTATGCAGCCACCCACTATATCCAGCAAGGTTTACTACAGGAAGTGTTACCCGGCTGGCTACAAGCACCCTGCCCTTTTTTCTTGGTTTACCCCTACCGCCACCCGCTCCCCAAGAAATATGAAGCCTTTATCCAATTTGTCGTCCCCAAGATTCAAGCCCAGCTACAGCGCTCTTTAGATGGGATCTACATCTAAGGCAGAAATTGCAGACGTAAAAAAACCACTCTACCCAAAAGGTGGAGTGGTGATTTATACAGTATTCAATCTTGCAATACTTGGCGATCCCACGGGGAATCGAACCCCGGCCGCCGCCGTGAAAGGGCAGTGTTCTAACCGCTAAACTATGGGATCGTACTTTTAAAACTTAACTGGTGCGGCTGAAGAGATTCGAACTCCTGACCCTCTGGTTCGTAGCCACCAGATACTCTATCCAACTGAGCTACAGCCGCAACGTAACTTCTTTATACACCAAAACTAAATCTTGGCGATCCCACGGGGAATCGAACCCCGGCCGCCGCCGTGAAAGGGCAGTGTTCTAACCGCTAAACTATGGGATCATACTTTTAAAGCTTTACTGCTTAAACTTTGGTGCGGCTGAAGAGATTCGAACTCCTGACCCTCTGGTTCGTAGCCAGATACTCTATCCAACTGAGCTACAGCCGCAACTTACATAAGGAAATAAAAAAGCCGGCTTAGCCGGCCTAATCATTCCGAACTTACTTTACTACTAAATTCTGGCGATCCCACGGGGAATCGAACCCCGGCCGCCGCCGTGAAAGGGCAGTGTTCTAACCGCTAAACTATGGGATCGTACTTTTAAAACTTAACTGGTGCGGCTGAAGAGATTCGAACTCCTGACCCTCTGGTTCGTAGCCACGCATTTTCTTGGCGGAGAGCAAGGGATTCGAACCCTCGATACAGGTTTTGCCCGTATGCTCCCTTAGCAGGGGAGTGCCTTCGACCACTCGGCCAACTCTCCGTCAAGGACCCGAATACTACGCAAACACCGGAAAGCCGTCAACCGCTAATCTGCAATTAATTTAAGGTTGATCCGCATTTTCTTACAGCCCTGTATTATTTTTCCTCTAGGGTTTTGTTTTGTAAGGATAAATACAAAAGGGGTGCAGAATATAAAATTCTGCACCCCTTTAAAAAATCATCCAAACCCGTCAAAAACGTAGCAAGTTTGTTTTAAAACAGCACGCTTTGTTTTAAAACAGGATGAGTTTATGACGCTTTTTTATTGAATCGTATCCAAGCCAAACGCCTTATGCAGCACGCGTACAGCAAGCTCAAGATACTTTTCATCGACCACAACCGAGATTTTAATCTCAGAAGTCGAAATCATTTGGATATTGATGCCTTCTTCGGCCAGCGTTCTGAACATCGTCGACGCCACGCCTACATGCGAGCGCATGCCCACACCCACAATCGATACTTTACAGATTTTATCGTCGCCATTGATCTGACGAGCACTGATCTGGCTTTGTGCGCCTTCTAACACTTTAATCGCACGGCCTAGATCATTTTTAGGCACGGTAAACGAGAAATCAGTTGTGCCATCTTGGCCAACGTTTTGGATAATCATATCAACATCGATATTTGCATCCGCCACTGGGCCTAAGATTTGGTAGGCAATGCCCGGTTTATCTGGCACGCCGATCACATTGATACGGGCTTCATCGCGATTAAACGCAATGCCGGAGATAACGGGTTTTTCCATCTTGCTGTCTTCCTCGAAGGTAATCAGCGTGCCCTCGCCTTCTTCTTGGAAAGAAGACAAAACACGTAACTTCACATTGTATTTACCGGCAAATTCAACCGAACGGGTCTGTAATACCTTTGAACCTAAGCTGGCCATTTCCAGCATTTCTTCAAAAGTAATCGTGGTTAGCTTGCGTGCTTCAGGCACCACGCGTGGATCGGTCGTGTAAACACCATCCACATCGGTATAGATCTGGCATTCGTCAGCCTTCAGTGCTGCGGCAAGCGCCACACCGGTGGTGTCCGAGCCACCACGACCTAGCGTCGTGATATTGCCTTCTGCATCTACGCCTTGGAAACCCGCGACAATCACTACTTTGCCCGCAGCCAAATCGCTGCGCATTGCGCCGTCGTCAATATGCTGGATACGCGCCTTGGTGTGCGCGCTGTCGGTCAGGATTTTGACCTGAGCACCGGTGTAGCTCACTGCATCAACGCCAATTTCTTTCAGCGCCATAGCCAGTAGGCCAATGGTGACTTGCTCACCGGTAGAGACAATAACATCCAATTCACGAGGATCTGGGTTGGCCTGAATTTCCTTGGCCAGTGCGATCAGCTTATTGGTTTCGCCGGACATCGCAGAAACAGCAACAACAATATCGTGCCCTTCTGCTTTGAATTTAGCCACGCGGCGAGCCACGTTTTTAATCCGTTCGGTAGTGCCTACCGAGGTGCCGCCATATTTCTGGACAATCAATGCCATGGATCAAACCTGCTGCTTGGGTAGGTTTTAAAAGGAAGGATCATTGTAATGAAACCCGACCATCTTTTCGAGCAAGAAAAACAGTTTAAGTCATTATTTATTCATGAATTGTTATGCTGTTTAGGCATAAACATCATCAACAAATAGTATATGTTTTAAACACGCGGCTCCAAATACTCATTCCAGACGCCAGAACAAGCCATCTATATTGCAAGAAACAACCGTCAAAAAAACACTTACGCCCAAATAAACACAAAAAAAGCGCAAAACGTATGCTGTTTTGCGCTTTTTTATCGAGTTTTTATTGATTGCTAATTTAAAACTCAACAAACACCGGCACACGGGCCGCAATGGCGCACATCAATTCATAGCCTATCGTGCCTGCAGCACTCGCAACTTCGTCGATCGATACGTTTTTACCCCATAGTTCCACATGGCTACCAAGGGCTGCATCGGGCAGATCGCTTAAATCGACCGCCAGCATATCCATAGAGACTCGACCAATCAGGCGGCTGCGCACGCCATCAACCATCACCGGTGTGCCAGTTGGCGCGTGGCGTGGATAGCCATCAGCATAGCCACAAGCCACAATCCCGATTCGCATGGGCCTAACTGCAACAAAACTAGCACCATATCCGACGGTGTCTCCTTCCGTAAGCTCCTGTACCCCAATCACTTCTGCGCTTAAAGTCATAGCGGCTTGCAAGCCCTGCTCTGCCGCGCTCTTGTCGCTAAAAGGAGATGAGCCATAAAGGGAGATACCGGGGCGTACCCATTGTCTATGGGTTTCTGGATAGGCCAAGAGTGCTGCCGAATTAGCCAAAGTGATGGGCAAATCCAGACCTTCACATGCAGCATCAAAACGCGCGCATTGTGCTGCCACGCCCTGCTCGGGGTCGTCAGCAGTGGCAAAGTGCGCCATCAGGGTAATGCTAGCCACATTACTGCATTGCTTTAAGCACTCAACTAAAGCAGCCGCTTTTTCAGCAGCAAAGCCAAGGCGATTCATGCCCGTGTTTAGCTTCAAGAAAATATGCACAGGGCGGCTTAAATCTGTGGTTTCAAGCCAAGCAATACCGCGCTCATCATGCACCGACAGCCAAAAATCGTGATTTGCACAAAGCTGCAACTCTAAGGCAGAAAAAACCCCTTCTAATAAAAGGATGGGCTGCTTTACCCCGAGCTCTCTTAAACTAAGCGCTGATGGCATTTCTAAAGTAGCAAAAGCGTCTACATTGGGCAGAGCCGCCACCATATTGGCAATACCATGACCATAAGCATTGGCTTTAATGACAGCAAAGACTTTACTGCTCGGCGCACATGCTTTTGCATGCGCATAATTAGCAGCAAGTGCTGCTGTATGAATCACAGCACGAATCGGGCGAGTCATGACAAAACCCATGGCAAAGGAAAGGCGTAGAGTATAAACCCTGTTGATTGCATGTAAGACGCAAAAGCGACAATGCCGAGTAAGGGTATTTCGTGATATAAACCCAACACTATAAAAAAGGGTACTGTTCCAAGATGAATCGTGGATTTTTCATTATTCTTGGCGCGCAATTTTTATCTGCGCTTGCTGACAACGCCCTCTTCTTCGCAGCGCTCGCTCTCCTTAAAGAGCAGAGCTCCCCTGAATGGCATTTATCCATGCTGCTTTGGTGCTTTACGGTATCTTATGTAGTGCTTGCTCCCTTTGCGGGCTCTTTTGCAGACTCCATGCATAAGGGCAAGGCGATGATGATTTGTAATGGCATCAAACTCGCCGGCTGCCTTGGCATGCTTGTGGGTCTTCCCCCCATTATGGCTTACGCCCTTGTTGGCTTTGGGGCTGCAGCCTATTCCCCAGCCAAATACGGCATCATTACCGAATACTTACCGCACGAAAAACTGGTAGCCGCCAATGGCTGGCTAGAAGGAGCAACTGTCAGCGCCATTATTTTTGGCACGATATTAGGCGGCTTACTTGCTGGCTCGCACGTTGCCCCTTGGCTAAATAGCACGGTATTAGGCGCATTCTTTTCGCCTGCCACTTTTGCCATTGCCGCGATTATTTTGCTCTACCTAGCTGCATCTTGGCTGAACTGCTACATCCCCAAGCTGAATGTAGAGCTTAAACCACTGCAACTGCAGCCCATTAAATTGATTAAAGAATTCTGGGGCTGCGTAGCCAAACTGTGGAAAGACCCTCAGGGGCAATTGTCCTTAGGAGTAACCACGCTCTTCTGGGGCGCGGGGGCCACCATGCGCTTGGTAGTATTGAACTGGGCCATTATTTGGTTGAACTTTTCTATGGAGCAAGCGACTCAGCTAGTGGCTGTTGTTGCATTTGGCATTGCGGCAGGTGCCATTCTTGCCGGACATTATGTTCCGCTCAAAAAAGCATTTAGCGTATTACCAGCAGGGATTGCCATGGGTATTTTGGTGATTGGCATGCTGTTTGTTCACAATGTTTGGCTGGCTGCATTTTTGATGTTTATTGTCGGCTGTTTATCAGGCTTTTTTGTGGTGCCATTGAATGCCATGTTGCAACACAGAGGCCATTCACTGATGGGTGCTGGGCACTCCATTGCGGTGCAAAATTTTAACGAGAATATTGGTATTTTAGTAATGGTGGGAATTCACGCCCTAATGGTTAAACACTTTAGCCAACCCGTTACCGAAGCTACAAGTAAAGCCGTAGCACATCAATTTCAAATCAGCGGAATACCGCCTATGTACGCCATCATTACCGGCTTTGGCCTGATGGTGGCCCTTACCATGATTGCGATCACCGTACGATTCCGGCGCGGTGTTCGTGCTGGAATTATGAATGACTAAATTTAGCCTGACCCTGATTGCCCTGATCCTTGTAGGCTGTGGCAAAGAAGCCGCAAAAGAAAAAACTGAGCGCCCTCCCCAGCAAGTTACGGCCACCACAACGCAGACTGCCGATATTGCGCTTAATTTAAGTGCCCAAGGCCACGTTAGCCCGCTTGATCAAGTGGAAGTACGCCCGCAAACAAGTGGCTTGATTAGTAAAGTCCATTTTAAAGAAGGCGATCAAATCCGCGCGGGCCAGCTTTTATTTAGCCTAGACGCCAGAACCGACGAAGCTAATGTGCGCCAAGCCACTGCCAAACTCGCACAAAGCCAAGCCCAGCTTGCTGCGGCAGAACGGGATTACACCCGCTCTAAAGAGCTGGCGCTGCAAAGCTTTATCTCAAAAACCGCACTCGATATTGCCCAAAGCAAATTAGAAACCCTGCAAGCCACACTCGCTGCAGAGCGTGCTGCGGTGGATGCTGCAAAAATTAATTTATCTTATTCGCAAATCAAAGCGCCGCTCAGTGGCCGTGCAGGTTTGGTTGAGGTGCACACCGGCAGCTATGTGCAACCGAGTATCGCCATACCGCTAGTGACCATCAGCCAACTGGACCCGATCACTGTGGCGTTCAGCCTGCCTGAGAGAGACCTTGCCACCTTACAAAACGCCCCTAGCCCTGTGTTGGTGAGCGCCTCCTTAGCCAATGGCGATAAAATACAAGGCAAACTGAGCTTTATCGATAACGCCGTTAATTCAAGCTCGGGCACGATCGCCTTAAAAGCTGAATTTGCTAACCCTAAAAATCTACTCTGGCCAGGGGCTTTTGTGCCAGTAAAAGTGGCTGCTGGCACGCTTAAAAACGCCGTAGTTCTGCCAACTCAAGCCGTGCAAACCGGCCCAGATCATCGCTTTGTTTTTGCGATTCAGGCTGATCAAACGGTTAAAGCGATTCAGGTGGAGTTGCTGCAAGTTGAAAATGAGCGCGCCGTAGTCAGCGGCATAGGCAGCAATATCAAAGTGGTGAAGGAAGGCGGGCAAAATCTGCGAGAAGGCAGCAAAGTTCGCGAAGCCAAAAAGCGTGACGCAAGTGCGCCAAAAACTGCCGCTAGTGCCGAAAAATGAATATTTCCCTAGAAAGCACTCATCAAACAATACCCATGATTTCTGTATTTAAGAAGGAGATGCTCAAATGAATATCTCCTTAATCAGTATTAATAAGCCCATCGCAACTACACTCCTGTGGCTCGCGGTGGTGGTGGCTGGGGTAGTGGCTTGGTTTAATCTGCCGATCTCGGCCCTGCCCTCTTTTAATATGCCCACCATCGAGGTGTCTGGCAGCTTGCCCGGTGCCAGCCCAGAAACGATGTCCACCTCAGTGGCTACCCCGCTTGAAAAGCAGTTTTCAACGATTCCCGGCCTTGCCGTTATTACCTCGAGTAGCACTCAGGGCAAGGTATCGCTGACGCTGGAGTTCGACGCCAATCGCAATATCGATGACGCGGCTGTTGACGTGCAAGCCGCGCTCTATCGCGCTTCCCGCGGTCTGCCTAAAGATATGACCAGCCCGCCCAGCTACCGCAAAGTAAACCCTGCGGATGCGCCGGTGCTGATGGTGGGGATTAACTCACCATCGATGAGCTTGGCCGAGCTGAACGATTACGGCGACAACCTGATTTCCCCCACGCTATCTACCCTGAATGGCGTAGCACAGGTGACGGTTTACGGGCAAAAACGCTTTGCCGTACGCGTGCAAGTCAACCCAGAGCTATTGGCCGCAAGGGATATGACGCTGGCCGAGTTATCCGCCGCACTTAAATCTGCCAATGCCAATAGCCCCGTTGGCCAGCTTGATGGCAAGCGCCAAGTGCTAGCGCTACAAGCCAATGAGCAGCTTAAAAATGCCGCAGATTTTTCTAACTTAATTGTTGCGCAAAAGAATCAGCAACCGGTGCGCCTCTCTGATGTCGCCACAGTAGAAGACAGCGTGCAAGACGTGAAAAGCGGCAGCTGGATTAACGGCGAGCGCTCCATCGTACTGGCCGTAATGCGCCAGTCGGATGCCAATACCGTGGCCGTGGTCGACGCCATTAAAGCCGCCTTGCCGCAATTAAAATCGCAAATGCCTGAATCAGTGAATGTGCAAGTCTTGAACGACAGATCGCAATCGGTGCGCGAAGCCATTCACGATGTAAACCTCACCATGTTGCTGACTATGCTGCTGGTGGTGGGTGTGATTCTGCTGTTTTTACGCCGCGCTGCGGCCACGCTGATTCCGGCCTTATCACTACCGATCTCGCTAATTGGCACTTTTGCGCTGATGCACTGGCTGGGTTATAGCCTAGACAATATCTCGCTGATGGGGCTGACCATTGCCATTGGTTTGGTGGTGGATGATGCGATTGTGGTGCTTGAAAACATCATGCGCCACGTTGAAAACGGCATGAAGCCCATGGAAGCGGCCATTCAGGGCGCGCAGGAAGTCGGCTTTACCGTGGTCTCGATTTCGGTATCGCTGATTGCCGTGTTTATCCCAATTTTCTTTATGCCCGGCACCATTGGCCTACTGTTCCATGAATTTGCCGCCGTCGTTACCTTAGCGATTATGGTGTCTGCCGTGGTGGCGCTGACGCTGATCCCGATGCTGGCCGCGCGTTATATTAAGCACGAAGCGCCGGACGCCCATGTGCCTGCATGGAGCCGCTTTTTTGAGCGAGGTTTTAATGGCCTGCTTAGCGCCTATCAACGCACGCTAGATTGGAGCTTAGGCCGACGCAAGCTGATGTTGATCATTGCCCTTGCCACCTTTGTGCTCACAGGCTGGCTGTATCAATCCATGCCTAAGGGCTTTTTCCCTGAAGAAGACATCGGCCAAATTCAGGCCAGCTCTGAGGGCCCGCAGGATATTGCCTACCCTGCCATGCTTAAATTGCATACCGAAGTAGCCGAGCGGATTCAAAAAAATCCCAACGTAAACGTGGTGGTTTCTAGTTTGTCTAGCGGCAACCGTGGCCGGATGTTTATTACCTTAAAGCCGCGTAATCAGCGGCTTTCTATGGAAAAAACCGTAGCCAGCCTGCGTAAAGACACTAGCGGGATTACCGGCATATCGGTGTTTTTTAACCCGACCCAAAACTTGAAGATTGGCGCACGCAGCTCAAAAAGCCGCTACCAATACACCCTGCAAGCAGTGCAATCGGACGAGCTGAGTGATTGGTCAGACAAGCTGATGCGCGCCATGCGCCAATCGCCCATCTTTACCGAAGTCACCTCAGACACCGAAAAGCGCGGCCTGCAAGCAAGGCTCAATATCGACAGAGACAAGGCCCAAACCTTAGGCATCGATATGCAAAACCTGCGCGAAACGCTGTACGGCGCATTTGGCGAGCGCGAAATCAGCACCATTTACCTGCCGCAAGACAGCTACTCGGTACTGATGCAGCTTGGTGACGATTATCGCCGTGATGAATCGGCAATCAATAAGCTCTACGCCCGCAGTAATAGCGGCGTCTTAGTGCCGATCTCGGCGTTTTCTAGCGTCGAGCGCATCATGACCAATAACGCCATCAACCACCAAGGCCAACTGCCTGCGGTAACGCTGTCGTTTAATATGGCCGAAGGTAAAACGCTCTCGGACGCCGCTGCCAAAATCGAAGCCCTGAAGCAAGAAATCCAGCTGCCGCCTAAAATATTTGGCGAATTCGCAGGGGACGCCGCTGTATTTCAGCAGTCACAAAACACCCAGCTCTGGCTGATTTTGGTGGCCGTGGCAGTGATTTATGTGATTCTGGGCGTGCTGTATGAAAGCTGGATACATCCGCTCACCATTCTGGCGGGTATTCCATCGGCTGCCGTTGGGGCGCTGATTGCGCTGGATATTGTCGGCCTGCCACTCACCTTTATCGCCATGGTCGGGATTTTGCTCTTGATTGGTATCGTCAAGAAAAACGCTATTATGATGATCGACTTTGCGCTAGAAGCCGAGCGCAAAGAAGGCAAAGCGCCTATGGATGCAATTCGTGAAGCCTGCTTATTGCGATTCCGCCCCATTATGATGACTACGCTGGCCGCCATTATGGGTGCCATGCCCATCGCCATCGGTATCGGCGCAGGCGCTGAGCTACGCCAGCCCATGGGCGTGGCAGTAGTCGGCGGCTTAGTGCTATCGCAGCTCATCACCCTCTACATCACCCCTGCGCTCTACTTAAGCTTTGACGGCTTGCAAAAGCGCTGGCAGAAAGCCAAATAAGAGAAAGGCCAGCGCATGCGCTGGCCTTTTTTAATATTCCATTTAAATACAATGCATTTGCTGATTAAAATTTAATCAGCCAAAAAACCCGCCAACAGAACAAAGACTTAGCTCACTTATCCACAGAGCACTCACAGCCTTGTGCCTGTGGAACGGGGATAAACGGTAAGGCTTTGTGAGTAGCCTGTTATAGGTTGTAAACCAAGATCAAAGCGATCAATGCCGGTGCAACGATGCGGCACATCCACTTCATTCCCCAGTTTAAAACAGGGCTGAGTTCTAGCTCGGCTTCGATTACGGGCCAGATTTTCCAGCCTGCAAACAGCGCTGTGCCGATGCCGCCCAAAGGTAGCAGGATGTTGGACGCGCTGTAATCCATCAGCTCAAACACATTGCGGCCAAACCATTTGTATTCGCCCAGCACACCAAACGAGAGCGAGGCAGGAATACCGGCCAGAAACACCAAGAGGGTAATCACGCCAGTGGTGGCTTTACGCGGCAGATTCCATTCATCAATGGGATATACCGCAATCAGCTCAAGCAAAGAAACGGATGAAGTAAGTGCTGCAACTAAGAGCAATGCAAAGAACGCCACCGCAAAGAATTGGCCAAAAGGCAGATGGTTAAACACGACCGGCATGGTCATATAGGTAAGGCCCGGGCCTGCTGCGGCATCTAAACCAAAGGCGGTAATCGCTGGGAAAATCATCAGGCCAGCCAGAATAGAGGTCATGGTGGTTAAGCCCGTTACCCACATCGCGGCATTGGTGAGCTTTACATCGCGCCCAAGGTAAGAGCCGTAAGCCAGCATGCAGCCTGCGCCCACCGATAGCGAGAAAAACGCCAAACCTAGCGCATCGACCAGCATTTTTGAATTTACTTTAGAGAAATCTGGCGCTAAAAAGGCGATCACGCCCGCTCCTGCGCCCGGCAGGGTTAAGGAGCGAATAATCAGTCCCAGCATCAGCAAAAATAAGGCAGGCATCAGCACCTTACCTGCACGCTCAATGCCTTTTTGAATGCCAAACATGACGACGATCAGAGTGAGCAAGGCAAAGACAGCATGCGTGATAATCGGCTCGATGGGGCTAGAAACGTATTGCCCAAACAGTGCGCCCAAGGCCTTGGGATCATTACTCATCACGCGGCCATCGATGGCGCGCAGCAGATAGCCTATGGTCCAGCCGCCGACCACGCTGTAGAAAGAAAACACCGTTAAGCCGCACAGCACGCCGATATAGCCAACCGCAGACCAGCCCTTGCCACCCAGCTTTTTAAACGCCCCCACAGCACCACAAGCCGCAGCACGGCCAATGGCGATTTCGGCCAGCATCAGCGCAATGCCTAGGGTAAATGTGATCAGCACAAAGATAAGCAGAAACGCACCGCCACCATTCATGGCGGTTACGTAAGGGAATTTCCAGATTGAGCCTAAACCGACGGTTGCCCCGGCGGAGGCAAGAATAAAGCCGAGTTTAGAGCTCCATTGCGAACGAGACATACGCTATTCCTAGTAGCGGCAAATCAGCCCAAAGCCATTTGCCAAGTAAATCTGCCACCGAATGCGCGAGCTAAATAAAAGGCCGCCCTGTCGGCGGCCCCATAGATCAATACCCTAGGTGCCGCACTAGTAAAAGCGCCACCAAGTTGCTGAGTGATTGAGTGTGTTCGTATTCATGCTTTTTAGAATGCCTTGTAAGGAGACTGGCCGTCAAGTAGCAATTTTGAGTTGCCACAAGGTTTACAGATTTTTCACCAGCACCGTGGTAATCAAGATTGGCGCAAGATAGCGGCAGGTAATCAGCCAAGCTTGCCTTTTCCAGCCTTGCAAGCCCACTTCATCCACCAGCGAATCGCCTTTCCACCCCGCCAGCAATGCCAAGCCAATGCCACCAACAGGCATGGCTAGATTAGATACAAAGTAATCCATTGCATCAAAAATGCTTTTGCCAAAGATGCGCACATCAGACCAGATACCAAACGACCACGATGCCGGAATACCACAGAGGAACACGGCCAAGGCGATGCCAATTAACACCCAGCGACGTGGTAGTTTTAGATCGTCAACAAACCAGATGGCAATCAGCTCCAGCATCGCTACCGATGAAGACAAAGCAGCCATAGCCAGCAGAGCAAAAAAGGCAATTGCAAAACCCTGCCCAAACGGCAGATGCATAAACACCACTGGCATGGTCATAAAGGTCAGCCCCGGCCCCGCCGCTGGGTTTAAGCCAAAGGCCGCCACCGCAGGGAAAATCATCAGCCCAGCCAAGAGCGCAATCATTACCGCGAGAAACACCACCCACAGGGATGCAGAAAGAATCTCTTCGCTGGAATGCATATAAGAGCCATAGGCCACCATCGCCCCCACGCCCAAAGACAGCGAGAAAAACGCCAGCCCCAAGGCCTCCACCACCATAGAAGGATTAACACGGCTCCAATCTGGCGCTAAAAACTGCACCACACCCGCCCATGCGCCCGGCAGGGTTAAAGAGCGCAGCATCAGAATCAGCATAATAATAAACAGGGCTGGCATCAGCACCTTGCCCGCCCGCTCTATGCCTTTTTCGATGCCGCCCAGCACAATGCCTAAGGTTGCCAAGGTAAACAACGCATGGGTGATTAAGGGTTTAATCGGGTCAGATACAAAGCTGCCAAACATCGCTTCTAATGCTTTTGGATCGGCACTGAGCACGCTGCCATCGATGGCCTTGCCAAGGTAAGCAAAAGTCCAGCCGCCTACCACGCTATAAAATGAAAACAGCACAAAGCCTGCGATCACTCCCAAGAGGCCCAAGAGCGCCCAAGGCTTGCCGCCAACCTTTTTAAACGCGCCTACCGCGCCATTGGCGGCCGAGCGGCCCAAGGCAATCTCGGCCATCATCAGTGCCAAGCCTAAGGTAAAACTAAAGATCAGGAATAACAGCAAAAACGCCCCGCCACCGTTCATGGCTGTGACATAAGGAAATTTCCAAATCGCCCCCAGCCCAATGGCCGAGCCTGCCGCCGCCAGAATAAAGCCCAAACGCGAGCCCCAAGCATTACGTGTAGTCATAAAATATCCTGCGTTTTTTAATTAAATAAGCTTGGGGCTGTTTACAGCCCATAAGCATTCAACAAATCTAAAACAAGGCTTTGTATTTAGTGCCTTCGGCACGTTGATTTAGGAGCGGTAGCCACCGCAGGGCCTTCCTTTCTTGCTTCGCCAAGAAACGAAGCCAAAGAAGGCGACCCCACGAAACACGAAAGCCCCTGCGCTGCGGACAATCGAGTCGGCGGCGGGCGGGATTGGCTCGCTGCCTCGCTCCCTTGCCGAAACCCCGCCCCGCTTGTTCCTCTCTCCGGCGTGTTTCAAGGGGACGATTAAGCTCCCTGCAATGAGCCGGAATGTCCCCAACTGGGGCTAAGATTGAAAGTACTTAAAAACCAAAAAAATGAACTCAACTCAAAAAGGTTTTCCTCCGTGAAACTCCGTGTTCTCTGTGGCCTCCGTGGTTCAAGATTTGGGTTTTAAATTTTATCTAAAACATTTAAAGATTCTTCACCAAAATCACCGCAATCGATAAAGGCGCGACTACACGGCAGCTCCATTTGAGGCCAAAGAGTGCCAAGCCAGATAGGCCAGAATGCTCTTCCAATAGTGGCCATACACGCCAGCCTGCAAACAGCGCCACACCGATTCCGCCCAGCGGCATCATCACATTGGAGACGCTGTAATCCATCAGGTCAAAAATGGTTTTGCCGAAGAATTTCACGTCGGCCCAAGGGCCAAAGGACAGCGATGCGGGGATGCCGCAGAGGAAGACAGCCAGTGATAACCATAGAATCACTTTGCGACGTGGCAGTTTGTATTCATCCAGAAAGAGTGTGGCAATTAACTCGAGCATTGATACCGAAGACGTTAACGCGGCCACCGAGAGCAGAGCAAAGAAGGCGATAGCGAAGATTTGACCGAAAGGCAGGCTGGCAAACACTACCGGCATGGTCATAAAGGTCAGGCCCGGGCCTGCGCTTGGATCAAGCTTAAAGGCAAACAGCGCAGGGAAAATCATCAGCCCGGCTAAAATCGCCACGGTACAAGACAAGCCCACCACCCAAGCAGCCGAGTGTAATACCGGCGTTTCTTGTTTTACGTAAGAGCCGTAAGCAATCATGCCGCCCGTGCCTAAAGACAGCGAGAAAAACGCGAGGCCCAAGGCATCAACCACCATAGCAGGAGTCAGCTTAGAGAAATCAGGGGCAAAGAAAGCCACCACGCCTTGCCATGCACCCGGCAGCGTTAAGGATCGGGCAATCAGAATCAGCATGATGATAAACAGGCCCGGCATCAGCAATTTGCTGGCGCGCTCAATGCCTTTTTCGATGCCACCAATCACAATGCCCAGCGTCGCCAGTACAAATACACCGTGGGTCAGAATCGGCCAGTAAGGATTAGATACATAGTGCTCGAAAGTATCTTTAAGCACCTTGGTGTCGGTAGTCAACACCGAGCCATCCATGGCCAGCGCAAGGTAAGCCAACGTCCAGCCGCCCACTACGCTGTAAAAGCTGTAGAGCACAAAGCCTGCAAAAATCCCCATCATGCCGATCAGCGGCCAAGATTTACCGGCCAGCTTGCGGAACATCCCCACCGGACCCGTTTGTGCGCTTCGGCCCAGCGTAAACTCCACTACCATTTGGGCAAGGCCCAAGGTAAAGCTAAAAAATAAGAACAGCAGTAAAAACACGCCACCGCCATTCATGGCCGTCACGTAAGGGAATTTCCAAATAGCGCCAAGGCCAATGGCAGAGCCTGCAGCAGCAAGGATAAATCCCAGCTTAGAGCCCCAGTTAGAGCGAGTAGTCATGATGTGGTCCTTTTTTTGTCGAGCTCAAGAACCAACAAATCAGGCAGGCCAAAATGCAAAAAGGCCGCCTGATTTGGCGGCCTTGGATGCTTCAATCTGTGTGTTTCAGATGAACGCGACCCATCGGGCTGCCAGTGGGCAAGCCAGATAATAATAAGAATAGTTGCGGGTCAGATTCATCATAGTGGGCGCATCTTCGGCCGTGAAGCGGCGGGCTGTCAAGCCAGAAAAAGGCCCGGTGCTTGCTGAAGCAGGGCCATTTCCTTACTCAAAGCTCTTACTTAATAGCCCTTTTAAAACCTGTAAAACATCTTTTATTACAAACAGTTAAAAACTTTAAAAGTAGCCATACAGGGCTAAAAACAGCCTTAGTATTTTTAAATGCGCAGAGCTGTTTCTGGTAATAAAACCCAGAATAAAAGCCGATACTGCAAAGCATGCCCTGCGATAAAAAATGAAACCAAGGCAGAGTCTGCCCTGATTTCATCCAATACGCTTAAGCCCCGGCCCAGCAAGCCTCTTCACTTTGATTCACAGGTTTGGCATCCAGCACCACCCTGATATCTTTAAATTGCGTACCGCGTTGCAGGCGAACGGTAATGCTGTCTGCTAGCCCTGCCTGATCGGCATCGCGGCGGTAAGTGAAGCTGCCATATTCAGCAAAATTAACCCGCCCCAGCTTGGCTGAATTCACCAGCACAAAGCGATCGACCTGCTGATTTGCGGCCAGCGTAACCCGCAGGCAACGCCCTGCGCTGCTAAAACGCGTTTGTAACAAGGCCAGATTATTTGGATTAACTGGCGGCAAGGTTGGCGTAGTAGTTGGCACAGGCGTTGGCACTGTAGTTGGCTTAGGCGTGGACGTTGGACGGGTTGGCGGGCTGGTCGGCACAGGCGTTGCGGTTGGGCGGGTTGGCGGCGCAGTTGGCACAGCCGTTGGTATTGGCCCCGTACCATTAGCCAGCGGGCCTTCGCAGCGCAGCGCAGCACGATGCGCATCCAGCTGATAATCACTGGCAAAGCAGTTAACCGCCAGCATATTATTGGCGCTGCCTTGCAGGTTTTGCAGTGCGTTATTCAGCAATACATCGCTTTCCTGATGCGCTTGTGTCAGCGTACTTGCGCGTATGCCTAAGGAGCCTGTGCATTCAAAACGGCGCAGCTCACTACCCGCGCCCTCTGCCCATACGCGGCAAGCCAGCGGCAGTGCTTTGCTGATTAAAGTCTGAATTTGTGCCACATCACCTAGCTGCCATGCCGATTGCGCCAGCCAGTCTTTACCCTCGATGGTAGAGGTGTCCCCCAGCTGGCCTGCCTTTTGCAATGCAACTTGCTGCGCTACAAAGTCTTTAAAGCGGGCACTTAAAGCCGTATCAGCACCTAGGCGTTTCACCAATGCATCAAAGCCATTTACATCATCGTTACGCAATTGCTGCAATACATCGGCCAGAATGCCCGGCTCATTGCGATGCAAGAAGTAGAACCACAGTGCCGAATGGCTGTAGAAATCCCAGCCATCGCTATAACTTGAACGCATAATTTGCGCTGGCGTTTGAAAGCTGGCCGGCCAGTTATTCGCCACCACATCCACCACATGGCCACGTACTTTAATGCCCTCACGCGAGGTGCTCCATGCCATAAATTCGGCAAAGCCTTCGTCATACCAAGGCATGCGGCGGCTGTCGCGGAAGAATTCACTGGAGCCCCACATGCCTGGCTGAATAAAGCGGCCAGATAAATAATGCACATATTCGTGGCGAACAAGCTCTTCTAAAGACAGCGTACTTTCTTGGCTGGTGCGCTCAAAGGTATAAAAAGTAGCGCCGTTTTCAATATAAATACCGCCGTTATCAGTGGATAAATCATTTAGTAAGCCCTGAAAGCGGCCGTAATCGGTTTTTGTGCCATAAATCACCATGCGCAAACGTGCATTCGGATCATCTTTTACCGGCTGGCTTACGCCACTCACCCGCTTAAGCTGCGCCTCAACCTGCTTCATGGCGTAATACAGCGGCTCTACCTGCTTGCGGCTAAGCGGTGTTTCAAAAACTAAATTGCCATTATCAAATGACCAGCGATGAGGGAATAAGCGGGCTTTAAGCTCAGCTTCGGCATTGCAAATGTTGTAACGATCGCAAGGCACTTTAGCGATTTTTTTCAGCGCATAAACCGCCTCAGCCCACGCAGCAGAATAACGCTCTGCATTCAGATGCTGCGCCACAGCAGGCTCGGCAAGCGGCGTGGTTTTTGGGTAAAGCATAAAGCGGCCGGTTTCACGCAGTGTATTTAAAAACATCTGCTCATCTGCAAAAGCCGAACTGCCCTGGCGCAAAATCGCCGCCAAAGACGTCACTAAACCATCGAGCTGGCCAGCGGCCACCTTCTGATCAAAGCCGTTTAGGCCATGCATATTAAACAAAGTAGTTTGCATAGGATGCAACGCAAACTGAGCATAGCTTTGTTTGAGCGGGCCACTGTAATGGCCAAAGAATGAAGCCAACAGCGGAAGCGCATATTCTGGCTGGCGCACCGAATCAGCCAGAATCATCGTCTCGCTCACGGTTTGCCGCGCATCATTCTGGCGTAACCATGCTTCATTCGATTGAGATTTCTCTTCTGCTGGGTTCGTCCACAACGCCGGATTATCTGCCAGCGCACTCACCACCTGCATCACGGGCTGATCCACCAAGCGGCCGTATTCGCCCACTTCTTTGGCGTGGCTGTACTGCGTAAAATAACCTGCTTTTAAAAAAGTAGCCAAGGGCCAAAGACCATTGGGCTTAAGTGGATCCCACTGGCGGGCGCGCAAACGCGCCTCCTGAGCCACAGCTTGCATATTCGCCGACGAAACCACGGGGAAAGTTGCTGCGTCGCCATCAAAAAGACGGTTAATACATCGCCCCTCTACCGTAGCCACATAGCTAGCCAAAGCCGCGCCCGATAAAGAAAACAAACGCTGATCACATTCCGCATAGACAGGAGCTGTTGATGCACTCATCGCCTGCCCCGCTGCCTTATTAGGAGGCAATATTTGTTCCCCCGCCTGAGGCGGCAAACCAAAAGGATGGCTAGGCTGCTCTCCCAAAACAGGGGCATGATCTGATTGCCCCTGCTGGCTTGCGGCGGGCGGTGGGCTGGCCTCTGCCGCACTATCACTGCCCGCGGTCACGCAAGCGGTCATCATGCTGGCGAATGCAATGGCCAGCAAACCAGCCAGTGTACTTCGCTTATTTATTACTTTTTTCACACACATAAGTCAGTTCCAATGAATAAAGCTTACAAAATTAGAACATCATTATCTGCTTATATGGCATTTAAATAAACAAAATTTACACAACAAACAAATAAATAATATAAATACAGAAAGTAAATACACAAAGTATTGTAAGTAAAATAACCTACAAACATACTAAGTTTGCAGCTAAGCACTCACATCACTTAACGTTTTTCTAGCTCAGTCACTAAAAGACACACTTCGCCATAGGGTACTAAAAGCCACTCGCCAACGTCGCCAGCACTGAGATACAAGCTATCAAATCGCTTTAAAACAAACTGTAGCTCGCCCTTCTGGCACAACACAGACTCCCCTTCCGCCAAAAATAATAAGCAGTCCTCCCCTGAAAAAAGCTGTGTTTCAGGCAGGCTAAAAATCTGCTGACGTAAAGAATGGCGATAGCGGCTGCGCCGTGTCATGACATTAAAATCAATCACTTCACCTTGCAGCAAGCGGGCATAAACTTGGGCCTCGCCAGCAAAGCGCAGCGGCTTTTCTTTCGGCAGTAACGGCTGCGGCTCTCCCTTACCAAATTGCAAGTTCACGCCCTTACCCGCCACTAGCGCCAAGCTGCGATCGATCCCTGCAAATTCTGAAAACCCACCATCGACGCCTATCGTGGCCATGCTGATACGCCAGTCAAAATCGGCTAAGTCTGCACCCACAGGGCAAATCGCAATTTCTGAAGTGAGCCCCCCGCCGTTTTTCCACGCTTCTACGGGCAAATCTGAGTGACGCAATACGCTAGCCATACAAAATCCTTTATTTAAACCTACATAAAATATCAAAGCCTGCCATATTACTGACGCAATTAAAAAGCATAATACAAGAAAACTATCCTAACGCTACTTCGGCTGACTATCTAGCGATGAGTAATTATTGCCAAAGCTGCGGCGCATGCTGCGCTCACTTTCGGGTTTCGTTTTACTGGGGAGAAACCGATAGTGCCCTTGGCGGCACTGTGCCTACCTTGCTCACCATCCCCATCCATTCTATTTATGTTGCCATGCGCGGCACAGACCAGCACCCAAGCCACTGCGTTGCATTAATAGGAAAAGTGGGCGAACAGGTAAGCTGCGGCATCTATGAGCAGCGCTCTAGTACATGCAAAGAAGTGATAGCGGGGGATGAGCAATGTAATAAGGCGAGGCGAGCTTACAATCTGGGGCCGATTATTAATCAGCCTCAGGAAGAAGCCGAAATACCTTGCTAAGGTGTGAAACAAAAACCGAATCTTGGGCCATGGTGGGCATAGAGGAGACAGCGCTTCGTGAAGAAAAGCCTTAGAAGCCGTTTTGAAATGACTCTGCACAATTTGCCAAACATTTTTTGATCAGCGCAAGCCACACAATATTTTCTGTCTATGCCCGTTAAAATCTCGTCATCCTTAGATAGGCAAGGAAAGTTGCCCATCTACACAAACGTCCTTTCTACCTCCCAACGCTTAGTGCCTATTGACGTTTCATTCACACTTTGTCAAACCACGGAGGCAGCCCATTACGCGGGTTTTCAGTAAATATCAGGGCTTGATTTCCCCAGAAAATCTATTTAAAAACGGCATCTCATAAGCTGCGCACCTCAGAGTAGCGGCCACCCATGGCTATGCCACTACATGCTCACCTTGCGGATGTTTACTGCGCCGCAGCCGGTAAGCATCCCATGCTTTTTCATGAAAAAAATAGGCAACGGTATTGACCATAGGCTCAATTAAGGCCAGAAAACCGGCCATGCCGATACTGCCTGTGATCAGATAGGCCACACTAAAAGCGACGCTAAAGTGCACCATCGCAAAAGTCATTGTCTTAGCCATGCTTCAATCCTCTTTATGTAAAATCATTAATACAAATGATATTCATTATCATTTAAAACCACCAATTGAATATCTACACTCTGTTTATAGCAAAAATCTATCGAATATTTATACCGGTAGTTTTTTATTATACAAAGAAGCGCAAGACGCCCTCCCTGCCAGCCTTCATAATCCCCTTCATATGAATCACCACTCCCCACACATGAAAATCATTCACACCTCGGACTGGCATCTTGGTCAGCATTTTATGGGCAAGACGCGCCAAGCTGAGCATCAGGCTTTTTTAGATTGGCTGCTGGCCGCTGCAATTACCCACAATGCCGATGCTATTTTGGTGGCTGGGGATATTTTTGATACCGGCTCGCCGCCCAGCTATGCCCGCGAGCTTTACAACCACTTTATTGTGGCCCTCAGCAAAACCGGCGCTAGGCTGATTATTCTGGGCGGGAATCATGACTCGGTCGCCACTTTAGGCGAAAGCAAATCGCTGCTTGCTGAGCTAAACACCAGTGTAATTCCTGGCGTGGCAGCGGATGCTGACGAGCAGGTTTTGCTGCTCAGGCAAAAAGACGGCAGCGCTGGGGCGGTGCTATGTGCGATTCCCTTTATCCGCGCGCGCGATGTACAGCAAAGCGTGGCGGGGCAAAGCAGCGATGAAAAGCAGCTCAGCTTGCAAGCAGGTATTTTTCAGCACTACCAAATGCTGTATCAGCGGGCTTTGGATGTGCGAAACGAGCTTGGATTGCCTACCTTGCCCATTATCGCCACCGGCCATCTCACCACGGTTGGCGCAAGCGCCAGTGAATCGGTAAGGGAGATTTATGTGGGCGCGTTGGAAGCCTTCCCCACCAGCGCCTTTCCACCTGCTGACTATATTGCACTGGGGCATATTCATCGCCCGCAAAAAGTCAGTGGCTTTGAGCATATCCGCTACTGCGGCTCGCCGATTCCACTGAGCTTTGATGAAGCAAAACAGGCCAAAGAAGTGCTGCTGGTCAGCTTAAATCATGAAGGCCTGCAAGCGGTTGAGCCACTCGCCATCCCTCGCTCTCAGCAGCTCATCTCTTTACGCGGCAATCTGGCCGAGTTGGAATCAGCCATCGGCGCCCTCGAAAAAAACGAATCCATCTGGCTGGAAGTGCTGGTGAGTAGCGATGATTACCTTAGCGACTTACAAAGCCGCATAGAAGAGCTGACTAAAGACACACAAATAGAAGTGCTGCGTATCCGCAGAGAGCGCGGCAATGCGGCCAGCACTTGGCAAGCGGATAGCAAGGAAACGCTAGCTGAGCTAAGCCCTGCCGATGTATTTGCCCAGCGCATCGCCAGTGAAGAACTCCTACCCGAGCTATTGATCGAGCTAGAAAAACGCTATGCACAAACCGTCACCTTATTGCAGGAGGCCAAGGCATGAAGTTGCTTAGCTTACGTTTAAAAAATCTGAATTCTTTAAAAGGCGAGTGGAAAATCGACTTCACCGTTGCGCCCTTTAAAGACAACGGCCTATTTGCCATTACCGGCCCCACTGGCGCGGGTAAAACCACCTTGCTGGATGCCATCTGCCTCGCGCTTTATCACCAAACCCCGCGCATGGGCAGCATTTCGGCCAGCAGCAATGAGCTGATGACCCGCCACACCAGCGATTGCCTTGCAGAAGTCGAGTTTGAAGTGAAAGGCAGCTGCTACCGCGCTTTCTGGAGCCAACGCCGTGCACGTAATCAAGTAAACGGCGCATTGCAAGATGCCAGGGTGGAGCTAGCAGATGCCAATGGCCTGATTCTGAGCGATAAACCAAAGGAAAAACTCAGGCTCACCGAGGCTCTGACTGGCCTTGATTTTGGCCGCTTTACCAAATCCATGTTGCTGGCGCAGGGGGGCTTTGCCGCCTTTTTAAATGCCGCCGCCAACGAGCGCGCCGAGCTTTTAGAAGAGCTGACCGGCACCGATATTTACGGCCAGATTTCGCAATCGGTATTCGAACAAACCCGCAGCAGCAAGCAAGCGCTCGATCAGCTACGCGCCAAGGCTTCCGGTGTCGAGCTACTGAGCGAAGAGCAGCGCAGTGAGTTACATACGCAAACGATTGACTTAGCCCAGACCGAACAAACGCTGCAAAGCCAATTAAGCCAGGTGCAAATTAATCGCCAATGGCGCGAAGCACTGAGTAAAGCCAATAGCCAACACGCTGACGCTCAATCTCGCCAGCAAGCAGCCCTTGCCGCACTTGCCAGCGCCCAGCCGCAGCTGGATCAGCTAGCCCGAAGCGAGCCTGCGGCCAAGCTGCAATTACCATACAGCACATTAATTCAAGCCACAGAGGCACTCGCCCATACCGAGCAAGAACTGCTACAGCTAAAAGCACAGCAAGGCCGCGCACTTGAGATACACCGAGCCAAGCTCTGGCAAGCGCAGCAACTGGCTACGCAACTCAGCCAGCAGAGCCGCGCCCAGCTTGGCCAAACCCAAGCAGCGCAGAGTAAATTAATCAGCACCCAGCGCCTTGAGCACGCAAAACTGGGCGAGCAACTGGTGGGCTGGCGAGCACAGTTTAAAGACCTAAATACGCAAGCAAACGAAATCAGCAGGCTAACAACAGAGATTAAACAGCAAGATATTCAATCGTTAAATGAGCAGGAATCGGTACTCAGCTTAAGCGTTACTGGCAATCATCGAGAGAGCCAAGCGGCTGCGCTGGCAGAAAACACCGCGCAAGTGGCATGGCTGGCCCTGCTCTCTGGCAAAGACGAGGCTGCTTTTTGGGAGCAAAAACAAAGCTTACTTGCGCGAGGCGTAGATATCGCTAAGCTGGCCGAGTTGGAAATCGGCAGACAAAAAACACAGCAACAGTCAGGCGATCTGGCGGTGGCAATCAACGAAAAACAAGCATTATTAGGTCAAAAAGAACTGGCACTGGCAACGCTCAGGCTGACGTTTAGCGATTTAAAACAGCAGGTCAGCGATAAGAAAAAACTACTAGAGCAAGAACAACGCATTCAAGGCTTGGAAGAATATCGCAAGCAATTGCAAGCCCATGAAGCCTGCCCGCTCTGCGGCTCTCTTGAGCATCCAGCCATTCATGATTACCAAGCACTAAATGTTTCTGCCACTGCCGCCGCACTGAACGCCAAACAGGCGGAGAAGGAAAAGCTTACCGAAGAGGGACAAGCGCTTCGAGAACATAAGGCCCAGCTAGAAGCAGAAATCAGTGCGCTGGAAGCACAGCAAAAAACATTTTCAACTCTCGCCGCAGAGCAGCTCCAGCAGTGGAATCAGCTCTGTAGCAAACTGGCCGCCCCTGCCCCTGATTTAGCCACACTCAAACAACAACAGACCGCAGCCCTACAAGATGCAGACGCCGCCTTAAACCAGCTAGCGCAGAATAAGGCGCAACTTGAGCAAGCACAAAAAGTAAGGCTAGCCGCGGATAAAGCACTAAGCGACAACCAGCAAGCTTTGCAATTATTGACGCAAAAGCTGGAAAACGCACAGGCCCATCTGCAAGACTTAAGCCAAAGACAGGGCAAGCTAGCTGAGGATTTTGCCGCTAAAAGCGAGCTGCTGCGGCTCTCATTGCCCGATCAAGAACTTCCCACTGACAGCCACGCTTGGCTAGGAACGCAAGAATCCCTATGGCAAAGCTGGCAGGCCGTGCAGCAACAGTTGCAGCAGCTGGCACAGGATTTAATTATCCAGCAGCAAGCTACAAAAGCGGCTGAGCAGTTAGAGCAAACGTGGCAACGATGCTGGCAAGACGCAGGCGCAGCAGCACAAGCGGCGCTTGCTGACTCTACCCAGCCCGAAGCCGATTTAGCCGCATGCACCACGCACATCAGCAGCCTGCAAGAGCAAATAAGCCAGCAAAAGGGACGAGAAATCACCCTGCAAAAGCGCAGACAAGAGCATGATGAGCAGCAGCAACACGCCAGCAGTGCATGGCAGAGTGCGCTGACAGCCAGCCCTTTTGCAGATGAAGCCGCATTTATGGCCGCACGCTTGGAAGACGATCAGCGCAATGCATTAAGCACGCTCAAACAGCAACTCGATACCGTGCTCATCACCGCCAACACCCTGCTCAGCAGCGCGGAACAAGCCTTAGCGCCGCTGCAGGCTGCGGCAAAAACAGAACTCGCCTTGCCCGAGTTGGATGAGCAACTGGCCAGCCTCAGCACAGAAATCACCCAGCTAGCTCAGCGCCAAGGTGAAATTCGCGGGGCATTGCAGGGTGACGATGCAAGACGCAGTGGCCAAGCTGCGCTGTTTGCTGAGATTGCAGCCATGAGTGTGGATTACGACTACTGGCAGCATCTCAACAGCCTGATTGGCTCAGCCGATGGTGCAAAATATCGAAAATTTGCACAGGGCTTAACGCTGGATCATTTGATTCACCTGGCAAATCGTCAGCTGGAACGCCTACATGGCCGCTACCAGCTGCTGCGTAAAGGCGAGCTGGAGCTGGGGATTATCGACACCTGGCAAGGCGATGTGGCGCGAGACACCAAAACATTATCCGGCGGGGAAAGCTTTTTAGTCAGCCTAGCGCTGGCCTTGGCGCTGTCTGATCTGGTCAGCCACAAGACATCGATTGACTCGCTATTTTTAGATGAAGGCTTTGGCACGCTAGACGGCGAAACCCTAGAAATCGCCCTCGACGCGCTCGATCATCTCAACGCCAGCGGCAAAATGATAGGTATCATCAGCCACGTAGAAGCCCTAAAAGAGCGTATCCCCGTGCAATTAAAAATCTATAAATCGGCAGGGCTAGGGCTGAGTCAAATGGATAAACAGTATGCGTTTTCAGGGACATAAATGTAGGGTGGGTGAAACCCCATGTGCGCTAAGCAATTTGCTTTTACATTAACAAACAACGAAAAAACGTAATAATCACGATCTTGGCGTAGGGCTTAAAAGTCCCCTTGAAGCACGCCGAAGCGAGGAACAAGCGGGGCGGGGTTTCGGCAAGGGAGCGAGGAACGAGCCAATCCCGCCCGCCGCCGACTCGATTGTCCGCAGCTGAGGAGCCTTCGTGCTGGTCGGGGCGGCCTTCTTTGCTTACTTTCTTGGCCGTTCAAGAAAGTGAGTCCCCGCGAGGATGCCGCACCAAAATCAACGTGCCGAAGGCACTAAAAAAATCTTTTTTTTGTCAACGAATATGAGGTGAAACCCGCCAGATTGCGATAAATGCGGCGGGTTTCACCCGCCCTACGAAAAAATTCCTAACTTGATGCGTATTTGGTGGGCACGATTTTGTGCCCCACCCTAGCCCTCACCACTCATCCCCTCTGGCATAAATCATGCTGCTCGCTACTTTCCATTCACACAAAGGAATGATCATGCGTATCGAGCAGAGTGATTTAAAGCTGACTAGCCATCAAGCCAGTAGCAGCGAAAGCTGGAGGTCCTTGCAACTGACTGAGGGCTCTAGCTCAGCAGGCCCATTAAAAGACCAGTTTGCGGCTTTCTTTAATCAAGAGTTAAAAGCCATGGCTAGCTTGCTTCCTCAGGCAGAGACTAAGCAAGCCGATGCCAGCCAAGCTGTAGATAAGAGTAAAGAAGAGCGTTTTCAATCGCTATGGGAAATGCTGTTTGGAAGCACTCATCCCAGCAGCAAACCGACCACACCTTGCCCTGAACAAGCTGCAGAAACAGGTGGTGCCACGAGTGCAACAAACCCTGCATCAGCCACGCCCACGCCCCAACCTATCACCATGCAAATCCTAGCTGTCGAACACACCAAGACCAGCGAAAGTTGTAGTTTTAATGCCAGCGGCAAGGTTTGCCTGCAAGATGGCAGCACGCGGCAATTTGACGTTGGCTATCAAAATGCGCAAAGCAGCGAGAGCACTAAAATACTGGGTGCACAATGGCTTACGCTAAAAGATCCGCTCGTTGTCGATATGGGGCCGGCCACCACTAAGCTCAGTCAGCAAAGTGTGGATTTTGATTTAGATAATGACGGCAAAAAAGAAAGCATGCGCCTGCCCGATGCCAGCTCTGGCCTGCTGTTTCTAGACCGAAACCATAATGGCGTGGCCGATAATGGCAGCGAGCTATTTGGCCCACAAAGCGGTAATGGCTTTAGCGATTTAGCCAAGCTCGATGAAGACCAAAATGGCTGGATAGACGAGGGCGACGCGGCTTATAAGGACTTAAAAATCTGGCAGAGCGGTGATCAAGCTGCTGGGCGAGTACAAACGCTGGCACAAGCTGGAGTCGGCGCGATGGCAACAGCCAGCGTGCAAACTGAATATGCCTTAAAAGAAAACGAGCAGTTACTCGGGCAAATTCGCGCCAGCAGCGTGTGGCTAGGTGAGCATGGCGGAGCGGGCAGTGTGCGGCAGATTGATTTAGCGACTAAGCCGGTTGCATGAAGTGTTTTAATGACTCAGAAAACCCACATCTTGAACCACGGAGAACACAGAGTTTCACGGAGAAAACCTTATTACTGTTTTTCTCCGTGGCCCTCCGTGTCCTCCTTTTCCTCCGTGGTTTAAGACTTGGGTTTTGGTATGCGGTATCTAGCAATCCATCAGACTATCGAGCGCGCCAGCGGCTTTTTGCCCATAGTTTTTGCTCGGCGTCCGTCATAAAGCTCCATGCCACCACGCGGCTGATTTTATTACCTTGGGCCATATCCAGTGTTTTCACTTGAATCGCACCGATTCTTTCCAGCGCCTGATACACCAGCGGCAGATTATCTTGCTTAGAAACCAAGGTAGAGAACCACAGGCATTGCTGCTTAAACGGGCGGCTTTGCGAGATCATGGTGCGTACAAAGCGCATTTCTCCGCCTTCGCACCATAACTCATTACTCTGGCCGCCAAAATTAAGCACCGGCGGTGGCAGGCCCTTGCCCTTAGCGTGACCCGTACCTAGGCTGCGCAATTTACGCCGTGTACCACCAGCGGCATCCGCTGCTGAGGAATGAAACGGCGGGTTGCACATCGTAAATTCAAATAAATCAGACGGCTGAATCAGGCCTTCAAAGATGTTTTCTGCGTCGGCTTGAAAGCGACAAACGAGGCCGTCTTTTAAGACTTCATTGCGCTCAAAAATCTCATATGCATTATCGAGTGCCAAATCATCGTTATCGCTACCCACAAACTGCCAGCCATAGGCCACTTTACCCAGCATCGGGTAGATGGCATTTGCGCCCACGCCAATATCCAATACTTGTACAGCAGCACCACGCGGCACCACACCTTTATTACTGGTGGCGAGTAAATCAGCCATGGTGTGAATATAATCTGCGCGGCCCGGAATCGGCGGGCAGAGATAGCCTTCAGGCAAGCCCCATTCTTTAATGCCATAAAAATGGCTGAGTAAGGCTCGATTGAGCGCTTTTACAGCAGCAGGATCGGCAAAATCAACCGATTCATCGCCATAGGCATTAGGCGCAACAAAGGGAGCTAAATCTGGGCAACTCATGATCAGCGCGGGGAAATCATAGCGACCACGGTGAGGGTTACGCGGATGAAGATTATTTTTAATAGCGGGGAATTCTTTTTTTTCAGACATTATAGCTGCTGCCGTGCGGGGTAATCATTAGCCGAACCTTAACAGAAAAGTCATCCTTACTATATGCAAACTATGGCGGTTGATGACTCGACTATCCTATTAACTTCTGCAAAAACAGCAGAATAAGTGTTTTTCGTAGGAACGGCTTTAGCCGCGAAAGCGCTGATTATAAAAAAGCCCTCTTGAAACGTATTTTGCCATGGGCAAACACGCGTCAAGAGGGCTGGACTGAAGGCTAATCTACCGTAGAAAAGCCGGATTTGGCGCTTAGCTCACTTTTTCTTCTAAAAAAGGGCGTGTCGCAAAGTTTTGTGAGATTTTTTCTAGCTGGCGCAAGGTATCGCCACGCAAGGCGTGAATGCCGTTATCGCCTTGGAAATTAGCCCTTACTGCGGCAGAAAAATGCTCGCGTAACCATTTACTGGTCATCTCAACGGCTTCGTCGCTATCCGAGCCTTCAAACCACATGCTTTGTACGTGGGCAGGGTCGTAAAAAATGGTGGATTGCACATCGACCACAGGCACTTTCACAGCGGCTTTATCGCTCCAACGTACGCAGGCCAGTAATTGCACGCTGCCTTTTTTGCCTGTTGGCGTTTTAACGACCCAAATTCGATCAGGGAAGCTTTCGCTCAATTCAGCCAATTTGCCACGAGACGAACGAAACCAGCCAATGTGCCCAGCAGCCATGTCTGCTTTTACATCTTTCCAATAGTACAAAACATCCATATTGAAGACTTCCTTAGTTCGTTAAACACTTCCATCATTTGCAGGCTAACGCATAGTCAGCCAAGCTGAAACGACAGGTATAAATCGCGTCTCTTTCAACTGGACTGGCACTTAGCCGCGCTCAGCTTTGCAAGATTAAATATCCTTGCCCAAGCGCACAGCTACGAAGGTAACTTAAAAAGCACTCACAAATCCAATGATCGTTACGATTTGTTGTGTCTAAGTGGTAATACTTCTGCTTTTTTTAAGCACCTGCCCCAGATCAGGCATGCCCTTTACATCGATGATAGGCATAAATACATATTCAATAATATAAATCAGCAATGACTCAAAAAATCACACTACGCTATATGGATAATTTACTTGTTCAGCTACTGAAACAGCTTTAAGTTTATCCCATTATCAAGCAGATAAGCGCATCAATTAGTGCCTATACTCAGAGTGAATGATCTTTCATCTAGATACTTTTTAAGCGATGGATCGTTTCACTCAGTAACACAGTACAAAGACTCAGATAACACGCTGTTTTAAAAGAAAATATTTCATGCCTCAATTAGATAGTTAATAAATTAAGTAAATAATTGGAGAAATATAATGAAGAAAATGCTACTTGGTTTAAGCCTACTTACCCTGCTAAATAGTAATGCATGGGCAGGGGAAGCCAAAGTAATATGGCAAAACCCTGAAAAATACAGCGATATCCGTGCCTCGCATGAACGACAAGATCGCTTTCAAGAAAAACTATTTAAACACTTTGATAAAGTACTTACTGAGCTAGCGACACAATTGCCCAGTGACGCTCAGCTAGAAATCACCGTCACAGATTTTGATTTAGCTGGTGAAATTATTCCACGCGCAGGTAATCGCTTTAATGAAATTCGCATTATTAAAGAAATTTACAGCCCTAAAATCAGCTTTAGCTATGTGTATAGCTATAAAGATCAGATCGTCTCTGGCACAGAAAATTTACGCGATATGAATTATATGTCTGGAATTGGCCGCTCTAGCAATAGGGCAGAATTTGAATACGAAGAAAAAATGATCAGAAAGTGGTTTGCTAAACTGCAAAAAAATCAAACTATTCAATAAAATAAATCTCCCCAAAATACACCTTATTCCAAGGGGCTTTGGGGAGGTTTTTAATTTATTACTTACTTCAAAATAATATCGTGATCTGTAACTTCCCAAGGCGGCTCACCATAATCTACCCCTGCTAGCTTGGGTAGTGGCTTGGCAGCTGGTGTTTTGCTAGTAGATGCAGGAATCGCTGCAGGCGTGGCCGCTTTTTCATCGATCCATGGCAAGAATGGGCTTAGGTCGGCTTTATCAACGATATACCACACCTTTTTTGCCGCATCCCAACGTGCGCCCAAAGCCTTTACTTTTTCTTTTTCTGCAAAAGGCACTTTCAAATTCACCCGCATAATCAATTACTCTTTAGCTATTTATTAAATATAAAAACACTTTAAAACACTAAAACTCAGCCCCAAACACCGTGCTACAAATGAAAATCCTTACTGATATTTTGGCTTAAGCGATCCAGCCCCTCGCCCAAAGCCAGCACCAGTGCATCATACCCTGCCCCCTGCTGGGCCACTTCAAGATAAAAAGGTGATTGCATTAGCAGCTTTTGCTCTGCATTACGTAAGCTCCAACGCCCACCGAGCAGCGCCTTACCATCGTCCCGACCATTAAATTGGCTTAATTCTATGGTCAGCGTATTGATTCGCGCATCGGGTGCAGAGCCTAGCCAAAGCTGGCTGGGCTGGTATTGCTGCATTCTTGCCACCAAAACCCGCTTCACGCCCTCTTGTACTCTTTCTGCCCACAGGTTTTGCTGGGCCAGTGTTAGGCCCACCTCGCCCTGCTGATAGGCAATCCCTCCGCCAGACAAGAAGTCAGCCAGTTTAATATCCAGCAATACCACTGGGCGATCGACGCTCACTAAAGGCGTTTGCTGCAAAGGCACATCTGCCAAACGATAGTAGCGGGTAATAGGCACGCTGCTGCAGGCCGTTAGCAAACATAAGAGCCCTAAGACGATAGGCGTTTTCATGGCTTAGCCCCTTTAGGCTGAACATCTTCTTGCTTGCGATCAAACAAGAGCACGTTGGGTTTTTCATTCAGCGTGCGAATCACGGGCCTGGCTTCTTGTAAGACCTGATTTACGCTTTCTAAAGTACGAGTCAGCTCACCATAAGCAGGAGCTTGCCCTGAGTAATCGCCCAAGGTGCTATTTAGGGTATTTAAAGTGCCCTGCAGCTTTCTTAAAGTGCCTTGTACCTCTGTCGGTAGCCCTTGTAGCTGTGGCTGCTGAGCAAAATCATCGAGCGTTTTAACTAAGGTGCGCACATCGCTAGCCAGCTTGCCTGTTTCATCCAGTGTTTTATTACCCTGAGCCAACACACTTTCTACTTTTAGCGCGTTTAGTTTGTCTAACAAGGCAATCACCTTGTTTTCGATCTGTGCCAAACCACCGTCACCCGTAGGCAACACGGCCAGATTTGCGTAGCGCGCCAAGACTTTAGGCCGTGCCTTGCCGCTAAAATCAACATCTACATACAGAGCACCGGTCAATAAATTGCCATTTTTTAGCTTCAAGACCATACCACTAGCGACTTGAGTGGCGATCACTTTACGCCAGTAATCATCGCTTTCCTTATCCGCGCCGGTCGCTAAACGCCCTAGCTCTAAGTAAATCAGTACCGGAATGCCATGATCTTTACGCGTTTTATTTTCTAGCTTAGGGATTAAATAAGGCACCGCACCCACCGTACCTATGCGCAGACCGCGCAATTCAACCGGTGCACCAGGCTTTAAGCCACGTACCGAATCACTAAAGATCGCAATATAAGGCAGACGACGCTCAAACTGGCGCTCTAAAGAGCTGGATTCATCGGCGAAAAGGGTGAATCCAGTTTGATCACTCACCTGTTCGCCCATCGGCATATTATCGGGCACGCCAAAGGCAATACCGCCTGACAACATCGATTCTAGCGAGCCCGTATTGAGCTTAATACCATCGGCACTCAGCGCCAGCTGCACGCCACTGGCCACCCAAAAGCGTGAATTCACCGTCACAAGGCGATCATAGGGGCGCTGAATAAACAGGCGATAATCCATTTGCCTCAGCTCTGGGTCAAAATCCGCTTTTTCTACCCTGCCCACTTCAAAATTTTGATACAACACTGGGTCGCCCACACTCAAGACCTTTACGCCCCGCCCCGATAAAGCCAAACGTAGCCCCGGCACATCAGCCGCGGTCACGGGGGGATCATTCAATACAATAAATTCATTTCGCAAATTCTTTGATTTACCCGGATTAAGCTGAATAAACGATCCCGATAAAAGCGTTGATAATCCGCTAATACCACTGCGATCTACCCTTGGCTTAACCATCCAAAACTGGCTGTCTTCGTTTAATAACTCACGCGCTTCCAGATCCAGCCTTGCGGTGACTCGCACCCGATGTTTGAGCGAATCCAACTCCACATCGATCACCTTCCCCACATTTACCGACAAAACCTTCACCGTTGTTTTGCCAACTTCAATTCCCTCAGCATTGGGCATATATAAAACAATATCAGGCCCCTGATGCCGCCAAGTATCGAAGACCATCCACGCCCCAACTAATAGCGCGGCCAAAGGCACCAGCCAAATCAAAGAGACTCGCCTTAGCCAGCCTATTTTGGCATGCGGTAATTCCACGTTTTTTTCTACTTCATTTTCCATAGGGCTAATCCTGTCTATCCTGCATGCCAGCAGATATTCATAACAAATTCGTTCTTATTGATCTTCATTCGAAGAATGTGCATCCCAAATCAGCCGCACATCAAAACTTAAAGCGGCCAGCATGGTAAACACCACCACGCCCGCAAAAGAAACCGCAGCCACGCCGGGAAATACTGACATCAATTTACCCATATGAATTAAAGCCACTAAAATCACCACCACAAACACATCCACCATCGACCAGCGCCCAATCAGCTCGGTCATGCGATATAGCTTGGTGTAGTGCAGTGCGCTTTTAGCTGATTTGCTTTGGGCGGCAATACACAGCAAGGCAATCGAAATAAATTTCACCAGCGGCACCGCCACGCTGGCGACAAAAATAATAATTGCAACCGGATAAGATCCCATATTCCATAGCAACAACACCCCTTCCAAAATGGTAGAAGGCATGCGGTCCCCCAGTGATTCGGTAATCATAATGGGGTACAAATTAGCAGGCACATAAAGCACAACGGCGGTGAGTAGCAAAGCCCAAGTCATCGACACACTATGCGGCTGGCGTGAATAAATCTTGGCGTGGCAGCGCTCGCATTTCTGCGCATCGTGAGCATTAAAAAAACCGCATACAGGGCACGCTTTAGCGCCATTTTCCCGCAGCTGTTGCGCAGGTAAGCCCTCTAAATGATCTAATTGAAAACCAAACCAGTGCACATCAAATACCGTCACCGTTTTAGTTAATGCAATTGAAAATAAAAGCATCGCCCAAAATGACAATCCCAATCCAATTTGCGCTAATGAAGCCAGCTTGATTAAGCTCACCAAAATACCAATTACAAATACATCAGCCATCATCCACGGCTCTAGCCTTATCGCTAAACGCAATACGCTGCGCATGCCCGGCAAATGTATTGACCATTTCAGCGCCATGGCCAAATAAATTACGGCACATAGAAAGATAGCAGGAGTAAGTAATACACAGCTCAGCAATACATTCGCCACAATGCCAAAATCCACCTCAATCAGCGCCTTTGCACTACTGAAAAAAGTCATTTCGCTTTCTACACCGGCAATATGTAAATTAAGCAGGGGAAAAGCACAACTTAATAGCAATAAGATCAGCGCAGTGAATGCATAAGCCATCGGTGTATCAAAAGGATGCAGCGGCACACTACATAAATGATGACCACAACGCACGCAGCTTGCCTGCTGCCCAGCGTGTAATTCGTCCATTTTTTGCAATAAATCACACTGGGCGCAGCGCACATCATGTGCGGGCAAGGCCGACTGCCGCCTATCCACCGCTCTGGAATAGGCAAAAGTATTAAGCCAAGCTAAAGGCCAATGAATGGATTTAAATTTTTTAAACAAGCGAATCAATACCTAAATATAAACCAGCAAATGGCCCGCGAGTTTGCGGGCCATTCAGTTTCAAGCTAAAGCCTGCCTTAATCTGTGCATATCAGGCAAGCGGTACGCTAAGCCTGCCAAGTTTTGCATCTGTTGGCAGCTAGCACAAACTCTACTTATTTCTTATTCAAATCATCGTTCACCATATATTTAGACCCATTTACGGTGGCTTCTGCCGTCAGGCCATTTTCGGTGAATTGATAAACAAATACATCTTTGGCTAAATGCTTCGCCCCGGCGATTTGAACACCTGTTTTACCAGCCTTAGCTGCTGCGCCTGCTTCACCGCTTGCATTCCAGCCAGAGGAGATAAACTTGTTATAGGCTTCATTGCTGGTAAATACCCAAACCTCGCGTGTTTCTTTAGCACCCAAGCCAATACCCAGCTTACCTTGCAGCATATCCATATAAGTACGCTTACCCGCTGCAACGGCTACCCCATCTCCCCCACCTACCCCTACAAACATCGCCTGAAAGCCACCGGTACGAAATACCGCATAAGCCGAAGCCTTAGCAATCTGAGGTTTGGCACTAGGGAATTGCTTATAAACTTGAGCCAGCGTTTCTTTTGACGCTTTATCAATCGCGGCGCGGCGCTCTGCCGGTGTTTTTTGCTCTGCTGATGATGCAGGATTGCCTGACTTAATGGCAGAATCGGCCAACACGGGGAAGGCCAGCATGGTAGAGATTGTAAATATCGTTGAACGTAATAGCATAATTAAACTCCTGATTTCATAAGATTCAAGAAACTTACATACAAAAAAATAGCCGTATTTAAGTATTTAATAATGACTCTTTCTTAACTATTAGCCCCAGCATCGGTAAACCGACACGCTAACATTTTCAAAGCTAACTTCAGTTAATCACAAAAAAATTTTAAGGTATGTCGTTTAATTGCCAATTAAGCCGTAAATATGTCACAAAGCAACCAACAAGATCTGTTCTCAATTACCCGTCTAGGAATACCTTTTTATATTTATTATCTAAATTAATAAAAATCAGAGGAAAAAAATATTTTGAGCAAGGAAAAAAGCAGCGTAAGTAAAGTACAGATTTCCCTTAAATAAATAGGGTAAAAACTGGAACTCATCATAATTTATCGTATTTAATTATTTTCCTGATTACACCACTTGCTTACTATGCTCAGCTTTTGCATTTGTAGGGCGGGTGAAACCCAATCCTATCAACTTAAGCCGCTTGCCTTTATTCAAGGCATGCGGCAACATCTTTAATCAATCGCAACTCACTGATTTATAATTACAATATGATTAAGCGCCTTAACTGACATAATTGGTAAT
>JAPLQI010000054.1 GCA_026399755.1 Pseudomonadota bacterium
CGAGTTGGTTTTTCGGCCATTTTACTGTCCATGCCGCCCCCTTGAATCATAAAATCACGAATCACGCGGTGAAAAATAGTGCCGTCGTATTGTTTGTCTTTAACATATTGCAAGAAATTTGCCACAGTCAGTGGGGCTTTTTCTGGATAAAGCTCGATCACCACTTTGCCTTTAGATGTGATCAATTCAACCTGTGGATTGGCGGCAAAAGCGCTTACGCTGGCCAGGACAAGGCTTGCTGCAACAACAAGACGTTTCATCGTGTTTTCCCAAGGGAGTAATTAAAAGGCGAAATTTCGCGCAATTATAGCACGCGTCGTTAGTGCTCGTTACCCCGCTCAAATCCAGTATTGTCCCGTTGGTTTACTCCGTAATTGTCATCGTTTACTGATGTTTATGGGGTAAAATCTAGGCATTCTATGGATCGATACCCTCATGCTAAAACTCCCTTCTTTAGACCAATTTATTTCTGAGTTTGACACCGTATTACGCACCCTAGCGGCTTCGGCCCAGAGCGTGCGTCCTCACCCTGATGCTGCTGTTACAGAAATTGAAATGAATACGGCAGAAAAGCAGCATGCTGCAGGCTTGATGCGGGTGAATCATTGTGGGGAAGTGTGTGCTCAAGCGCTTTATCAAGGCCAAGCCTTAACGGCGCGTGATCCAGCTACGCGTGATGCTTTGCGTGAAGCGGCGCACGAGGAAGTCGAACATTTAGCTTGGACCGAAGCGCGCATTGCAGATTTAGGCAGTCATAAAAGCCTGCTTAATCCGCTTTGGTACGCAGGCTCTTTAGCAATTGGTGTAACGGCGGGTGTGATTGGGGATAAATGGAATTTGGGTTTTCTAGCTGAAACCGAGCGCCAAGTTGCTGCTCATTTGGAATCTCACCTTAGCCAGTTGCCAGAGCAAGACGCCAAAAGTCGAGCGATTGTGGCTCAGATGCATATTGATGAAACACATCATGCCGAAAAAGCGGAAGAATTAGGTGCGGCATCCTTACCATTTCCAATCGTAAAAGCCATGAAACTCAGCTCAATTGTGATGACTTCACTTTCTTATCGACTGTAAATGTTGAGCTAAATCAGAGCAAATTAAAATAAGGTGTATGACAGGTAAATAGTTTACAGATTTGCCTTTAGGCTTACAGATATAACGCTAATTAACGATTCACGTTATCTTGCTTTGGGGCCATTTATGTCTGAAATGAATTCACCTGCACAGGTTGTCGATTATGTCGATCATGCCGCGTCAGAAAAAGCTGCACTTCCCTTTGCTCGCCTGCTGGTTATGGCGATTATGGGGGGGGTATATATTGGGCTTGGGGGCCTATTGGCCTTGGTGGTGGCAGGGGGATCTCCTGGGCTACAAGCAAGTAACCCCGGCATAGTAAAATTATTATTTGGGATGGTTTTTCCCCTAGGCTTTATTGCAGTTGTTTTGACTGGGGCAGATTTATTTACCTCGAATTGTGCGACGCAAGTTGTAGCTTTATGGCGTAAAAATGTAAGCGCCAGCACGATGGTGAGAGTCTGGAGCGTTTCATATTTAGGTAATTTTATTGGTGCGTGTTTTGCTGCTTGGGCCTACACCAGCGCAACCGATTTATTCACCCCAGATCAGCCTTGGACTCAATATCTATTGAGCATGGCTCACCATAAATTAGAAAATCCATTTATGGTGAGCTTTATGCGAGGGGTGCTGGCTAATATCTTGGTCTGTATCGCCACATGGCAAGGCTATTCTGCCAAAGATACACTGGGCAGGATGGTGGGGATTTGGCTGCCGGTAATGGGCTTTGTGGCGCTAGGTATGGAGCACAGTATTGCCAATATGTTTTTTATTCCTGCTGCTATGCTGGCAGGTTTTGACGTGACATGGAGCCACTTTTTTGTCGCTAACTTAGTGCCGGTTACTTTGGGTAATTTAGTTGGGGGCGCTATTTTTGTGGGCCTACCTTATGTTTGGCTTTATACCAAACCACAAAAAGCTTTGCCTACTGCAAAAAAAATCTAATCTGTTTAGATCATTGTTTATCAAAAAACGCGCCGTGGGCGCGTTTTTTTATTGGGCGTCAATCACCACAAAGTCATGCGTAATAATGGCGCTTTTTGCCAGCATGATCGATGCAGAACAGTACTTTTCTGCCGATAATTTGATGGCGCGTTCAACGTGTTCAGGCTTTAAATCTTTGCCAGTCACGGTGTAATGCAAATGAATTTTGGTAAAAACTTTAGGCTCGGTATCAGCACGTTCTGCATCAACGTCGACAACGCAGTCTCTTACGTCTGCACGGCCTTTTTTTAAGATATGGATGACGTCGTAGGCAGAGCAGCCTGCCGTGCCCATCAGCACCATTTCCATAGGTCTAGGGCCTAAATTACGACCGCCGCCTTCGGGAGGGCCGTCCATAAGGACGGCATGGCCCGATTCAGATTGAGCTAAAAAGCTCACTTCTTCTACCCATTTAACGCGTACTTTCATCTGTGTTCCCCCTGTGTTTGACGCATTTTAACGCATGATTTACTGCCTCTGCAGCATGCTTATTCTTGAGCCCCGTGTTTTGCGTTGCAAAAAATGTCTTGTCATGGTTTATGTCTCACGCGATAATGGCCCTAACATCAGAGTGTTTTTTACTTTGTTGTTGTCTCCTCCATCCTCCTTTTTTTTTGGTGGGATTTCACGCAATCCAAATGGGTTGCGTTTTTTTTAGACTAGGCCTATTTACGTAAATAGGTAGTCACTAGATTTGACAAGTAAATGCGGGTACAGATATAATCCGCGACTTTCTCAAAATCGTAACGTGGAAGAGCAGTCATGAAAACCTTTTCTGCCAAACCGCACGAAGTTAAGCGCGAGTGGTTCGTTGTTGATGCTACCGATATGGTTCTCGGTCGTCTCGCGGCTGAAGTCGCTAAACGTCTGCGTGGCAAGCACAAAGCCGAGTACACCCCTCACGTAGACTGTGGTGACCACATCGTGGTGGTGAACGCAGACAAGATCCGCGTAACCGGCAACAAAGCAACAGATAAAATTTACTACCGCCACACTGGTCACCCAGGTGGTATTTACCAGCGCACCTTTTCCGAGATGCAAGAAAAATTCCCGGGTCGCGTGCTAGAAATGGCTGTTAAGGGCATGCTTCCAAAGGGTCCTCTCGGCTACGCAATGATTAAAAAGATGAAGGTTTATGCAGGTAGCGAACATCCGCACACCGCGCAACAACCTAAAACCTTTTCTATCTAAGCGTTAACGCGTTTTAATACTAAGGAATTTGTCTCATGGTAGGTAAATACTATTACGGTACCGGCCGTCGCAAGAGCGCAGTTGCTCGTGTGTTCGTCGCCAAGGGTAGCGGCAATATCATAGTCAACGGCAAGCCGGTTGATTCTTACTTTCCTCGCGAAACCAGTCGCATGGTTGTTCGCCAGCCTCTGGAACTGACCGCAAACCTCGAATCCTTCGACATTATGGTTAATGTTGTTGGTGGTGGTGAAACCGGCCAGGCCGGTGCGATCCGTCACGGTGTAACTCGTGCCCTGATTGAATTTGATGCAGCTCTTAAAGGCAGCCTCAAAGCAGCAGGTCTTGTTACTCGCGATGCTCGTGAAGTTGAACGTAAGAAAGTGGGTCTACACGGCGCTCGTCGTCGCAAACAGTTCTCCAAG
>JAPLQI010000044.1 GCA_026399755.1 Pseudomonadota bacterium
CGTTCGCCACTCGTCAGCGGTGCAAGCACCCTGTTACCGTTCGACTTGCATGTGTAAAGCATGCCGCCAGCGTTCAATCTGAGCCAGGATCAAACTCTTTAGTTTAATCTCTAAGCTAGTACTTACTGGCTTACTTTATTCGGAGCAACCATCGCTGGTCACTCCTTACTAATGCAAGCACTTGTTTCGCTTCCGAATCAAGCACTCACACTCATCGACTGTATTTTTTTAAAGATCGTTTCGCTGCGGCTAGAACACCGTGTTGCTGTGTGTGCTGCAGCGAGAGGCCGAAATATACGGGCCTTGGCCGACTTGGTCAACACCTTACTGACAAGAAAACCCAACAAACACGGTAAGTTGTTGATTTACAAAAGATCAGACTAAAGCACTCTTAACGTAAATTAAGCGACAGCGTCTTTGATGGCTTTGAGCGGTGTGTACTTTAAGGCTTTTTTAGCAGGGATTTGCACTGGCTCGCCGGTTCTTGGGTTGCGGCCGACGCGTGCATCGCGGTGTTTGACGGCTAATTTGCCGATTCCAGGCAAAGTGACTTCGCCGCCGCCCTTAAGTGTTGCACCGGTGACATCGCCCAGCGCTTCCAAAGTGGCTTCAACGGCCTTTTTAGAGATACCTGGCAATTCGTACTCAGCAACCCTGAGGACTGCTTCGATGAGTTCTCGCTTATTCATAGTGAAATTCCAGATATTGAAATATTTGAAGCACATTGTGCCAGCCCTTATTGCTCCATGTCTGTTTGAAATTGAGAGAAAGATTATTTATTAGGCTTTGCTGCAACACTTGTCTCATTTGGTATTTGTTTCTTTGATACTAGGAACAACAACAATTGCGATTCTTGGTATTTGCTGAAAAAATAGCGTATGCCTCTTGTTCTCAATCCCCATCCAAACCAAATAGCCGTGCTGCTTTTACCGCCAGCACCACTATTAAGCATCGCCAGCATCGACACGGTATTGGGCTTGGCAAATACCATCAGTGATGAAGCATTATATAAGCTGCAATATTATTCATTAGATGGAGCGGCCATTCCCTTGGCCACCGGCGGACACTACCCTCAGCTACCCGCCTTACTGGATAGCAAGGCCATCGACATATTATTGATCGTTTCGCAGACGCCACCATTTGTGAACGATCCACGTCTTGCTCTGCTTAAACCCTTGCTGCATAGCGCCTCGATAGTCGGTGCGATTGATTGTGGCGCGTGGTGGCTGGCTGCTTGTGGAGTATTAGATCAGCACCGAGCCACATTACGCTGGCCTGAGCTGCGGGCGTTTGCAGCGACGTTTCCACGCGTGATTTGCACTCAGAATTTATATGAATTTGATCGCAAGTACTTTAGCTGTGGCGCAGGCGTTGCAACCCTCGATGCGATGCTGGCCTTAGTGACAAAGCAGCAAAGCCTTAGCTTAACCGAGCAAATTGCTGAATCCTTATGTATTGAACGCATCCGCACGCCCGATACCCGTCAACGCACTTCGCATGCTTTGCAACTGGGGCAGCGCCAGCCCAAGCTCAGCGCCGTACTGCAACTCATGGAAGCCAATTTAGAAGAGCCCATCAGCAGCGACGAGCTAGCGCAGCACGTTGATTTATCCCGCCGCCAGCTAGAACGCCTGTTTAAGCAACATTTAGATACCCTACCTGCCCGTCACTATATGCAATTACGCTTAGAGCGGGCCCGCACCATGTTGCAACGCACGGGAATTTCTGTGGTGCAGATTGGTTTGTCTTGTGGATTTTCTTCCGGCGCACATTTTGCGACCGCTTACCGCGCCCACTTTGGCCTATCCCCCCGGGATGAACGTGCGGATTTCCCTAGGTCGTAAAGGTGCAAAGCTATAGCTTTATGTCGCATTTATAGAAGATTCATTGATGATGCCTGCTCTACACTGGATGCACTTTATCCCGTTTGCAGGATCTACCCATGTCTACCGTAAATCGCGCCACCTTTGATCAAGTTATGGTTCCCAACTACGCCCCTGCGCCGTTTATTCCGGTGAAAGGCTTGGCCTCACGTTTGTGGGATCAGGAAGGCCGCGAATATGTAGATTTCTCTAGCGGCATCGCCGTCACCAGCCTTGGGCATTTACACCCTGAGCTGACCGCCGTATTGCACGAACAGGCAGATAAACTTTGGCATTTATCCAATGGCTTTACCAATGAGCCAGCACTGCGCCTTGCGCAACGCTTAATTGACGCCACTTTTGCTGAGCGCGTGTTCTTTTGCAACTCTGGCGCAGAAGCCAATGAAGCCGCGCTAAAACTGGCCCGCCGCTATGCCGTGGATCATTTCTCTAGCGATAAAGACCAGATTATTGCCTGCACCCAATCATTCCATGGCCGCACCCTGTTTACCGTTTCGGTAGGCGGCCAGCCCAAATACGCAGAAGGCTTTGGCCCAACGCCTGCCGGCATCAGCCACGTGCCGTTTAATGATCTGGCAGCAATTGAAGCCATGATCAGCGACAAAACCTGCGCGGTGATTGTGGAACCCGTGCAAGGCGAAGGTGGCGTAATCCCTGCTAAGCAAGAATACCTAAGCGCCCTACGCGCCCTGTGCGACAAACACAATGCCCTGCTGATTTTTGATGAAGTGCAAATTGGCGTGGGCCGTTCCGGCTCGCTCTATGCCTATATGCACTACGGCGTAACGCCCGACATCCTGACTTCGGCCAAAGCACTGGGTAACGGCCTGCCGATTGGCGCGATGCTGACCACAGCAAAAATTGCCAGCGCCTTTGTAGTGGGTACGCACGGTTCCACTTACGGCGGCAACCCGCTAGTTACAGCCGTAGCCGACAAAGTGATCGAACTGATTAATACGCCTGCTGTATTAGATGGCGTAAAACACCGTAAGCAACTGTTGGTAGATGGCTTAAATAAGATCAATGCCAAACACGGTGTATTTAAAGAGATTCGTGGCAGCGGCTTATTGATTGGTGCGGAGCTAGCCCCGGTATTGCAAGGCCGCGCCAAAGATGTGGTGACCTTGGGTGCAAAACACGGCGTGGTACTGCTGATGGCAGGCCCGAATGTATTACGACTGCTGCCGTCATTAGTGATTTCAGAAGCCGATCTAGCAGAAGGCCTGCGCCGTTTAGAAGCGGTGATTGCAGAGCTGGTTCCGGCGACTGTTGCGGCTTAGATTTAATAAAAACCTCAGATCTGTAGACACAGAGGACGGGGAAAGAACAAAGAACACAGAGAAAACCCAAAGACGAATCAAGGTAAGCCAAAAGACCTCTTTTGTAGGGCAGTGCAAGCCGCGTATTTTTCAGCATCGCTCGCGGGTTACACCCGCCCTACGAAAAACATTTCGCTTAAGTTGATAGGATTGGGGTGGAACCCGCCAGATTTTGCATGACATTGTGAAAACGGCGGTTTGCTGTTTTTCTCCCCGTTCTCTGTGCACTCAGCATTCTCTGTGCTTACAGAACTTTTTCACACCATCCACCCTCGGATCGCCCTTATGCTTATCGTAAGACCAGGAAAACTGTCCGACCTTGATCAATTAGAGCGCATGGCGCGCTCTAAGGGGCCGATTTTGCATTCGCTGCCGCCAGATCGTGCACGCCTGCAAGAGCTGATTTTGCGCTCGATTGATTCCCTGCAAAACGAGATCGACTACCCTGGCGAAGAAAGCTATTTATTTGTATTAGAAGAAGATGGCGTTTTATACGGCTCCGCCAGCATCGTCGCCCTCGCGGGGCAGCACGAGCCTTTCTACGCTTTTCGCAACGAAGTGGTCGTGCACGCCTCACGCGAATTACATGTGAATCATCGGATTCACGCCTTGGTGATGTCGCATGAGCTGACCAGCTGTACGCGGCTGACTGGCTTTTATATCGAGCCAGAAAAAGCCGCTTATGCCGATTTACTCTCCCGTGCGCGGCTATTATTTATTGCCCAGCACCGCCAACGCTTTAGTAAAGATATTTTCTCTGTGCTACCTGGCATTGCCGATGCAGATGGCCACTCGCCATTTTGGGAAAGCGTGGGGCGCAAATTTACCCGCCGTGATTTTGCCGAAATGGAGCGAGAATCAGGCGGGCGCAGCCGTGGCTTTATTGCTGAAGTGATGCCGGTTGATCCGCTCTATGTGCCGCTGCTTTCGGAAGATGCTCAGCGCGTAATGGGCGAGCCGCACGCCAGCGCTCGTCTGCCTTATCAATGCCACCTGGACGAAGGCTTTGAGCCGGATCGCTTTATCGATATTTTTGACGCTGGCCCCGTGCTCACCGCTACGCTGGACGCCTGTTATTCGCTGCGCCACAGCGCTTTGCACCGCATCGCCTACGAATCTGATATCCACGGCACAGCCAGTTACTTGGTTTGCAATGCCTCCGCCAGCGAATTCCGCTGCATTAAAACGCATTTACCTAAACAGCTGAACCACGATATGGCCTTACCACCCGCCCTAGCCAGCGCACTAGAAGTTGGCCTTGGCAGCGAAGTGCGCTGTGTAAAACTCAACCACTCAGGGGCGGTGTTATGAAGATTGTCCGCCTCTGTCAATTTAGCGATCTAGATAAACTGGTCGAGCTGGCGCATAAAGCTGGCCCCGGCATGACCACGCTTAAACCCGACCATGGTGCGCAAGCCGCCAGAATAGACCGCGTTCGCCGCACCTTAGAAGGCAGCGCCGCGTTGGCCGATCAAGGATATCTATTCTTAATGGAAGAAACGGACACTGGCGAGATTGTCGGCGTGTGCGGCATTGAAACCGCCGTGGGGCTGGAGCAGCCGTTTTACACCTACCGCATCGACACCTCGGTGTACGCCAGCCGCGAAATGAATATCTGGAGCAAGATGGATAAGCTGACCATCTCGCACGATCTCACCGGCTACACCGAGCTTTGCTCACTATTTTTAGACCCGCTGCACCGCGTAAACTGCAACGGCGCGCTGTTATCTAAATCTCGCTTTATGTTTTTGGCGCAATTTGCCGATCGTTTTGGCGAGCGCGTTTGCGCCGAAATGCGCGGCGTGTTTGATGAAAATGGTGACTCGCCCTTCTGGCGCGCGCTGGGCAGCCATTTCTACCGCATCGATTTTCATGAAGCGGATCGCTTGGTGTCGCTGGGCAAAAAATCATTCTTAGCAGAGCTAATGCCGCGTTTTCCGGTGTATATCGACTTTTTACCTGACGACGCTAAAGCCTGTATTGGGGCCACGCACAAAGACACCACCCCTGCCCGTCATCTATTAGAAAGCGAAGGCTTACGGCTAGAGCGGCACATCGATATCTTTGAAGCAGGCCCCGTGCTAGAAGCCCGTATCGACAGCCTGCGTGTGATGCGGGAAAGTGGGCTATGCAGTGTGGTCATCAGCGACACAAAAAAAGCACCATCAGCACCGCATTTAATCGCCACCAGCCAGTTAAAGAAATTCCGCACAGGGCTGATCTACACCGCGCCAGAGCAAGGCCTGATTATGCTGACACCCGCAGAAGCCAAGGCATTGCAAGTGAGCACGGGGGATCAGGTCAGAATGATGGAAGCTTATCCACGGAGAGTGGTGTAAGCATCTAAAGCATAAATCTGTAGACACAGAGAACACGGAGAGACAAAGCAGCACAGAGAGAAAAAAACGAGCTAAGAATTTGGCAGGCAATGGCGCAATTTGTAGGGCGGGTGAAACCCGCCGGCTTCTTTATATATCAATACAAAATCCGGCCGGTTGCACCCCAATCCTATCAACTTAAGGGAATTTGTAGGTTGGGTTAGCAAGCTTTATCGCGTAACCCAACATTCTTTTGCGCAGAAATGTTGGGTTACGCGGGGTTGTCCACCAAAAATCGGCGCACAACCCCGCTAACCCAACCTACGGGTGCATCGCTCCGGCGGGTTGCACCCGCCCTACGAAACACCCTTTTCTCGTTTTGCTTTTCTCCCCGTTCTCTGTGTCTACAGAACTTTTTCTTATCAGTGATTACCTTTCACAATAAAGGACAGCAACATGGCTCAACTGTTTATCAATGGCCAATGGCAAGATGGCACGGGTAGTGAACTGATTTCTACCAATCCGGCGAATAATGCCGTGGTGTGGCAGGGCAAGAGCGCTAGCAGCGACGATGTGAATCTCGCCATGCTTGCTGCCCGCAATGCTTTCCCAACATGGAAACGCACTTCACTGGAAGCGCGCATCGCCATTGTGCGCCGCTTTGCTGAATTGCTTGGCGAGCATAAAGAAGACCTTGCCCACGCGATTGGCTTTGAAACAGGTAAGCCATTGTGGGAATCGCGTCAGGAAGTAGCGGCGATGGTCGGCAAGATTGAGATTTCTATCCGCGCCCATGCAGAGCGCACGGGTGAGCGCAGCAGCGCGACCCCTGATGGCAACGCCGTTTTGCGTCATCGCCCACATGGTGTGGTAGCGGTGTACGGCCCTTACAACTTCCCCGGCCATTTGCCCAACGGCCATATTGTGCCTGCGCTGCTGGCGGGCAATTGCATTGTGTTTAAGCCGTCCGAGCAAGCGCCACTGGTGGCCGAAAAAACCGTACAACTATGGCAAGCCGCTGGCCTACCTGCCGGTGTGATTGCGCTGCTTCAGGGCGAAAAAGAAACCGGTATTGCACTGGCCAAACACGATGACTTGAACGGCCTGCTGTTTACCGGCAGCTCCAGCACTGGCGTGGCGCTGCACAAGCAATTTGCTGGCCGACCTGACTTTATGCTGGCACTGGAAATGGGCGGCAATAACCCGCTGATTATTGCGCCAACCGAAGCGCTGGATGCGGCGGTACACCACACTATTCAATCGGCGTTTTTATCCGCGGGCCAACGCTGCACCTGCTCGCGCCGCATTCTGGTGCCACACGGTGAATTTGGCGATCGCTTTCTGGCCCGCCTGATTGAAGTGGCTGGCAAGCTGTCTATCGGCCATTTTGACGCCGCCGAGCAGCCTTTTATGGGCTCGGTGATTTCCTTAACCGCCGCACGCCAGCTGATGGCCGCGCAAGACAAGCTGATCACCCTTGGCGCTGTGCCGCTACTCAAAATGCAGCACGCCGACCCAAGCAACGCCTTTGTTACGCCAGCGATTCTGGATGTGAGCAAGGTGGCTAATCTGCCAGACGAAGAATACTTTGGCCCGCTGACGCAAATCATTCGCTACAGCGATTTTGCCAAGGCGATAGAGATTGCCAATGACACGGCCTATGGCCTGTCTGCTGGCCTCTTGGCTGATGACCCTGCACTGTGGGATGAATTCAAAACCGAGATCGACGCAGGAGTCGTGAACTGGAACCGCCCAACCAACGGCGCATCCTCTGCCGCGCCATTTGGCGGCACCGGCAAATCAGGCAACCACCGCCCTAGCGCCTATTACGCGGCCGATTATTGCGCAACACCGATGGCATCAATCGAATCAGCCACGCTGGTGCTGCCAGCGCAGCTGTCGCCAGGGATTAGCTTGTAACCGGGAAGTCCTCTAAGCCCGTCAACCGCTAGTGTTTTGATAGGGGATCCAGCAGTAGCGCTGGATTCCCGTCAAAGGCAAGCGGGAATGACGATGCTTCGTAAACAGTGCTGCCCAAATCTTGTCAACTTAGCAATAAGCCATGGCATGCCACGTAATGACAAACGCTGAATCATCGTAGGGGCCGCTGAAACCCGCCGTTTTTCGTGTTTCAGCAAAGCTCGGCGGGTCTCACCCGCCCTAAATAATAAAAAACGGGAAGCCTTGGCTTCCCGTTTTTTATTCTACCTACCCACTTGCTACTGATTTGCTAGCAAAAGAGTGGTAGGCCCTAGACAACTTATTTAGTAGCTTGCAGCTTGCGACGACGCGCAGCCATCAGACCCAACAGACCCATGCCCATCAGAGCGTAGGTTTCTGGCTCTGGAACAGGGGCTGTTGTGCTCATTGCAATGTTATCAAGAGCAAAGTCATTACCATATGAAGCCGTATTTCCATTGACCAAACTTAAATCAGCGGTCAAGTTTTCTCCAGAATTCCAAGAAGCAGAAAATACATTCCACTTCCCATCAGCAGACGCCGCAAACGAACCAATGCTTGCACCATTAATGCTGAATTTTAATTCCGCTGGAGCAACAGGATAAATGGAAGCGACCCAAGTTGAAAAATAATAGGTGGTATTAGCCTGCACACCCTTTACCTTTTGCCCCCAAACAACGGCATCCAGTGCTTCAGCGCCATTAACGATCATCATATTCTGCCCTTCGCGTGCACGAACAGGTTCAAAACTATGAAGTGAAAGTTCCGGAGCAGAGCCAACCGCAAATGAAGCAGAAGCCCAAAGACTACCTTCAAGAGGAGAATAGTTGTAATCGCTCACAAACCCAGCATTACCATCCTCAAACCCGCCATTCACTACCAAGTTGTCAACCGTCGCTTGAGCAGCAACAGAGAACGATGCCAGTACCATTAGCGCTAAAAATTTCAGTTTCATTTTATTCATCCCTTATTAAACTACAAACCCAAAGAAGAGAACTCTACCCATATAACCACAAGCTAATGCAGTCAGAGAAAATTGAATTAAAATTATTAAAAACATAATAAATTCAATCGCTTGCGTCTTAAATACAACAAGCCACTCAGATAGAACTACCAATGTATTTAAGAATACCTAGCTACTGTAGATCAGTAACAAAACAATTTCTTTGCAGCCGTTTAAAATATAACAATCTGTATTCTTGATACAACATCATTAATTTTTTTTCATATCAAATATGAAAATTACTATTTAAGGAAATACTAATTGATTCAGCTCGTCATTCCTACACAAGCAGGAATCCATTATTTGCATTGGGCCCCAGATAAAATCAGGGATAACGATTGAATCAGAACCCCCTTAAACCCGACCAGAGAACAATCTAGACGACAATACCCAACACGCGCATGGTAACACTAGAAAGAATAAAAAATATAAAATATATAAACAAGTGCGTCACAAAAACAACTTAAATATTACTATTCATTAATACACTAACCCTAATCCCCCTCCATCAAAATCTTTTAAAAACCCATATACAATCAATTGCTTATATACGACATCTTTATGCGCAAGCTATCAAACTTTATGGTTTAACGATAGAATGCGCACATAAAAATTTAATATTAGGTAGGCAGAGTCTAAATATTATTTTTCCTATAGAAAAAATAGGCTCTACATTATCCTCATTACAATCAGATTATTTCTATACATTCTGGAAAACAAAATGTTCAAATTAAAATCCATCAGTGGGTTCATCGCACTCGCCCTTGTGTTGAGTGGCATGAGTTCACTCAGCTTGGCTGATGAGCAGCCTAAAGCCCTTAGCCCTGCCGATTTACTCGATAAATTATCGTCCCCTAATAGCACAAAACCGAAACCTAGTTTTGATGCAAAAGAATTTGCTGATACAGGCAGCCAAAACCCAGCGGCAATACAAGCAGGCCCATTTTTCATTTATCCAACACTGGGTATTGCCGTGGGCAGAGATAGCAATGTGGCCAGAACAAGCCGTAATGAAATTTCCTCTACAGCAGCATTAATTTCACCATCGCTGGTGGCTGATTTAGCAAGTAATGGCGACCGATATATCTTTGGCTACAAAGGCAAATTTACTCGCTACGCAGATAGTAAAGAAAACGATAGCGATAGCAATGAATTGCAATTTCAAGCAGATAACACCTATAGCTCTCGCCTAAGCAGCCTGCTGCTTGCCAATCTGCTTTATGCAGAAGATGCACAAGGCACCACCGATAGCGGCTCAACATCACCCGATCGCTATCGCTCATTGGGTATTAAGGGATTAGTGGCCTATGGCGCGGTAGAGGCAACAGGGCGTATTGAAATAGAAGCAGGCGCGCAAAATAAGCGATATAGCAATAATGAAAGCATTACCCGGTTTTTTGATCAAGATTCACTCTCTGCAGCTGCGCGCTTCTTTTACCGTGTTGCGCCAAAAACAAGCTTAATCTTTGAAGGCCGCGCGCAAAACTTTGATTATGTTGTGAATCCTAGTTTGCAAAATAGTAAGGAATATCGTCTTTATACCGGCTTGAAATGGGATATGGACGATTCATTTATGGGTACCGTAAAAGTCGGTATGCTCAATAAACGATACGATGATAGTGTAAAAGGCTCGTTTAATAAATTTAGTTACGAAGCCCTGCTGCGCTTTACTCCACTCACCTATAGCAGCTTTGAAATCAGCGCATTGCGCACGCCATCAGAATCCACCGGTTCGGGCAACTTCTTGCTTGACGATGTCTTGAATGCCCAGTGGAATCACTCTTGGAGCAGCTACCTCTCTTCACGCACTTACCTTACCTACGTAAACAGCGATTATTCCGGTGTCAATCGCAGCGATGACACTTATATCACTGGGCTAGCTGTTGATTACAAGCTGACCCGTTGGTTAAAAACAGGCGCTGAGTTTAGATACGAAAAGCGCAACTCAAATATTACGACGCAAGACTACCAACGTAATCTATTTATGGTTAATCTAAGTGGCTCTCTGTAATATTACTTACAATTAACTTAATGAGAAATTCAACTGATGCCAACTAAACTGTTGCTATCAACCTCGAAAACGCAGCCTAGCCTGCACTTTCGAGGTTTTTTGTCTTCTGCCCTACTCGCCTCTACGCTATTTGCGATGGCGCACACTGCGCATGCTTCAATCTTTGATGGCCCAGAAGCAAGCACCCCACCCAAAGCGAGCGTAGAGCCTGAGCTGCCCGGCCTAAAACCGGCCAGCGCGCTATCTAACTACAAGCTGGGCGCAGGCGATGTAGTCACTATCCGTGTATTTGGCGAAGACGAGCTAAGCCGCGAGCGCGTTAAGCTGACCGATGCAGGCACCTTGCAATACCCCGTTCTTGGCGAGATTGTGATCAAAGACCTTACCACCGGCGATTTACAACGCTTAATCACTACCGGCCTAAAAGGCCGCTATTTGGTGAACCCGCGTGTTGCCGTTTTTATTGACGAATACCGCCCCTATTACATCAACGGCATGATTGCCAGCGCCGGTGGCTACCCTTTTCAGCCCGGCTTAACCGTACTAAAAGCCATTGCTTTAGCGGGTGGATTTAAAGAGCGCGCTTCTAAAGAAAAAATATTTGTAATCCGCGCAGAAGATCCACGGCAAGCACAGCAAAAAGTAACACTCAATACACTGATCTTCCCCGGTGACATCATCACCGTACAAGATAGCTTTTTCTAAAACAGATTAATTCGCCATCCTCCATTGCTAAGGCAAGGATTACGCAATATGAATCAGATTCAAGGCCTCGCTAAGCATATGCTCACGCAAGAACACAACCCGCTGCTTGAGTATTGGCGCAGCATTAGCAAACGAAAATTCAAAATACTACTTTTTGCCATTACCATTGCGGCAGTTGCTACCGCCATTGTTTTTTCTATTGCGCCTTCTTATCGATCAACTAATACCATTTTGATTGAATCGAGCCGGCAAAAAATCCTTTCTGTAGAAGAAGTTTATTCAGGCGTAACCGCCAACCGCGAATACTTTCAAACCCAGGCTGAAATTCTGCAATCCAGAGATTTAGCCATTAAAACCATCAAAAATTTAAAGCTATGGAACTATCCAGAATTTGACCCACGCATCGCTAAAAAGCCTTTTTGGTCTGATATCTTAAAAACTGAAGACTCAAAAGCCAACTGGACTGAAGACAAATTAGCTGCGGCTATCTACCCTGCGTTCTCTAGCAAAATAAATATCGAATTAGTGCGCCTCAGCCAGTTAGCAAAAATCAGCTTTACTAGCACCGATAAAGAGCTAGCCGCAACCGTGCCCAATAAATTGGCCGAAATGTATATCGATAGTGATAGAGATGCTCGCTTTGCTATGTCGCAGGGTGCAGCAAAATGGCTAAATGATCGCTTAGGTGGCCTACGTGAAAAGCTAGATAAATCCGAATATGCGCTACAACAATACCGTGAAACAAACGGCATTATCTCTTTAAGCAAGGAAGGGCAAAACGGCAATAGCAACCAGATATCAGATGCTACCCAGCAATTAATTGCCGCAAAAATGAAACGGGCTGAGGCAGAAAATGCCTATCGCCAAGTCACTGCAGTAAAAAATGGTGATTTTAGCAGCGTACCTGCGGTAATTAACAACCCACAAGTTGCTGATTCTAAAAAGCAGGAAGCTGAAGCCGAAAGCAAAATGGCAGATTTAATTCAACGCTACGGTGTGGATCACCCGAAGATGGTGCAAGCCGAGGGTGAATTACGCGCAGCCAAAACAAATGCTAAACGCCAAGTTGATGCAGTGGTGGGCAGCTTGCGCCAAAGCTATGAAGCCGCATTAGGCACAGAGCGTGCATTAGACTCTGTATTGGGCCAAGCACGTGGCGCGGTATCTAATTTAAATCGCAAAGAAGTACAACTTGGCGTATTGGAGCGCGAAGCCACGGCCAATCGCCAACTTTACGAAAGCTTTATTTCCCGCGCCAAGCAAACTACCGCCTCGCAAGATTTGCAATCTGCTATTGCACGGGTTATTGATGCCGCGAGTGTTTCTGAATTGCCGATTAAGCCTAAAAAATCGCAAATTATTATCATGGCTGGCTTGCTAGGCTTATTACTAGCTGCCGCAGCTTCTATCTTATTAGACCGCCTAAATAACACCATTAATAATAGCGATGATGTAGAGCGCTTATTGGGCTACCCATTACTCACCAGCATTCCTTTACTCAATAAAAAATTGGCTACTGATGCCGGTAAATTAGTCATAAATGATCCAAGATCAATTTATGCCGAATCTATATTTACTGCGCGAACAGGTGTGGCTTTATCCTCTATTGATGCTAAGCAGCGCAGCCTACTGATTACATCGAGTATGCCGAATGAAGGCAAAACGACTTTTGCCGCCAATTTAGCCTTGGCATTATCCAGCACCCGCCGCACTTTAATTATTGATGCGGATTTACGCAAACCCGGCTTAGCTCGCAAATTGGGCCTAAACCCAACGGCACCTGGATTAAGTAATTTAGTTGCAGGCACAGCCACATTAGAAGAATGCTTGCAAAGAGTCGGCGATAGCCAACTCTATTGCTTAGCCACTGGCGATATTCCACCTAGCTCCTTAGAAATACTGATGTCTAAGCGCTTTAGCGAATTACTCAGCCAATTATCCGCCAGCTACGAAATGCTAGTGATTGATGGCCCGCCATTAAGCCTAGTGAGCGACCCATTAATCTTGGCCCCACTTTGCAGCGATACACTCTTTGTAACCCGCGCCCAAGAAACGCCTCATCCTATTGCACGCAAAAATATAATGCGTATTGCACAAGCAGGTGGACGAATTCTAGGCGTGACCCTCAGCCATTTAGACTTTAAAAAAGCCGAACGCTATTACGGGCAATACGGCAGTATTAGCCAATATGGCAAAGCGTATGGTGCAACTTAAAAGCTTTGTGAGTTAAAACAAAGGGGCAACTTTATAAAAGTTGCCCCTTTGTTTTATTGCAGTGCATTTGTAGGGCGGGTGAAACCCGCGTATTTTTCAGCATTGCATGCGGGCTTTACGCAAACCCTATCAACTTAAGCAAAAGACACTATGTTGTTGTAGGAGCAGCTTTAGCCGCGAAAGCACCGTGTACAAGAATATTTGCGGCTAAAGCCGCTCTTACGGTACAAATCCTCAAGTGAATAGTATTGGGTTTCACCCGCCCTAATAATTGCAAGATTCAAATCCCCAAGCATGCGATAATTAAATTATATATATTTGATCACCATTCACAATCAATACAAGACAAAGCCAAGCACCATGATTGATATTCACTGCCATATTTTGCCCGCTATTGATGATGGCCCTAGGGATATGGAAATGGCGCTGCAATTAGCAGCAGAAGCGGTTAAAAATGGGGTAAAAGCAGCGGTATTAACGCCCCATATTTATCCTGCCCGCTGGAATAACCAACGCAGCGCGCTTGAATGCGAAATCGCCATTTTTAAACTGCATTTAGCCACTAAAAAAATCCCGCTCGATATTCATTTAGGCGGAGAAGTGCGTTTGGGTGAAGATATCTTGCCGCTGCTAGAAAACAATGAAGTGCCTTTTTTGGGCGAAGTGGATGGCATGAAGATTATGCTATTAGAATTCCCCGACCAAATGATTCCTGTAGGGAGCGAGCAATTTATTCGTCACTTTTTGAAACTAGGCATACGCCCACTGATTGCCCACCCAGAACGCAATGCTGCGATTCAAGCCCAGCCAGATAAAGCCCAGCATTTAATTGATTTGGGTTGCTGGCTGCAGGTAACCGCCGGCTCCCTTTGTAATCAATTTGGCAGCAAAGCCCGCAAAACAGCAGAATATCTATTAGAAAAAGATTGGATCTATTTACTTGCCAGTGATTGCCATAATCTAGCCTACCGCCCGCCCAATCTACATTTAGGCCATGCGGCAGTAGCTGCATTACACGGCACAGATTATGCCGATATGCTCACCATTGAACGCCCGCAGGGAATTATTCAAAGCCGCTTAAGTGGCTCGACATAAATTAGTCGGTAGTTTCAATACAAAAGCAGATGAACTTATAGCGTGTGCAAATGCTTTTCTTGCGCACCGACCTTGGTGCACAACGACTTCGTCGTTTTCCCCCTATGAAAGCATTTTTTAAAATATAGGATTATTTATATAAGTGCATAAGTACCTAGGCATAACACCCAATACTTTTCAATTATGTGTTTTTCGTAGGGTGCAAAACGCCGTAGGCGTTACGCACCAAGGGCTGGTGCGCAAGAAAGGCACTTGCACACCCTACGAGTTCACATCTTTTTCCCTTTAAAAATGCGTGATAACTCATGTCGAACTACTCATGAATATTAAATCTACCATCCCAATTCCCCTGCTTGCCCTAGCAATATGGCTGGCAACACTCGCCATTTGGCCGAGCATTAAATACGCTTACTACGATATTCAAACGCTTGAGGCACGTAAACAAGTGCAAAGCTGGCTGAGTAATCCACAGCAGCCATTTGAATTAGCGCAATGGCTAGAAACTCGCAATACTTTAGAAAAAGCCAGCCTAGCCTGCCCTAATATCGCCCAATACCATATCGACCTTGCCCGATTGCAAGTGTTACGTGGCTTAAAAGCTGCAAATTTTAAACTAGTGCGCGATGTGTTTTACCAAGAAGCCATTAATCAATACCGTGCAGCATTGCAAGTGCAGCCCAATAATGGCAGCACCATGGCCAATATGGTGCAATTTAAAGCCTATCTAAAACAAAACGATGCAGAATTTGAACAACTCCTCATTCGATCGGCACAATTAAATCCATACGAGCCCGATAGCCAACTGGCATTACTTAATGCGGGCTTCCAAAATTGGGATCAACTATCCGCCCCCATACAAAAACAAATCACACAAATATATAGCCAAGCCTTGCAGCAACAAAAAGATAATGTACTCAAGCTAAAAGCCAACTATCCTAAGCTTAATGTCTAAACAGCCCACTCAAATCGCCCATCCTCAAGCCCGCATTAAGACGGGCTTGATTGTGTTGGCATTGAGTTTATGCACCTCCTTAAGTAGTGCTACTGGCTTAACTGAGTTCTCCGCCAATCTATTAAATGCCATTGGCAAGCGCTGGGGGCAAGCGGCCATTCCCAGGCTATTAGCCTGGAAAGAATTTATTCAGGACGAAAAACCAGCAGTTCAAGGCCAATGGAGCCCACCTAAAAACCCTGCCGTAAACGCATTAAAAAACACCAATCGTTTTTTTAACCGTGTTCCCTATAAAACGGACCAAGCCCATTGGGGAGTTGCAGATTATTGGGCCACCCCCATTGAAATGTTGGCATCTAATGCAGGCGATTGCGAAGATTATGCTGCAGCCAAATACTTTACCCTCAGAGATTTAGGCGCACCGGCTGGCCAGCTGCGCATGGTGTATGTTCGCGCGTTAAAAATAAACGAAGCCCATATGGTGCTGGCGTGGTATCCCACCCCCGAAGCCGAACCCTTTATTTTGGATATCCTCACCGGCGAAATAAAACCCGCCTCACAACGCACCGATCTAGAACCTGTATATAGCTTTAATGACGATGATATTTGGGCAGGAGATACCCAGAAAAAAGGCGGCGCAAGCCAGATTAGATTCTGGAAAGACCTAAAAGAAAAAATGGCTAAAGAACAAGGACTGTAAACCATTAAATATTAATTTAAAAATTTCAAGCTATTTACTTATCATAAAATATACTTAGCATGGTTACTAAAAATCATCAAAAAACTTCCTCCATGATTATTTTTTAAAAAAATCAATAAATAAATGACAAAGAGCAAGAGGATATAAAAAAGTATATCTATAAATTAGCTTAGGCTCTCTGATTATTCTGTAAATCCAGCGAATATGAAATTTATCAAAAAACCATGGGTAATAAATAGTTTTCGATGATGCTGCTGTTTGATGAATAAAGCCACCACATGTATACCCATAACCTCTCCAACCATTTTGTTTAACTTCATATATAAAATCCTCTTGATATGGGCTGCCCATCCCCACAAGAATGAAATCTGGATTCAAAGATACCAACAATCTAATATATTCATATTTTTCTTGAGATGTAAAATATCCATTTCTAAAGTTTATTAATCTAAGTTTAGGATATTTTTCCTTAATTTTACGAACAAAAGCTTGAATAGATTCTTCAGTAGAGGCTACAACACAAAATGTTTTCTCATGTTCAGCGGCATAAGTAAAAACATCATCAGCAATCGAAGTAAAATCAAAACTAACTCGCTCAGTTCGAACACCTAATAATCTCAAAGGTAAAACTAGCATTTGTCCATCAATACCAATGACATCAAATGCATCCAAACTTTTACTATTTTTTCGCATCATCATGTATGAATATAAATTCAAGAAAGCTGCTGTAGTTGGAATATACAAACTTTTTGAAATTTTAATTTTACCAATTATATTATTTATCATTAAAAAATTAATCCTTGATTAAATACCCACCAAAAACACAACCAATACTTTCATAAACACTATTTCAATAAAAAAATATTATTAAGACAATCAACTATCTACAAATAAAACATATATCTACTTATATATTTGTTGAATACTTGGGGCATTAACAAAAGCATATTTTGAATAAACTAGTCGTTTTAAATGCAAGAACCCAGGTTGAAAAATAAATGATTTTTTTAACTCTTTAGAACAAAACGACAAAAGTTCATAATTTTTAACATCACTATATTTATATCCAGAAGACCTTCTGAATATATATGGCTCTACAGATAATCGTTTGCCAAGTATTTCTATTCCTCTATAATAAATTACATCACTACCAAAGACTAAATGTGACTGAATTTTTTTAATTGCAATTGGGGTGTATACACAGTGTGCGTCTACTTTGAGTAAATACTCACTCACTGGTAAAGAAAAACAGTATTCATAATATTTAGATATAGATTCATCAGGGCATAGTGTGATTTTATCAATGTAGCCCTCACCTGCAAGAGCTATCTTTTGCTCATATCTATAATATTTAATATCAGCAAATTCTTTAAGCCTTAAACATAAAGATTCAATAACCTCTCGAGTATTATCTGTACTATTGTTATCAACAATAATAATTTCTTTACAAAGAGGCAAGATAGAACAAACTGATAACTCAAGAAATGCTGCAGCATTTTTAACCCTATAAACAGCAGCAACACTTGGTAAATTATCTCTCGACAAATAAAGACTTTTCAATAAATTATCAGTTGTTAGATCACTCAATACACGGTCAGAAAAATATTCATTTCCTTTAAAAAAAGAACCTGCCGATAATAACTTATGTATACCACTATATTGCATCAGCCTGTCTAATACCCTCTTCAAAAAATAAATCATCTTTTACCTTATCATTAATATTTAAGAAAAAAACAAGCCCCAATGAAAAAACAGCAACAAATTCTATATATTCTAACCATGCATTTGTAAACAACACACCAATAAAAAACGATACAAAACCTAACATTATTGGATCTTTGAATTTAATTGCTTCAAATAACATTTTCAAAATCAAAGCAAATAAAACTAAAATAGCCAGAATACCACCTTCAGCTAAAATTGAAGTGTATTGTAAAAAAGGCTCACTAACCATACTACCAACATCAAAGCCAAATAAATCTGTTTCATAATAATATTTATTAAAAAATGGAGTAATATAATATGAAGTATAATAGGATGGAGTAGCTGGAATAAAATCCGGCTGTGATCCTAAATATTCCCCGCTAACAATTAAAGCGGCACGACTTGAATAGTTACCTCCGCCAACACCAAACAGTGAAATATCTCCGGTAACAAACATGTTAGTAATTGTTGTTTTTAGTAAATAAGCTTTAAATGGTAATTCAAATTCAGCCGACTTTTCGAGCAAACCAAATGCATAAGAAACATTATCAGGCTGCATTATTAAAACAACCGACATAACGATAGAAATATAAAAGAATTTTTTTAAACTATCCATATTGAAATCAATTAATAAAAAAATAACAAAACCAGATAGGCATGCCGCAAAAAAAACAAAAATAATACTCATAGCTCCAGTTAATAAAGCGCAAAAAAACGAAACAAATGAAAAATATAAATAACTTAAGTTTCTCTTATGCAATGCATAACGAAGACAAATTAATGTAAGCATACACATTGAAACAGCAAGGGGCGTAGAAAAAGATCCAAGGCTACCAGCCATCAAATCTCCAGCTCCAAAATTTTCAGCATAAATATTAATATTTCCACATTTGATAGCTTGGTATATATATTGAATTGCTAAAATTACAGTTTCAAAAACAACAAACCATTTAATTCCATATGCTATCTGATCATACTTAAATTGATACACCAAAATCCATACTACAAAAAATGGCAATATATTAAATAAATACCAAAAAACATTATTTCCACTAACAAAATTAAACACACTAGAAAACAAAGTACAAATTATAATACATAGAATAGAAAAAAATAACGAAACTATCAACTTATTTGGATTGTCAATTTCTCTAAGTTTTTTTTCTTCTACAAGAATATAAAATTCATGCAGAGCCCAGACCAAAATAACAAATTGAGATATATATCGACTTGGCGAATGAGAAATAGCCAAGAGAAGAAAACACGTAATAAAACTTTTTCTATTCATTATTTGTAACTCTAAAAATAGCAATGGAATACTTCGATAAATTTAACAACTTCAATGCCATCTTTTCATCAGGAAACAAGGGCATAGCTCGCCCTGAATTATATATTTTTTTTAGGGCAACAACTCTGAAACCCATTACTTGCAGTAAAGTCTTTCTCACATAGTCTTCCATCCATGAACCATTAAAATGATGAATTGAGTAATTTTCAAAACCAACTACCCTCGTACAAAAATGACTATACGGGTATATTTTAGAGCCTGGGCTTAATTCAAATACTTCACAGCCATTATAAGGTTTGCTTAGACCGTAATTTTTAGAAAAAAATCGACCAATTTTTACTGTGTTTGTCTCTAAATTCATGGAGCCATTATTTATAAATGAAATATTTTCATACTCACTGAGCAGACCTTGAATCATTGCATTACCTTTCTTCGCCCCTATTAATGCAGACATTGGAGAGAAATTACCATCATGTAATTCAAAACCTATAACGAAAGTATGACTTCGAAAATCATCTACTGATTTAGTAATTTCAAGATCTGTATCAAAATAAAAGCCACCGTGTTGCAATAAAGCATGCAGCCTGAGATAGTCTGAAACAAAAGCCCATTTTTTGCATAAATAAGCCTCTTGCAAATATTGATTATCAATATTTGCCAACGATTCATTTCCCCATTCAATTATTTGATAATCAGGTAAAAAACGAGACCAGCTTTCAATGCACTTTTTTGCTAATTCCGACTTTTCAGAATCACCTACCCAAACATAATGAATTAATTTAGGAATCATTTAAAGAAGCCTTTTTTATTATTGAATACTTGATAGTGACGATAAGTAGAACTTGAATAAAGTATGCTGCAACAACCCCTGAAAGCATAAAGTTCGGAACCAACAGTAGGATTAAAAATATATAAGTAATATTCACAATAAGTAATATTTTTGCATTTTTCCTCATTAATCCAAGAGCTAGTGTTAGTGGATGCAACCAAACAAAAATGGCTCCCAAAATATATACTGCCATATATATTGCAGCGGTATTTTTATATTCAATTAATTTACTACCAAAAAATTTAAAGTCTATATATTCAAACAATGAAAAAAATACAATTAATATAAAAAAACACCCGATAGCTACAAATAAGCTCAACTTCCAACATATATTTTTTATTCCATTAAAATCTTTTACTTCTACTAGCTTGACAAATTTTTGAAAGCAAATTTGTGAAACAGCCTCAGATAATTGACCTATCAACAACACTAATCTTTTCAAAATGGCATAGACACCAACGATTTGAAGACCGGCTAAATTTGCAATTAAAAGCCTATCAAATTGCGTTACAGGGAGATCCAGAATTGTATGTAATGTTCCCCAAAATGAATATCGTGTATATTCTTTAATTTCAACTTTATTTTTATCCATTGACATACTTTTTATTCTTAACAACAAAATAATAGCCAGACTCCAAATAGTAGCTTCTGCAAATATCATTACCGCAAATAGATTTAGAACATCCGTATGATAAAAATATACAATCAAACATCTTAAACAAGCACAAACACATTGTAAGATTGCAATATGCGAGTACATTGTTTTGGCTCTATAATACCCAATAACAGTGCCATTATTTATAAAAAAAGACCCAATTAACATAGCTAGACATGGAAAAAAATAATTGGAAAATTCAAAAAAATTTATGGCAATATTATAAGAAATCATACTGATAACAAAAACAATAAAAAATGAAATAATCTCCAAACGAATGGAAAGCCCAATCAACAATCTGTCTTGTTTTTCAGTATAAAACTTTACCATAGCTTGCCAAGTCAACGGTCTTGAAATGGCTTCAAAAACAAAGTATGTGGCTTGTAGCGTTGCAAACAACCCAAATTCTTTAAGTCCATAATTGGATACAAGAATTGAAGCTACAAAAAAATTTGAAAGCGCATTTAATCCATTGCCAAAAACAATAAATAAACCTTTTTTAGCAACAATTAATTTATTTTTAATTTTCAATGCAATTTGAGTATTTTTTATTTTCAAGCCACAACCGCCCACATAATATTACCAATACAAAGGAATTATTGCTCACTACTTACCGGAACATTAAAGCCATGCACCTTCAACAAAGCATGTTGCTGCGCTTCTTTTAAATCATTCGCCACCATTTCCGCGCACATTTCTTGTACGGTGATTTCAGGTGTCCAGCCTAATTTGGCTTTGGCTTTGCTTGGGTCGCCTAATAGGGTTTCTACTTCGGCTGGGCGGAAGTAGCGGGTGTCTACTCGCACGATGATGTCGCCTACTTTTAGTCCTGGGGCTTTATCGCCAGTGATGCTTTTTACTGCGGCGATTTCATCTACGCCGGTGCCTTCAAATGCTAATTCCAGGCCTAAATGCTCGGCGCTCCAGCTAATAAATTGGCGCACGCTGTATTGCACGCCGGTTGCGATGACGAAATCTTCGGGTTGGTCTTGTTGCAGCATCATCCATTGCATACGCACGTAATCTTTGGCGTGGCCCCAATCTCTTAGGGCATCCATATTTCCCATATACAGGCATTGTTCTAGGCCTTGGGCGATATGGGCTAGGCCACGGGTAATTTTGCGGGTAACGAAGGTTTCACCACGGCGCGGGCTTTCGTGATTGAAAAGAATGCCGTTACAAGCGTACATACCGTAGGCTTCGCGATAGTTTACGGTAATCCAATAGGCATACATTTTGGCCACGGCGTAAGGGCTGCGTGGGTGAAATGGGGTGGTTTCTTTCTGTGGTGTTTGTTGTACCAAGCCGTATAGCTCGGATGTGGATGCTTGGTAAAAGCGGGTTTTCTTTTCTAGTCCTAAGAAGCGGATTGCTTCTAATAGGCGCAAGGTACCCATTGCATCTACATCGGCGGTGTATTCTGGCGATTCAAAGCTAACCGCTACATGCGATTGTGCGCCAAGGTTGTAAAGCTCGTCCGGCTGCACTTCTTTTAGGATGCGGGTTAGGTTGGATGAGTCGCTTAGGTCACCGTAATGCAGAATAAAGCGGTTGTTTTCAATATGCGGGTCTTGGTAGATATGGTCTACGCGCTGGGTATTAAACGATGATGCGCGGCGCTTAATACCGTGCACGATATAGCCTTTTTCTAGCAGTAATTCGGCTAGGTAAGAGCCATCTTGGCCGGTGATCCCTGTGATAAGGGCTACTTTTGCTTGAGTCATTTTCTAGATCCGTTTGATTTAGATTGCTTGTGTATTTGGTCTGTTTATATTTATGGCTTGCATAAGCCATGGCATGCCGTAATAAAAAGCATTCAATCATCGTAGGGCGGGTGAAACCCGCGTATTTTTCAGCATCTCTCGCGGGTTGCACCTGCCCTACAAAGGCAGCAAATCATTACTTTGAAGCATTAATTTTCAGTGTAAAACGGGGCCGTTTCGTAGGCTTTCTTTAGGCCTTCTTTAAAGGGCATGCTGGCTTTCCAGCCCAGCCCATTTAAGCGACTTACATCTAATAATTTACGCGGTGTGCCATCGGGCTTGCTGGCATCAAACACTAGCTTGCCGCCAAAGCCCACCGTATCGCATACGGCTTGGGCTAATTGGGCGATGGTGATATCGCTGCCGGTACCAATATTAATTAAAGGTGGGTTTTTATCATTCAGTAATTGGCCGTATTCTGCTGCGGGCAGATTCATAATATGCACGCAGGCTGCGGCCATATCTTCGCAATATAGGAATTCACGCATGGGTGTGCCTGTTCCCCAAACATCGAATTCTTTGCGGCCTTGTCGCTTATATTCATGAGCGCGGCGAAGTAATGCGGGAATCACATGGCTATTTTCTGGATGATAATTGTCGCCAGGCCCATATAGGTTGGTCGGCATGACGGCCATATATTGAGTGCCATATTGGCGGTTATAGCTCCAGCACATTTCTACACCGGCAATTTTTGCTAGGGCATAGGGCTGATTGGTTTGCTCTAATGGGCCAGTTAATAGGTATTCTTCTTTAATGGGCTGCGGGCAATCACGCGGGTAAATGCAGCTAGAGCCTAAAAATAATAAGCGCTGCACGCCATTTTGATAAGCCGCTTCTATCACATTGTTTTGTATCATTAAATTGTGATAAATAAATTCACCACGGTAGACATTATTGGCGTAAATACCGCCGACTTTGGCTGCGGCCAAAAATACATGCTCTGGTTTTTCTGTAGCAAAAAAAGCGTTTACTGCCGCTTGATTGCTTAAATCTAGTTCCGCGTGCGTGCGGGTAATGATATTGCTAAAGCCTTGGCTTTGTAGCTCGCGATAAATAGCGCCACCTACCATGCCACGGTGGCCTGCAATATATATTTTGCTTTGTTTGTTCATTGTTATTTCCACTTATCAATGTGCGGGGTTTGCTCGCCCTGCATGAATCATATTTATGCGATTGCTTTAATACACATCTATCGTAGGGCGGGTGAAACCGCTGTTTTCATATTTCATCGTAAAGCACGGCGGGTTTCACCCGCCCTACAAAAACATTTTGCTTAAGTTAATAGAACGGGGTGCAATCTGCGTTCTTTTCAGTAGCGCTCGCGGGTTGCACCCGCCCTACGAAAAACATTTCGCTTAAGTTGATAGAACTGCATGAATAACGTTAATGCCATTGCTTAACTTAATACACATCTATCGTAGGGCGGGTGAAACCCGCCGTTTGCATATTTCATCGTAAAGCTCGGCGGGTTTCACCCCAATCCTATCAACTTAAGCCGCTTGCCTTTATTCAAGGCATGCGGCAACATCTTTAATCAATCGCAACTCACTGATTTATAATTACAATATGATTA
>JAPLQI010000089.1 GCA_026399755.1 Pseudomonadota bacterium
AAACGCCAAGTTCACCGCCATCAAAGGCAAGGGCCTGTTCAACGCCAAGCAAGAAATCCTGCTCACCGCAGGAGGCGCTTATATCCGCATCAAAGACGGCAAGATCGAGCTGCATGCACCGGGGAAGGTCAGCATTAAAGGCGGCAGCCATGATTGGGGCGGGCCAGCGAGTATGAATGTGGCTCCGCCAGTATTCCCAAAATCCTCTATTCCATTTAAGAAAATGGCCTTCAATTTGCGCCTTGCGGACACTCCGGGGCCACAAGGACATGTGCTGGCATTTGCCCCTTGGAAAATTGCTGTGGGTGATAAGCCGGATGGCATGGCATTAGTCCACGCCGATCAATTACTAACAGAAGGCGTTAGTGATGAAGCAGGAAAAGTTCTACTTTCAACAGATCAAGAAGAAACATTATCAAAAGCTTATTGTGCTAACCCATCAAAACTCTGGCTTCTTTATCCGGGACATATTGTAAATATCAATATTGAAGAAGTTGATGAAAATTGGAGTGACGAAGATAAATTGATGCATGCCTTAAATGCTGCAGACTTTAGTCAACAACTTCATCCCTTTAAAGAGGCAACAGGGGCTATGGACCATAGGAAATATGCTAAAGATGCGTTCTCAATAAAAAAATCAACCGATATTTACGACCAATTTAAAAAACAATAACCTAAATAAAGTTGAAGATCATGAGCAAAACAATTTCTCAAGTGACATCAAAAGCGGGAGAGCCAGTAGGCGCAGCAACCTCGGCCCCTGGTTGGTTCATTGATAACGGACCTTTAAGTGGATATGAGCAAACTCAATGGGGAGAAACGTTTTCTCCTCCACGCTCAGGCAATAAAGTTAATTTTTATACAACAGGAAAAGACTATTTTAAAGACATTGCCAGTGCAATTGAAAATGCCAATTCTGTTATTTTCATTACAGGATGGCAAGTTAATTATGATGTGATCTTAGATGAGCAAAAAACACTTTATGACTGCTTACAAAAAGCAGTTAATAAAGGCTGCTTCATTTATATAATGCCATGGTTATCTCCCAAAGCAGGAGTCGATACAGGTGATTTTGAAACACTCCTCGCCATTTCACAACTTAATGCAGGTAAAGATAAGGACTATGCCTTTGTCTTGCCTGCTATAGCACAAAGTGATAAATCAAGCGGATTAGCCGTTGGGTTTTCTCATCACCAAAAATTAGTTGTAATAGATAATAAAAAGGCATTTGTTGGTGGGATAGATTTAGCCTACGGAAGAAGAGATGATGGAAAATACCGTTTAGCTGCTGACGGACGAAAGGGCAATGAAATTTATAACACCTGCATTGTGCCTGTTGGAAAAATAGATAACGCTGATAAAAAATATTACACAACACGAGCCGAATTAATTGCCGCTTGTTTTGAAGGCACTATTGCATCCGCAACTCAGTACATTACCTCTTCAACAGACAAATTAGCCCCTATGTGGGATGTTGTAGATTCAAGTAAAGACATCATTAATGAAAAAAAAGCGCAACTAGATGAGGCATTGTCAAACATAAATTTAATGCCAGATTTTATCCGCCAACTACAAGATAGAGTCGTTGATGATATTCAGGAAAAATCAGTCTGGGCTTGGGAGTATTTAAATAAATCATTAGTTGATACCATTAGTAATCTCCAAAAAACAGACAGTGGCCACGCTGCAAATACAGCATCAATTATGATTGCATGGCTCAATAACTCTAGCTTAGACAAAATTCCACCTGAATATTATGAATCAACCCGAAAAACACTTGAAGCACTGGTAATAGGTATATCAATGGCTTTGTACTCACAAGCCAATCGACGTAAAACACCCTATAAAATACTAAAAATGCTGCCAAAAAGTGCGGTTGCCATTGATGATAAAACGCAGCCAAGAATGCCATGGCATGACGTGCATTCTAATATTGTTGGCCCATCAGTTTATGATTTAAGCCAAAACTTTATCCGTCGCTGGAATAGCGTAGCTAAACGTTACCAAAACTCTTCTGCCGCTTTATATAAAGACCCTGTAGCCAGTAAAATTCTCAATGCAATCGGTGCAAAAGTAACGCCGAAAAATACGCCATTCATTCCTGAAGTCCATCATCTTAAAACCCCAGCCAAAGCAGATGGCACGTGCTGGGTGCAAGTTTTACGTAGCGCCCCAAAACGATTAAGGCAAGATGAAGCCTTGGCTTTAAAAGATAAAACTGTACCTACCATGGCGCAAAATAACTGCCTAAAAGCCATGCTGACTGCAATTAAAAGTGCAGAAAAATTTCTTTATATTGAGGGTCAGTTTTTTCAATCTGACTATGGCCAAGGTGATGATGGTATAGCATCTGGCCCCATGGCCGCTCTATTAGATATTCGTAAGTCACGTGGCTATATAAAATATGCAAAAATGCTTGGCATTTATAATGTGCCCAATAGCCAACTGCTTAAATATTTAATATGGAAAAAAGTGGATGATGTCATGCAGGATAAAGAAGGTCCTGAATTTATCCATGATTTAAAGACGGTAATGAACAACCAAGTTGCTATTGAAATAAGCAAAAAACTAGGTAAAGAACAAAAATCATTACTTAACCCCATTGGCTATGCTATAGCGAATAGAATTGAAAAGGCGATTAAAGACGACTTACCTTTTCATGTTTATTTAGTGATTCCAGTGCATCCAGAAGGCACGCTCAATACGCTCAACATTATGACTCAGCAGCATTTAACGATGCAGTCCTTAGTATATGGGAAGCAAAGTGTTGTTAATGAAGTGTGTAGAGCAATGCTAATAATAGAAGTATGCAAGAAAGATAAACTTTCTTGGGCGGCAGCTAAAGTAGTGATTGAAAAACTACCCCAAGATGTCTTTGACGAGAAAAAATCAAAGGTTGTGTGGAGTAAATATCTTACGCTTCTTAATTTGCGTAATTGGGAAATGATCAACAAGATGCCAGTTACAGAGCAAATATATGTGCATAGCAAACTACTTATTGCAGATGACCGAGTTGCCATATTAGGCAGCGCCAATATTAATGATCGCAGCATGATGGGGGATGGTGATTCTGAATTGGCGGTTATTATTCGTGATGATAGCCCAGTACAAATTAAACTCGATGGTAAAAACCCTGTGCCTGTTAGCCTGTGCGTCCATCAGCTGCGCAGCAAGCTATGGAAAAAAATATTTGGCCTAGCGGGAGGAGAAACACCAGCCAGTGATTTAGCCTCAGTGATAGAGCAGCCTATAAATCCAGATACATATGAAAAAATTCAAAAAGTCGCACAAGCTAATTTAAAAGCCTATCAAACCGCCTTTCTCTTTACGCCTCAGTCTGATCTAAAGATCAACTCTATTTGGCCTACATGGGATAAGGCTAGCATGCGTATGCATAGCCGCATGCCCTTTGACCCAGCTTTTTGGCGGGTTGAAACAGCCATTGACCGCAAAAGTTTACATAGTTGGGATGCACCAAAAAATGTAATAGAGAAAAAACCTAAAGGCGTACAAGGATTTATTGTGGCATTACCCATAGGCTGGCTCAAAGATGAGAACAATTTATCCGGCATTAATTTAACCTTGCTGGCAGATAATCAAGCCCCAGATCATTCTACAACGATTGCAATGCAATCACAGCCGCCAACGGTTACAGGATAATTTGATGAATTTAATCATTTCCCAGTATTTTATTCATCTTTTGATTGACACCTTTATTTGTGCCTATGGTGAGCCATAGAGCCAACAATTAGATATGAAAACGGCTAATTATCAGCAGATTATAGGAATAAACGGGCCATCTAATTATTACGCCCCACTGTAAAAGGATCATTCAATGAATAAAAAAATAATTCGCCATTTTGTCACCGCCCTAGCTAGCTCTTTTTCTTTGAGCGCTTGCGGTGAGGCCCCAAAACATATAGAGCCAGGCTACCCACGCCCAGAAGATTATCTTGCGGTACAAAACTTAGCCTATCAGGCCCCTGCCAGTGCAAAATCAGAATGCCTAGGGCGTATGCAATTTGATGTGCAACATCCATTAGAATGGCCCGTTAATGATGAGCATAACTTAGCTAATGGCCCAGGATTTACTCATGGCATTAATACCTATCGCATAGTCGGAGAAGGCATACAGATCAATGGAATTGAAATAAAAGTTTTTAAACCTGAAATAATTAATTCCAACCTAAATAATAGCGAGTACAATATTGGGCATTCTTTAGAAAACATGAGTTCATTAGGATTAATTGGAAAAACATCAACATTAGAAAAACTACACTCAGACATTGAAAAAGAAGAAAGAATTTACGCAGCAAGTGTTGAAAGAAAAAAAACGGACGTCGACAATTACATCAATTTAGAAGAAGCACTTGTTGATAGAAACAAAAGCATTAAAGAAATTGAAGAACATATCGCCTATATCGAAAAAAACTGGCGCGCCGTTGATACCGGCCTGCCCGATAGCAGTGCATATTGGAAAGAGGAGCAAGCCACGCTAAATATAAGTCGCGAAAAAATGGATCATCCCTACGTCACCTATAAGGCCTATGTTTGGCGTGCTCCCTATATGTATATTTTTACAATAGCAGGCGCATTTCCTAAAGCGGATATTGAGGGGAAAATGCAAAAAGTATTAAATAATTTTCGCGCTCGTTCACTATATGAAATACCCAAGGAACAAGGGTTATGTATCCCATTTGGCTTTATTGCCGATCAAGGCGATTTAAGCAATAAAATTGGCCTGAGTTTTCGCCACCCAGATGCACTGGGCGTGCTCTATAACATCCATCTTGAATATGTACCTGAAGGCGGTTTATTGGGGGCTGGCGCACTTGAATCGGCAGCTCGGGCTGGTATTGGTTTATTAGGCGGCTCACAATTAAAAGAATATAAAGCCACCATCAGCCAAATAATTGGCCCGCGCGGCGCAGATATTGGTGGACTAGCCTCTTCTGAAGGAGGCGTTGCCTATAAAATACAGCAGAAAAAAAATACTATTGAAGAGGCTTACGGGGTATACACCGAATTTGATGGCCGTATGGCTTCACAAGTTTTACCACTCATTAAATTAGAGCTGGCAACTGTTCCACGTGCTCGGTATCCATTACTAACAAAAAATCCACCTCCATTTGCAGAAAGTATGTCCCGCTACGATTCATTTAAGAAATCAATTCGTCTGCGCCCTACTACACCAAAAATGCCTGAGCTTATGACCAATAAATAAACGGAAGCTGGCTATAAAATATTAATACAATATATGCCTATATTTTCGGAGCGGCTTTAATCGAGATTAGCCTGCAACTTAGCGGTTTGGGGTGAGCAGTTGTTGCCGCAGCAGGTCAGCGGCAGCGAGGGGATGAATCAGGCTTACCGCTATCAGATTGATTGCCTTTCCCCCGATGGCGGTTTAGAACTTAAATCCTTACTAGGCTTGCCGGTTATTTTGACTGTAGCGGATGCCAATGGCGCAGAGATTGAGCGCTGTGGTGTGATATCCCAAGCGCAGTTACTTGGCTCCGATGGGGGCTTTGCTAAATACTCGCTAACGGTAGAGCCACCGTTTGCCTTGCTGCGCTACCGCCGCACTTCCCGCGTGTTTCAGGACCTATCCGTACCGAATATCGTGAAGCAGGTTTTGGCCGAGCATCAGGCTAAAAACCCTGTGTTTGCAGCTGTGCAAACGCTGGATTTCAAACTCTCCGGCACACACGCACCACGCACTTATTGCTTGCAATACCGAGAATCAGATTACGACTTTTTAGTCAGGCTGATGCAAGAGGAAGGCTTGGCGTGGCGCTTTGCTCATCTGCCGGGAGACAATCCTCAGGTTCAGCTCGTCGTCTTTGACGATGCCTTTGCCGTACCCGAGGCGCAAGACAGGCAAGTGCGCTTTCACCGCGCCGATGCGACTGAAGAATCTGATTCTCTTACCGAGTGGAATAGCCAGCGTCAGGTGGGCAGCAGCTCGGTGTCGCTCGCTAGCTTTAACTACAAAGCCGCCAACACCAGCCACACGGCAGATCAAAGCGCAGTAGACCAAGGCGATGGCGGGCAGCAAATCCAGAGCAGCTTTGAAGATTACGATGCCCAGACGCACTATTACGCCAGCGATGCAGAAGGGCTAAGCCACTATGCCAATTTGCGTCAGCAAGCCTTGGATGGCCAAAAGAAATCCTTCACCGGCTCTGGCACTTTGCGCAGCCTGCAAGCGGGGCAATGGTTTAGATTAGAAGAC
>JAPLQI010000116.1 GCA_026399755.1 Pseudomonadota bacterium
AATACATTGAAATATTTTACAACCGAATTCGCCGCCATTCACGTCTGAACGACGAGGCACCGGCGGTATTTGCTAAGCAGTTTGAGCTGGAAAATAAAGAATAAACCCAAAGCGTGGTGTCCGTGATTGACGCAGCCCTCAAAGCACCACCAAAGCACTTGAGCAAATTCAAAAAGATAGCGAACGAAGAGCTAAAGAATACGCCGCAGATAATAAGCGTAAGCAGCGTTTAGCCAGCATCAGCGGCTGCGCGACGAACGCTAAAAAAACCAGCTGCAAATGCTTTGATAAGCAAGGTGGAATTGAAAACATTCTGGATGAGAAACAATGCATGGATGTGGTTAACCGCGGCCTAGCTGCGATCAATGATTTGTAAAAGATCAGGCAACCAGCTCTTCTTCCAACACCCCCTCCCTCGCCTCCCCAATCGCCTCACCCACCAAAATAATCGCCGGACTGCTCATTTGAGCAGCCTGTGCATCCACCGCCAAATACTCCAAGCTGCTAATTAAGCGGCGCTCGGAGGTGGTGCTGGCCCATTGGACTACGGCGGCGGGGGTGTTGGGGCTTAGGGTTTTGAGTAGGCCGGCGGTGACTTGGGCGATGCGGCTCATTCCCATATAGATCACTAGCGTGGTGCCGGTTTGGGCGAGCGCTTGCCAGTTTGGTTCGCTATGATCTTGGGCGTGGGCGGTGACAAAGGTGACGCCTTGGCAGTGTTCGCGGTGGGTGAGCGAGATGCCGAGCGATGCCGCGGCGGCAAGGCCGGAGCTGATGCCGTTGATGATTTCAACGGTGACCCTAGCGGCTTGCAGAAAGCTGATCTCTTCCCCTGCTCGGCCAAACAGCAGCACTTCTCCGCCTTTTACCCGCACCACTACCTTGCCTTGTAAGGCATAGCGGCGCATCAGCCTTTGGATAAAATCTTGTGGCGTTGACTTACAGCCGCCTCGTTTCCCTACCCGAATCAGCTGTGCTTGCGGGGCAAGGCTGGCGATTTCTGGATTGGCTAAGTCATCGAGCAGCACCACATCGGCCAGCATCAGCGCTTTCATGGCTTTGATGGTAAGCAAGTCCAAATCCCCCGGCCCCGCCCCTAATAAAATCACTTTGCCTTGTTTCATGATTGGTTTTCCAGTGGGTTTGATTCGTTTTAGTGCCTTCGGCACGGTGATTTTGGTGCGGTAGCCACCGCGGGGCCTTCCTTTCTTGCTTCGCCAAGAAACGAAGCCAAAGAAGGCGCCCCCACGAAACACGAAGGCCCCTCATCTGCGGACAATCGAGCGGCGGCTGCGGAACTCGCTTCGCTCAAACAGGCATCAAAGAAACCCCGCCCGCTTGTTCCTCGCTTCGGCGTGCTTCAAGGGGAGACTTAAGCCCCGTCCTATGAGCAGCGATAGAACCGTTGATATTGGTTGACCTTGAAAAGGCTTTCTTTCAAAACACGACCTAACTAAAAAGCTGTTTTTCTCTGTGTTCTCGGTGTTCGCTGTGGTTCAAGAATTAACTCTCTCCCAACAAGCTCATAGGGTGTGCAAGTCGTTTTTCTTGCGCACCGCCTTTCGGTGCGCAACGACTTCGTCGTTGTACACCCTACCGTGCGTCCTATGACTTCGTAGGGCGGGTGAAACCCGCGTATTTATTCAGCATTGCTCGCGGGTTTCACCCGCCCTACTCTGTGTCCTCGGTGGGTTCAAGGGTTCAAGATTTAGCTCCGCCAACCTCAAGCCTTAATCGCCTGATTACACATCCTACTTAGCTCCGGCACGCAGGAGCCGCATACGCTGCCGCAGCCTAGTTTGGCTTTTAGGCCTGCTACATCGGCCCCTAGCGCTACTTCCGCGCGGATGGCGGATTCGCGTACGTTGATGCAGTTGCAGATCACTGGGTCGCGCGGGGTGTTGCCGAGTTTTTTTGGTGAGAAGGCATTGAGGCGCGGGCCTTGCCATGGGTTGCCTGCGATCAATTGCTCGAGGAGTGCTTCGCCGCCTTGGGTGTCGCCCGCCAATACAAAGCCGGTGAGTTGATCGTCTTGCCAGCCGACGCGTTTAAGCAGGCCACGGCGGGCGTCGTGGTATTCGAGTACGTCGTGATTGGGGTAAAGATCGAACGCGGCGAAGAGCTTTTCTAAGAGGCCTTCGGGCAGCATTTTGGCGGCGGCGCGCAGCACCAAGACTGGCTCGTCCCGGCCTTGCAGGCTGATGCTGGCGTAGCTACAGGATTTTAATAGTGGCTGTACGGCGGCGTGCAGCGCCAAGACATCGCCTTTGCGGGCGGCTAATAATGTCCATGGCAGCTCAACTTTTTCGATGCGCACGGCGGCGTGTTTTAGCTCGGGCTGAAACGATTTATCGTCGGTGGCGCTGCTGGCGATTTCATTGCTGCCACTGCTATTTAAAAACTGCCCGCTCCAGTGCATGGCGGTGAAAACGCAGCCTGAGACCAGATCGGCAGAGAGCGCCAATGGCAAAATCAGGCTGCCGCGCTTGCTACTCACGCGCAGCAAATCGCCTACTTTTAAGTTGCGCCGCTCGGCATCGACGGGGTTCATTTCTAAGCTCGCCTCGGGGCTATGCGCAAAGAGCTGTGGCAGGCGGCCAGTGCGGCTCATGCCATGCCATTGATCGCGCAAACGGCCAGTCAGCAGATGAAAAGGAAAGCGTGAATTGGTCGGCTCGGCCACAGGCAGATAATCCACCGCTATAAATTTGGCACGGCCCGATTCGGTAGCGAACACGCCGTTTTGATAGCGCCGCGCCTGCCCAGTGCTTGCGCCCTGAGGGTAAGGCCATTGCTGCGGGGATGCTTCTAGCAGTGCGTAGCTTAGGCCGCCTATATCTAGATCTCGGCCTGCCGTTAGCGCGCGGTGCTCGTTAAAAATGGCTTCGGGGCTGTCAAAAAAGAATAGGCCGGGGTGTTCTGGTTTTAAGCGCGCGCCCATTCTTTGCGCCACTTGCAGGGCAATCCAGCTATCTGATTTGGCCTCGCCTAGCGGCTGCACCGCCGCCCGAACTCGGGAGATGCGCCGCTCAGAATTAGTCACCGTGCCTTCTTTTTCTCCCCAGCTACTGGCTGGCAGCAGCACATCGGCAAAGGCGGTGGTGTCAGTATGGGCAAAGGCATCTTGCACCACAACAAACTCGGCCATTTCTAGTGCCTGACGCACATTGGGCAAATCTGGCAGGGAATGCGCGGGATTGGTGCAGACGATCCACAACGCCTTGATTTGCCCCGCTTTAATCGCATCAAACATCGCCACCGCAGGCAGACCCGGCTTGCCCGATACGGCGTCCACGCCCCAAAATTGCGCCACTTCGGCGCGGTGCTGCGGATTAGCAATATCGCGGTGCGCGGCCAGCATGGTGGCCATGCCGCCCACTTCTCGCCCACCCATGGCATTGTGCTGGCCGGTCAGCGAAAACGGCCCGCTGCCGGGCTTGCCAATTTGCCCCGTTGCCAGATGCAGATTAATCAACGCTAGGTTTTTATCTGTGCCGTGGCTGGATTGATTCAGCCCCATGCAATACAAAGACAGCGCCGCAGGCGAGCGGCCAAACCATTCGGCTGCTTGCAGTAAATCGGCCTCCAGCACGCCGCATAGCTCGGCGACCATTTTGGGCGTGTACTGCCGCACCCGCGCTTTTAGCTCGGCAAAGCCGCTGGTATGCTCCTCAATAAAAGCGGTATCCGCCAAGCCTTCCCACAAAATATGGTGCAGCATGCCGTGAAACAGCGCCACATCGGTGCCGGGCTGAATCTGCAAATGCAAATCGGCCATCGCTGCTGTATCGGTGCGGCGCGGGTCGATCACTATCCATTTGATATCAGGATTAGCCGCCTTGGCCGCTTCCAAACGGCGAAACAATACCGGATGGGCATAGGCCATATTGCTGCCAGCAAACAGCAGCGTTTGCGCTAATTCCAAGTCTTCATAGCAAGTTGGCGGGCCGTCCGCACCCAAGGCCATTTTGTAAGCCGTGACCGCGCTCGACATACATAGCCGCGAATTGGTATCAATATTATTGGTGCCAATCAGACCCTTAGCCAGCTTATTAAACACATAGTAATCTTCGGTAAGCAGCTGGCCAGAGACATAAAACGCCACCGAATCCGGCCCGTGCGCTTCAATAATCCCCGCAAACCGATCCGCCACCGCATCCAGCGCGGTATCCCAATCTACCCGCTGCCGAGTATCTGATCGATTGGTGCGCAGCTCCGGATACATCGCCCGCCCGATGGGGCTTTGCACGCTTTTGGCCAGAGACAAACCCTTAGTACAAAGGCGGCCCCAATTGGCCGGATGAGCCGGATCACCGCTCACCCCAACAATCTGCTCGCCCTCACTCTCGATCAACACCCCGCAGCCCACACCGCAGTAGCAACAGGTAGAACGGGTTATGGTGGTCATGGTTTTTCTCTTTTAAAACATTGCTAAAAGCCCCTCTCCCCTAACCCCTCTCCCTAAAGGGCGAGGGGGACGAATTCCCCTAAGTCTGACAGGCTGCTAGCCCCTCCCCATTTGGGGGAGGGGTTGGGGAGAGGGGGCTATTTACAAACTCAAAAACACTTCACCTTCGACGACTTTTACTGGGAAGCGCCTAGCGCAGCCTTCGTCAGGGGCGCGGGCTTGGCCGGTGGCTAGGTCGATATTCCAGCTGTGCAAAGGACAGGTCACCGATTCGCCGTGCACGATGCCCTGCGACAAAGGCCCGCCCTTATGTGGGCAATGATCCAGCAGAGCAAACACCACATCGGCCGCAGAGCGAAACACCGCTACATTGCCCGCAGGGCGCTGCACCACACGACTACCTAGCTTGGGGATATCTGTCACTTGGCAAATACTCACCCAAGGTTGATTGGCTTTCATATTCATTGCTTAGTCCTTAAAAAACGGAAGCTGGAACTACTCTGCTAAGTACAAAACCCAGACCTTGAAACACGGAGGGCACAGAGAGCACGGAGTTTCACGGAGAAAACCAAGTACTAAAAAATCAGTAAGCACAGAGAAAAACGCTTAAATAATCACGCCTTACAATATGACTGTTATGTCATCAAAGTCGTCATTCCCGAGAGTCTTTATCGGGGATCCAGTAGAGCCGCTGGATTCCCGACAAAAGCATTCGGGAATGACGCCTTAGTTTCAAACAAGCGCTCTGCTTTTCTCCGTGAAACTCTGTGTCCTCCGTGTTCTCCGTGTTCTCCGTGGTTCAAGATTTGGGTTTAGCTAAGCCAGCACCTTGATCGGAATAAATTCCTGCCGTGCTTTGCCGTTGATCCGCTCTGCCCATGGGTCTCGTAGGCCCTCTAGTGAATACAGCAAGCGCTCGAAAAGGGCTTTTCTGTTGGCTTCGTCGTCGAGGATTTTTTGCTTGATGTAATCCAGACCCACGCGGGCGATGTAGTGCACGGTGCGGTCTAGGTAGTAGGCTTCTTCGCGGTAAAGCTGTAAAAATGCGCCGCTGTATTCTTTCACTTCGTCGGCGGTTTTTACCTTGGTGAAGAATTGCGCTACTTCGGTTTTGATGCCGCCGTTGCCGCCCACATACAGCTCCCAGCCGCTGTCTACCGCGATAATGCCCACGTCTTTAATGCCGCTTTCGGCGCAGTTTCTTGGGCAGCCTGATACGGCCAGCTTCACCTTATGCGGGCTCCACATATTGGCCAGCATGGTTTCTAGATCTATGCCCATTTGCGTGCTGTTTTGCGTGCCAAAACGACAGAACTCGCTGCCCACGCAGGTTTTAACCGTTCGGATTGATTTGCCGTAGGCGTGGCCCGATTGCATGCCTAAATCGGCCCAGACATTTACCAAATCTTCTTTTTTGATCCCGAGTAAATCGATGCGCTGCCCGCCAGTGACTTTCAGCAGTGGCACGGCGTATTTATCGGCCACGTCGGCAATGCGGCGCAGCTCGGCCGCGTTGGTGACGCCGCCTTTCATTTGTGGAATCACCGAGAATGTGCCGTCTTTTTGAATATTGGCGTGCACCCGCTCGTTCACAAAACGGCTTTGCGGATCGTCCACGGCTTCTTTAGGCCAAGTCGATAACATGTAGTAATTCACGGCGGGGCGGCAGGTGGCGCAGCCGCTTGGGGTGCGCCATTCCATAAATTCGTACACTTCGGCGTGGCTGACTAATTTGTGCTGCCGAATCGCTTGCCGCACTTGGGCATGGGTGTGATCGGTGCAGCCGCAAATGGCCTTGGTCTTAGGTGATTCCTGGAAGTTTGTGCCCAGGGTATTCATCAAAATCTGCTCAACAAGGCCGGTGCAAGAGCCACAGGAGCTGGCTGCCTTGGTGTGCTTTTTGACGTCATCTACGGTAAACAAGCCTTTTTCTTTGATGGCATTGACGATGGTGCCTTTGCATACGCCATTACAGCCGCACACTTCGTCCTTATCCTGCATCGCGCCCGCACGGCTTTGCCCCTGCACGCCCGAGTCCCCCACGCTGGATTCGCCAAACATCAGGCTATCGCGCAGATCGCTGATGCTGCGCCCCTCACGCAGCAGCTTGAAATACCACGCGCCGTCGGTGGTATCGCCATAGAGGCAGGCGCCAACCAGCTTGTCGTCTTTAATCACCAGCTTTTTATAAATGCCACCGGCAGGATCAGACAGCACGATCTCATCGCACTCATCGCCGCCCATAAAATCCCCAGCCGAGAATAAATCGATACCGGTCACTTTTAGCTTGGTCGAAAGCACCGAGCCCTTATATTGCCCATAGCCCATCAGCGCCAGATGATTAGCGGCCACCTTGGCCATTTCAAACAGGGGAGCAACCAGACCATAGGCCACGCCACGGTGGTTTACGCATTCGCCCACGGCGTAAATGCGCGGGTCATAGCTTTGCAAGGCATCGCTGACCACAATGCCGTTCTTGCAAAATAGCCCCGCCGCTTCGGCAAGCTTGGTATTTGGGCGGATGCCTACGGCCATCACCACTAAATCTGTCGCCAGCTCGCTGCCATCTTTAAAGCGCACACCGACCACTTCTCCAGCTTCGTTGCCTAAAATAGCGGCGGTGGATTGGCCCATCAAAAACTTTAAACCTCGGGCGCACAGTGAATCCTGCAATAACTTGCCTGCGGTGATATCCAGCTGCTTATCCAGTAGCCAATCACCCAAATGCACCACAGAGACTTCCATACCGCGCAGCATCAGGCCATTGGCGGCCTCCAGCCCAAGCAAACCGCCGCCAATCACCACGGCATGCTTTTTGACTTTGGCAGCGGCAATCATCGCTTCAGTGTCATAAATATCGCGGTAGCTAATCACGCCATTTAAATCTTTGCCAGCAATAGGCAGGATAAAAGGCGTAGAGCCGGTAGCGAGCAACAGCCTGTCGTAGCTCTCCTCAAGGCCATCGTCGCTAATGACGACTCGCCGCACTCGGTCAATTTTGACAATATTTTTGCCTAGATGCAGAGTGATATGGTTGTCGCTATACCAGCTCAAAGGGTTCAGCACGATCTGATCAAAAGTCTGCTCACCCGCCAGCACAGGGCTAAGCAAAATGCGGTTGTAATTAGGATGCGGCTCTGCGCCAAACACGGTGATGTCGTAGCGATCAGGCGCAAGCGCCAACAGCTCCTCCACCGTACGAATACCGGCCATGCCGTTTCCGACAACGACAAGCTTGGGTTTAGTCATGGCTGGATTCCTTTATGATGAATTGATCTATAAACCTAAAATTATTTGTAAACCCAAACCTTGAACCACGGAGGACACAGAGAACACGGAGTTTCACGGAGAAAACCTCTCCTTCATTTTTCCCCATAAACCGTCATTTCTAATGTATTCAAAATTCACTATTTAATAAGGTTTTCTCCGTGGCCCTCCGTGTTCTCCTTAACTCCGTGTTTTAAGATTTGGGTTTCATCCCTAAATCCTTGCCTGTGCCAGATCGCCGCCCAGCGCGCTGCGCCAGCGCACCTTTACGCCGGAGAGGCCGTACCATGCGATGAGGGATAGAAAAGCGAACAGCCACAGGCCTAGGCTGTAGTTGCCAGTGGCTTGTTTCACCATGCCAAGGCCCGCAGCCAGAGCAAAGCCGCCTACGCCACCGGCCATGCCGATCAGGCCGGTCATCACGCCCAGCTCTTTTCCAAAGCGTTGTGGCACCAGTTGAAACAGCGCACCGTTGCCCGCCCCAAGACAGAGCATTGCACCAATAAACAGGCAAACCGCCACACTCGATCCGCCTAAGCCAAGGCCGGTAAGGCCAATCAACACAGCCGAGCAAACATAAACAATCAGTAGAGTGCGAGTACCGCCAATTCGGTCGGCAATCACACCGCCAAGTGGGCGCATCGCCGAGCCTGCTAATACGCAGGCTGCGGTGTACCAGCCGGCCATTTTTGGAGCAAAGCCAAATTGATCATGAAAGTAGCCGGGTAAGGCGCTGGCAAAGCCTGCGAAGCCGCCAAAGGTGATGGCGTAAAAGCCCATAAATAACCAAGCATCTTTATTATTTAATACCTTGGCGTAGTCGGATAAGCTTTTAGGATTGACCGATCCCGGTGCGTCTTTGGCAAACACGGTGTAGAGCACAAGGGCAAACAAGAGTGGAATCACCGCTAGGCCAAACACGTTTTGCCAGCCAAACATAATCGCCAATACCGGCGCAAATAGCGCAGCAAACACGGTGCCAGAATTACCCGCCCCGGCGATTCCCAGCGCCGTGCCTTGATGCTGCGGTGGATACCAGCGAGAGGCCAGCGGTAAAGCCACGGCAAATGCAGCGCCTGCAAAGCCTAGAAATACGCCAAGCAGCAGCGCTTCAGCCATGCTGTGTACACCCAGCTGCCAAGCACTTAAGAGCGCAAAAATCACAATCAGCTGGGCAAAAAGACCGGTGCGCTTAGCACCAATGCGATCCACAAACACACCCAAAACCAAGCGCAGCAAAGCGCCTGCCAAAATCGGCGTCGCCACCATCAGGCCGCGCTCGCTGGTCGATAGGCTAAGCGCGGTGGCAATCTGTATCTGCAAAGGGCCAAGCAGATACCAGACCATAAAACTCAGATCAAAATAGAGAAATGCAGTAAGAAGTGTGGGGGTATGGCCTGAACGCCAAAAGGATTTGTCCATGATGTCTACCTCTATAAAGACTGCAAAAAAAAGCGTCCCGCCACGATTACAAAATCATGAAGGGACGCCGTTGTCCTTGAGGGAGATGGGCCGCCATTGACCTTCCCCACACCCAGTACATCATTGCACTGAGTTTTGAATCTTTGCAGGCACGCTGGCCCTATATCATTACTTAGCAAACGCTGTGCCAGCATCACCAACGCAACAAAAAACAATAAAAATCAAATAGATAGCCATATAGCGCAGCAAAAAACAGGGAGGTGCCGCACCATAATGACGCAGTGCAACATAAGCTTGCACAGGATTTGCACAGAGGCGTTATAAAGGTGCATTTTTTGTAGGGCGGGTGAAACCCGCCGGCCTTTGCACTGAAATGCTATAAAAATGGCGGGTTTCACCCGCCCTACGATGATTCGATGCTGGCAACTGCGTGGATGGCTTATCACAGACGGTGCGCAAGAAAAACGACTTGCACACCCTATAAAAACGAAAGCCAATAAATATGCATTACATCTTTTGTAGGGCGGGTGAAACCCGCCGGCCTTTGAACTGAAATGCTACAAAAACGGCGGGTTTCACCCACCCTACGATGATTCGATGCTTGCAACCGTGCGAATGGCTTATCACAGGCGGTGCGCAAGACAAACGACTTGCTCACACTATATAAACGTAAGCCACTAAATATGCATTGCATCTTTTGTAGGGCGGGTTTAACCCGCCGGCC
>JAPLQI010000063.1 GCA_026399755.1 Pseudomonadota bacterium
CGGAAAACTCCCAACTTCTTGATGTTACCGATCTGAATTTCAAAATAACTCCACCGATGTAAGTAAAATTTACGCCAGACAGACTGGTTTTTTCTTTTCACTACCGGTCAATGACGATTTCGTACTGTTGGCTTTCAATTTTAGGCGTGACTTTGCCGTTTGCCGCAATGGGCTTTGCTTGACGGGGAATTAGCGGCGGGCTTTACCTATCACGCGGGTTTTTGGTAGAACCCACGCCGTCGTCGTTCTCGCTCCGCGTCTTGTTGTCGCAGCAGCGCCCCCACGGCTTTCTCATAGAAAACCCACCTGCCTCAACATCAACTCTAAAGAGCTTGGTGAGTCAATATAACCCTCAATAGCTGCCTGGAAATTCTTTACACCGGTTTTCCGAATCAACTCAACGGCAATACTCCGTAATCTAGCCATAATTTGTCCTTGATGGCCAGACTTCACTTTGATCAGATCTTCGCCAAAAGTGACATCACGAATCCAATTATTCGACTCTACGCCCCAGTGCTTTTGAACGGCCTGAATCAACTCTTTCGACAGCCCAGCGTCGCCTTCGCGGACGACTTGATTACTGACGTAGTGCGACGTTTCTAAAGTGCTCTTTTCTTTGCCAATATGATACGTTTCGCGGGTAATCACCACTAATGTACTCAGTTGGCAGCTCTGCCAGCGCGGCGCAGCCGATTCTTGAGCGATGTTAAACACTTGGCCGTAGCGTGAACTGATGCGTCCATTCGCTTTGTCGTGTTCCAGCGTTGACGTAACGGCAACTAGATTCGCTGACCATGTCTGGCACTGCTGCAATAGTACGGCTTGATTCTCTTTGACTTGAACCAGATAAATCCCAGTTGCCTGATGAATTTGACGCGTGGTCTCGGGGTTGCAATGATGGGCATCCAACGAAATTTTCTGTGAATCCAAGCCCGTCTTGGCTAGCAGCGTACGCACCACATTGATTTCACTCGATTTTGCTCCCACTTGCCGCGCCTGAGCCAGTGTCTCACGTGTCGCGTGATCGACCGCGAACACCACACTTTGCTTGTCATCTTCATATTGACTGCCACGTAGTGCTTTGCCATCAATCGCGACCCATTTTTTCGGCGCGCTGTGATCGATCTTGACGTCAAAAACACGGCAGATCAGCGCATCCAAAGCGACCCAATCCAAGCCATTGAGCAAACGAGGTAGATGCGCCCGCGAAATGATGGTGGCCTCTTTCATGCCAGTAATGTTGCGCAACCAATCCAATTTGTTGGAGATAAAGCGATGAATACTGGATATTTTGTGTCGCCCCGATAGCGTGGCCAGCAAAAAGCAGGTGATGGCAAAGGCCATATTGTGGCGCTTTCCTCTGTTATCACGGTGATCTGGCAGTGTTCGGTCGAGGATTTCGATAAAACTGCTGATGGTTTCTTCTGAAAAACGGAGGTCGTCCTGCTGCTCATGAGTCATTGCTGATCGAGTTTATTCATTGCAAATCATGCAATGTACTCTTGCTGGTATTTTTATGAGAAAGCCGTGGGGAGTACCCCACGGCCCTTTGTACGCCAGCGTCGCGGACGCGGGTACAAAGTCAGCGGTTTCGCCAAGGTGAATGACCAATCCAGCAACGTCGGCCTCTGTAGGGATTGCGCACTTA
>JAPLQI010000018.1 GCA_026399755.1 Pseudomonadota bacterium
CACCGAATTACCGCGCTCAATCGCGCCCACATCCAGCGCATCTCCTGGCAAGACATAGTGGCTGACATCGGCAATCGCTACGATTAAGCGCCAGCCCTTGCCTTTTTTCTCGGCATACACCGCATCATCGAAGTCTTTGGCAGTTTCGCCATCGATGGTTACCAGCGGTAAATCGCGCAAATCTTCACGCTCTACCGTATCGAGCACCTTCTTCCAATCTTTTTTGCGCACCTTGATCGGCGTATCTTCGCCCTGCAAAATCGCCTCGGCAGAAAACTCATGCGGCAGATTATGCTTACGTAAAGCGATTTCGATTTCCATACCTGGGTCAGCATAATTACCCAAGACTTGCACCACTCTACCAACGGGCTGCGAATATCGTGAAGGCTGAGTCACCAACTCGACGGTCACCACCTGACCATGCTCGGCCCCCATCGTGCCATTAGGCTCGAGCAAAATTTCATGGCTAATGCGTTTGTCTTCAGCCGTTACCGTGAACACGCCATGCTCACCATGCAAACGCCCCACCAAGGTGGTGTTTGCTCTGACTAAGACTTCAACAATACTGCCTTCACGGCGACCACGACGATCAACCCCCATAGGGCGCGCTAAAACACGATCCCCATGCAGCACCTTGCCCATTTCCTTGGGGCCCAGATAAAGATCACCGCTGCCATCATCAGGCACCAAAAACCCAAACCCATCTGCGTGGCCTTGCACACGGCCTTGCAATAAATCGAGTTTATCAGGCAGGCACATCGCGCCTTTACGATTGACCAACACCTGCCCTTCACGCTCCATTGCACCCATGCGGCGATGAAATTGCGTTTCTTCTTCGGGCAAAATTGACAACATACTCATTAATTCATCGGCAAAAATCGGTGCGCCGTGGTTTTCCAGCACTTGTAAGATAAATTCTCTGGAAGGAAGAGGAAATTCATAGCGCTCGCGTTCACGCTCTAGAAATGGATCACTTGCACGCAAGTCTTTGTTTTTTTTGGAACGGCCGTTCATCGACGTGCCCTCCTGATTTTGGATAGTGGAATAGCTTAAAGATTTCTTCGGTATATTTCTTGACATGCAGCCTGCTTTTAACAATAATCGCCTCCTCTTAAGTGAGGCGCAGCAACATTCTAACGCTTTTAGAGCGCCCAGGTGGCGGAATTGGTAGACGCGCATGGTTCAGGTCCATGTGCCTTCGGGTGTGGAGGTTCGAGTCCTCTCCTGGGCACCACGTTCTAATAGCGATTAAATGATGTGTAGCAAAAAGTTAGTAGACGAGCTTGGTTTACAAGAGTTCAGAAGCAGATAGAATTGTTTAAGATATTGCCCAGATGGCGGAATTGGTAGACGCGCATGGTTCAGGTCCATGTGCCTTAGGGTGTGGAGGTTCGAGTCCTCTTTTGGGCACCAGTTAAACAAGAGTAAGAGCTTTGATTTACAAAGGCTCAGGCATTATTAGTAATAGAGTAATTAGTTAGAAGCATTGCCCAGATGGCGGAATTGGTAGACGCGCATGGTTCAGGTCCATGTGCCTTAGGGTGTGGAGGTTCGAGTCCTCTTCTGGGCACCAGCAAAACAAGTAGTCGGGCTTTGATTTACAAGGGCTCAGGTCTCTTAGGGGAGAATGTTCGATTCCTCTTTTGGGCACCAGTTAAACAAGAGTAGGAGCTTTGATTTACAAAAGCTCAGGCATTATTAGTAATAGAGTAATTAGTTAGAAGCATTGCCCAGATGGCGGAATTGGTAGACGCGCATGGTTCAGGTCCATGTGCCAGAGTAATTAGTTAGAAGCATTGCCCAGATGGCGGAATTGGTAGACGCGCATGGTTCAGGTCCATGTGCCTTAGGGTGTGGAGGTTCGAGTCCTCTTTTGGGCACCAGCAAAACAAGTAGTCGAGCTTTAATCTACAAGGGCTAAGGTCTCTTAGGGGAGAAGGTTCGAGTCCTCTTTTGGGCACCAGCAAAACAAGTAGTATAGCTTTGATTTACAAGGGCTCAGGTCTCTTAGGGGAGTAGTTTCGAGTCATCTTCTGGGCACCAATAAAGTTAAACACTAGCAAATATTTCACTTTATATATTTAGATGTATTGAACACTTAAAATCTGCAGCAACACCAGCGCAACCCAGCCATGCTGGGTTTTTTTACGTCTATTGCCGTGCTAATACATCCAACTACACATAAATCGACCAGCCAGCACTTAAAATACTTTCTTTACACCAATTAAGGTAATGCTTTCTCCATAATAAGTTGATGGTTAATATGTACGTCAATCTTTCATAGCCCATCAATAATGACCGACCTCATTAGCAATGCCCGCGCACTCATCGCCGATGACGCCCCCACGGTCCGTCAATCCTTGCGCATGACCCTGGCCCAAGTTGGCATTACTCGGGTCGACACCGCCAGCAGCATAGGCGAGACTCGCCGCCGCATGCGCAATGCGGAATACGATGTCATTTTGTGCGACTACGATTTTGGCGAAGGTATGAATGGCCAAGAGTTGCTTGAAGAAATACGCAGAAGCGGTGAACTCCCCCTCAGTGCGGTCTGGTTTATGATTACGGCAGAGGCCTCTTACGAAAAAGTAGTCGCTGTCGCCGAAGTGGGGCCGGATGATTATTTAATTAAGCCTTTCTCTGGCTCACAACTCATTGACCGCCTCAATGTGGCATGGAAAAAAAAGAAAGCACTCCAAATTATTTATGACTGTATTAGCAATGACGATATGCAAGGCGCTATTGAAGCCGCAAGGGCTTTATTGGCTAAAGCAGAAGTGCCTTATAAATCAGATTTACTCCGCCTACTCTCCACGCTATTACTTGAAACCAATCAACTAGAAGACGCCAGAATCTTATTCGAAGAAATATTAGCCAGCCGTTTAGTTCCATGGGCCAAGCTTGGCCTCGCCAAGGTTTACAATAAACAAGGTAATAAAACAAAGGCAGATGAGCTTTTACAATCGTCCATTGTCCAGCACAGCCAATATGTAGATGCCTATGAAGAACTGGCCAATATGTATATGAATGATGGGCGATTAGAAGAAGCAATGGTGATTTTTGATAAATGCCTCGCTATTACACCCAACAATATCAATCGATTGCAAAAAGCTGGCAATTTGGCCAATATGCTTGGAGATAGCAGCAAGGCCAAGCTCCTTTTAAGTCGGGCCGTTAATTGCGGTGGTAACTCTTCAGCATTATCGGCCAATACTATTTTGCAATTAGCCATTGCAGCAAAAATTGAAGATTCATTAGGCGATGCCGAAAAATATCTGCGCATGGTGCAAGAGCGCGTCCGCAAAGAGGATACACATCAAAATAGAATTTCCGCTCAATTAGCCTCTGCAATTTTTAGCGGCAAAACAGAAGACCTGAGCAAAATAGAATCTGCCATGGTAGAAGATGATTTCACAATGGAGCTGGCGATCAGCTTTATTATGACGGCGCATTTGATTTGCCCCCCTACCAATGAGCATGAAAGCCCAAACATCAGCTCGCCGCCCTATCGTTGGCTCTCTATTTTGGCTAAGCGTTTTGTAACCACCAAAAATATGTCAGGTATTTTAGAAAGCACCGCCAACCAGCGCCCTACATGGCGGCAATTTATCCAGCAAACGGGCCATGAGATCACCGAGATTAATAATAATGGTGTGCAACTCATGCTAAAACTGCGCTTCGATGAAGCCACTGCACTGCTGGTTAATGAGGCACAAACAACACGCAACTCTCGGCTCACCCTCTCTGCAGCACATGCCTGTGTGAAATTTTTAAAAACAGGCACCTCGCCCACCGATACTCGCCCCGCCCTACTCAAAACAGCTAGCGAATTAATCAGCCGTCTACATGGCAATATTGAAGAAAGTGTTTACCTAAACCTGCGCAATGATTTGGATGAGCTACTGAGCAGCAAAGTAACACCAACAGCAACCCAGTAATTAATGCGCATGTTTAGTGTTATCTATATACTTTAGACTTGTCTAATTATTCTAGATATTGATAAACATGCGTGAAACGAGCAATCCTGACTGGCACTTTCAAAGGCCAGAGCTGGCCGACTTTTACCTTAAAAGCTTCGCCCTCAAGCTCAGCAACAGCCGCGCCCTGTTTGCCCGCCGCCGCATGGGAAAAACAGAGTTCCTACTCCAAGACCTAGCCCCTGCCGCCGCCAAACTAGGCTATCGCGTGATTTATATCAATCTATGGGAGTGCCGAGACAATACGAACGAAGGCGTAGCTTCCGCGGTGATCAACAGCTTAAGCAGTAGCGCCAGCCTGCTGGATAGAATCAAGAAAATCAGCGGTAAAAAAATCAACACCATCAAGCTCAACGCAAAAACACCCATAGGCGAAGGCAGCTTAGAGACGCGCTTTGAGCCAGAATCTTCATCGGGCCTTACGGCAAAAATGTGGCAAGAAATAGATCATTGCAAGGAAGTGATTTTATTACTCATCGACGAGGCTCAGATTTTAGCCAGCAGCAACAATGCCGATCTAGCCGCAGCCTTACGTGCAGGTTTAGATGTACGCAAACAAAAAGTACATGTCATTTTTACGGGCAGTAGCGAGCATACCTTGCGCGATATGTTTGCCAAATCCAATCAACCCTTTTACAACTGGGCCCCCGTCGAGCCTTTTCCCTTACTAGATAATTTATTTGTGCACCATATGATTGCAGTAAGTAATCATATTTTGGATAGCAACTACCATCTAAGCTACGACGATGGCATTACCGCTTTTGATCAACTCAAGCAAACGCCCGAGCTATTTCGGCGCTTCTTAGAAGAGTATTTAATTCGCCCTTTTCATGGCCACCAAGCCGCGATCACCAGCGCCCTCGCAAAAACATATACCGACCAAGGCTTTGATCGCCTCTGGAGCGATTTACTCCCCGTAGACCAAGTTATTTTGCAATATATCGCGGCAAATCAAGGCGGGCTTAGCAGCAAAAATACACGCTTGTTGCTTGGCCAGCGCCTAGGTATGACTGAGCTGGCCAACCACACCGTAAACAATGCTCTGGCACGACTCTTTGATAAGCAATATTTATCAAGAGAGGATCGTGGGGTTTATCGTTTTGAAGACGATCATTTTGAAGAATGGGTTAATATGGAGCACCCATTCGTATAAATAAATCACAAACAATTAATCAAAACAAATAAACGGCCAAGATAATCAACCCTCGCCGTTTATTTTTTTAGATGGTGCAATAAAAAAACAAAACAATCACTTTATTTGTCACAATAAAAATTTGCATAACACGCCAAAACACAACTACTTTTCTTACAAAACAAACATGCACTAATAAAAAACAAATTAAAACACACGACGAAAAAACATGAAATTTAAAATCCATTAATTTAACACCACAAGCACTGCTACAAATAAACGATTGTTTTAAAACACAGCAAGGAATTATAAATTAAAAAAACTGCAAACAATAAAAAAAACATCTATTGTTAAAGCGTAAAACTCCGTGTATGAATTTTTTATTGCAAATGGCAACATGAATAGCATTAATGAGTCATTTATTTAAGAATGCCTTCGCGCAATACTTACAAAACAAAGAGATCAATCATGTCATTACGTTTGCGTTTAATCATCATGAGTGGCCTAGGCATTATTGCTGTTCTCCTGATCAGCATGATCGGTTTAAATGGTATTTACCAAGCCAACCAAACCATGGACGGTATATATAAAGACCGTGTTGTTCCCTTGCGAGATTTAAAAAACGTAGCTGATCTTTATGCAGTAAATATCGTGGATACCAGCCATAAAGTACGCAATGGCAGCCTTGAAGCAGAAAAAGGCGTCGCCCTCATCAAAACGGCCGAAGAAGGAATTGCTCGTGATTGGGGTAACTATATGGCGAGCAAAATGGATGGCAAAGAAAGTGATTTGGCAAAGCAAAACGAGCAATTAATGAAGATCGCTAACAGCGTCAGCAGTAAATTAAAGCAAGCAATGGCAAGCAAAGATACTGCAGCCATAGATCAATTGGTTGTGCGTGAGATGTACCCTGCCATAGAGCCTGTATCTGACAAAATTTCAGAACTCATTACCCTGCAACTCGATGTTGCTAAACACGACCATGAAAACTCTGTACAGGCTTATACCTCTACCCGCAGCTATAATATTATGCTCGTTTTATTAGTCACCCTCACGCTGGTCGCATTCTCCATCTGGCTTATTCGCGATATTACCCATGCCGTCCACGCTGCCAGTCAATTTGCCAGCATTATTGCCTCAGGTGATTTAAGCAAAACGAAACCCAATAGCAGTAAAGATGAATTAGGTGATTTACTCAACACCTTGGGCGTCATGCAAAACAGCCTAAGAGATGCCGTTCATGATATCGCCAAAAGCTCTAATGCCATTGGCAGTGCATCTAATGAGCTCAGCAGCGGAAGTACACAAACGTCGGCTTCAATTGATTTACAAAACCAAGCTTCAGCGTCTTTAGCCGCCTCTGTAGAAGAAATGACAGTGAGCGTTTCCATCATCACAGACAATTCTGAAGAAGTCAGCACCTCTACCGATATTGCACTAGCAGCCACACATACCAGCAGCCAAGTTATTCAAGCCACGCAATCTGCACTTTCTAAAATGAGTGGGACCATAGGCTCGGCCACCCAGCATATTCTTCAATTGCAAGACCGCTCAAATGCAGTGGGGCAAATTGCCCGCGTCATCCGAGATATTGCCGATCAAACCAACTTACTCGCGCTCAATGCCGCGATCGAAGCGGCACGCGCTGGTGATATGGGCCGTGGCTTTGCCGTAGTTGCGGATGAAGTCAGAAAACTCGCCGAGCGCACCACCCAATCCACATTAGAAATCAACGAAACCATCAACGCCATCCAGACCAGCACCACCGAAGCTGCCATTATCATGAATCAAGCCCTCAGCGAAGTGCAGCAAGGCGTACATCACGCTGGCTCGGCTGCAGACTCGGTGCAAAGCAGCCAAAATGCCGCGCAATCGGTACATACGGCGATTCATGCCATCGTGGATTCACTGCGTGAACAACGCCAAGTTTGCAATCTGATCAGCCAGAATATCGAGCGTATCGCGCAAGCCAGTGAAGAAAACAATCAATCAGTACAAACCAACACTGAAACCGCTATGGAACTCGACAAACAAGCACTCGTTTTAAAAACAGTGGTTGCTCGATTCAATCTGTAAGCTTTTTACATCTAATCAAACTACAACAGCTACACTCAAAAAAAGAGACCGCCGCAACGGTCTCTTTTTTCATGATCAACTACTCCTGCGCTGTGCTTAAACGCCCCCCCCTTGATCTTGGAGGCATAAGCTCACATTCGTAATCGCTAAAACAATCAGAAAGGTAGTCGCTTTGCTTGGCAACATAGCGCGAATAGCCATAACGATCAGCAGCGGATAGAGCCTTCATACGCCGCAATGGATTCGCAGCGTTTAGATTTTCAAGAGGGCTATTAATTCTATTGGGTATGACGATCTGCCCATTCGCTCAGTAAATCGTGCAAACGATTCTGATTTAACTCGAGCGCCATTGAGCAAGCGGATTCGCCATGCTGATTGCGTAAATAGGGGTTAGCACCATGCTCTACCAGCCAGAGCGCCGCACTCACTTTTTTGTTCACCGTTGCCTTATGTAGCGCAGTCCATCCTTCCTTACATTGAGCGTGGATCGCAATCATGCCGCACTCAGCAACGATGCGTTTCATCACCGCGACATGATCACCTGCCGCCGCTTGCATCAGCGGGGTAATCCCTTTCTTGCTCATTTGCTGCGGATTTAAATCATAAGTCATTAAGAGCGCAACAAGATCAGCATTGCCATTTAGCGCAGCCCAATGCAGCAAAGTATATCCATAGCAATCTGTGACCAATAAATTGGCATTGAGCTCAATCAGCTCAATGACGATATCAAGTTTCCCCGCAAAGCAGGCGTGCATGATGGGCGTCCAGCCTGCATCGTCTTCTTGCTCAATCGGCATCCCCGCACGGATAAATTGCGGGAGCAAATTATAGTGGCGTTGCTCAATGGCTTGATGCAAGCCTTTGGAACTGACACTCAGCCCATACTGAGCCAGAATGGCTTGGGCATCTGCTTTGGCTTGAGCAGCCTTAGACAGAGGATAAACCTTCGCATCTGGATTGACTTTGGCTTCTGGAACATCTCCCCATAACTCTTGCATTTGCTTAGGGGCGGCATCGAGCGCGACTTGCAAGCGAAAAATCTCCAGAACGACTTCACGGGGAAATTCATCTTGCTTTTGCGGCCCTTGGAGCAACAAATCATTAAAACAAGCGTCGAGCTGATCTAGCTCCCAGCTTTTCATTATTTGCGCTAAAACACTGGGATAACGCGTCTCTAGCTGAATTGGAAAGTGCTCAGGACTTAAATTTTGTCTGAGTTGGTCAATGAGAAACTGAACATGCATAACACGGCACATTTATTAGTTGGCACCACAACATTTAAACATTGATTACGCCGTTTTTAAGTCAAAATAATACCGGCCACATTCCACAAAGATAGATTGACATTGTTTTCTAATATACAAAAAAATGATCTATACGCCGCAATAGTCGAAACACGCAGGCCTTATGCCTGAGCTGTTTTTCCTTGTAAATCCAGAGGGATATTCTTTCTGATACCAATCATTGACTTGCTCGTGGTTGAGTTCAAAAAACTCTTTTGAGCGAGGGACGAAGACAAAACAGCAAGCCAAAGCAGCGGTGAGAAGACTAAATGCCGTGTAAACGGTTGGTAATTGCCAGAGCAATCAAGCAAAACAAAAAGCAAGAGAATGCGAGTGCCACAGTACCTTGCACTCATTGCTTTCGCTTCGCACAATGGAGCCATAAGTGGCTAAAATAAAAAAGTTGCAATTGCAGTAACAACCCCGTAAACGGCTAAATCTTGCAGATTGCCTTTTTGAACAATCCACCATGGAATGGTGATACATCCAACCATCAAAGCTAATGCCATGGGCATATAAAAAAGAATCCCTTGTAATTCCGAGTTTATCTTCATTAAATATTTATCTATTTTAATTTAAAACCCAAGGTCAAATCACAAACAAATAATTGAAAAAATAGGGCAAATGAACTCAGACTACAAATAAAGGAAAAAAATAAATCCAACCGTTCGGTCAAACAAATTAGATCGCAAATAGATTCAGCGCGATCCCGCAGTTTTGAATCCCCATTTTATATTCTCTTACCTGATTACGCCTCTTGCTCAACCTCATCATAAATATCGTAGGGCGGGTGAAACCCAATCCTATCAACTTAAGTGAAATGTTTTTCGTAGGGCGGGTGAAACCCAATCCTATCAACTTAAGCTCAAACCCCTGATTTATAGGCTGTAAAATCATGCGGCTTAGGGTGTTTGGGGCGATCTTTTTTTGCATGAGGGT
>JAPLQI010000112.1 GCA_026399755.1 Pseudomonadota bacterium
GGAATAAAACAGAGGTGTATTTGAATGGCTTTTGTGGAATAGGGATTCACAAAAGGCGTCAATTGATGGGGGTTTAATTTGTGTTGATAGTGGGTGCCTTCAGGAATTAACCCCGCTATTCAATAAAACCGCAGAAGGGTCTATGGACAAAAAATTTAAATCGTTTCGGGTAGCGACCGAAGGCGCAACCACCGATGGCCGCACCATTACCCGCGAATGGCTCAGCCAGATGGCAAAGAATTACAACCCAGCGACCTACGGGGCGCGGGTGAATATGGAACATATTCGAGGCATTTATCCGGACAGCGCCTTTAAATCCTATGGCGATGTGGTGGCACTGGAAGCGAAAGAGATCGAAGGCAAGATGGCCCTGTTTGCCACCATTGACCCCACGCCCGAACTGGTGGCGATGAATCAGAACCGCCAGAAGGTTTACACCTCCATCGAGTGTGACCCTGACTTTGCCGACACAGGGGAAGCCTACTTAACCGGCTTAGCTGTCACCGATAACCCCGCCAGTTTGGGTACATCAATGCTGCAATTCTCAGCTTCCGCCGGTGGTGCCAGCCCGCTGATGGCCCGCAAAACAAACAAAAACTGTTTATTCACTAATGCCATCGAGTTTGCACTCGAAGAAGAAGGAACGCACGCCGTGTCGATGCTGGAATCCGTAGTAAAGATTTTTTCTAAAAAAGCAGAAAAAGAAAACCTGCAATTTGCGGATATCCAGCAAGCACTGGAAGCCATTGCCGAGCAAACCGCAGAAAACAATGATGGCTTTCGCACCATGACAAGCCGTATCGATGAATTGAAAAGCGAAATGGCCGAATTGCGCGAATTCAAATCGAAAATTGAAAACGAGCCGAGTCATTTATCTGGCGGACGGGATCGGGCCACCGGCGGCGCGGTTGAATTGCTCACAGATTGCTAATTAAAAAATATATCAAAGGAAATCTAATTTATGCGTAATGACACGCGACTCGTTTATGAAAAGTTTGAAAAACAAATTGCCAACCTGAATCATGTCGGCGATATCAGCAAGACATTCTCAGTTGATCCAACAGTGCAGCAAAAGCTTGAAAACCGCGTCCAGCTTTCCAGCGCATTTCTCAGCAAAATTAATATGCCTGGCGTGACCGAGCAAGAAGGCGAAAAGCTGGGCCTAGGGCTCACCGGCACCATTGCAGGCCGAACCAATACCAAGAAAGGGCCGCGCAAGCCACGCGATGTATCCGATTTAAGTTCTGGCCGTTACCGCTGTGTGCAAACCAACTTTGATACCGGTATTAACTACCCCAAGCTGGATATGTGGGCCAAGTTCCCCGACTTCCAAGCCAAACTGCGCAACCTGATTGTGAATCAGCAGTCGCTTGATCGCATCATGATTGGCCTGAATGGCGTATCCGTCGCCGAAGAAACCGACCGCGAAAAATTCCCGCTGCTGCAAGACGTGAACATCGGCTGGCTGCAACAGTACCGCAACCATGCGCCGACCAACGTGATGGCCGAAGGCCCGTCCGCATCAGGCAAGATCACCGTCGGAGCAACCATAGTAAAAGCCGAAGACGGCACCATCTGGAAAACAGAGAACGGCGACTATCTCAACTTAGACGCCCTTGTTTTTGATGCTGTTAATACCCTGATCCACCCACAGTTCCGCGAGAACCCGCAGCTGGTGGTGGTCACCTCCAGCGAATTACTGGTCGATAAATACTTCCCTAAAATCAACAAAGACCACGCCCCGACCGAAGAAATGGCAATGGATATGCTGATCAGTCAAAAACGGGTTGGTGGCCTCCCCGCTGTGACCGTGCCTTTCTTCCCCAAGGGCGCGATGCTGATCACCACGCTTTCCAATTTGTCGCTGTACTGGCAAATCGGGGGCCGCCACCGTCATGTTAGGGAAGAGCCGGATTACAACCAGATCGCCAATTACGAAAGCTCGAATGATGCTTACGTGGTGGAAGTATACGAAGCCGGTTGCCTGATTGAAAACATCGAGCTGCTGCCGACAGAGCGCACCGAAGCCAAGCCCATCGACCCACCCACAGGCGGTGCGTAATCAGCCCCGCAAAAGCCCACTTGTTGCGAATGACTGCCGCGCAAGTATCAACACATCACCCGCTAGCCAATGCCAGCGGCTATGAGTTGATGCTTTCCAAGCTCGCGGGCGACAAGCGACGGCTTAAACAGATCCAGTCCCTTAGCCGCAAGATCGACGCCAAGCGCGAAATGCTGCCCGATTACGCGCCTTGGATCAGCGGCGCTTTGTCCGCCCAAGGCGGCGGGCAGGATGAAGTGCTGATGACCGTCATGGTGTGGATGATCGACACCGTGTGGATGATCGACACCGGCAACTTTACCGCCGCCCTGCCGATTGTGCGCTATGCGATCAAGCATAAATTGATTCTGCCGGATCAGTACCAGCGCACCTTGGCGTGCTTGGTAGTGGAAGAGATGGCCGATACCGCCATGAATGGTCGGGTATTGGGGGAGGCCATTGATGTGGAGGGCCTGCAAGCCATCGCTGAAATCACCCAAGCCGAAGATATGCCAGACCAAGTCAAGGCCAAGTTATTTAAGGCCATCGCTTACGGCTTATCCGAGCACAACAAACCCGCTGCTGCCGATTATTTCCGGCAAGCCTTAGCACTGCACCCCAAGTGTGGCGTGATTAAGGATCTGGAACGGCTAGAGCGGGAAATGAAGAACAGGGCAGCTGAAAAGTAGCCAACCGAGCGAACCCCGCAGCGAGAGGCAGGGGGAGGCGAAGCCTTTTAAGGTTCTTTCAAATCCCCCTCCACCTCTTCTTCACAAGGGCAAAACATGGGATTTATTGCAGCACAACAAAGCGGCGAA
>JAPLQI010000138.1 GCA_026399755.1 Pseudomonadota bacterium
ATACAAATCAGGGTTGGATTAGTTGTAAGCATGGATTCGTTAGACAATCCTTCTGGTGAGCAATGGCTAACGATGCCTTCATCAATCTCAACACAAAAAACCACCCACTCGTATTCCAAACCCTGCCGTATTTCCGGCGAAACTCTTTCTTGAATAAATGTTAAAAATTCGGTGGCAATATGATGAAACTCAGGCGAGAGCGCATGATGGTCTTGCAGAAAATCATCAATATGCTGTTGAACGTTTTTTATTCCCGTTTTTTGATAAAACACGGGGAAAGTGTGTTCAATTACATTTTCAATATTGCCACGCAAAAATTCGCGATACAGTAAAACGCTAGGATCTTTAGTGATGGATTGTTTATTGCGCAGCATGCTGCTGAATTCCTGACTAAGCTCCATATTTACGTAAGCGCTCATTTCATGTTCCTTTTGCGGCATTTATTGGATGTTTCTAATGCGAATAGAGCAATTGGCTACGTAGCTCTGAAACTTCCCCGCATAAGTCTTTTAATGAAGGGAGATGATTGTCTCTTTCTAATACCAAGGGCTTAGTGCCGTGCAATTTAATAGTTTGCTTAGCAAGTTCAATCACATCGCCGCATACATTTGCACCATGTGTATCAATAATGACGCCATCCTCTTGCTGCCAATGGCCGGCAATATGAAAATACCGAATTGAGGCTGAGGGTAGGCTGGCAATAAATTTAAGCGGATCGTAATCATGATTTACGCCATTAACATAAACATTGTTGATATCTAGTAATAGCTGGCATTGGCTGCGTTCAACAATTTCGTTAATAAATTCCGCTTCTTCCATTTGCCCATCATGGTTGTAGTAGTAACTGATGTTTTCCAGAATAAGCGTGCGTTCTAGAATATCTTGCGCTTGCCGTATTTTTTCCGAAATATATACCGCCATCTCTGGGCTGCGGGGAATCGGCAATAAATCGTATAAATAGCCTTGTTTGTCCCTGGAGTAGCTCAAATGATCGCTATATACGTCGATCTGGTAGCGATCGAGAAAGCGTTTTACTCTTTCTACAAATTCCACATTTAAGGGCAGCGTATCGCCAATTGAAAGGCTCAGCCCATGGGCAATCAGTGGGTATTTGTTAGATAGAATATCCAGCTGCTCACGTTTCCTTCCGCCCACTTCCAACCAGTTTTCAATGGTCAGTTCAAGAAAGTCAATATTGGGGTCTATGGGCTGATCAGATAGCCATTGAGCGTGCTCGCTGCGTAGCCCTACTCCCAGAGAGGAAGGGGCTATTGTCCGCATACTCCCTCCGTCATTTTGCAGCTTGCAGCAGCTGCATGTGTCCCTTGCCCAGACTTGCCGCATTTTCCGTCACGAGCGCGTACCAATTTGTCCTGAGGATCGCTCTTAAGGTCGGCTTTCTCGTACATTTTTACGGTTCCACATTTCCCGCTTGCGCACTTGCCGCCATTGCCGCTTTCACTTTTTACGGGCTGTGCTACATGGCTGGTTTCGGCCATTAATGGCTCTGTATACATCGTCACCAATGAAGTCATTGCTATCGATAAAATGATTTTATTTTTCAATTTATGCCTCTTTATTTGGATTGAACGAGTTTAATTTTTTATTAAAATTACGATGGTTTTATCGCAATACAATTTAATTCACAGAAATTGATGACAAATCTCGCCCTGCATAAACAGGACCTTTGTAGTATTTCTTAATGATGGCAATAGACTGATCTTTGGTGCGTAGACTTTTGCCCATGAAATGGTTCAAAACGAGGTTTTTAGCTTGAACTGCCGCAGCAATCTTGCCAACGGTGGAAGGCTTGGCGTGTAGGAAAGCAGAGCTGGAATCCGCCCCCTCATCAATAGCGAGCGGCATGACTAATATGTCGGCATTTTTAGCAAAATCAATAAAATGCTGATTGCTGCCGTTTTGATCTGCCGATATCACAATACGCCCTTCGGGGGTGTCAATTCGGTAGGCCAGCGTAGGGACATTGCCATGCGGAATGCCGAGGGCTGAGATGGTAATTTCACCGTCCTTATAGACCGTTGTTGCTGTTGTTTGATGATAATCCACATCAGTCAGCTTCACTTTTAAGGGGATATCTCCTTTTCCATCAAAGATGCCTGATAAATAAGCATAAGCGCCATTTTTGGCAAATTGAGCATTCATAAAGTGAGTTAAGCTAGGAAATGCTTCACTTGCGGTTGGGCCAGCAATGTCAATATTGTGCGGAGCAGTAAAGAAATAACTGCCTTTCAAAAGTGCGGGCAAATCTGAAACGTGATCGGTATGGAAATGGGTTAGACCGATAAAACGTACATCCTCTAGTTTTGCGCCAGACTGACCAAAGCGCAGAAATGAGCCGCCGCCAGCGTCGATCATGAATAAAGGTTTGTTTTTCCACCATATCAAGGATGCAGAAGAAGAGCGGCCATCATCTGAAATGGGGCCACCAGAACCCAAAAGCTGCAATGAATAGCTTTTGTTTTTGCAAGGGCCTTCATTGGCCCCCGATAGGGCAGACATACACGCAAGGCCTATCGCAAGAATAAAAGTATAAATTTTCATTTTTTATATATCTCTTAGTAGTTAAATAAGTGCTATTTAATGTATTAACTATAGCTAATTTAAATCGTTTAAACAGGGAGCATGGAATAAGCGACCATGTATAAGCGCGTTAAGTGTTTTAATCAGCACAATGAGCCATAGACCTAACAAAAGCCCGGCAAGCACAATGCCTATCACCTCGAACACAACAAGTTGAGTGATGAAATACAGGTTCAATGTCGCTGCAACATAGACCCCCAGCGGGAAGGTTAATCCCCACCAGCCAAGATTGAATGGCAAGCCTTCGCGGCGATAATGACTCATAAACAAAATGGCACACACGAGCCACCAAATCCCCATACCCCAAAGCAGCAGACCGCCAATCACACCAAAATCCCTCGCTGCGATGGCCACGCTGGCTAATTGAGTTCCGCTGAAGGCTGCAGGCGCGACTTGTCCAAGAGTGAGCAAGCCAAGCGCGCCAGTGCCAATGGGACCAAGGGTTAACCAACTTGAAACACCCAAGTCTCGATGCGGTAGTTTGTGGATCACTAATCGAAAAAACACCAGCGTCAAAACCATAAATGCTTGCGGCACTGAAATAGCCCAAAGAACGTAGCCTGCTCCGATAACATAACGAGCCATTTCCGGAGCGAGGTGAGGCGCTAATACTGCAGCACTTGATGCTGCGACTTCTGGCGCAACAATCGGCAAGAGCAGCACGGCAGTGAGCTTTTCAAATGCATGGTTTTGAGAGCGAAAGGCTAAATAAGGCACGCCAATCGCAATCACCACAGCAAGCACGACATCGAAGCACCAAACAAAAAAAGCCAGCGAGTAAACATCTGAGCCAAAGCGTGGACCTGCAAAAATGACGATGCCATTAATAATAGGGACCAGCCCCATGGGTATAGCGCCAAGGAACATGGACTGAACGGGGTGCTGTAGCATGGGTTTGATCGTGTCAGGGTAAATAATCAATCTAGCCGTAAACATCAATGCAAAAATCATGTACACAACCGTATCGATAGCCCAAAGTGCTTCAGCAAGTATTTGTTGGCCACTAAAGTGAATCGGCAGTGCGGCCAAAATTAAAAACACAATGCCGTTTCCCATCGTGATGGCAAACCAGTTAGGTGTGAACTGGCGAACTTTCTCTGCAAGGCTTCCCATAATCATCATCCTTCGTAAGGAGTGAATGCATCTACTTCATAAGGAGTAGATGCCGCTAATATAGAACGGTACTATTTAAAAAAAAAATACATATTTACTATGGCTGCCATATGATTTTGATATAGATTGATATCATGAACTTTACCCACCTCGAAGCATTCTTTGCTGTAGTAAAAATGGGCAGCGTGACGGCTGCATCAGAGCATCTGCACGTCAGTCAACCTGCGTTGACACGGGAGATCAGGGAGCTTGAAGAGCGTTTTGGCGTTGTACTTTTTGATCGTTTACCAAGAGGTATGAAGCCCACAGAGGCAGGGGTTCTGCTTGCTCAGTTCGCTGCCCAAATCTTTACATTAGCCAATTCAGCCGAAAATGCGGTAGGAGAGTTTGCGGAGGTGCTACGCGGTGATCTTCGCCTTGCGGCCAGCCGAACCATTGGCGTTTACTTATTACCCAAAATTTTAGACACTTTCCGGCGTCTTTATCCTGGTGTGATGATTGACTTGGCCGTTACAAATACGGAGCAAGTTGAAGAGACGCTTTTGACCCAAGAAAGACAAGTCGGCTTTATCGAGGGAACATACGATATTGCATTGTTCGATGCCATATTGATTGGGCACGATGAGATTATTCCTGTGGTCAGCCCATCCAACAGCTTGTATGCCAAAGGCAGCGTAAGTGCTGCGGAAATAGGCTGTGGCGAACTTGTGGTGCGGGAGGCAGGCTCTGGCTCCCGTGCAGTTATTGAGCAGTCATATGCACAGCATGGTCTTGTGCTTGCGCCTAAATTGTCTGTTGGTAGCACGGAAGCGATCAAACAGTTACTACTGCTTGGAAATGCGGTCGCGTGGATTTCCCAGCGAAGCATCGCGGAAGAGTTAGCCAATGGCTCGCTTGTGAAGTTAGCTGTTACTGACTTGAAGATTGAGAGAGATTTCACCATGATCTGGCGAAAATCACGAGGACTTAGCCCAAGTGCTGGCGCATTTCGCACCTTGGTCAAAAAAATGCTCTATTAAAGAGTGCTTAATATTGAAGTTGAAATGCACGAAAGTGCTTGGGTATTTAGAAGTGACGGGCGCATTAGCAAAAACCATGCGCTGGCTGAGTGTCATGGTGAATAAAACTTCAACCGCTTTTTATAGGCTTAAGTAAAAAAGGCCTTCCACCGTGGTGGAAGGCCTTTTGCATCAGGGCGAGGGCTTAGTGAATGCCGCCGCTAGATTGATAATGTTTCTCTAGTTTATTTACACCTGCGGCCATTAGTAGGGTGATAATTAAATAAAGGAAGGAAATTGTAAGGTAAGGTTCCCAGTAGCGTGAATATGCACCCGCGACTGTTCTGGCCGCATAAGCAAGCTCGGCCAAGCCAATGGCCGACACCAAGGAGCTGTCTTTGAGCAGCATGATGGCTTCATTGCCCAGTGGTGGCAGCATGCGGCGGAAGGCTTGCGGGATAATCACAAAGCGCATGGTTTGCCAGTAGTTCATCCCTAAGGAGCGCGATGCTTCAAACTGGCCCTTAGCAATGGACTGAATCCCCGCACGGAAAATCTCAGTAATATAAGCACCCGCATTAAGGGTAAGTGCCACAAGACCAGACATAAATGCGCCGTAGTCTTGCCGAAGCGTAGAGGCCAAATCGCCACTAATCAGCAAGCCATCCGTTGGGTGGATCAACATCGGCATGACAGCAAAGTGAGTGAGCAAAATCTGCACAAACAGCGGTGTGCCGCGAAAGAAAGTGACGTAAGCGGATGAAGGCCAGCGGATTAAGAAGCGAACAGGATATTTCCAAGGGCCATGCTTTACATCGGCAAGGCGTGCCATGCCTGCAAACAGCCCAATTAAAGTACCAAATACCACGGCAATCAGGGTGATGCCGATGGTCATCTTCATGCCATCGATAAAGAGTGAGCGATATTCCCAAACAATCTGTAATTGAAAATTAGAGAGTAGGGGAACGGCGGTTTGCATCTGTTGCCAAAAGGTAATGAAATCCATTGTCATGCCATATTCAGATTGCGGAATAAAAAAGCGCAAGCCAGTTGGTTTGCGCTTCTGAAAGAGTTAAGTCGATTTTAAATGATTAATCTTAGTTACCGAAGTATTTCTTGTGGATTTTGTCGTAAGTACCATCAGCCTTGATCGCTGCGATGCCTTTGTTGAGTTTTTCAACGAGATCTTTATTACCTTTCTTTACAGCAAAGCCATAGAATTCTTTGGCGAAAGTTGCATCATCAATGGTTTTTAGGCTGGATGACTTGTTATTAGCGATAAAGTTAATGACGACGCCATTGTCAGCAACCACTGCATCAACACCACCATTGAGTAATTCTTTAATTGCTAATGGAGTGGATTCAAAGCGTTTAATGTTTGGGCTGGTTTTTCCCATGAGTTTTTGCACGATTTCATCACCGGTGGTGCCGGTTTGCACTCCCACTTTTTTGCCTTTTAGTGAGGCAAAGTTAGTCAGCGTACTTTTTTTACCCACGGCAATCAGTTGCTTGGCTTCAAAGTAAGGATCAGAAAAATCCATACTGAGTTTGCGCTCTGGTGTAATGGTCACGGATGAAGCAACTAAATCACGGTCCCCGGAGCTGAGCGTCGCAAAAATACCTTCCCAAGGCGTGTTATGCAATTGGACTTCTATGCCTGCTTTGGCTGCCACGGCTTTAATGACGTCCATATCAAAACCAACAATTTCTTTTTTATCATTTACGGATTCAAAAGGGGCGTAAGCGGCATCTGTGGCGACTTGATAAACCTTGGCCGCATAAGCAGGAGTAACAAGCAGCGTGGCTGCACTGGCGAGCAATAGAATTATATTTTTTTTGCTAAACATGTTAGTTAAATCTCCGCATTGGGTGGTTTGCCGATTTGTGACTCATTCGGTTACACAAGACTAAGTGCTGCTCTTTCATTTGAATATCAGGCTATTCCCGCATTTTAAACGCAAAGTTATTTTTCATTATCTTTACCCCTTAATGTTCATGATTTATTGCACTTAATTGGCTGATAAGTGTTTTGTTTTTTGTGAAAAAAGCGCTAATAAAATAGTGATGAGCACAAAAAAACCGGTGATGGGCCGGCTTTTTTGTGTGGTAAAGCAGTAGAGGGTTTGTTTGCGTCTAGATCGGTTTTATGATTAGCCAATCATTTCTTCCATGCCACTGGCAAGATCTTTGGTTTCTACTAAGTGTGCATTTAGAGCATCGATATCTAACTCAAGCGCATCAATGGATGTGAGTGGTAGTCCACTTGCCAGCGCTAAGAGATCCTCACTGCTTTCTTCTTCGTGCGCAATATGTAAAGCAAGATGCAAAATATGGCTTAATTTAGAACTAGGGTCTTGCTCGTTGGGCGTGTTTTGAAACTTAACCGCCATTTGGATTTCTATAGGGAAATTCCAGCGACGCGCTAGTTCTTCACCCACCATCACATAATCAAAGCCAATATTGTTGGTTTCAAGGGCCACGCGGTCTGAAGCACCATTTGCTACATACTGATCAATTTTTGCTGCCAGTTCAGGGGCCACAATGTGGATCAGCATTTCGCCTATGCTATGGATCATGCCGGTGGTAAAGGCGATTTCACCATTGTATTTGGCATATTTAGACAGCCATTTTGCCAGTGTTGCGACGCGTAGACTGTGTTTCCAGAAGCGCTTACGATCAAAGCCAGGAGTAGTAATAAATGCGCCAGTTACACCTGACGCAACCACTAAGGTGCGTACGGTGTTAAAACCAAGCACCACGACCGCTTCGTTGACTGAGGCAATTTGTCTTGATGCACCAAAGTGCGCAGAATTGGCAAGACGCAGCACTTTGGCAGTAATGACTTGATCAAGGGCAATTTTCTTTGCAATCGTTTCGATATCGATATCGTCTTTGCTAAAGCTATCGATTAGCTCTTGAACTACTTTGGGGATGGTAGGTAGTTTGTGTGTTTGTTCGAAGACTTCTTCCAGTTTCATGCTGCTCTCCCGTATTGCATGCATTTTTATGTTAATGCCGTCTTTATCCTAGAACAAGGCCAAGCCATTCGCTAGCCAATCCAAGTCTACAGGTTTAAAAAAAGGCGACGCAAGGGTCGCCTTTTTAGATTACGCCTTAATGACGCTTACTTTGCTTCACCTGCAACCACTTCAACTACTTCCCACTTACCACCCTTAACTTGGTAAACGGTGATAGGGCCGTTTTTAATGTCGCCTTTATCGTCAAAGCTGATTACGCCAGTAACGCCCTTATATTCAATTTTTTGTAGCTCAGGAAGATATTTTGCAGGGTCAGTAGAGCCCGCTTTCTTCATCGCTTCAATCATGACTTTGGTGGCGTCATAGTTGTAAGGCGCGTACAGGTTAACATCTACGCCAAATTTAGCTTTGAATTTAGTTAAAAATTCTACACCGCCTGGCATGCTTTCTTTAGATTGACCAGGGCTGGAAGACACCATGCCTTCAGAGTCTGCGCCAGCTAGTTTGATAAATTCAGGCGTTTGTGTGCCATCGCCGCCCATGATTTTGGCGGAAATACCGAGTTTTTTAGCTTGTTTTTTCAGTGGGGCCGCTTGCGCATCCATGCCACCGTAAAACACGAGGTCAGGTTTTGCGCCTTTAATGCTGGTTAGAATCGCATTAAAGTCAGTTTCTTGATTGGTGGTGAATTCGCGTTTTACCACTTCAGCACCGGCGGCTTTGGCTGCTTTTTCAAACTCGTCTGCTAAGCCTTGGCCGTAAGCGGTACGGTCATCAATAATGGCGACTTTTTTGGCAGCTAGTTTTTTAACGGCAAAGTCACCCAAGACTTTACCCTGCTGTGCATCATTACTCATCACGCGGAAAGCTGATTTAAAGCCTTGAGCGGTGTAAGCCACGGCGGTAGCGGATGGGGAGATTTGTGGGATTCCTGCATCTGCATAGATTTTGGATGCAGGGATGGTGGTGCCCGAATTCATATGGCCGATAATGCCGACGACTTTCATATCGACAAAGCGTTGGGCCACGGTGGTAGCTGTTTTAGGATCGGCTTGATCGTCTTCAGAAACCAGTTCAAATTTAACTTTTTTACCGCCAATATCTGCACCGCCTTCGGCATTCACTTCGTCAATGGCCATGCGCGTGCCATTTTCGTTGTCTTTACCAAAGTGAGCGTTATTGCCGGTGAGTGGCGCAGAGTGAGCGATTTTAACTATATCGCCACCGCTGCTTGCAGGCTGTGCAGTTTCGGCCGCCGCTTGGCTGGCGACTTCTTTTGGGGCTTCTTGTTTGCCACAAGCGCCTAAGGTCAGAATGGCAGCCGCGATAAGGCTGTATCGTGCAATAGTCATATCTCTTATTCCTTGGTGTGAATTATTTTTGGTGTGAATTATTGCTTTAGCAGGCCGATGCCTGAGCTATTAGAGGCTATTCGTGAGTTAGCTCGCAATCGAATTTCAGCAAATAGTGATCAGCTGTATCTAAGGCGCAACAGCGATGTAAGAAGGAGTAAGGTGTTTCCCTTGTGATGCCTAAATAGAGAGATCAATTTGTTGCATACTGCCACCGCTGCCGTCTTCTCTTAAATAAATGCCTGACGCACGTATCTGCCCAAGTTGCTCATTATGTTGATCATTCAAATCAAAATGAGCTTTAGCGTGGCCTAAAAAGAGCGCGCCTATGCCTTTGTCACTAAGGCTAAGCAGCTGATCGTTGCCCGTGTCGTCTTTGACCCAGAGTTTTAACTGGGCAAAGAGAGTGTCTCCCTCATCAATCCAGCCATTTTTATCCTCGTCATATTGGGCTAGATCAGCAAAGCCATTGCCACTTTGTGCACCAAACAATTCGCTACCTTGATTGATTTTTCCATCGCCATTGCGGTCTAGCGCAAGAAAGGCGCTGCCTTGTTTGAGTAAGCTGATTTGCTGCTGAGAGCCATCGCTACTGAGGTCAAAGCTAAATTTTTTGTCAGAAAGCGTCGCTGCAGGCGCGGCATAGTTAAGGACAAGCGGGTCTTTTTTTTGCTTGGCCACCGCGCCTGCATAGCCAGCAGTTTGCGTTGAAAGCGAGTAGCTACGGTTTAAAGAAAGCTCAGCCGCAAATTGAATCTCTTTGCCATCGGCCGTTGTAACTTTGCCTTTGGCTTGAAACTGAGTGCTTTCTGTTTCTGAATAGGTCGATGCAGATTCAATTGAAAAGCCTGCGAGGTTGGAAGATTGATGGGCACTTTTTTCTGCATGATCTGCCGTGGAAGTCGCTTTCTCATCAAAGCCCCAAAATTTGATTTCATAGCCAAAGATGCTTTCCAGTAGGCTTTTAATCAAGGAAACACGTTGATCCGTATTGTTAAAGGAAAGCTGATGGCGTGCTGCAGGGGAGATTTCTACTTCAGAACTTGGCGATGGCACTTGGGATGGTTGTAGATTAATTACGAATGATTGTTGTTGGTCTGCAGCAAATTGGTGCTGAGCAGTCAGGCTAACTTGGCTGTGTGTGATGCGCATGATGGCGGCTCCAGAGTATCCCTTACTTATCGGAGCCTGCCATGGCTTATTTAGAGTAGGCCGAGTTCTGCCATCGAGATGACCTGATGCGCGGCAACAATGCAGTGGTCGAGTAAGCTCACATCAATTATTTCTAAAGTATTGCGTAATTGTTGGGTGATATGGATATCTGCATCCGATGGCTGGGGGCTGCCAGATGGATGATTATGCGCCACGATCACGGCGGCAGCATTGAGCGTTAAAGCGCGTCTTGCCACCTCGCGCGGGTAAATACGGGTTTCTGAGAGCGTGCCTTTGAAGAGCGTTTCGGCGCTGATGAGTTGGTGGGCGGTGTTTAAAAATAGCGCGTGGAATTCTTCATGGTCCAGCCCGCGTAACCGTAGTTTTAAAAAGGCTTTCACCGATGCGGGAGAGGTAAAGGCATCATTGCTGCGCAGCTCCTCGCTGAGCGCGCGCTTGGACATTTCGAGCACGGCTTGCAGTTGGCAGTATTTGGCCGAACCCATGCCGTGCACTTGGCAGAGTACATCGTGCGGTGCGTGGAATAGCTTTTCTAAGCTGCCAAAATGTAGTAATAAATCTCGGGCCAAATCGACCGCGCTTTTGCCCTTGACTCCCACGCGTAAAAATAGCGCCAGCAGCTCAGCATCGCTGAGGTTCTCCACGCCATGGGCCAGCAGTTTTTCTCTGGGGCGCTCGTCTTCGGGCCAGTCGGTGATTGCCATCAGTAAAGACATCGTTAATTGGATGTTTTTAGTGTAGGGCGGTTTAAGTGGCGATGCTGCCCTGTGTGAGATGGCTCCAGATTAAATCGTCGGTTTAAGCGTCCATTGCAGGGTGATCGGTGCTTTTTTGGTGAGTAAGTCGATATGGCTATCGAGTACCTCAATGACGCGACGTGCGGCATCATCAGAATCGCCATAGCATTGAATACTGAGCGTTGTTGCCGTACAGAGTAGCGTACAGCCGCCATAGGGGAACGTGACTTGGCCCTTGAATTCATCCATTTCTACCGGAATTTTACGAGCAAAGTGTTTGCAAAGCTTAAATAGGTAGCGGCTTGCTTCTGGCGTATCTAAATGGGTTTGATAAGTAATCATTGGGCTTTTTTGTAATGAGCGGGGCAAACCAAATGGCCTGCACCCGCTGATTGAGTGGATAAGTGTTCCGCATACAACAAGCATTAAGCAAATTGTTTTTTTATTCGCAAACAGCGAAAAAACGCAATAACCACGCTCTCTGCGTAGGGCTTTTTAAAGTCAATCCTATCAACTTAAGCCGCTTGCCTTTATTCAAGGCATGCGGCAACATCTTTAATCAATCGCAACTCACTGATTTATAATTACAATATGATTAAGCGCCTTAACTGACATAATTGGTAATTTATCGACTCTTTTGC
>JAPLQI010000087.1 GCA_026399755.1 Pseudomonadota bacterium
AGGGCGGGTGAAACCCGCGAGCGATGCTAAAAAACACGCGGGTTTCACCCGCCCTACGATTTTGTGATTATTTGAGGCGCATTTGAAATTGCATATTTCAATGTTTTTTAAACGTTAATTTCACCCCAACCCTAGCAATTTAAGCTGCATTTTTTTCGTAGGGCGGGTGCAACCCGCGAGCGATGCTGAAAAATACGCGGGTTGCACCCGCCCTTCGGTTTGGTGGTCATTTGATGCACCCCTCAACGCAACACCTGATCCACCGCCTGCAAATCGTTTTCTTGTAAGGTGCCGGCATAAAATTTTAGGCGGATATAGCCGCTTAAATAGGTGTATTGGGCGGCGGTGTGTTTTTGTTGGGCTTCAAAAAATCGACTTTGGGCGTTGAGCAAATCTACATTGCTGCGCACGCCGGATTGAATGCCTTTGCGGGTGGATTGGATCAGTACATCGCCGGATCGCACGGCTTCTTGCAAGGCTTTGATTTGCGCTGAGCTGGAGCTTAAATCTAAGTATTGCTGCCGCAGGGCTAGCTCGACTTGCTGTAGGGTATTGCGCTGATCTTCGCTGGCGGCGGTGTGTAGAGCAACGGCGCGTTTGCTGCGGGCATTGATTTCGCCACCAGAGAAAATCGGGATGCTGGCGTAAATCATGATGCTGTTGGTTTTGATGCGATTATCGACCGTGGTGTAGCTGGGGCTGTCTTCATAGCTGCTGCGCAGGCGCAGATCGACGGTGGGTAGATGCTGGTCGATATTTTTGTTGATTTCTAATTTGGCGGCATCTAACGATGCTTGGCGCTCGAATAGGACGGGGTTGTTTTGCTTGGCCTGGCTCAGCCACTCGGCCAAGGGATAGCGCAGGTGTAAATCAGCCTGCATATCGCTGGGTTTACGGTGGGCCAGTTTGCTCATCGATTCCCCAACGGTAACGCTGAGTTCATGCAGCTTGCTGCTGTGCGCGGCTTCGGCAGAAAGAATGTCGGCATCGACAAAATCAAGGCGGTTTTGCGCTTCGTTGACATCAGTGATGGTGCCGTGGCCTGCCGCATACCATTTGCTAGCTTGGGTTTTTTGCTCTTGATAGGCCTTTTTTTGCTCGCTTAAGAGTTGTAGTTTGTCAAAAGCGAGCTGTACATCAAGGTATTGCTGAGCCAGCCGTAAGATCAGCTCTTGCTGGTTGCGATCGAGCGCGTGATTCGCTTCTTTTTGTTGAAACTCGGCTTGCGATAGATTATCCCAAGCGGCCATTTTGAATAGGGGTTGCACTAAGGTGGCGGCATAAGTTTGGCCATTAAATAAATAATCTTTGCTAATGGTTTGCTCTTTTGCGCCTTCCCCTGCCTCAAATTCAGTATTTACCCATTCGCGGCTACCTTGGGCGGATATCGATAGATTGGGGAGGAGCGCCGCTCTAGCAATGGGGACGATTTCTTGTGCGGCTAAATTTTGTGCTTTGGCAATGGCAAAGCGGCTGTCATTTTGTATGGCCTTGGGGTAGAGATTAGCAAGGTCTGCACCTTGGGCGGAGCTTAGGAATAGGAGGGGAAGTAGGCTTAGTTTTACTCGCATCGTCATCTCCTTATTTCTCAGTAAATGCAAAGGCAAGGCGGTTAAATAGTGGGCGGGTTAGGTAATCCAATAAGCTGCGCTCGCCGGTTTTGATGACGACTTCGGTAGACATCCCTGGCTGAATGGCAAGCTTTTCACGGCTTAGCTCGGCTAGGCCTTTTTTGGTGACCACAACCTTGGCGCTGAAATAAGGATTGCCGTGCGGGTCGACAATGCGGTCGGCAGAAATACTCGTTAGTTCGCCTTCTAGAATGGGGGCCGTGCCTTTATTGCCTAAGGAGGCAAAGCGAATGTCCGCCAGCAGGCCGGGGTGCACTTTGTCGATTAAATGCGGTGGTAGTTGGATTTCAACCACCAATTCGTCGTTTTCCGGCACGATTTCCATTAGCGTTTCACCCGGGCGGATGATACCGCCCACTGTGTGTACATTCAGCCCAACGACGTGCCCAGAGGCTGGGGAGCGTAATACAGTGCGGGATAGCTCTTCTTCGCGCGCTTTAATTTCATTGCGCCAGCGGTTTAAATCGCCTTGAATCTGGCTGTATTGGGTTTCTACTTCTTTATTAAATTCTTGTGTGCGTTGCAAAATCCGCAGGCTAAGCTCACCTTTTTGCCGACTGGCTTGCTCGATACGGCTAAGCCCTTCGCCATATTCCCCAGAAACTTGGGCAAATAAGCGCTCCATTTCAAACAGGCGAGTGCGTGGAGCAAAGCCATCGGCGACTAAATCACGTAGGCCTGCGATGTCTTTTTCTAGCAATTTAATCTGCTGCTTACGCCCAGCTTCTAGTGCGCGCAGGCCGTTGATTTGCTCGTTAATACCGGCAATGGTTTGTTGCAGAATATTGCCTTCGTTCATCAGTGCGGTGCGGCGGGTGGTCAGTAATTGGCTTTGTGTTTCCATAATCGCTTTGGCTTGGGGATTGCTTTCTTGGAGCATTTTTTCGTTAAAACTGATTTTTGACTGGTGATTTAGCTCGGCATTGAGCCGATCAGCCAGCGCCTGTGTTTGCCAGTAATTGTTTTGTACGGTGGATAAAACCGCATTGATTTGCGTTTGGTCGAGCAAGATCAAGGGCTGATTGGCGGCTACTTCTGCGCCTTCTTTAACCAGTATTTTGTTAATCATGCCGCCCTGTAAATGCTGAATGGCTTTGCGTTTACTCTCTACGCTGACCACGCCATTGGTGGGCACACCTTCGTCTAGCGGGGCAAGAGCGGCCCAGAGCAGAAAGCCACCGAGGCCAAATAAAAGAATAAATAGCCCTAGCCGAGTAACGGAGCGTGTGTCGGTGAGCGAGTTATCGACATCTAATACCGGCTCGGGAGAGATTTGTTTGGCAAGCTTTAACATGATGCAGCCCTCATTGATGTGGGTTTTTGGCGGGTTGCACCCGCTAAGATCTTTAAATAGGCAATTGGCTGATTTTCGTAGGGCGGGTGAAACCCGCGAGCCGTGCTAAAAAATACGCGGCTTGCACCCGCCCTACGATGATTAACTCGCCATCCTTTAGGTTTGCTGCTCTGCCATCGTCGGCGCGACGACTGGCGGTGGGTTGAGCGCAGCTAAGACTTGATCGCGTGGGCCGTAATAGCGCAGGGTGCCCTCATTCATCACCAGTAATAAATCGACCACGGCCAGCACATGGGTGCGGTGGGTAATCAGCACGATGGTGGCACCGGCTTCTTTGGCCTTGATGATGCCTTGCACCAAGGCGCGCTCGCCCAGCTCGTCTAGATTGGCGTTGGGTTCGTCCAGCACAATCAGGCTAGGGTTGCCGTAGAGGGCGCGGGCTAGGCCGATGCGCTGGCGTTGGCCGCCAGATAATCCTGAGCCGCCTTCACCAATTGCGGTGTCGTAGCCTTTGGGCAGGCGCAAAATCATTTCGTGTACATCGGCCATTTGCGCTGCAGCGACGACTTTTTCGCTATCTATTTCGCCAAAGCGGGCGATGTTTTCGGCGATGGTGCCGGAAAACAGCTCAACGTCTTGTGGCAGATAGCCCATATGCGGGCCAAGTTCGGCTTTATTCCAAGTGTAAACATCCACGCCATCTAGCCGCACTTTGCCCATTACCGTGGGCCAAATGCCGACTAAAAGCCGTGCTAGCGATGATTTACCACTGGCACTCGGGCCGACTATGCCTAAAATCTGCCCAGCGGCCATGCCAAAATTCATCCCCCTGATCACCATATTTTGCGTGCCGGGGATCATGGCCGATACGTTATCAACTAATAGCTGGCCGCTAGGGCGGGGCAGGCTCATGCCTACAGGGCGAGCAGGGAAGGTGGCCATTAGCTCTTGCAAGCGGGAGTACGCCGAGCGCACGCCAATAAATTGTTTCCAAGTACCAATCGCTAATTCAATTGGCGCTAAGGCGCGGCCCATTAAAATAGAGCCGGCTATCATTGCGCCAGGCGTGGTAGAGCCTTCAATCACCAGCAAGGCTCCCGCACCTAAAATCAAAGATTGCAAACTAATACGGGTGAATTTGGTAATCGCTGAAATACCACCAGCTTTATCGCTGGCTTCACCTTGCAAGGCGAGGAATTTGCCGTGGTGTTTATACCAGCGCTGCATTAATCCATCGAGCATGCCCATGGCTTCAATGACTTCGGCGTTGCGTAAATTATTATTAGCAAAGCGAGTGGCTAAATTGGAATGGGTGCCTGCTTCGGCTATGGGTTTTTTGCTGACTAATTCGGTGATATAGGCCAGCGCTGTTAATAGCACCGCACCCACTACGGCTAGCCAGCCTAATAAAGAACCGAGCATAAATAATACGGCTAAATAAATAGGGGCCCAAGGCGCGTCAAAAAAAGCAAATAAGCCTTGGCCTGTTAAAAATTGGCGAACATTGTTTAAATCAGCTAGTGCAAGGCCTGCATCACTATTACCCGCTCTTAAATTACGCTCAAAAGCGGCGGTAAATACTCGCGCATTGAGTTGCGAATCTAATTTGCTACTGATACGCACCAATAGCCTAGAGCGCACCATTTCTAATAAAGACATTAAGCCATACAGCCCTAGCGTAATCACCGTAATCATCACTAAAGTGGTTTCATTTCTGCTGGCTAATACGCGGTCATAAACTTGCAGCATATAAATGGAAGGCACCAGCATGAGTAAATTAATAAAGAAACTAAAAATGCCCGCTACCCAAAAATGTTGGCGCAAACCGTGTAATACACTGGCCAATTCAGAGCGAGGCTGTAAATGCTGCTTCATAAAATGTCCTTTATTAAAGATTGATTACACATTTTCTAAATCGGTGAGTGGTGAATCTAAGGTCAGCAAGTATTCCGGCCATTCATCCTGATGCGTGGATTGCGCTGCTTCATCTAAATCTAAAAAAATAAAGTTAAGCAAATAATGCTGCTGATTATTTACCAGCATAATTTCTCTTAAACGCTGAGAGCTAAAGCTAGCAACAACTTCAGGGGGGAGCTGCAATTGAAAGCGTAATCGCCCCTCTAGCGTAAACATCGACAAAATATTGTCTTTAATACTTAAGGTATGGCGGTCGAAATACACAGGAGCAGAGGGCAAGAAAAACAATTTAGGCAAAGGCGATTCAGCGGGTAGATTTTTCCATTTGCTGAGCGGGTGCTCATACAGAGTGCGATAAGCACGGCAAACGGCATAAATGGCATTACAAGCCATTTGCGCACCTAAATCAGGTAGCTGCTCACGCAATGCACGGTAAGCTAAATGATGTAAGGTAACGCGGTGCCAGCAGCGGTGTTGCTGCGCAATGGGGGCTACTAAATTACAACCATTACAAAACTCAGCCTGCAGCGCCTGTAGCCTTTGCTGCTGCTGGTCCGTCGTTAAAAGAGGGATGGAGTAGGTGATGGGCATAATCATCACTCTAGGAAATTTTTCTCCTATATGAAATGCCTATATGAAGTTTTTTTCTACGTCTGTCGGAAGGGATGAGCGGTAGAGCGGCGTGTAGGCTTGCTTTAGCCTGTGAGGTTTGTAGTAGGGGGCTTAAGTAAGCTGCCTAGGGCATCACCGTAAAGGGATCTAACTTGTTAGATAGTTGGCACACTGTGTGAAGTTGCGTAAGCGTTATGTCTGTATTGCTCCACAGTGCTGCGGCAATGCTTGTATATTATTATTCTTTCTGTAATCTATCAGTAGCTTAAATACAGCTGATGCTTTGTGGTATTTTCTAAGTAGCTAAGTTGTTACGCTAAAGTTATCGTGAAATGTGTAGCTTGGATTAACTGTTTAATCGCGTTATGCGCATCAAGTTAAGCCAATAGCATGAGTGAGCTTTTTTGTAGGGCGGGTGAAACCCGCCGCTTTCTAGCGTTTCATGCCAAAGTCTGGCGGGTTTCACCCGCCCTACGAATGATGCAATGCTTGCAAATGGGTGGTAGCTGCTACGTCGATGGAGGGGGGATGAATAATTTGACTGCGATAAATGATTTGAGTGAAAGCCAAAATCAGAGCAAGCGGTTTATTAACAATACTTCTTTAAAATGGTGTGCAATTAGCTCTGTTTTATTCGCTTGCATATTTTATTTAAGCTATCTTATCCACGCTATCTATGTAGAGAGAGCACTTTATGCAGATGGCGCTAATTTTTTTATTGATTTATTAAATAGGCAATCAGCGTGGCCAGTTGCTGATGATTCAAAGCATATCCGTTTATTTGCAAATCTAGTGAATCAGTTCCCCGTAGTCGTGGCTTTGAAAAATGGTGTAGAAGAATTTCGCGTGCTGAAGCTACTCTTCGGTGCTGGGTTATTTTTAATCCCTCTATTTATCTATCTATATTGTTTTTATCTGAGTTGCCGTGCAGGCCGTTATCATGTGTTTTTTCTTTCAATGGCTAGCCTGATTACTTGTGCAATTCCATCTGATATATTTATTCTTAATCAGTCATTTTTGGCATTGGCTTTTTCTTGGGTGCTTATCCATTACGTCTTGCTGCAGATAGATATTAAATGGATTGATTGTGTAGTTATTGCCTTAGTTTCAATTATCCTTTTTCGCGCACACGAAAGCCTTATGCTTTGGGGTGGGGTAATTTTAGTTGGGTCGATCGCAATTATTGCTATTAGAGATAAGATGGTTGTAAATAATAAAAACTTACATATTTATAGCCTAGGTGGTGTTGGATTTGCCCTGCTGTTATTTGTGCTTTTTTGGCAAAGCACACATCCTGTTGCTCAACAAACCGATGCATTTTTGCAATTGATTAAACTGGCCGCGCCAGCAGAGCTATGGAAGGGAAATACTAGAATTAGCGTGTTAACTTTATTATTTTTGGTGGCGGCTTTTGCTTATTCATTAATGATAAATAGATTTAAAAATATTAATTATTTATTTAGCTGGATATTTATAACTGTCTCGATAGTCATTTCCTGTGGCTTGATATATACAGGCGTATCCGCAATTTACGATTACAGCCTTACTGATCCATTTAGGGAGTATAGCTATCGTTTTTTAATGACATTTGGGTCGACTGCTTGGATGCTGTTGGCGATTGCCTTTAGTTTCAAAAAAATACCATTCGATCTGCGAGCGGCTTATGCAGCCGTATTTGCCCTTGCCCTTGGGCTTATCTCGGCTTCTATATGGCAAATCTCTAGCAATATTCAGTGGGCGGCTTTTAAAAATGCAGCGGCCACTCAGCTTCAAGCCTCCGAAAAACCACTGCTATTGCCTGAATCGGTTAGAGATCAATTGATTTCAGAGAATAAAGAGTATGCATATAAATATCGCTGGGGCTGGGCTTGGCCCGTGTTTGGGGTGAGCTTGCAAGAGAATGGCCAAATTGACAGATTGTATCGGCCCGAGGGGCCTCAAGAGAACTTTAAGCCGCCAACTTTGCTGCCCTTTGTTGATTTTTCTAACAAAGGGATATTTGAGTTTAAAAAGTTTAATCTTTTATGCTCCAAAACACAGTGTTTAAATGAATGAACCTGAGATGGGGCATAGGCAAGTGAAAACATTTATTGGTTTTGTTTTTGTTTCGGGTATCGGCTGGGTGCTCGATATGCTGTCTTATACCGTATTCACACAGCTTTTTATTTGGACTCCTGCATTCAGCAATTTCTTATCGTCCATGCTAGGGGTGACTTATGTTTGGAGCGTGTCGCTGGATAGGCTGTTCAATAGAAGCGGCTATGGTAAATCTATCTTTTTGCCTATTTATTGGGGATATCAAACGCTGTCTATTTTTGCTTATTCCCTGCTGATAGGGGCTGTGGTGATAAGCCAATCTAATGTTTTATTGAGTCAGTCATCTATGCTTCCGCCCGAAGTGGCCGCTAAGATTTTAATTACGCCTATTAATCTGCTGACAAACTTTGTTTTCATGACGTTTCTCACCAAGTTTATGAAAAAGGAAATTAAAAGATGAGTGGGAATAAACCTAAAATTCTTGTTTTTATTCCTGCCTATCGCTGCCAGGCGCAGATTCCTCGTGTTTTGCAGCAGTTTGATTCTAGGGTTCAGGCTTGGATAGATACGGTGATTGTGGTCGACAATCGCTCGCCAGACGCCACGCTTGAAACGGCCATTAGCCACGGCACTGGCCATTTTACTCAGAGCAATTTTATTGCTTGGCGAAATGACGACAATTATGGCCTTGGCGGCTCGCATAAGGCCGCTTTTCGTTATGCGGTGGAGCAGGGCTTTGATTATGTTGTGGTGCTACATGGTGATGATCAAGCAGATATTCGTGATCTGATTCCTGAGCTGGAGGCGGGCGCTCATCTTGCTGTGGATTGCCTGCTCGGTGCGCGTTTTATGCGTGGCAGCCGTCTACAGGGTTATTCATTGTTTCGCAGTTTTGGGAATCGTGTTTATAACGCGCTATTTTCTTTGGCGACTCTGCGGCCTATCTACGATTTAGGCTCAGGGCTAAATCTATATCGCGTTACTTCTTTACGCGATTTTTACTACAAATCTTTGCCCGATGATTTGACGTTTAATTATGTGATGTTGCTTGCTAGCTACCATCGCAAGCAAAGCGTGCACTTTTTTCCTATTAGCTGGCGGGAAGAGGATCAAGTCTCGAATGTGAAGCTTTTTCGGCAAGCGTTTAAGGTGCTAGCTCTCTTGGCGGGTTACTACTTTAAGCGTGGTGATTTTCTTGCCAGTGAGATGAGAAGCAGGCCCTTTGATTGCTACAGCGGCCAGATTCAGCATAGCCAGCAAGTTCGCACAATATGAGCCGCTATCTTCGCGCTTATCTTGCCATCTTGCTCGCCTTGATTCTTGGCTGGGTTTGGCTACGCGGGGCGGCGCTGCTTGCCTTTAGCCAAAGTGCGCAGATTATTGAGTTTGTGGGGGTGATGCTGCTTTATCTATGCTCGCATATTATTCGCATGCTTCGTCTTGCCTTGCTGACGTTGGACGAGCGCGATAAAGCTTTGCCGCTACTTGCGGCGCATACGCTGACGGCTTTTCCGAGCAGCTTTCTGCCTTTTAAGATGGGCGAGGTGCTGCGTTTGAGCGCCTTTTTTCATGTTTATGCGGGGCGGCGCAAGGCTTTAGCGGTGTGGTTGGCCGAGCGTTTTGGCGATATGTTGATGGTCGCTACTTTTATTCTTGGCCTGTATCTATTCAATATTAGCGTGCCTTCCGCTATGCGCGCCGTGCTCGTGCTCTTTGTACTGGCTAGCTTATTGGGTCTGCTGGGCTTATTTGCGGTGGCCAAGGTTTTTGTTTACCTGAATCGCCATCTGGTGCTGGCTAGCCATAGCGTGCGCGGCCTTGCTCTGCTGCGTGCTAGCCATAGCCTGCGCTTACTTGAGCTGGATATTTACAAATCGGTGGAGGGGCGTCTTTCGGGGTTTTTGCTATTGTCGGTGCTGATCTGGGTACTGGAAATCTTCGCCCTAGCGCAGTTTATTAAGCTTTTCGCCATCGGCGAGCCGGATTTTACCGTGCTGTTTGCTTCCGGCCTGCTTGCCAGCCTGCACGGCGGCGCGGTGGGTGGGGCGAACGCCTTCGGCCTCTATCAATCGCTTTCGCTGGTAGTGTTGGCCCTCGTTTTTCTTGCTGCGGTGTGGCTGACGGCGCGCTTTAAACTGTTGAGGCCATAATATGTCGGACCTACATCAAAAGATTTTACTGATTTTTGACGACCGCGAATTTGCCAGCGAGGATGTGCGCAGCCTTGTTGGCCCGCGCCGCTTCGGCGACATTATCTTTAAGCGCCGCGCGCTGATTGAGCAGTTCCGTGCTGCGCTGCCAGAATGGGCACGCAGCCGCCTGATCCATTTGCGCATTGCAGATGATTTGGCCCAATTGCGCGCCACCTTGGAGGCGAGCCCTGAGGGCACGGCGGCCTGTGTGATTGCGGGTCGGGCTGGCTTTGTGGTGCCCGAGCGATTGACCCAGCTGATCGAACGCTTGCCCTATGCCGAAGAAGACTTCACCGATCGCCTGTACAGGCCGCTGTTGGTTTTTCTGCGTAATGCGCATCGCTTGGTTGAACAATGGCCAGCCTTCGAAGCCGCCCCACTGCATACATGGGAGCAGGCTTGGCAGGGTTGCCAGCGTGTGCAATCGGTAGAGCCACTGGATTTGGCGAAGATCCGCGACTTCTTGTCCTTTATTTGCGGTTCGACGGCAACGCGCCATTTTAACGAGGTGCAGATCGACGCTTATTACTACACCAAGCGCTCTAGTGATAAACGCAAGATGCTGGCGGAGTATTCCCAGCCCTTCGATTATCAAGACGAAGGCGAGCGCGCTTCTTATAAGATGATGCGCTACTACCTCGCAGATGCGGCCTTACAGTGGGTACACGGGGCTTTTGATGCCGACACTTTTGCGCCCTTTGTTGAGCGACTATTGTTTTTTCTTGTCGAGCGGCCACGCCGAGCTTGCAGCAAAGAGCAATCTGCCAAGGTGGCTCATGAGCTATTTGTAGCGAAGTTGGAGTCGCGGGTGAAGCAGTTCCTCGCCATGGAAGAGGGCCAACGCATCAATCAGCTGGCTGCTAACGCTACACCGGCGTTGGATATCAGGCAGCAGCTGGCGCGTTTTCTGAAGTTATATCAACGCTATGAAAAGAGTTTTTCCTTCGACCACTTGGTGGTGGGGCATGGCGATCCTTGTTTCTCTAATGTGCTGTACGACCAGCAACGCTACTTGCTCAAGCTGATTGATCCTAAGGGAGCGGTGAGCGAAGCGGAGTTGTGGACGCATCCGCTTTATGATCTGTGTAAGGTTTCGCACAGCGCATTGGGGGATTACGACTTTATCAATAACGGCTTATATGACGTGGGTTTTGCCGATAACAACGATTTAGTGCTGCGTTTTCGACATAGCAATCACGCCATGCTCAAGCCGCTATTTCTGCAAAGTGTGGAGGCGCTGGGCCATGATGTTCGCATCGTGCGTTTGGGAGAGGCCTCCTTATTCCTCTCTATGCTGCCGCTACATATTGATTATCCAAACAAGGTGATCGCTTTCCTGCTGAAGGCCCGCCAAATACTCGACGAGGTTGAAGGTGAATAACTTATTTGAAGAAGTTGACGGCACCTTGGTTGTCGATATCGACGGCACGCTGTGTGCCATTAAGACTGCAGATCAGTCCTACGCTGAGCTAGCGCCCAAGCAGGACATCGTCAGCAAGCTTCGTGAGTACCAAGCCAAGGGCTACCACATCCTCTTGTTTACTTCGCGCAATATGAAGACTTACAGCAATAATGTGGGGCTGATCAATAAGCACACCGCGCCAGTATTACTCGAATGGCTGGCCAAGTGGGATGTACCCTATGACGAAATCTTGTTTGGCAAACCTTGGCCGCGCAAAAAAGGCTTTTATATTGATGACCGCGCGATACGCCCAGATGAGTTCCTCAGTATGAGCGAAGAGGAAATCCAACAGCTATTGGGTCAAGAATAGGGGGGGGGCATGCCGCAGAATATTGTTATCACCATGGCTGGGCGCGGCTCGCGCTTTGTTGATGCGGGCTACACGGTGCCCAAGTACCAAATCATGGCGCATGGGCGTAGTTTGTTCGACTGGTCCATGCTGTCGCTGAAGCACTTTCTGAGCAGCGATTGCCGAGTGATCTTTGTGTGCTTGGAAGAGAACCACTCGGCTGCCTATGTGCGGCAGCAAAGCCAGTTATTAGGGCTGAGGGATATCCACGTAGTGGAGCTGAATGACGTCACTGACGGCCAAGCCACTAGTGCGTATCTATCGCGCGAGCTGTGGCGAGCTGAGGAGCCGCTGCTGATTTACAACATCGATACTTACGTTAATCCGCAGGCACTGCAACCCAGCGATATTCGTGCCAGCTCCGATGGCTGGGTGCCCTGCTTTCAAGTAGCAGGAGATCATTGGAGCTTTGTAAAATTGGGGGATGATGGATGGGCGATTGATCTGGCAGAAAAGCAGCGCATCTCAGCCCATGCGTCCATAGGTCTCTATTGGTTCGCTCAGGCCGGGCTTTACACACAGGCTTATGAGCGTTTTTTTGCCGATGAAAAAAACCTTGTTCGTGGCGAGCGTTATATTGCACCGCTGTATCGGCAAATGATTGCTGAGGGTCGGAAAGTGTCTATCAGCAACTTGGCGCTAGCTGATGTGCATGTGTTGGGTACACCGGCCGAGCTTAATCGATTTATTGGGCTGCAAGACGTGATTGGGTGATGTGCTTAGCGTTTATTTTCTTGAAACTACGCTAATGCGATGCCAATTTTGTAGGTGGGGAACTCAACTCTATCAACTTAAGGTCAAAACATTGTTGGACTTTGTATAGGGTGTGCAAGTCGTTTTTCTTGCGCACCGCCCTCGGTGCGCAACGACTGCGTCGTTGTACACCCTACGCAAGGTCGATTCATCTTAATACAAAAGCTTAAGTTGATAGGATTGGAGTGAGCCCCGCGAGTAATGCGGAAAAATACGCAGGTTTCACCCGCACTAAGCCGTTCAGTCTAGGCCGGTTGCCTATTGGTTTACACCAACACCACATCAAATATTTCCTGGCTGTAGGCGCTTTCTACCTGTAAATAGATGGGTTTTTGGATGAAGTCGGCGAGTTGGGCGAGGTTGGCTGATTCTTCGTCTAGGAACATATCGATCACGCTTTGCGAGGCGAGGATTCGGTATTCTTTGGCGTTGAATTGGCGGGCTTCGCGCAGAATTTCACGCAGGATTTCGTAGCAAATCGTTTGTGCTGTTTTGATTTCGCCGCGTCCTTGGCAGGTGGGACAAGTTTGGCACAGCACATGCGCTAGCGATTCACGGGTGCGTTTTCGGGTGATTTCAACGAGGCCAAGGCTGGTGAAGGGGCTGATGGTGACCTTGGTTCTATCGCGGCCCATGGCTTTTTTAAGCTCGTCCATTACCGCGGTTTTGTGCTCTTCATTATCCATATCAATAAAATCGACAATGATAATGCCGCCTAAATTGCGTAGGCGAAGCTGGCGGGCGATGACTTGGGTGGCTTCAAGATTGGTTTTAAAAATGGTGTCGTCAAAGGAGCGGGTGCCAACAAAGCCGCCGGTGTTTACATCAACCGTGGTCATGGCTTCGGTTTGGTCGATGATTAAATAGCCGCCAAATTTTAGATCGACTCGGCGCACCATGGCGTGCTCGATTTCTGCTTCTACCGCAAACAATTCAAATAGCGGCCGCTCGCCAACGTAGTGCTTCACTCTGGGCAATACATCCGAGACAAAGGCGGCTGCAAATTCACTCATTTTGGCAAAGTTTTCGCGAGAATCGACCAATACTTCTTCGGTTTCGGTGTTCACCATATCGCGCAAAACGCGTAATTGCAGTGATAAATCTTGGAATAACAATGATCGGGCAGGCAGGGTAACGGCTTTTTGCTGGATATCGGCCCAGATTTTATCCAGATAATTGATGTCTGCTGTCAGCTCTTCGTCCGTGGCGTGCTCGGCCGAGGTGCGGATGATATAACCCTGATGAGGGGAGTCAGCCAGTAATAATTCAAGACGCTTACGTAGCTGATTACGTTCGCCATCTTTGTCGATGCGCTGGCTGATGCCGATATGTTTTTCTTGCGGCAAAAAAACTAAAAAGCGCCCTGCAATGCTGATCTGGGTAGAGAGTCGCGCGCCCTTGCTGCCGATCGGGTCTTTGGCGACTTGCACCAGCACGGGCTGGCCTTCGTGCACAATGCGCTCGATTCTTTGTACTTCATTGGGGTGCTGACGTTGCTCGATGACATCGGCAATATGCAAAAAAGCGGCACGCTCTAGGCCAATTTCAATAAAGGCACTTTGCATCCCGGGTAAGACGCGTTTCACCACGCCCAAATAAATATTGCCAACCAAGCCACGGTGGGCAGATCGCTCGATATGAATATCTTGAACCACACCATCTTCAACGGTGGCCACGCGGGTTTCTTGTGGAGTGATGTTGACGAGGATTTGTTCTTTCATTGGGGGGCCCTGTTTTTTTATATTTGGATGGGTCGGTCGTGGCGGTGCTTTTGATCAATGTAGGGCGGGTGAAACTCGCCGGAAGTGGTGCTTTCGTAGCTTGGGGTAGCTGTTTTGTTCGACTGTTTGGGGCGGACAAAACGGCGTCACCTAACATTAAGAGCGGTGCGCAAGAAAAACGACTTGCACACCCTATACAAAATTGCAGCAGGTATTCAATCATCGTAGGGCGGGTGGAACCCGCCGTTTTTTCGTATTTCAGCAAAGCTCGGTGGGTTTCACCCGCCCTACGAAAAACATTTCGCTTTAGTTAATAGGATGGGCGTGAAATTCACCGCCCTATTATTTTTTTCTTAACAGCGGCAAGCACATCATCATCAATTCGTCCCACACTTCGCCTTTGCCTATGCCCTTATTCATTTGATCGATCAGGGCGGCGTGGGCGAGGGCGGTTTTTAGTTGGGCGGCTTTTACTCTGGCAAGCGCAGGCTCTACCAGCTTTTGCTTTTCGCCCCAGATGCGTAATTCTTTAAATAATTGTGCGGTTGGCGTGCCGCGTTGCTTGCCAAGGCCTAAGCGATAGAGGGTGCGGATTTCTTCCGCTAGCGACCATAGCACTAAATGCGGCGCTTCGCCCTCTGCGCGTAAGCCAGCCAGCATGCGGGCAAAGCGGGTGGCATCCCCGGTGAGTAAGGCGGCTCCTAGCTGAAACACATCGTAGCGCGCTACATTGGCGACGCTGGCTTGTAAGTCGCTTACGCTAATTTCACCGGCAGGGTGTAGTAGGGCGAGCTTTTGTATTTCTTGGAAAGCGGCCAGTAAGTTGCCCTCAACCCTATCGGCTAAAAATTGCAGTGCTTCGGGGGCGAGTTTTTGCTGCTGCTGGGCGAGTCTTGCGGCTATCCATTCGGGCAGCTGACGGTGTTCGATATTTTTGGCTTCAAGCACTTCGCCCTTGGCCGATAGTGCCTGAAACCATTTGCTGTTTTGGCCGGTTTTATCGAGCCTAGGGCAAGTTACTAGGGTGATGGTGTCGGGTGGTAGGCGTTGGCAATAGGCTTCAATTGCTTTGCCGCCATCGATGCCGGGCTTGCCGGTGGTGATGCGTAGCTCGATGAGTTTTTTATCTGAAAACAGCGAGAAGGAATTGCCCTGCATTTCTAGGCTAGACCAAGCAAAGCCGGGCTCTACGGTGAGCACTTCACGCTCTGTGTAGCCTGCAGCCCTTGCCGCATCTCTGATTTGCTGCGCGGCTTCGAGTACCAAGAGGGTTTCGTCGCCATGCAGGGTGTAAAGCTCGGCTAAGCCTTTAGCAAGACGCCGAGGGAGATCATCAGGGCGCATGCTTAATCCTTACGCTGATGTTGAGTCTGCGGCTACGGCGCATCTTTCAACTTAGCCAAGGCGCTGATGCGGCGCAAAATTTGCTGGGCTGCATCTTGCTGCATATCGGCTATCAAAAGCGATGCTTCAGCATCTTTACCCAGACTATTGTTTTCGTCGTAGCTGTAATCACGATTGAGCTGTAATTTGCCATTTTCAATCAGCTGATTTTCTCCAGCTCGAACGCTGTAATTCACTCTATAAAACAAACGATATTCACTGACTCGACCCGCGTTGTTGACGGTAAGCACTTTTTGCTCTGAGCTTTCGCTGGTGACATTGATACTAACGGCTGCTTTACTAGCGCTGAGTGTTACCCCAGGTAGCGTGGATAAGCTCTGCTTAAGTTGATACGCCACACCCGTATCCCCTAGCACATGGGCCGTGGTGTAAGGGAAGGTGCCCGGCCCAGTGCCACGCAAATGAAAGCCGCAGCCTGTAAGCAGGCCAAACAGAAGCAAAGAGATAAAGGCTTTAAGCATAGGTTTACCCATGGTTAGCTGCGGTTTCCAAAAAAAACAGTGACTTAGGGCGGGTGAAACTAGCGTATTGATATTGCTCGCGGGTTTCACTCGCCCTAACAGTGGCCTCTTAAACCACAATACTGACTAAACGGCCAGGAACGACGATGATTTTCTTCGGTGTGCCGGTAATAAATTTCAGCACATGCTCATGACCCAGTGCCAGCGCCTCAATTTGCTCTTTTGGCATGTCTTTGGCAACGCGAATGCTGCCACGAAGTTTACCGTTGACCTGCACCATCATTTCAATTTCGTCTTGCACTAGTGCGGTCGTGTCAACGACTGGCCAGCTTTGATTCAGCAAGTTGGAATCCGGCACCAGTGCTGCCCAGATCGATTCGCAAATATGCGGCACAATCGGAGATAGCATCAGTGCAGCGGCTTCTAGCACTTCCTGAGCAATTGCCTTGCCTGCATCATCAGACATCTGGCCTTTATTAAGCATGCTGGAGTAAGTATTTAACAACTCCATGACAGCTGCAATCACGGTATTAAATTGCTGACGGCGGCTGTAGTCATCGCTAACTTTACCAATGGCAGTGTGTAAGGCAAAGCGCAGCGCTTTTTGTTCCTTACTGATTTCACCAGTAGCATATTTTGCGACCACCCCGCTGCTAACATGATCAAACGACAGCTTCCAGAAGCGTTTCAGGAAGCGATGCGCACCTTCTGCACCGGCGTCCGACCATTCCAAAGATTGCTCTGGTGGCGAGGCAAACATCATAAACAGGCGGGCGGTATCAGCGCCGTACAGATCAATCAGCTCTTGCGGATCAACGCCGTTGTTTTTGGATTTGGACATTTTTTCGACACCGGCGACCATCACTGGCAAGCCATCGGCCTTGCTGGTGGCCGAAATCATTTTGCCCTTGGCATCGCGCTCGATTTCTACATCGGCAAAATTAATCCAGTCTTTGCCGCCGTTATCCATATCACGGTAGAACGTTTCACACACCACCATGCCTTGCGTGAGCAGCTTTTTAAATGGCTCGTCGCCAGAAACCAAGCCTTCATCACGCATCAGCTTGTGAAAGAAACGCGCATACAAAAGATGCAGAATGGCGTGTTCAATCCCGCCGATATATTGATCAACCGGCAACCAATGATCGGACGCGGCTTTGTCTACTAAGCCGGTTTCGCATTTTGGTGAAGCATAACGAGCGTAATACCATGAGGATTCTACAAAGGTATCCATGGTGTCGGTTTCGCGCTTGGCAGCAGCACCGCACTTCGGACATGTTGTCTCATAGAAGCTAGGCATGCGTGCCAAAGGCGAGCCAGCGCCATCAGGAATTACATCTTCCGGCAGTACAACGGGCAAATCTTGCTCTGGTACGGGCACATCACCGCAAGCATCGCAATGAATAATAGGGATAGGGCAGCCCCAATAGCGTTGACGGCTAATACCCCAGTCGCGTAAGCGGTACTGAGTTTTTGGCGCGCCGGCATTTTGAGCGGCTAATTTAGTGGCCATTGCATCGTAAGCTTGCTCGAAATTCAGGCCATCAAACTCGCCGGAATTAAATAACACGCCGTGCTCACCGTAAGCGTCTTGCCAAGGCTCGGCCACATCACGGCCTGCCGATGTTTCAATTACTGCTTTAATGGGCAGATTGTATTTATGCGCAAAGGCAAAATCGCGCTCGTCATGAGCAGGCACGGCCATTACCGCGCCAGTGCCGTAATTCATCAGTACATAGTTGGCAACCCACACCGGCAGTAAATCGCCTGTCAGTGGATGGCGTACTTTATGACCGGAATCCATGCCTTTCTTTTCCATGGTTGCCATATCGGCTTCAGCCACGGAGCCACTTTTGCACTCGGCAATAAAGGCTTGTAAGTCAGCATTGCCCACGGCTGCTGAAGTTGCCAGCGGGTGCTCGGCTGCAACGGCCACATACGTCGCACCCATCAGGGTATCTGGGCGAGTGGTGTAAACGGTGAGCGAATCGTTGCCATCGATATGGTTAGCGGCAGGAAAGGTCACATCCATGCCGCGCGACTTACCAATCCAGTTGCGTTGCATGGTTTTAACTTGCTCAGGCCAGCCATCTAGCTGATCCAAGTCTTGCAGCAATTGCTCGGCGTAATCGGTGATTTTGAAGTAATACATAGGGATTTCGCGCTTTTCTACCACAGCGCCAGAGCGCCAGCCGCGCCCATCCACCACTTGCTCGTTTGCCAAGACGGTTTGATCAACCGGATCCCAGTTTACCGAGCCATTCTTTTTATAAATCACGCCTTTTTCAAATAGGCGAGTAAATAGCCATTGTTCCCAGCGATAGTAATCTGGCTTACACGTGGCGATTTCACGATTCCAATCCACAGCCAAGCCCAAAGACTTGAGCTGAGTCTTCATATATTCAATATTGGAGTAAGTCCAAATCGCTGGAGCCACCTTGTTTTTCATGGCGGCGTTTTCAGCAGGCAGGCCAAATGCATCCCAGCCCATAGGCTGCATGACATTAAAACCATTCAAAGCATGGAAGCGTGAGAGCACATCGCCTATGGTGTAGTTACGCACATGACCCATGTGCAGCTTGCCACTTGGGTAAGGGAACATCGATAGACAATAGTATTTAGGCTGACCGGCCTTTTCGATGGCCGCAAAAACCTGATTTTTTTCCCAATGCTGCTGGGCTGCAGCTTCGATGGTAGACGGTGTATAGAGCTCGATCATGCCTAAGAATCCAGTTGTACTTTCACAAAGTCGATGATTATATCCCGAATGTTTGGTTTCAGAAGGAAGCTAATATGCGTTTAGTGCTTTTAATGGGTTTATTACTCACATCGCTGGCGCATGCAGGCCCTGCTAGTGTGGAATCGGTGCAATTGCCTGCATGGCTGGAGCGCGGTGGCGTAAAAAAACCACTCGCCCCGCAAATGCAGCTTTTGCCGAGTGATCGAATTACCACCGGAGCGGGGGCGAGGGTTTACTTGCAGCTGCCTGAGGGGAGCCGAGTTAAGCTGGGTGAAAATGCCAGTTTATTGGTCGATCAACTTAATGAAGCCAATGGTAAAGACGGCAGTGTATTTAAGGCGGCGCTAAAAATGCTGACGGGGGCTTTTCGCTTTACGACCAATGTGCTGAATAAATCGGCTCAGCGTGAGGTGAATGTCAGCGTAGCAACGGTAACGGCAGGGATACGTGGTACTGATTTATGGGGCAAGGCCGATGTAGATAAAAATGTGGTCTGCTTACTAGAAGGCAAGGTCTCGGTGGGTGCTGAGGGCCATCCACAGGTGGAGCTGTCTGAACCCCTAAGCTTTTACATCGCACCGCACGATAAAGAACCTTTGCCTGTGGGTAAGGTTGATGCAGAAAAGCTAAAAAAATGGGCTGCCGAAACCGAGATCGAAGGCCAAGCAGGGGCGATCAATGAGCGAGGAGCTTGGCAGATTACCTGGGCAAATTACAGCAAGGTTGATCAAGCTTTGGCGCTTTATGATAGCTTGCAGCTGGCGGGTTACCCCGTGAAAATTCGCAACAAGTCCACACGTTATCGAGTGGTATTGGCTGGCTTGGCATCAGAGGCTGATGCACGGGCGGTGGTAGCTAAAGTGCACGCACAGCTGAAAACGCCGCAGGCCGTTATTGCTAAGTAAGGTTGTGGCCCAGAATGAATCTCGTGTGACGGACTTGTATGGCGGGTGAAACTCAATTCTATCAACTTAAGCAAAATGTTTTTCGTAGGGCGGGTGAAACCCGCCGAGCTTTACGATGAGATACGAAAAAACGGCGGGTTTCACCCGCCCTACAATTTATTGCCGTGATTTATGTCGAGCAAAGCCCTTATCAACGTAAGACCGTCATCCCCGAGTGTGTTTATCGGGGATCCAGTAGCGCAGCTGGATTCCCGTCAAAGACATGCGGGAGTGACGATGTTTGGTAATAAAAAATTAATACAAGGTAATTATTTGCTTACTGAATAATCTCATTAAAATATCAATAAATGTTTAATTGTTTACTAATGTTGTAAAAAAATTGCATTTTTCCCTAGAACCTCGGCCGTAATGCACTAGATTGATATAAATCCCGTCTGGGTCGGGGTATCGATTGAGGTGCACTATGTTTTTTAGGCAAAGTCGGCTGATTAGCCAATTAGAGAGCGCAACCGAAGCGGCTTTGCGTGGTGATATGCCGCGCTGGACGATGGAAGGCGACGAGAAGCTGCGTGCGATTGGCGATAAATTACATCGCATCTGGCAAAAAACCAGCGAAGAGCTTTCTGCTGCCCTGCATGAAAAACGCGCTTTACACGATGAAGTCAGCGCTTTGCAGACAGAATTAGCCAGGGAAAAAACGCAATACATGGCTTTAGAAACGCGTTTTGATCTGGTGAACCGAGCATCAAGCGAAGGCCTTTGGGATATGAGCGTGGTGGCGGGCGATCCGGTAAATGCTGCCAATGTATTCTGGTGGTCACCTACGTTTAGGCATTTACTGGGTTTTGCCGATGAGCGCGATTTTCCCAATGTGCTGGGGAGCTGGGCTAACTTATTACACCCTGACGATAAAGACACCACACTCACCGCCTTTGCCGATCACTTAAATGATAGAAGCGGGCGCACACCTTACGATATCGAATACCGCCTGCAATGCAAAGATAAGCAATATCGCTGGTTTAGGGCCAGAGGGGCTACTCAGCGTAATAGCGAAGGCGTGCCGCTCAGAGTGGCTGGGTCTTTAGAGGGGATTTCTCAGCGTAAAAAGCACGAGGCCGAGCTTGATAAAACCCTGACCCGATTTGAGCTAAGCAGCGCAATGCTGTCAGAAGGCTTATGGGATATGGAAGTCGATGTGGATAACCCAGTTAACCCGCAAAATGCCTTCTGGTGGTCTGAGCAATTCAAGGCTTTATTGGGTTTTCATTCGGTTAACGAGTTTCCAGATGTGCTGGAAAGCTGGGCCAGCCGCTTACACCCAGATGAAAAGCAAGGGGTGCTTGATGCATTTGCCGCGCATTTAAACGATAAAACCGGCAAAACAACCTATGACATCGAATACCGTCTGAAGTGTAAAAACAATGAATACCACTGGTTTCGCGCAAGAGGAAAAACTCGCCGTGACAGCAATGGCTCACCACTGCGCGTGGTAGGGGCTTTGGCCGCCATTGATGCCGAAAAGCAATCCGAAGCGCTTAGCGGCGAAAGCTCACAAAGGCAAAGTCTAGAAAAAAGCTTAGCCGAAATCGCCACCATCGTCGGCACGATTAAATCGATTGCAGATCAAACCAATCTACTGGCGCTCAACGCCGCCATCGAAGCCGCCCGTGCAGGAGAAGCAGGCCGCGGCTTTGCGGTGGTGGCCGATGAAGTCAGAAAACTAGCCGAAAGAACCAGCGCCGCAACGCTGGATGTAGAAAGCTTAGTCAGGCAGAGTAAGTAAGCTGCTCGTGTGTAGATGGCATCGATAGCAGTGATTCTGCATCGATGTCATTAAGCTAGGCTTTGCTCTTGAAATACTCTTTTTGCAGTGCACCATTTTAGCGCGAGCTGGCCCCCAGACCTAAGGTCTGAACGGCCTAATTACTAGGCTTAGCCCTAAGGCATACTTCTTGCTATTTAATTAGGGGTCTTCGTCTTGTTGGCCCTGTCATGCTGCGCATACTCTTAGTCAACGATCAAGCCCTCTGCGAAATATCACCATCCATGCTGGGCAGCGCTTACGAGCTATTACCCCCGCTCCAAATGGCCAGCGCTTTATGGCCTGCATTTCAACAAGACCCACCCGATCTTATCCTGATCAATACCGCCATCCCTTCCAAAATACTGCTCGATCAATTGCACGCCATTAAGCGTGCCGTGCCGGTATTGATGATTGCAAAAGGGCTGAATCCAGCGCAGATTCGGGCATCTTTGCAAGCGGGGATCAGCCATTTTATTGAAGGTTTTGTAGCAGAGACGCTGGCTACAGCAGTCATAACTACTCAAGTGCAATTTGAGCAAAGCCAAGTCTTGCAGCAGCGCATTAGCCTTTTGGAGCAGCAATTAGCCGATAGAAAAATCATCGATCAAGCCAAAGGCCTATTAATGGACAAGCGCCGCTTAAGTGAAGCCGAAGCCTACGAAACCCTGCGCCGCCAAGCTATGAAACAGGGCATGAAGCTGGGGGATGTGGCAAGGCAAGTCCTAGCGATGGCGGATTTGCTGGGGTGAGGTGGGCGCGTTCTTGTGCCCACGATGCGCATCAAGATAGCTGATTGGCATAAGCCATCCATGCGGTTGCAAGCATCGAATCACCGTAGGGCGGGTGAAACCCCCCGTTTTTGTAGCATTTCAGTTCAAAGGCCGGCGGGTTTAACCCGCCCTACAAAAGATGCAATGCATATTTATTGGCTTTCGTTTTTATAGGGTGTGCAAGTCGTTTTTCTTGCGCACCGTCTGTGATAAGCCATTCGCACGGTTGCAAGCATCGAATCATCGTAGGGCGGGTGAAACCCGCCGTTTTTGTAGCATTTCAGTTCAAAGGCCGGCGGGTTTCACCCGCCCTACAAAAGATGCAATGCATATTTATTGGCTTTCGTTTTTATAGGGTGTGCAAGTCGTTTTTCTTGCGCACCGTCTGTGATAAGCCATCCACGCAGTTGCCAGCATCGA
>JAPLQI010000031.1 GCA_026399755.1 Pseudomonadota bacterium
TAGCCAAGCACAGGCCCGACATTGCCATCGATTGGGTGGTAGAAGAGGGCTTTGCTGCCTTACCCGCCCTGCACCCCGCAGTGCGCACCGTGATTCCTACAGCATTACGGCGCTGGCGTAAGGCCCCGCTTAAATCCAGAGCAGAATTTATTCACTTTCGCCGTAAATTACGCCATTGCCAATATGATTTAATTCTTGATTCCCAAGGCTTAATTAAAAGCGCCTTTATTGCAAAACAAGCTCTTGGGCCAATTAGCGGTTACGATAAAGCATCGGCAAGGGAGGGCTTAGCCAGTTTGGCTTATCAAAACACCTATCCCGTGTCACGTAATCAGCACGCCATCACCAGAAATCGCCAATTAAGTGCGCAGGCATTTAACTACACGATCGATGACAATATCGTTTATGGCCTAAGTGTCCCAAAGCTAGCTTTAGCATGGCGGCCAGCTACGCCTTATGCCGTCTTGCTCTCGGCCACTAGCCGCAGCGATAAAGAATGGGCAGAAGAAAACTGGATTACTCTAGGCACTCGCTTGAATGCCATGGGTATTAGCAGCGTATTACCTTGGGGCAATGCTCAGGAGCAAGAGCGCAGCCAACGCCTTGCCGCAGCCATCCCAAATGCGGTTTGCCCACCACGGATGAGTTTGGAAGAAGCCGCATCACTACTAGCCTCCAGCCAAGTAGTGGTTGGCGTAGACACCGGCCTCGCCCATCTTGCCGCCGCCGTTGCCGTCCCCGTGATCGCTATTTTTTGCGCATCAGACCCAGAACTAACTGGCGTATTAGCCAGCAGCTATGCCGTTAATTTAGGCAGCAATGGCGCACCGCCTAGCTTGGAATCAGTTTGGCAAGCCACGCTGGATGGGATGAAATGAGTCGCTGGCAGCTACGATGCATGGCGCTATTTGGAGATAGAGCATGAGCCGCTGGCTTTATCGCGCGCTGCTCTGCTGCGTTTTCCCGCTTATTTTTTTATATCTGCTTAAACGCTCCAAACGCCAGCCAGCTTATCGCCAACACTGGCGTGAGCGGCTGGGCTTTTACGCCAGCAAGCCCAATAACGCACCATTAATTTGGCTACACGCCGTATCAGTAGGCGAAACCCGTGCCGCAGCGTCCTTGATTGCGGCGCTTAAAATAGCCTATCCACAGCACCGGTTTTTAATCAGCTGTATGACGCCAACAGGCCGTGCCACCGCGCAAGAGTTATTTGCCGACTTCGCCGAAATCGTCTACCTGCCTTACGACTACCCCAGCGCGGTAGGGCGCTTTTTAGCGCATTTTCAGCCCCGCTTTGGCGTACTGATGGAAACCGAGATTTGGCCAAATCTGATCCACGCTTGTGCAGATCACAAGATGCCCTTGTTTTTAGCCAATGCACGCTTATCCGAGAAATCGCTTAAGGGCTATTTAAAAGTCTGCTCACTCATCAAACCCGCCGTCGCTCGCCTTGCCGGTGTATTGGCACAAAGCGAAATGGATGCGGCACGTTTAAAGCAGCTGGGCAGCAGCAATACGCACATCGTTGGCAATATCAAATTTGATAATCTGCCCGATGAAAGCGCCATCGCCCATGGACTAAGCTGGCGTTCAAACTTTGGCCACCGCAATGTGCTGCTATTTGCATCGAGCCGGGATGGCGAAGAAACACTACTACTCGATGCTCTCACCACTTGGCCAGAATCACTGCTATTAATTTTGGTACCACGCCATCCGCAACGCTTCGATGAAGTCGCCACCTTGTTAGAGCATCGTGGTTTGCAAATATTGAAACGCAGCACTTGGGATGAGCGCCCTGTAGCAAACCATGTGCAAGTCTTGCTAGGCGACTCAATGGGAGAAATGACTCGTTACTACGCAGCCAGCGACCTCGCCATTATCGGCGGCTCCATCCTGCCCTTTGGCAGCCAAAACCTGATCGAAGCCTGTGCCTTGGGCACACCGGTATTACTTGGCCCATCCACCTACAACTTTAGTGAAGCAGCTAAAGAAGCCATCGCCTGCCACGCCGCATGGCAGGGCGATGACATCCACACCATCATCAAACAAGCCATGTATTTACTTGCCCATGCAGATAAGCGCAAAGCCATGGGGCAAGCAGGCAAAACCTTCGCCAGCGCACATCGGGGAGCGACTCAGAAGCTGCTTTCATATTTGCCACCTGAAACAACAAAACCCAAATCTTGAACCACTGAGAACACGGAGTTTCACGGAGAAAAACAAGGCTAGAATTAATTTTTTTGTAGGTTTTGAGTGTTTTAACGCCCAGCAATAAGGATTCATATCGCAGCTAGTTGCACGGGGCTTAAATCTCCCCTTGAAACACGCCGGAGCGAGGAACAAGCGGGGCGGGGTTTCGGCAAGGGAGCGAGGCAGCGAGCCAATCCCGCCCGCCGCCGACTCGATTGTCCGCAGCGCAGGGGCCTTCGTGTTTTTGAGGTTGTGGCTTGGCTTCGTTTCTTGGCCACACAAGAAAGGAAGGTCCCGCGGGACGCCCGCACCTAAATCAACGTGCCGAAGGCACTATTTAAAAAAGGTGTACTTCACCTTAATTAAAAACTCACCCCCTCCCTCGCTGCGCCAGCAAATGCACCGCCAGCCCCAGCAAAATACACGCTGTTCCCCAAATTAAAGAACCCGAAACTTCTTCGCCATTCAGGCTGTATCCCATCCATAAAGCCGTCGCAGGGGTAATCAGGGAAATAAGTGACACGGTAATCGGCTTGCATTCGCGGATTAGCCAGTAATACAAACTAAAGCCCAGCACCGAGCCAAACACCGCTAAGTAGCTAATCGCCGCTAAACTTTGCTTGGGGAAAGTTAAATTCGTGACATCGGTTTGCCATACGCACACTGCGCTCAGCACCACAGTTGCAATGCTTAATGCCCCTGCATTCACTGCCAGTGGCGACTGCCCAGCGGCGAGTTTTTTAAGTTTTACTGCCGCCGCAGCCTGCATCAATACGGCAAGCAACACTACTGCCACGCCCAATACACCTGCCGAATTTAACTTCTCAGCAAAAATAATCAGCAAGCCTGAGACACCAATCACCATCGCCAGCACTTCAAAACGACGTAATTTCAAGCCCAGCCATAGCCATGAAAAACCGGCCGTTGCTAAAGGGATCAAACCAAACAACACGGCAACTAAACCTGACGATACGGTTTGTGATGCCCAATAAACACAGAGCATAGCCAAAGAGGTAGCAATACCAGCACAGGCACTGGCTGGCCAACTGCTGGCAGGTATTTTTTGCTTGCAAACAAGAAGCACAAAAAGTGCTAAGGCCGCGGCCAGCCCAAAACGAGATGCGAGTGCGGCAGAGTAGGGCACGCCTTGTACGCTCCAGTTAATCGCCAAAGGCGTGGTGGACCAGAGTAAAACTAATATTAAATACGCTATTTTTTGCATGGATTTATCTTATTTTTTCCACCTTTTACATACGTCAATTTCAACAGAAACAACACAAGACATAAAAAGTGAGTAGATTCGGGCGAGTATCTAGGCATACTATCTTGCCTTCAATGCAAGCCCACTCATACTAAAAGCAAATGTTCCTGCTGCTCTTCATTCAGTTGCAAGGACATTGTGACATTTTGCATGCAGGGTGCAGGCTTGATAATTAGCTACAATCCCATCCTCAATTGTTCCACGTGAAACCATGACTCAGCACGATATAGAACCTAATGATGCCGACGAGTTGGAAAGCATCGCAGATCAAGGCCCGCGCCGTTTTGTTGAAGCGCAGATATCTGCTACTCCAGACGACGCCGAATCCGTACAACTAGGCTTGTACGCAGAAAAAAGCTATCTCGAATACGCCATGAGCGTGATTAAAAGCCGCGCCTTACCCCAAGTGGAAGACGGGCAAAAACCGGTACAGCGCCGTATTCTATTCACCATGCACGGCCTTGGCCTTGTTGCTAATGCCAAGCCGATTAAATCGGCGCGGATTGTCGGTGATGTGATGGGTAAATACCATCCGCACGGCGATCAATCTGCTTATGACGCGCTGGTACGGATTGCCCAAGACTTCTCGCTACGCTATCCGCTGATCGATGGTCAGGGCAATTTTGGTAGCCGCGATGGCGATGGCGCTGCGGCGATGCGATATACCGAAGCCCGCTTAACGCCGATTGCCGAGCTACTGCTCAGCGAGCTAGATAAAGGCACTACCGATTTTGTGCCTAACTACGATGGCGCATTCCAAGAGCCTTCCTTGCTGCCCGCACGCCTGCCTATGCTGCTACTCAATGGCGCATCGGGAATTGCCGTAGGAATGGCAACAGAAATTCCTGCGCACAATTTGGGTGAAGTCGCGGATGCGGCCATTGCGTTGATTAAAAAGCCGACGCTAACCACCAGCGATTTGCTTAGCTATATCCAAGGGCCAGATTTGCCAGGTGGTGGGCAGATTATCTCGCCACGCAAGGATATTGTAACGGCCTACGAAAATGGCCGGGGCAGCTTAAAAGTTCGCGCCCGCTGGACCAAAGAAGACTTGGCCCGCGGCCAGTGGCAGATTGTGATTAATGAATTGCCACACGGCACTTCCACGCAAAAAGTACTGGAAGAGATTGAAGATTTAAGTAATCCAAAAATCAAAAAGGGCAAGAAAGCCCTAACCCAAGAGCAAATTCAAACCAAGCAACTCATCCTGTCTTTAATCGATAGAGTGAGGGATGAATCAGGCAAGGAAAACGCCGTTCGCTTAGTGATTGAGCCAAAATCATCAAGGCAAAATCCAGACGATATGATGAAGCTGCTGCTGGCGCACACCGCGTTAGAAAGTGGTTTATCCATCAATATGGTGACCATCGGTCGTGATGGCCGTCCAGGACAAAAGTCGCTGCAGCAAGTGATTGCCGAATGGATTTCTTTTCGCTTTGATACCGTCACTCGCCGCACCGAGCATCGCTTAGGGCAGGTGAATGATCGTATGCATATTTTGGAAGGTCGCTTAATTGTCTTCTTAAATATCGACGAAGTGATCCGCATTATTCGTCATAGCGATGAGCCAAAATCGGCCTTGATCGAGGCGTTTAATTTAAGCGATCGTCAAGCCGAAGATATTTTAGAAATCCGCTTGCGCCAATTAGCGCGCTTGGAAGGCATTAAGCTTGAACAAGAGTTGGCCGATTTGGCAAAAGAAAAAGCCGAACTTGAGCATCTTTTAGCCACGCCAGATGTGATGCAAAAGCTGATCATCAAAGAAATCGAAGCAGATAAAAAGAAGTTTGCCGATCCGCGCAGAACACTGATTGTAGAAGCAGAACGGGCCTCGCTTGAGGTCACGGTAGTGGATGAGCCTGTCACGATTATCTTGTCTGAAAAAGGCTGGATGCGTGCCCGCCAAGGCCATGCGCTCGATCTGCAAAACCTCAGTTTTAAAGACGGCGATACGCTGCTGGCCTTTATTGAATGCCGTTCTATCGACCCAATTGCGATGTTTGGTACGGATGGTCGAGTCTATAGTATTCAAGCTTCTATCATTCCTGGCGGCAGGGGCGATGGTGCGCCAGTCACGACTTTAGTCGATCTAGCACCTAAGTCACAAATTACCCAGCTACTGGCCGCCAAACCACAAGATCATGTGGTGATCGCTAATTCTAATGGCTATGGTTTTTACTGCTTATTTGAAAACTTAATGAGCCGCCAAAAAGCTGGTAAGAGCTTCCTAACGCTAGAAGAAGGCGAAACGCTGCTTAAAGTTTCTACCTTTGTTCCACGTGAAACATCGCATGTTGCTTGTCTATCCCAAAACAGCAAGCTGCATATCTTTACCTTTAGCGAGTTTAAACAGCTAACGGGCGGTGGGCGTGGTGTGATTACCATGGCTTTTGACGATAAAGACTCGCTGGCAGCCATTACGGTTTGTGATGGCCTAACGCTAAAAATCAGCGGCACCGGTCGTGCAGGTAAAGCGATTGATTGGGTATTGAATACCAATGAAATCGCAGCCTATTTAGGTAAGCGCGCTCGTAAAGGCAAGCCTATTCATGCTGGTTTGAAGATGCCAAGGTTTTAATGATGACCCCAATGATTGCAGCGGCTTGGGCAGATCTAGGCATTCCGCTCGATTTGCTTAGCCGCCGTCCTTTGCAATTATTTGAAGAAGCCAGCGAGCTAGTCGATGTGGCCATCAATAGTGATGGCCGCGTGTGGCAGCTCACCCCAAGTGCAGCAGCAGCATGGCTAGCAATGCAAGCTGCTGCTGCACTCGATGGCGTCGATATCCAGATCACCTCGGCGTATCGGGCATCGAGTCGGCAGTGTGAATTGATTCAAAGAAAGTTGGCACAGGGGCAAGATATCGAGCAAATCTTGCAAGTGCTTGCTCCGCCCGGCTGTAGCGAACACCACACCGGCCGCGCAGTAGATATCTACCAACCCGGCGGCCCCGTAGTTGAAGAAGCCTTTGAAAATACCGACGCCTTTAGCTGGCTAAATCTCAATGCCACGCGCTTTGGTTTTAGCCTATCGTTCCCACGCGGCAATCCATCCGGTTATCTCTATGAGCCTTGGCATTGGTGCTGGCATGATGTGTAGGGTGGGTGAACCCCGCGTCTTTATTCAACATTACTCGTGGATTGCAACCCATATTCAATAACCAAATTGCTTTTTCAGTAGCAAACAGCGAAAAAGCATAACATCCACGCTCTTTGCATAGGCTTTTAAAAATCCCCTTGAAACACGCCGGAGCGAGGAACAAGCGGAGCGGGGTTTCGGCCAGGGAGCGAGGAACGAGCTGATCCCGCCCGCCGCCGACTCGATTGTCCGCAGCGCAGGGGCCTTCGTGTTTCGTGGGGTCGCCTTCTTTGGCTTCGTTTCTTGGCGAAGCAAGAAAGGAAGGCCCCGCGGTGGCTACCGCCCCTAAATCAACGTGCCGAAGGCACTAAAAAGGTCTTTTTGACTTTAGTTAGCGCCGATGAGATTTCATCCACGCTAAACCTAAGCAACAAACCACTCTATTTATCATTCACCACCGTCGTCACCAGCTTTAACAGCTCAGGCAAGATCTCTGGCAAGCGGTCTTGAATGCTACGGCCCGGTAGAAGCGGCAGGCAAAGATCGTAGCGGCCATCGTAATAGCACTCCACCCGTGGCCGCTGCGGGTCTAGCATCCAGCCCGAGTAAGGCAGCCATACCAGCATTAAATCGCGCCAACGCGGGCCAATATCTGCTCTCTCACCGATATGCCTGAACACCGCCCAACGCCCAGCCGGACGCTGATACTCGCCTAATAATCTAGGCAATTTAAAATGACGAGAGATGGGTACGGCTACATCGTAGCGTCGGCGCTCGGCAGGTGTCGTGGCCGGATCGCTCCAAACCAAGCCAAACCATAGCCCCGACTTGATATCAATCGTTTGGCATTGCTCTTGAAAGTCCACCAAGAGCTTCTCTAAATGAAAACCATAGTCACCGACTGCTCGCTGATAAGCCATACGCTCAGCTGGCCATTCTTCTATTTTGATGCAGGCCTCAACTTCATCCCAGCTCCAAACTCGATCAACATCGGTGCCCGCTATCGCCAAACCCGGCCGATAAGACATCGCACCTAAATTATTGGCGATCCAACAAATCGCTACCGCCCGCCCAGCACGTAAATCACTCGGCGTAAAACCAAAGCTGCGGCTAAAGGCTCGGCTAAAGGTGGCAGGAGATGAAAATCCAACTAAATCAGCCACCTGCCCAATGGATAAATGTGGCGACCATTGCAAAAGCGAAGCAGCAACTTCTAGGCGTAATTGCCATAAAAACGCCTGCGGGCTATCGCCATATTCGCTTTGAAAACGATGTGCTAAATGCCAAGGCGAGTAATGAGTGACATCAGCTAAATCAGCCAATTGCAAAGGCGCAGCTAAGCCGCGCACCATGCGATCTATCGCTTTTTCTAAACGAAGGCAGGGAGGATTAGTCATGTTTCACGTGAAACAATTAGAGAACCTCATCAAGCGGGGTAATCGATAAATCTTCAGCAGGCCGCGCCCAAAAGAATCGATCAGGAATCTGCTGGCCCATACCTGGCCGGTAAGCGGCAAGCAGTGTTTGCCAAGTGTAATCTTGGGCTTCTTTAACAGCTTCGATAATCTCAGCACCATTGGCTAAAGCACCAGTTAAGGCAGCAGCCAGCGTGCTACCCGCGCCATAGAAGCTGCCTGGCAATCGATCCCAAGCATCGATGCTGGCACGCCCCATATCGCTGTAAAGGCCATTAATCACCTTTGGCGTATTTTCATGGGCACCGGTAATCAATACATATTCGCAGCCAAAGTCTAGAATTCGACTGGCAGCAATATCGAGAGTTAAATCATCTTGCTCATCAGGATCGTCCGAAGCTAAGTGTCTTGCATCGATACTATTGAGCGTAACTAAGGTGGTGTGCGGCAAAAGTAATTCACGCATCATCGCGAGTAATTCTTCGGCAGCTAAATGGTCCCCAGCTTTGGTAAAAAATACAGGGTCTAGAATAAGCGGGATTTCTGGATAATCAGACGCAATCTCGGCAATCACAGTGAGTGTTTCAATGCTGCCAATCAGGCCTACTTTAATCGCATCTACTTTCATATCTTCAAGAATACAGCGTGCTTGATCTTCTACCCATTCACTCTCAATAAGTAAAACATCTTGTTCACCTGAACTATCTTGAATCACGATGCCGGTCATTACCGGCGCCACATGGCAACCAAGGGATGATAAAGCAAGCATATCTGCAGCAAGTCCAGCACCACCGGATGGATCATTACCAGCAAATACAAGCACAATAGGGGGGCTGGTAGTCATGGGTACGTTCACTGAATCAGGTAAAATTAAATTTTAACTTACTTAATAGGTAACTCGAATGAAAAAATACATGTGTCTCATTTGTGGCTTTATTTACGATCAAGCTAAAGGCCTACCAAATGATGGTATCGCCGCAGGAACTGCTTGGGAAGATGTCCCTCCAAACTGGACTTGCCCAGATTGCGGTGCCAGAAAAGATGATTTTGAGATGATAGAAATCTAAAAGGATCACTATGAAAACGCTGATTAGCGTTACCGTGCTTTCAGCCTTATTACTAGGCTGTCAGCAGGTAAGCACCACAGAAACAGGTGCAACTAATGTCAACCGTAAGCAAAGTATGAGCATGTTATTGTCTGAGCAACAAGTCGACAATATGGCTAAACAGTCTTACCAAGAAACACTGAATAAAGCGCAAAGCAAAGGTGTGCTTAATAGCGATAAGGCCATGACAGCCAGAGTACGCGGCATTGCTAGTCGCATCATTCCGCAAACCAGCGTATTTCGCGCGGATGCCAGCAAATGGCAATGGGAAGTGAATGTAGAAGCTAGCCCAGAGCTGAACGCCTATTGCATGGCGGGCGGCAAGATAATGTTTTATTCCGGCATTATCGAAAAATTAAAGCTGAACGACGATGAAATCGCCCAAATTATGGGCCATGAAATCAGCCACGCTTTAAGAGAACATAGCCGCGAGCGCATGAGCAGTGCGTATAACAAGCAATTAGCGATGCAAGGCTTGTCACTGCTGACTGGCGGAAAATACGATGGTTATATGGGTATGGCCGATGAGCTGATGCAAGTAGGCTACTTTTTACCTAATAGCCGCGAGCATGAATCCGAAGCCGATTCCATGGGCCTAGAACTGGCAGCAAGAGCAGGATATAAGCCGCAGGCTGCTGTTAGCCTATGGCAAAAAATGGCTGCAGCTAGCCAAGGCCAACCTGCAGAATTCCTTTCTACCCACCCTTCAAATCAAACGCGCATCCAAGATTTACAGGCCAAAATTCCAGCAGTACAAGCCTTATACGATACAGCAGCACGTAAGTATCCAACTAAAAAGGGAAATTAATGCTCTGGGTAAAAGCACTGCATATTATTTTTATTACTAGCTGGTTTGCAGGTTTGTTTTATCTGCCTAGATTATTTGTAAACCATGCCATGAGTACCGATCACGAAACGATTGCACGCTTAAAATTGATGGAAAATAAGCTGATTCGCTTTATGACGCCCTTAGGTATTTTGGCGTTGATATTTGGTATCTGGCTTTGGTCTTACTTTGATTTTTATATGGGTGCAGGCTGGCGTTGGATGCATGTAAAACTTACACTCGTAGCCGTTTTAATTGCCTATCACGGTTGGTGTTGGAAACTATGCAAAGATTTTGCCAACGATAGCAATACGCACAGCCATCGCTGGTATCGTTTTTTTAACGAGATCCCTGTCTTAGTTTTAGCGGCCTGCGTTATTTTGGTGGTAGTAAAGCCTTTCTAAAATGCCTCAGGAGCAAAGAATAATGGCGACAGAAATTGAACGTAAATTCCTATTAAATAGTGATGATTGGCGTAAAGAAGTGCAGCAGTCCAGCCGAATTGCTCAGGGCTATTTATCTAACGATCCTGAGCGGGTAGTGCGAGTTCGTTTGCGTGGGGCTCAGGGATTTATCACCATCAAAGGCAAAACAGCAGGGATTGAGCGTTTAGAATTTGAGTATGAAATTCCGTTTTCCGATGCTGAATCCTTATTAAAATTATGCCCAAACACACTGGATAAAACTCGTTATTTAATCGATTTTGCTGGATATACTTGGGAGATCGACGAATTTCATGGTGAGAATGCACCATTGATTATTGCTGAGTTGGAATTACCTAGTAGTGATGCGGCTTACACTAAGCCAGTATGGTTAGGTGTGGAAGTATCAAATGATCCGAGATACTTTAATAGCTATCTTTCTGAACATAGCTATTCAACTTGGTAATTGATTGAAACTAACTAAATAAGCGCCTGCGATAGGCGCTTTTTTTTTGTTTAAAATTAAACATGTAGTCAGAAAATAAAAACTACGTAGCAACATAAAACAGGAAACAAGTGAGCAATGACGGTTTCTGCAAAAGAACGATGGCGCTATGATATTGCTTTCTATTGTGGATTTCGTCATGAATCAAAACCAACAATTGTTTGCTGCCGCTCAAAAGCATATTCCTGGCGGCGTAAATTCGCCAGTACGCGCTTTTGGTTCTGTTGGTGGCACGCCACGTTTCTTTAAAAAGGGCCTTGGTGCCTATGTTTGGGATGTAGATGATCAACGATATATTGATTATGTAGGTTCTTGGGGCCCGCTTATTCTTGGCCACACTCATCCAGATGTGCTTGAAGCCGTGATTGCAGCAGCTAAAAATGGCATGAGTTTTGGTGCGCCAACGGCCGCAGAAGTAGAATTAGCCGATTTAATTTGCGAAATGCTACCGTCCATCGAACAAGTTCGCCTTGTTTCAAGTGGCACCGAAGCCACAATGAGCGCTATTCGTCTTGCTCGCGGTTTTACAGGTCGCGATAAATTAGTGAAATTTGAAGGTTGTTACCACGGTCATGCCGATAGCTTATTAGTAAAAGCGGGTTCTGGTTTATTAACTTTCGGCAATCCTTCATCAGCTGGTGTTCCAGCGTCAGTTGCCGCAGATACTTTAGTTCTACCTTATAACGATGTTACCGCGCTAGAAGCATTGTTCGCAGAAATAGGGGAACAAATCGCGGCCATTATCGTAGAACCCATCGCTGGCAATATGAATATGGTACAAGCAAGCCCTGAATTTGTTCAAGCGATGCGTAAATTAACTGAAAATCATGGTGCAGTTTTGATTTATGACGAAGTCATGACCGGTTTTCGAGTCGATTTGGAATGTACCCAAGGTTTGCACGGCGTGAAACCTGATTTAACTTGTCTAGGTAAAGTAGTAGGTGGTGGTATGCCGCTCGCTGCTTTTGGTGGTCGTAGCGACATTATGGCTAAGTTAGCTCCTCTTGGCCCGGTCTACCAAGCGGGTACACTTTCAGGTAATCCGGTTGCAGTTGCAGCAGGATTAGCCACATTAAAGATTATTCGTGAAGACGGGTTTTTTAATAGATTGTCTATTCAAACTAAAAAACTATGTGATGGTTTAATTCAAGTTGCTAAAGAAACAAATACTATTTTTTCTGCACAGAGTGTAGGTGGTATGTTTGGTTTTTACTTTAGCGAAAATATTCCGCAATCATTTGCAGATGTTATGAATTCTGATCGTACTCGTTTTAATGCATTTTTTCATGGGATGTTAAACAAAGGAATCTATTTAGCCCCTTCTGCATTTGAAGCTGGTTTTGTTTCTGCTGCGCATTCAGATCAAGATATTTTGGATACACTTGAAGTAGTAAGAATGGTATTTTTAGAAATTAAGTAATATATATTTTTTAATAAAAAAACGGCCTATTGGGCCGTTTTTTATTGTCTTTTATATGATAATTTGTAATATAGACAAGGTTTACTATAAGGTTATTATGAATATAACTTGTTGATTTTAAATAATATTTACGATTTATTAATTTCTTCTTCAATTAATAATTCAATTTCTTTTATATCTGCAACACCTACGTATTTTTTAATAATTTCGCCCTTCTTGTTAATTAAGAAGGTGCTAGGTGTTAATCCTACATTTCCGAAAGATTTTGCAATCTTGCCATCGATGTCATGTTGAATAAAAAAGGGTAGTTTTTTTTCGGTTACATAATTAGCAATATATTCAGGATTATCGTAATCCATAGCAATCGCAATCGTTTTATATTTATTGTTATTATATTTTTCTTGTAATTTAATAAGTTCAGGCATTTCTTGGATGCAACCAGTGCAACTTGTCGCCCAGAAATTAATAAGGACGATTTGGCTTTTTAATGCAGACAGGTTTAGTTTTTGACCTTGAATATTTGTTAATTGAATATTAGGTGCTTGTTTATTAGGTGCTTGAAAAAGTAAGTATCCAGCAATACTCATAACAGTAGCGATAGCGATTAAATGTGGAAAATATTTTTTCATTTTGAGTTCCTTATCTTGCAAGTTGGGGATTTTAGAACATTTTTTTGAGGTTTTGGGGTGGAAAATTTATTTACACCTTTTTTTCTTTTAGTACTTCATTTAAGAAGAAAGATATAAGAACAACTAATAAGGGGAGCTGTTTTCTGTGGATAAGTCATTTTCCTTTTGTTTTTCAACGACTTAACTTATCCACAAGGCTGGGTGTGAAATCTGTTTGGCCTGTGGACAATTTGGAGATAGTTTTTTTGCTTTTGCTGCTTCAGAGGTTTTCCACAGTGCCAGTTACTTTTATCCACAGGGCAAGTAGTTGATTTGATGGATCGTTTGATTTTTCACCGTATAATGGCTCGTTTTGACGGAGGGGTTCGATGGCGATCCAGTGGTTTCCAGGGCATATGAACACTGCCCGCAAGCAGGTTGCAGAGACCATGGCCAAGGTAGACTTGGTGATTGAGGTGGTTGATGCTCGCTTGCCACTGTCTAGTAGCAATCCCATGATTGAGCCGATGCGCCGCTTAAGGCAGCGTCCTGCTCTCAAGGTTTTGAATAAAGCAGATTTGGCAGATCCAAGACTCAATAAAATCTGGCTTGAATGGTTTAAATCTCAGCCAGGTACAGAAGCGGTATTGTTGGGTGAAGATAATAAAATTCAGGGTGCTAAGCTGATTCCTCAGTTGTGTCAGGCCTTAGCTCCGCACCGAGATGGTGAAGAAAAACCACTCCGTGCCATGATTCTTGGTATTCCTAACGTTGGAAAATCGACGCTGATCAATCACTTAGCTAAGCGTAAAATTGCGAAAGTAGCGGATACCCCTGGTGTGACGAAGATGCAGCAGCGGGTTGAAACGCTGGCAGGGATGATTTTGTACGACACGCCAGGTTTGATGTGGCCTAAGGTGCAAAATGAAGATTCTGGTTATCGATTAGCAATGGCAGGATCGATTGGTCGCAATGCCTATGATGAAGTCGATGTTGCTTTGTACGCGATTGAAACTTTGATTGAACGCTATCCTCAGCTCTTGCTTGATCGCTATAAATTGAAAGATTTATTGGGTGATGCAGAGCCACTTTTTGAGCTGATCGGGAAAAAACGCGGGGCTATGTTGTCCGGCGGGCGTATTGATACTCAAAAAACTGCGGACATGATACTGACTGAGTTTCGTGGTGGCACATTAGGACGAATTACGCTGGAAACTCCAGATGATTTCTTAGAAATGCCAGTCTACGATCCTAATGATGAAGTGGAAACGCCGGATCCAGATTTGGAAACCTAGTACCGAGCTTCATACTTATCATTTAATGAACAGAGTCATTATCGGCGCGGCGTATTCTTGTAAAATGTTTTAGAATTCGACTGCTCTGCAGCCTATGGAAGTCTTGGATGGAAGCTGAACTTTTAAATCTTGAAGACAAAGTTGCCCAATTGGCGCTGCTTTGCCGTGAGTTACGCGAGGAAAATCGTGGCTTACGTCAGAAATTATTGCTGACCCAGCAGCAAAACCAAGGCTTGCTTACGAAGGTAGAGGGTAGCAAAGTAAGGGTTGCTGCTATTCTTGCTAAGCTACCGGAGGATGCAGAATGAGTGATGCTGCAATTAAACAACTCGATGTTTCTATCATGGGACGTGAGTTTCGTGTGGCCTGTCCTGAAAACGAAGAAGCGACTTTGGTACAAGCGGTTGAGCTCTTGGATCAGCGCATGCACGAGATTCGCGCTTCAGGCAAGGTAATAGGATTAGAAAAAATTGCGATTATGGCGGCTCTAAATATTACACATGAATATTTGCATACGCGGGTTGATGGGGGTTTTGACATTGCCACAATTCAGCGTAGAATTGCCGTCATGAATTCATCAATAGACGCAGTGATGGGTGAGCAGATTGATATGTTTTCCTAGCATGCGGCTGTTGTAAACCAATGCTTTCCTGCGGTGTTTGTTACGACTTGTCTCTCTGAACCAATAATTACTTTGGTTGCCTGCCATGAGCATGCTTGTTGTGCGCATCCCCCGTTGGATGCACCTGATAGCATCCGGTCGGTGACCGCTTGAACCTTCGGTTCAAGATTGCTCGTCGGACGGCACTCGCGGGAAGCTCCTCATTGTTTCACATCACGTGAATATCACTAGTTTATCTAGCAAATCCGAAGCACGGCGTGCTATACGCCGTGCTCGTGCTTTACTCCCCCCTCATGAAAGACATGCCGCAGAGTTAGCTGTTGCCACTATGGCTAAGCAGCTTGGTTTATTACGCCGAGGCTTAAAAATCGCTGCGTATATTCCTGCAGGCAGTGAGTTTTCTCCTTGGGTATTAATGCTGCGTGCCCTTTTAGGTGGCGTGGATGTTTATCTGCCTAAGGTGCCCAAGCGGGGAAGAAAGTTAAATTTTGTACGGTTAGATTCAAAAAATCGTTGGAAATTAGGTCCGCAAAATATTCTTGAGCCCTTAGATGGTGAAATATGTTCGCCACGCGATTTGGATATTGTGTTCTTGCCTTTGCTAGGATTTGATTCAAATTTAGCTAGATTAGGACAAGGCGGTGGTTATTACGATTGCACTTTTGAATTTAGGCGCTGGCGGCGGGAGTGGAAAAAACCGCGCTTAGTCGGTTTGGCATTTGATGTACAACACCTAGAACAATTACCCGTAGATATCTGGGATTTACGTCTAGATTACATCTTGACTGGGAAAAAAATTTGGCGGCAAGCTGTTGCCTGATAATTTTTTCTCTTTCTAACAAGGATCAGACTTTCAACATGTGAAAGATATAGTGCGTTCTGATACTGTCAGAGTGCAAAAATACGAATTTCATGAGAAAACGCAAATTATTGCCATGACAAAGACAATAAATACACAGTTATTTTTTTCGACATAGCACTAAACTACGTCGCGATTGGCGTTAAAGCCAACAATAGAGTCTCTACAAGCACTGCCCCCAATAATGAGGTTGCCATGAATAATTCGACCCAAGCCTCTCGGCTAGATCTTTTTGCACCGCTTTCTGGTGTTGTCGTCGCTATCGAATCGGTTCCTGATCCGGTTTTTGCTCAAAAAATGGTGGGTGATGGGATCTCAATTGATCCGATTTCCAATCAATTACTTGCACCCGTTGCGGGTAAAGTAACGCAGCTGCATTCCTCACGACACGCCATTACGATTACAACTCCAGCTGGTGTTGAAGTTTTGATTCATATTGGCTTAGATACCGTCATGCTGCGCGGTGACGGCTTTGTGGCTAAGGTTGCGGAAGGTGCTGAAGTTAAGGTGGGTCAGCCTTTAATTGAGTTTGATGCTGATTTGGTGGCTCGAAAAGCACTGAGTTTGTTGACGCAAATCGTGATCACAACAGGGGATAAGGTTGTTAAATATATCCCTACAATTAAGAAAGCTGTGGTGGCAGGGCAGGATATTGTCATGTCTTTAGACCTTGCAGGCGCCACCGTGGTGGGTAATGCCGTTGCAGCAGAGGCGGCGATTCAATCTGCGGCCGTGATCGTACCTAATCCAACCGGATTACATGCTCGTCCAGCTGCGGTGATTGCAAATACAGCTAAAACATTTAAATCTGATTTAAAACTTGTTCGTGCTGGCGATGAAGCAAATGCCAAATCTGTCGTATCGATTATGGGTTTGGAAGTACAACACGGTGATTCAGTGTTTGTAAAAGCGACTGGCCCTGATGCCGCTCAAGCCGTGAAAGCCTTGGCAGAATTGATTGCGAGTGGCTCGGGAGAAGAATGCGGCGGTGTATCTTCACCTATTGCAGCAAAGCATATTGCTAAGCCACAAAAACGTCCGGCATTAAAATCGAATGACCCTAATGTATTGATGGGCGTTTCAGCGTCTCCTGGCCTTGCTGTTGGACACATTTTCCAAGTTAAGCAAGAAGTGATCGACGTCGTTGAAGCGGGTGACGTGCCTGAGCTGGAAAAACGTCGCTTAGAGAAGGCGCTAAAAGAAGCGTTTCAACAGCTAGAGACATTGAAAGGCGAAATTGCTGATCCGGCTAAGGCTGAAATTTTTTCTGCTCACCAAGAGTTGTTGTCAGATCCAGATTTACTTGATTTGGCAACCTCAGGAATCAGCCAAGGTAAGAGTGCTGGTTTTGCTTGGCGTGCTGCATTTACCAGCTATGCCGATAAACTGGCTAAGCTGAAAAATGAAGTATTAGCGGGCCGAGCCAATGATATTCGCGATATTGGTCGCCGAGTATTACGTCTGATTGCGGGCATTAAAGAAGCGGCATTTGAAGTGCCGAATGATGCCATTTTGATCGCTGAAGATTTAACCCCATCAGATACCGCCTCGCTTGATCGCAATAAAGTGCTGGGTTTCTGCACAATTGGGGGGGGCGCAACGAGCCACGTTGCTATTTTGGCCCGCTCCTTAAATATCCCAGCGATTTGCGGGATTGAAGAAGCTGCATTGCAATTGGCTAATGGCACGCCGGTGATTTTGGAAGGCAGCAAAGGCTGTTTACGCTTAAATCCTTCTTCTGAAGAAATCAGTAGCATTCGTGAGCGTCAAGTGAAGTTAGCTAAGCGTCAGGCTGAAGAATTGGAAGCTGCTTTTGAACCTGCTACGACCACCGATGGGATTTGCGTTGAAGTGGTTGCCAATATTGGTGGCCTAGAAGAAGCACAGCAATCGGTGAAGTTGGGCGGTGAAGGCGTGGGTCTGCTGCGTAGCGAATTTTTGTACCTTGAGCGTACTGACGCGCCAACAGAAGCTGAGCAAGACAAAATTTACAGTGATATTGCTAAATCGCTAGGCAAGGATCGTACCTTTGTGGTGCGTACTTTGGATGTGGGGGGCGATAAGCCACTGCCTTACTTGCCTATGCCTGCTGAAGAAAATCCATTCTTGGGCGTGCGCGGTGTGCGTTTATGCTTGGCCGAGCCAGAATTACTGCATACGCAAATTCGCGCTATCTTGCGTTCTGCTGAGCATTCAAAGCTGGCGATTATGTTCCCGATGATCACTTCTCTGGAAGAAGTTCGCGAAGTGAAACGTATCGTTGCCGAAGAAAAAGCAGCCTTGGGTATTACTGCGCCAGTACAAATCGGCATTATGGTTGAAGTGCCTGCAACGGCTGTGATGGCTGAAATCTTTGCCCGCGAAGTTGATTTCTTCTCGATTGGCACGAACGATTTAACTCAATACACGCTAGCAATGGATCGTGGCCACCCTAAGCTGGCCAAAGAAGCCGATGCCATGCACCCAGGCGTATTGCGTTTGATCGCCAACACGGTGAAAGGCGCGCATACCCACGGTAAATGGGTAGGCGTGTGTGGTGGCATTGCATCCGATCCTGCGGCTGTGCCACTACTTATCGGTATGGGTGTGGATGAATTATCGGTGAGCGTGCCCGCTATCCCTGCAGTGAAAGCACTAGTGCGTAAGCTATCCAAGGCGGATTGCCAGAAATTGGCGGCTGAAGTGCTACAAATGGGTACTGTAGCCGAAGTCCGTGCTCGTTTAGCTCAGCAATTGGCTGACTAAATGATGATCACAACAGGCTGTTATGGCCTGTTGTGTCAAGCGTATCTGTCAACATCTAATGCCTTAATTCATGCGGTGTTCAATGGATTGTGGTATTACAAGTCGTACGTGAGAATTACCGGTGGAAAAAGTAAAAATGAGCGATAGCTTTCCTATTCTGTTGGTGGCAGCCCTAGGTGGATGGAGCAATATTCGCTCCTTAGAAGCAGTGGCTTTGACTCGTTTACGAGTTGATTTAGCAGATGTAAGTCGTTTTGATGCAGAGCGCTTGCAGCAAGCAGGTGTATTGGCTGTCATGCCTTTTGCAAATCACGTTTACCATCTTGTTATCGGTCCTGATGCCCCGCGCTATATGGAAATTCTGTCTTAATCTTGATTTATAGCTTGGTGCTTTTTTACGCCTAAGCAGGGTCGTACGGAGAAATTATGTTTAAGAACGCATTTGCATTCTTACAAAAAATCGGCAAGTCGCTGATGTTACCGGTGTCAGTATTACCGGTTGCTGGCCTGTTGCTTGGATTTGGTGCATCCAATTTTTCCTTCTTGCCGGAGGTAGTTTCACATCTGATGGCAGCGGGCGGTGGTGCGATTTTTGGTAACTTAGCGCTGATTTTTGCAATTGGTATCGCATTAGGCTTAACCGAAAACGATGGTGTGGCTGCAATTGCTGCGGTGGTCGGCTACGTTGTGCTTGTGGCTACGATGGGCGTAATGGCTCCGCCTCTGGAACCGGGCGCTAAAGATGTCATGGTTATGGGCATGAAGTCGATGGAAACTGGTGTGTTCGGCGGGATTATTGCCGGTGCCCTGGCCGCTGGCTTATTTAATAAATACTATCGCATAGAGCTGCCAGCTTACCTCGGCTTTTTTGCTGGTAAGCGTTTTGTGCCGATTGTAACTGGTGTTGTGGCCATTTTTGTTGGTGTGCTCCTTTCCTTCATCTGGCCACCTATTCAGGGTGCGATTAAATCATTCTCAGAATGGGCTGCATATTCCGATCCACGCATTGCTGCCACACTCTATGGTTTTGTAGAGCGGATGCTGGTGCCATTTGGTCTGCACCATATCTGGAACGTACCGTTTTTCACAGAAATTGGTAATTATGTAGTGGATGGTAAGCCTGCTGTGCATGGCGATATTGCACGCTTCTTTGCCGGTGACCCTACTGCCGGTATCTTGTCTGGCGCGTTCTTGTTCAAAATGTTTGGTCTGCCTGCGGCTGCTATTGCTATTTGGCACACTGCTAAGCCAGAAAATCGCGTTAAGATTGGCGGGATTATGATTTCAGCTGCGCTGACATCATTTATGACCGGTATTACCGAGCCAATTGAATTTGCTTTCTTGTTTGTTGCTCCACAGCTTTACCTGATTCATGCCTTATTGGCAGCTTCTACCCAGTTTGTTGCTAACTCGCTCAATATTCATATGGGTTTTACCTTCTCACAAGGGGGTATCGACTTCCTGATGTTTAATGTCTTAGGTAGATACGCGCAAAACTGGTGGTTAATCCTGCCTTTGGGTGCGGTATATGCAGCGATTTACTACTCCGTGTTCCGTTTTGTGATTGTGAAGCTCAATCTAAAAACACCGGGTCGTGAAGACGAAACAGCTGAAGAGCTGGTTATGGATAGCAGCGAGCATGGCCGCGCACGTGAATTAGTGTTGGCTTTTGGTGGTCGCAGCAATATCAACGGTTTGGATGCATGTATTACTCGTTTGCGTATTTCGGTTAAAGATATTTCAAAAGTAAATCAGCCTAAGCTAAAAGCGATGGGTGCTGCCGGTGTGATGGTAGTGGGTAACGGTATTCAGGCTATTTTTGGCACACAGTCTGATAATCTGAAATCGGATATGGTGAATTACCTGAAAGTAGCTGGACCAGAAGCGGATGCAGTAACAGCTCCTGTGAAGGAAGTTGTAACGGCTAGCGCTCAGGCTGCTGTGGTGACTTCCACAGATGATATCAATGGTAAAGCGATGCAAATTCAAGCGGCATTGGGTGGTATCTCCAATATCCGCAAGCTGGAAGCCATTGCTGGTACTCGTTTACGTGTAGAGCTTGCAGATGCTTCACGCCTTGATGAAGCCGCATTAAAAGCAGCGGGTGTAGAAGGTGTTATGCCGCAGGGCGATCAAGTGTTCCACTTGATTGTTGGTCAACAGGCCATTGATGTTGCCAGCGCTTTAGCAAAATAAACGCTTAGCTCTCAAAAAAAACCCGTCAGTGATGACGGGTTTTTTTCGTTTTTATAATGAGCAATGGTAAGCTTGATGTCAAAATAATCTGGAAAAAGCCAGTGCAGAGTCTTGCATTTTCCATTTGCTCCCATAGCGCTTCCTTTGGGGCTTCGCTGGAGCGATGTAGTTTGATTGGGGTATTTGTTTGATTATTTTTCGAGTAGAAACGTGTTATTTTTTGTGTAATGGATTGCAAATCGCAGTGCTAACTAGGAAATAAACCATGAATAAAGTCTTACGCAGAAGTCGTGATGATCAGTGGATTGCAGGGGTCATGGGCGGGCTGGCTAATTATTTGGGAATAGGCTCGGGCAAGCTGCGTTTGATCTTTGTGATTGTGTCTTGCTTATCGGCGGCGTTTCCCGGTATTTTTGTTTATTTGATTCTGTGGTTTTTGATGCCTAAGCAAGGCGCTTGATCCAGTATTTGCTATGTTTTGGTTTTATCGTGTTTTTAATTATAGGCGCTGCATTTGACCTTACTTACTCTTCATCGTGGCATCTATGCCAATGTGCAAATCAGACCGCGATGGCCAGCTCAGCAGGTGCAGGTCGATTCAGATGCATTTAGTAAATTGCAGCGCATTCAGACGAATTTACCTGAGCATATTGGTTTGATTTTGACTCGGGGCTATGAAAAAAAAGAATCTCAGCTTGGTTTCGCCCGTAATAAGTTTCGTGCTCTGGGTATTCGCACATTTTGCTTTTGTTATTCCAGCAGGCAAGGTGAGATAGATGCCATTTTTGGAAGTAATGGCCACGACGTGGACGGCACCCATATTGATGTGTCCTTTCTTCTGCATGGGCGTCGTGTACGGCTATTACCTCTGAGCGTGTTTACTCCACTATTTTGGCAAAAACGCCGAGTGGAGCGATATGCACTTCCGCTGTGTCAGGTAAAAGAGGCTCTTATCAATGAGGGTTTTCGAATTCACTTAAACTCAACTGAAAGCCTGCAAATACATTGTGATCTTAACTGATGCCGCTTTCTGCTTTTGCTCTGGTTATTCTGGCTGGCTTTATTCATTCCTTGTGGAATATTGCGGCGAAAAAAGCCGGTGGAGATGTTCGCTTCGCTGGCTTTTCTAGCCTGATAATTATGGTGGTCTGGGCGCCGGTCGGCATTTACTATGGCTGGGACGTGGTGCCAAGCTGGGGCAGGCTTGAGTGGGCTTTTGTTGCGCTCTCAGGCGTTTTACATGTGCTGTATTTTGTGGCGCTACTGCGAGGCTATCGCAAGGCCGATTTAACTGTGGTGTACCCGATAGCACGTGGTTCTGGGCCGCTGATTTCATCGATATGTGCGATATTTTTGCTTGGCGAAGTGCTGTCTTTACAGGGCATGCTGGGAATGTTGGGGGTTGTGGCTGGGGTATTTTTAATTGCCGGTGGGCCCAAAATCTTTAAAACGATGCAGGATGTTAGCCAAGGGCCACACGTAAGGCAGGGGCTGTTTTATGGCTTGCTAACAGGCTTATTTATTGCCAGTTATACGGTTTTAGATGGCTATGCTGTCAAAGTTTTATTACTTTCACCGATTTTGCTGGATTACTTTGGCAATTTTATTCGGATTGTTTTTTTAGCCCCGCCTTTATTAAAAGACACGGCCACCACGCTTTCCCTGTGGAAAACACAATGGAAATACGCGCTGATTGTGGCGTTGATCAGCCCTATTTCTTATGTCTTGGTTTTATTTTCCATGCAGACCGCACCGCTCAGCCACGTTGCTCCTGCCCGCGAAGTCTCTATGCTATTTGCTGCCTTAATTGGTGGGCGATTACTAGGAGAGGGTGATCGGCTATTACGTTTGCTGGGGGCGGTCTTTATTGCTACGGGTGTGATTGCCTTAGCGATGTAAAAACGGGCTTGTGAATCACAAGCCCGCTCTATTTTAAAACCCCATCGCTAAATTAAATCCTTCGGCAATGGCGCGTTTTGCATCTACTTCACCTGCAAGTAGCGCCCCACCAATGCGGTGGACGGGTGCACCGCTTGCACTGAGTTCATCCCAAAGCGTGGTGACGGACTCTTGCCCAGCACAGAGTACGATTTGATCGACTTCAAGGCAGATCTCTTCATTATTTTGCTTGATATGCAGACCAGCATCGTCGATTTTCAGGTATTCAACCGAGCCGAGTAGGTTTACGCCGCGTAATTGCAAGGTGGCGCGGTGTACCCAGCCCGTGGTCTTACCTGGGCCGCTGCCTGGTTTACCTTTGCTGCGTTTTAATAGCCAGATTTCGCGCCCGCTTGGCTGCATGGCGGGTTTGGCTAAGCTGCCTGCGCTACTCATGCTGGAATCAATACCCCAATCGCGGATAAAGTTGTCTGTAGGGCTGAGATCGCTGTGGGTTTCGGATAAAAACACGGCCGTATCCACACCAATTCCGCCTGCGCCAATAATCGCAATTTTTTTACCCGGTTTTACTTCGCCACGCAGCAGAGCTGGGTAGGAAACCACGCTAGGGTGGTTGATGCCTGCAATATCTGGCACGCGTGGTTTTACACCACTGGCAATCACGATTTCATCAAATTCACCGGCTAGCTCGGCCGCTTTGGCAAAGTGATTGAGTTTTACATTTACGCCAAGGTAATCGAGCTGATTACGGTAGTAGCGCAGTGTTTCGGTAAATTCTTCTTTGCCGGGGATGCGCTGGGCAATGCCAAATTGGCCGCCAATGGCAGCGTTTGCTTCAATCAGTGTGACCTTGTGGCCTCGGCTGGCTGCTGCGGTGGCGCAAGATAATCCAGCTGGGCCTGCGCCTATCACGGCAATGCGCTTGGCTTGCTGGGTTTTGCCTGCAATCGGGAACTCGGTTTCACGGCAGGCGCGTGGGTTGACTAGGCAAGAGGCTGCTTTGCCTTCAAACACATGGTCTAGGCAAGCTTGGTTACAGGCGATACAGGTGTTGATCAGATTGGCGGTCTTGCTCGCGGCTTTATTGACAAAATCAGGATCGGCCAAGAGTGGGCGAGCTAAGGACACCATATCCGCATCGCCACTGGCTAAAATATGCTCGGCAATTTCTGGGGTATTGATGCGGTTTACCGCGATCAGTGGGATGGATACATGGTCTTTTAGTTTGCGCGTTACCCAGCTAAAGCCACCGCGAGGTACGGCTGCGGCAATCGTTGGGATACGTGCTTCATGCCAGCCGATGCCGGTGTTAATCAGGGTGACGCCAGCGGCTTCAAGCGCTTGGGCGAGAATAATCGCTTCGGGCAGCGTGCCGCCGTCTTGGACTAAATCGAGCAAAGACAGGCGGAAAATCACAATAAAGTTAGGTCCAACCGCAGCGCGGACAGCCTTGCTGATTTCAACCGCGATACGCTGTCGGCGGGTGGCGTCCCCCCCCCATTCGTCATCACGCTGATTGACATGGCTGCAAAGGAATTGGTTAATTAAATAACCTTCCGAGCCCATGATTTCTACACCATCGTAACCCGCGCTCTGTGCCAATTTAGCGGTATTGGCAAAATCGGCAATCGTATTGGCGATTTCTTCTACGCTTAAAGCATGCGGTGTAAATGGCGTAATCGGTGAAGCAATAGCTGATGGGGCTACGCTGGCAGTGTGGTAGGCGTAACGCCCGGCGTGCAAAATTTGCAAACAGATTTTGCCACCCGCATCGTGCACGGCTTGGGTAATTGGCAGATGGCGGGGGATATCGGCCTCGTCGGCCAGCATGGCGGCATCTTCATAAATACGACCTGCTGCATTGGGTGCGATGCCGCCAGTAACGATCAAGCCCACACCGCCTTTTGCGCGTTCGGCATAAAAGGCGGCCATACGTTCAGGGCCATCGGCTGCTTCTTCAAGCCCAGTGTGCATGGATCCCATTAGTACGCGATTTTTAAGGGTGGTAAAGCCCAGATCGAGGGGGCTTAATAACTGTGTGTAGGTCGACATTGCGGCACTTCCAAACGATTGTTTGAATTAACCTTAGCCTGATTCCACTTGCTTGTCCTATTGGGGTTTACCAGCAGAGCGCTAGAGATGGCGTGTTTGCTAAGGTAAGTGCGCAAAATGTGTGGCGTTGTTGCTTAAAAAAGCCATGGCTAGCAGTAGGTTAGTCCTAAGCCCGATAGGCTGCTAGGTATGCCTTAAGCTGAATAGTTTTTGTTGTTTTCTAGATGATGAAGGGGGTGAGTACAGATGTTAAGTTTGATAAATTAAAGATAATTTAAATATTTTATTACGATAAAACGTTATAAATAATAGCTTTTGTATGCATTATTTGTAGATAATTAAAAGACAGCTTTAGGATAAACTGCGATACTTTCTCACTTATTTTTTATTGGAGTTGCACGATGCCTGCTTTTTGTCACCATGACCTGACGTTGCTGAACCCAGCGTTTGATTCGCCACTCGTGGATGTAGTGACAGAACTGGAGCATTTGCGACGTTTACAACTGGGTGGCACTACCCCTGCTCTGGTATTTTTTCAGCTTAAGTCTATTTTCCATATGCTGGAGAGTTTGGGCTCAGCGCGTATTGAAGGAAATCACACTACGCTGGCTGACTATGTTGAAAGCCGTCTTGAGGTGCAGCCCGCAACTCCTTCCGACCAACTGCGTGAAATGGCCAATATCGAAGAGGCCATGACCTACATCGAAGATCATTTTGAGTCTGGGCAAAACGTGACCGAACACTTTGTTCGTGAGTTGCATGCGATTGCTGTTTGTGATCTCAAACGCGAGGGAGACGATACCCCTGGAGCATACCGAAATGAGCCACGTATCATTTCTCAATCCGATCACCTACCACCTGAAGCCCTATTGGTTTCCCAGTACATGAGTGAGTTGGTTGCATTTATTAACCGTGCTGATCCGCCGAAGTATGACCTCATCAAAGTGGCGCTGGCTCACCATCGCTTTGCTTGGATACACCCTTTTGGCAACGGGAATGGGCGAGTGGTGCGGTTGCTGACTTATACCCTACTCATCAAATACGGCTTCAATGTCAAAACGGGCGGGCGAGTACTTAACCCGACTGCCATCTTTTGCAATGACCGCGACCATTATTACACCATGCTAGGCTGCGCTGACACGGGCACACGTGATGGGATGGAGAAATGGTGCGTCTATGTACTAGAGGGCATGCTGAGTGAATTGCAAAAAGTGGATAGGCTGACAGATGCTCATTATCTCAACGACCGTATCTTGATTCCAGCACTACATTACGCCCGTGAGCGTGAGCTACTGACTCAAATGGAAGAGCAGGTGCTTTTAGCAACCGCTCGAGCAGGGGTTGTCAAGGCGAGTGACTTGAAGGGCGCTATGCTGGGAATGACCGATGCTCGGCGCACATATCAAATTCGAAAACTGGTTGAGAGCCGTATGTTGGTTCCTATTTATGAAGGGGCACGTCAGTATACAGTGGGCTTTAGCAACAACTTTTTGATCCGAGGTGTAATTCAAGCGCTTTCGAAAGAGGGATTTATTCCCGAAGCCCTGAATGGATCAAGATAGGAAAAACAGCGATCCTTGCCCTGTTTATTTCAAATGCCATCGTGTTTGACGTTCAAATAGTTTTCTGCGTTTGTTTGTTAAATGCCTGCTTTGCGGTAAGGTAACGCCTCTATTTTACCGCCAGACACTATGACTACTACTCACTGGAAATCGCTCTTGTTCTCCCGGCGCATGCTGATCTGTGTGTTTACCGGATTTGCCTCGGGTTTGCCGCTGTACATCCTGATTAACTTAGTCCCTGCGTGGTTAAAAAGTGAAGGGGTTAATTTAAAAGCGATTGGCTTTTTTGCGCTGATTCAATTCCCATTTACATGGAAATTTATCTGGGCTCCCTTGTTAGATCGCTACGCCTTGCCGGGCTTAGGCAGGCGGCGCGGCTGGATGCTACTCACCCAAGTCGCCTTGCTGGTTTTAATCGCCTCATTTGGCCTATTTAATCCCAAGCTCGATTTATGGTCGATTGCCTATCTGGCGATGGCCCTCGCTTTCTTTAGCGCTAGCCAAGATATTGTGCTGGACGCTTATCGTCGTGAAATTTTAAGTGATGAAGAGTTGGGCTTAGGCACTTCGGTGCATGTAAATGCCTATCGCATTGCCAGCCTAATTCCCGGTGCGTTTTCTTTGATTCTTGCTGATCATTTGCCATGGGCGCAGGTGTTTATGATTACCGGCTTGTTTATGCTGCCGGGCGTGGTGATGACGCTGCTGGTGAGCGAGCCACAATTAGTTCGGCCGCCTAAAACACTGCGTGAAGCGGTGGTCGAGCCTTTTCATGAGTTTATGACTCGCCATGGCTGGCGTAATGCGGTTTGGATTTTGGCATTTATCTTTTTATATAAATTAGGCGACAGCATGGCTACGGCCTTGGCTACGCCGTTTTATTTAGAAATGGGCTTTAGCAAAACAGAAATTGGCGTGATCGCTAAAAATGCGGGGCTATGGCCTGCAGTATTTGGCGGTATTGTGGGTGGCGTGTGGATGCTCAAGCTGGGGATTAATCGCGCTTTATGGCTGTTTGGCGTGGTACAGGTATTGTCGATTCTGGGCTTTGCTTGGTTGGCGACCATGGGCACGGATAAAATTGCCTTAGCCAGCGTAATTGCTTTTGAGGCTTTGGGGGTTGGGCTGGGTACGGCAGCTTTTACTGCCTTTATCGCTAGAACCACCGATCCGCGCTATACCGCAACACAGTTTGCGCTGTTCACCAGCCTAGCTGCCGTGCCCCGCACCTTTATTAATGCCAGCACGGGTTGGTTGGTAGAGCAAATGGGGTGGATTAATTTTTTCTTCCTCTGCACCGCGCTAGCGATTCCCGGCATGTTGCTGCTGTTTAAAGTAGCACCGTGGAATTCGGAACAATCAACACCCAAATCTTAAAATGCTGCAACGAGGCAATAATGGAAAAAAACCTAAATCTTGAACCACGGAGGACACGGAGAGGACGGAGTTACACGGAGAAAACCAACCTAATGAATTAGGTTTTGTTTGCATCTTTTGTGGGCTAATACTTTTGCCTTCTAAAGCTTGAGTATTGCTAAATTGCTTGGATTTTCTCCGTGAAACTCCGTGTCCTCTGTGCTCTCTGTGGTTCAAGGTTTGGGTTTAGATTTAATTAACTTGGTAGTCGTAATCCACAAGCAGTGGCGCGTGGTCGGAGAATTTTTCGTCTTTGTAGACCGAAGCACTCTGCGCCGTTGCTGCAATGCCAGGTGTGGTGATGTGGTAATCGATGCGCCAGCCTACATCTTTGGCATAGGCTTGGCCGCGGTTGCTCCACCATGTGTAACCAGGAATTTCTGGGTAAAGCTTGCGCCAGATATCCACAAAGCTTAGCTCGCTAAATAATTTACCCAGCCAGCTGCGCTCTTCCGGTAAGAAGCCCGAGTTTTTCAGATTGCCTTTCCAGTTTTTAATGTCGATTTCATTATGAGCAATATTCCAGTCACCTAGCAGAACCACTTCGCGGCCGCTGGCAGCAAGCTGCTCCAAATGTGGGCGAAAGCGCTCTAAAAAGGAAAACTTCACTTGCTGGCGCTCATCTGATGAAGAGCCCGATGGCAGATAAAGTGAAACGACAGAAAGATTGCCAAAATCGGCTTGCAAATAACGGCCTTCAAAATCGATATCGGCAATGCCAAGACCTGTAATCACACGATCTGGCTCGCGGCGGCAATAGAGGCCCACACCGCTATAGCCTTTTTTTTCCGCGTAATGAAAAAAGCCTTTTAGCCCTGCTGGCTCTTTCATTTGTTGGGTAAGGTCAGCTTCTTGTGCTTTAAGTTCTTGCAAGGCCACCACATCGGCGTCTTGTTTTGCCAGCCATTCAAAAAAGCCCTTATTTGCAGCCGAGCGAATGCCGTTTAAATTAGCACTGATAATGCGCATTCGGTGTCCTTTTGTAAGAAATGTTATGCTTCGCTTTATTGAGATCAATAAAACAGGAAAATGCAGCATGAGTGATTTTCGTCGCGACTTTATTTCTTTTGCTGTAGAGCAAAATGTGCTGTGTTTCGGTGATTTTATCACTAAGGCTGGCCGTCAATCGCCGTACTTTTTTAATGCGGGATTATTTAGCGATGGCGCATCCGTAGGTGCTTTGGCGCAATTTTATGCACAGGCGGTACAAGCATCTGGCGTAGAGTTTGATGTGTTATTCGGGCCAGCCTATAAAGGAATTGTGCTGGCATCGGCGACCGCTGTGGCTTTGGCGGCACAGGGACGGAATGTACCCTTTGTGTTTAATCGTAAAGAAGCGAAAGATCATGGCGAAGGCGGCGTTTTAGTGGGCGCGCCGCTTAAAGGCCGCGTGATGATTATCGATGATGTGATTTCTGCGGGTACATCGGTGCGTGAGTCGGTAAATATGATTCGTGCTGCGGGTGCAGAGCCTGCGGGGGTTTTGATTGCGCTTGATCGTATGGAGCGTGGCCAAGGCGCGTTGTCCGCTGTGCAAGAAGTAGAACAACAGTTTGGTATTCCGGTGATTCCTATTGCTTCACTGGATGATTTGCTGGGTTATTTAGGCGCTCAGTCTGGTATGGATGAGAAGTTAGCCAAAGTAAGCGCTTACCGTAATCAATACGGAATTTAAAAGGTTGATCTGATGCTGCGTGGTCTGTGTACTTTTTTACTACTGGCCTTGTTAACGGCCCCTGCATTCGCCAAGCTTTATCGCTGGGTGGATGAAACGGGGCGCGTGCAATACAGCGATAAGCCACCTGTTACGGTGCCAACGAGTGGCATTTCTGAGCTAAATAAGTCAGGAATGGTGAAGACCACGCCAGCCCCTGTGCTGAGCAGGGAAGAGAAAGAAAAAATTAAGATCGAGCAGGCTTTGCAAAAAGAGCAGCAGCGCAAAGATCGCGCCTTGCTACAGTCTTTTTCTAAGCCTGAAGAAATTGATCTTATTCGGGATCGGCGGATAGGCGTGGTTGAATCGGGCATTGCCGCTAATAAAACGCGGATGCAAAATGCGGTCGCTCGTAAAACTCGCCTAGATACGCAGATGGCTCGGATTAAAAAATCAAAGCGCGATGTACCTGTTGATTTAGCTTCAGAGTTACTTTCTGTGCAAAAAGAGGTTTCTGATATTGATGCGGATAATAAAAGCAAAAATAACGAAATTGAAAATATAAAAATGAAGGCAGAGGAAGATAAAAAGCGTTTGTTAGAGCTAAGGTCACCAGCCTCTAAATAAAATAAGCATTCGAGTATTGGCCGATATTTTCTATCAAATAACAATATATAGACCTAATAAAGAGTAAAAAAATGACTGAGCAAATAGCCTCCCTAAAAATTGTACTTGGTATTGATATCGGTGGCACAGGCATTAAAGGTGCACCCGTTAATGTAGAAACAGGCGAGCTCATGGCGGAGCGGATTCGTATTGATACTCCCCAACCTGCTACGCCTCAAGCCGTGGGGGAAGTGGTAAAACAGCTGGTTGAGCAATTTAACTGGCAAGGGCCGATAGGCTGTACTTTCCCAGCGATTGTACATAATGGCGTCACCTTATCAGCGGCCAATGTGGATGCGTCATGGCTAAATGCACCAGCGCAGGAGATTTTATCGCAAGTGACGGGCTTACCTTTAAAGCTGATTAATGATGCAGATGCCGCAGGCTTAGCGGAAGGCGTTTTTGGCGCTGCTAAAGGTAAAGCGGGCAAAGTGCTGATGATTACACTAGGTACAGGTATTGGTAGTGCACTCATTATGGATGGAAAATTAGTTAGCAATACTGAATTTGGTCATTTGATTTTTAAGAATAATGAAATTGCTGAAAAATATTGCTCGGGAAAAGTAAAAGACGATTTAGATTTAAAGTGGAAAGAATACAACCAACGTTTAAATGAATATATTCAACATTTACAATTATTACTTTCGCCTGATTTGTTGATCATTGGCGGTGGGATCAGTAAAAAGCATGAAAAGTTTATTCCTGAGCTAACAGGCTTGCGTTTCCCTGTGGTGCCTGCTGAGCTTAAAAACGATGCGGGTATTGTGGGGGCAGCACTAGAAGCGGCTCGCGAGTTCGGTGTGCTCTGATTATTATGTGATGAGCTGGTTTTTTGTTCTAAGTGAAACGCCCCGTAAAATCGGGGCGTTTGTGTTTTAAGTGCTTGTTGGCAAGGCGCTCCGACTCAGATTGAGGGGAAGTATGGCAAGGAGGTATAAGGCCGCTGGGGAAAATTGCATAGGCACTTGTCGCTTCACGATAGTCGTCAGGGCTAATACGGCGTAAAATCTTGCCCCTTTGCTTGCTGGATGCTCAACGCTATGCTTTATCCTACTCGATACGACGTGATTGTTGTCGGCGGCGGCCACGCCGGGACTGAGGCTGCGTTGGCGGCCGCCCGCATGGGTAACAAAACCCTGCTGCTGACGCACAATATTGAAACCCTTGGTCAGATGTCTTGCAACCCATCGATAGGCGGGATTGGTAAGGGGCATTTGGTCAAAGAGGTTGATGCTTTAGGCGGCGCAATGGCGCTGGCCACCGATTTTGGCGGCATTCAGTTTAAAACGCTGAATTCCAGCAAAGGCCCAGCAGTTCGGGCCACACGCGCTCAGGCCGATCGCGTTCGCTATAAAGCGGCGGTGCGCCACATGTTGGAAAACCAGCCGAATTTGGATTTATTCCAGCAGGCCGTTGATGATCTAACCCTAGATGGCGATCGCGTCACTGGCGTGATTACCCAGATTGGCATTCGTTTTGAAGCCGGTGCGGTGGTGCTGACTGCGGGTACTTTCCTTTCTGGTAAAATTCACGTTGGCTTAGAAAACCACGTTGGCGGCCGTGCGGGGGATCCTGCTTCGGTCACGCTTGCTGCGCGTTTACGTGATTTAAATTTACCTGTTGGCCGTTTAAAAACCGGTACGCCACCACGGATTGATGGCCGATCGATTGATTTTTCGGTACTAGAAGCACAGTACGGCGATACGCCAGAGCCCGTGTTTTCGGTGCGCGGTAATGTGGGCATGCACCCAAAGCAATTGCCTTGCTGGATGGCACACACCAATCTTAAAACTCACGAGATTATTCGTAGCGGCTTTGATCGCAGCCCCATGTTTACCGGCAAAATTGAAGGCGTTGGCCCGCGCTATTGCCCAAGTATCGAAGATAAAATTAATCGTTTTGCAGATAAAGACAGCCACCAAATTTTCTTAGAGCCAGAAGGCCTAGATACCCACGAATATTATCCAAATGGTATTTCAACTAGCTTGCCGTTTGATATTCAGCTGGCTGCCGTGCGCTCGATTGCCGGTATGGAAAACGCGCATATTCTGCGTCCGGGCTATGCCATCGAATACGATTACTATGATCCACGTAATTTAAAAGCTAGTTTCGAAACCAAAAGCATTGCCGGTTTATTCTTTGCTGGGCAAATTAATGGCACCACGGGCTACGAAGAAGCCGCCGCTCAAGGCTTGTTGGCAGGCTTAAATGCGGGTCTCTATGTGCGTGAAAAAGACGCTTGGACGCCAAAACGCAATGAAGCCTATTTAGGTGTGTTGGCCGATGATCTGGTCACCAATGGCGTGACCGAGCCTTACCGTATGTTTACCAGCCGCGCCGAATACCGCCTGCAATTGCGCGAAGACAATGCCGATTTGCGCCTGACCGAAATGGGCCGTGAGCTGGGCCTGATTGGCGACGCGCAGTGGGAAGCCTTCTGCAAAAAACGTGATGCAATTGATTTAGAATTGGAACGCTTGCGCACGACATGGGTAAATCCACGTATTCTTGCGGTAGCCGACGCTGAGCGGGTGCTGGGTAAAGCGATTGAGCGTGAATATACGCTGGCCGATTTACTGCGCCGCCCGCAAGTCTCTTACGATAGCTTGATGTCTATGGAAATTGCCAAACCAGCCGTGGAAGACCCACTCGTGGCTGAGCAGGTAGAGATTCAACTGAAATATCAGGGTTATATCGAGCGGCAACAATCTGAAGTGGCTAACCGCGATAATCTGGAAGAATTCCTGTTGCCAGCAGATCTAGATTTCACCGATGTATCGGGCCTATCCAAGGAAGTGCAGCAAAAGCTGATTAAACATAAGCCAGAAACCATGGGCCAAGTGTCCAGAATTTCAGGTATTACGCCAGCGGCCATCGCTTTAATGCTGGTTCATTTAAAGAAAAAGCAAATGCTTGATGCTAGAAAGGTTACTGAATGACTGTATCTACTCCTGATTCCCTCTTCGCCGAACTGGCCGCAGGCCTCGCTGAACTTAAATTAGACTTATCCACAGCACAAGCGGTGAGCTTGCTGGCGTATACCGCGCTGATTGCTAAGTGGAATAAAACCTATAGCCTGACCGCAATTCGCGAACCAGAACGCATGGTTTCGCATCATCTTTTGGATTCACTTGCTCCATTGCCGCATTTTAAGGGCGGAGCGAGTGAAAAGATTCGCATCTTAGATGTGGGCTCCGGTTTTGGTACGCCGGGGATTCCATTGGCGATTGCACGGCCTGATTGGCAATTATTTTTGCTCGACTCAAATCACAAGAAAACGACGTTTTTGCGTCAGGTGATTGCCGAGCTAAAACTCACCAATGTGACGGTACTGACTGAACGCGTTGAGCTTTACAAGCCAGAAGCACCATTTCAAATTATCACTTCCCGCGCGTTTGCTGAATTGGCTGAGTTTATTAAGCTCACCCAGCACCTACTTGCGCCAGAAGGGGAGTGGGCTGCTTTAAAGGGTGTTTATCCTTTTGAAGAAATCGCACACCTGCCAGCAACCGTAAAAGTAACGGCTGTGAATCATTTGAAAGTGCCTGGAATCGATGCAGAACGCCATTTAGTGCATGTGGTTAAGGCTTAACAGGCCTGTGCATCTTTTACGTCGTTTCGTAGGGTGCACAACGACGTAGTCGTTGCGCACCATCATTCGGTGCGCAAGAAACGCATTTGCACACCCTACGTGAATAAATTATGTACTTCGTAAAGGTATAACGATGAAAATTCTGGCAATTGCTAATCAAAAAGGCGGCGTAGGTAAGACCACTACAGCTGTCAATTTGGCTGCAAGTCTGGCGCATCTTGGCAGAAAAGTGCTGCTGGTTGATCTGGACCCGCAGGGCAATGCCACGATGGGCGTTGGAATCGATAAGGCTAAATTAGCTAGCTCGGTTTACAACCTTTTACTTGGTGCAACACCGATTCAAGAAATTATTCAGCGCTCAGAATCCGCTGGCATTGATGTGCTGCCAGCCAATCGTAATTTGGCTGGGGCAGAAGTTGAGCTGGTGAATCAAGAACACAGAGAATCACGGCTTAAAAATGCTTTGGCTTTAGTTGCAGATCAATATGATTACATTATTTTAGATTGCCCACCTGCGCTAACTTTATTAACCTTGAATGGCTTAGTGGCGGCTGATGCAGTTCTTATCCCGATGCAGTGTGAATATTACGCGCTGGAGGGTTTATCTGACTTGGTAAATACGCTTAAACGCGTTAAACAGTCGATGAATCGTCATATCGAGATCGAAGGACTGCTGCGCACCATGTTTGATCCACGTTCCACCCTTGCACAACAAGTGTCAGATCAATTAATTAAACATTACACCAGCAAACTGTACCACACTGTCATACCACGTAATATTCGCTTGGCCGAAGCACCATCCTATGGCCGCCCAATCTTGTCCTACGACAAAAACTCCAAAGGCGCACTGGCGTATCTTCAACTTGCTGAAGAGTTGCTGGCCCGTCACAACCTGCTAGAAGAGACTCCCACAGCATGAAAATGAAAGGACTTGGACGCGGTTTAGATGCCTTGATGGGAGATAGTCAGGATTCTTTGCAAAATCTGCCGATTCATTCTTTGCAGCCAGGTAAATATCAGCCTCGCTTGCAAATGGATGAAACGGCTTTAGATGAGCTTACTGCATCGATTCAGGCTCAAGGTTTAATGCAGCCTGTATTGGTACGGCCGATTGGGCTGGATAAGTACGAAATTATCGCTGGTGAGCGCCGTTGGCGTGCATCGATTAAAGCGGGTTTGGTAGAAATTCCTGCTCTAGTTCGTGAAATTGCCGATGAAGCCGCTTTGGCAATGGCTTTAATCGAAAATATCCAGCGTGAAAATTTAAATCCGCTAGAAGAAGCGCTGGGTATATCGCGCTTAGTAGAAGAATTTGGCATGACGCATGAAGCGGCCGCTTTGGCGGTTGGCAAATCCAGAGCCAGTGTTTCAAACTTATTAAGACTATTAAGTTTATCTGAGCCACTGCGGAAGATGCTAATGGCCGATCAGCTCAGTATGGGGCATGCTCGCGCCTTGCTGCCTTTGGATGATTTGCTGCAATTAGATACAGCGCGTATGGTGATTTTGAAAGGCTTATCGGTGAGAGAAACCGAGGCTTTGGTGAAAAAACAACAAGGAGTCGCACCAGTAAAATCGCTTAAACCTGCGGATCCCTTGTTCTCTCGTTTGGAAGAGGAAGTATCAGCAAGGCTAGGCAGTAAAGTGTCAATTAAGGCGGGAAAGCAGGGTAATGGTCGAATTACCATTGAGTATAGTAGTGTCGAGCAGTTAAATAGTCTGCTTGGCAAGATGTAATAAAGTTAAGGTTAACTATTGATCAGTTTGGTGCAAGTTTTGATTTAAATACTCGCACCAAGATTGAATGACAAGTAAATTTTACGTAAAAGATCAATAGGTAAAATTGACGCAACACAAATCAGGTCAGTATAATCGCGGGGTTTTTCCCTAGTGGTGAAGCAATGATCGGGAAAGCACAGGTTCGGGGCATCATCCGGCTAAAGATTGGAATCGCCATCAGTACGGCTCTCCTCCTCTTCTTGATCTTGGGACAAAATCCGGCAATTTCAAGTTTACTGGGCGGATTTATTGCGGTGATGGGCAGTGTTTTATACGCAGCCATTGCATATCGCGTTGAATTCGCTCCGCCAGCAGTACTTCTCAAGCAGCACTTTGCTGCAGAAATGTGCAAGTTGGTTTGTACACTCGTCGCTTTTGCGGCGTTGTTCATTTTGTACCGAAAGGCAGATTGGCCATGGACGTTTGTGGGTTATCTCGCTACCACCAGTGCCTTTTGGTTTGGGCTTTTGATAAAATTTGACGGCAAAAAATAAAATGACTGAACACCACGCACCCGCTAACGCTACCGAGTATATCCAGCACCATTTGACTTTTAATCAGGCAGCCAATGGTTTTCACCTGGATACCTTCTGGGTATCTCTTGTTTTAGGCTTTCTCTTTGTTGGCATTTTTGCATTTGCCGCACGCAAGGCCACTTCAGGTGTTCCAGGTCCTTTGCAAAACTTTGTTGAAATGATCGTTGAGATGGTGGACACCCAGATCAAAGATGCATTTCACGGCAAATCGAAAGTGATTGGTCCGTTTAGTTTAACGATTTTCTGCTGGGTGTTCTTGATGAACGCCATGGACTTCTTACCTGTTGATCTGCTTCCTTGGATTGGTCAACATGTATTTGGCATTAATTATCTGCGCGTTGTGCCTACTGCAGACGTTAACCTGACATTCGCCATGTCGCTTTCTGTGTTGTTGATGATTATTGGCTTTTCTATTAAGTCAAAAGGCTTGTTTGGCTGGTTAACTGAACTGGTAACAGCACCATTTCATGCTGAAGGTCTAGTAGCCAAGATCTTGCTTGCTCCTTTTAATCTGATGATGCAATTGGTTGAATTGATTGCAAAACCAATTTCTCTATCCTTACGTTTATTCGGCAATATGTATGCCGGTGAGCTGATCTTTATTCTGATCGCACTGTTGCCATTCTGGGCGCAGTGGATTTTGGGCGCGCCATGGGCGATCTTCCACATCTTGGTGGTTACCCTGCAAGCCTTCGTATTTATGATGTTGTCTATCGTTTATCTCAGCCTTGCGGTTGAAGATCACTAAGATTTCTTCGGCCAGCCTCTGCTGGCCGGTGTAAGTGTTTTGCTTTCCCCTTGTTTTACCCAACCTTCCTCTTGGAGATATTAGAAATGGTTGCACCAGAAGTAATTGCTAGCGTTCAAGGCATGACTGTAATCGCTGCCGCGATCATCATCGGTTTAGCTGCTATCGGCACTGCACTTGGTTTTGCTTTGCTTGGCGGTAAGTTCTTAGAATCTGCTGCTCGTCAGCCAGAAATGATCCCAGTTCTGCAAACTAAGCTGTTCATTATCGCTGGTCTGTTAGATGCTATCTCGATGATCGGCGTTGGTGTTGCTATGCTTTACACCTTCAACAACCCGTTCCTGACTCCTCTGCTGAATGCCGTTGCTCAGTAATCTAGCCCGTCTTTTAGGAGGACATCAGCGTGGATATTAATCTGTCGCTTTTTGGCCAAATGATCACATTTGCGATCTTGGTCATCTTCACGATGAAATTCGTGTGGCCTCCGCTGACCCAGATTATGGACGAGCGTGCTAAGCGCATCGCCGACGGTTTAGCCTCTGCTGATCGTGCCAAGCAAGATCTTGAATTGGCCGAGAAAGCAGCGGCTGACAAGCTTCGCGAAGCAAAGCAGCACGCGGCCGAGATCATTGCGCAAGCTGAAAAGCGTAGCGCGCAATTGGTTGAAGAAGCCAAGGGCCATGCAAAGGCAGAGGGCGAACGCCTTGTTGCCGGCGCTCAAGCGGAAATTGACCAGCAAATTCAACAGGTAAAAGAAGCTTTACGTCAACAGGTCGCAGGTTTGGTACTACAAGGTACTGAACAAATTCTGCGCCGCGAAGTTGACGCAAATGCCCATGCCGAGTTGTTAGCATCCATCAAAGCGGAACTGTAAGAGCGTCATGGCAGAACTCATTACCGTCGCAAGACCCTACGCCGTAGCTATCTTTCGTCTAGCCAAAGAAACCAGCACACTCCCACTATGGTCGGATGTGCTGGCACAACTCGCCCTGATTGCAGGCAACGAGTTGGCGCTAGAAGTGGTAGCTAATCCAAAGTTTTCCGTGGCTCAGGTTAAGGAGCTGTTGCTTGGATTATTGGGTGGTCAGCAGAGCGATGAAGTGCATAACTTCATCGATGCCTTACTTGAAAATCGCCGCTTTACTGCCCTACCGGCAGTAGCAGAGCTATTTGAAGAGTATAAGGCAGCGGATGCAGGCGAAGTTGAAGCCAGCATCGAATCCGCTTTTGCTTTGACCGATACCCAGGTTGCTGAATTATCAGCAACTTTATCCCAACAGCTGCACCGCAAGGTCACGGCCCAAGTCAGCGTTAACCCGGAACTCATCGGGGGCGTGAAGGTGACGGTAGGTGATCTGGTCGTAGACGCATCTGTCCGCGGCAAGCTAACCGCTCTCGCCTCGAGCCTGAAGAGTTAGGAGAAATCATGCAACTTAATCCGTCCGAAATCAGTGAACTGATTAAAGCTCGGATCCAGAATTTATCGACTGCAGCAGAAACACGTACCACGGGTACTGTAGTTTCCGTAACAGACGGTATCGTTCGTGTGCACGGCCTTTCAGAGGCTATGCAGGGCGAAATGCTGGAATTCCCGGGTAATACCTTCGGTCTTGCGCTCAACTTAGAGCGTGATTCCGTTGGTGCCGTTGTGCTTGGTGATTACAAGCACATTCAAGAAGGCGACGAAGTCAAATGTACCGGCCGTATTCTGGAAGTTCCAGTCGGCCGTGAATTGATTGGTCGTGTTGTTAACTCTCTTGGCCAGCCTATCGACGGTAAAGGCCCATTGGGTACAACAGAATCTGCACCAATCGAAAGAATTGCGCCAGGCGTTATTTCCCGCCAATCTGTGTCGCAACCACTGCAAACCGGTATCAAGTCTATTGATACCATGGTGCCAGTAGGTCGTGGTCAGCGCGAGCTGATCATTGGTGACCGTCAGACCGGCAAAACTGCCGTTGCTCTGGACGCGATCATCAACCAGAAAGGCAATGGCGTGACATGTATTTATGTTGCGATTGGCCAAAAGGCTTCTTCGATCGCTAACGTAGTGCGCAAGTTAGAAGAGCACGGCGCGATGGGTCACACCATTGTGGTTGCTGCTGCTGCTTCTGAAGCTGCTGCTCTGCAATATATCGCTGCATACTCCGGTTGCACGATGGGCGAATACTTCCGCGACCGCGGCGAAGATGCTTTGATCGTTTATGACGATTTGTCTAAGCAAGCTGTAGCTTACCGTCAAATTTCCCTGTTACTGCGCCGTCCTCCGGGCCGTGAAGCGTATCCGGGCGATGTTTTCTACCTCCACTCGCGCTTGCTGGAACGTGCTTCCCGCATTAACGAAGCAGAAGTAGAAAAACTGACTAAGGGCGCAGTAAAAGGCAAGACTGGTTCTTTAACCGCTCTGCCAATTATTGAAACCCAAGCGGGTGACGTATCTGCTTTCGTTCCAACTAACGTGATTTCGATTACTGATGGTCAGATTTTCTTGGAAACTGACTTGTTCAACGCGGGTATTCGCCCAGCGATGAACGCCGGTATCTCGGTTTCTCGCGTAGGTGGTGCAGCGCAGACCAAGGTTATTAAGAAGCTCGGTGGTGGTGTACGTTTGGCTCTGGCTCAGTATCGTGAATTGGCTGCGTTTGCGCAGTTCGCGTCTGACTTGGACGAAGCAACACGTAAGCAGCTTGAGCGCGGCAAAATGGTTACAGAGCTGATGAAGCAGGGCCAATACAGCCCGCTGAAAGTTTCTGAATTGGCCATTACGTTATTGCTGATCAACAAAGGTGTGTTTGATGACATCAAAGTTGAAAAAGCCTTGGCGTTTGAAGCTGCATTCTTGGCTGAATTGAAGACTAACCATGCAGATGTGCTGGCTCGTGTAGAAGACAAGGGTGACCTCGCTTCTGATGACGAAAAAGCGATCGTTAAAGCCGTGGAAGCCTTCAAGGCCAGCGCCGCGTATTGATTTGATACGTTGAGACAAGGATCAAATCATGGCAAGCGGTAAAGAAATTCGGACCAAGATCAAGAGCGTAAAAAATACGCAAAAGATCACCCGTGCTATGGAAATGGTTGCGACATCAAAAATGCGCAAGGCTCAGGAACGCATGCGAGCGGCACGCCCTTACGGTGAAAAAATCCGTAATGTGGCTGCCCACCTGAGCGCTGCCTTTGTTGATTACACGCATCCTTATTTGCAAAAGCGCGACGTTGTTAAGCGTGCGGGCCTGATTACGATTACTTCAGACAAGGGGCTGTGTGGTGGTTTAAACACCAACTCCCTGCGTCTGGCCGTGAACCGTATGAAGGAATGGCATCAAGACGGCGTAGAAACCTCTGTCACCGCGATCGGTAACAAGGGTATTGGGTTTATGAACCGTTACGGCGCAAAGGTTTTATCCTCTGCGCACGGACTCGGCGATACCCCGCACCTTGAGCAGCTGATTGGCCCGATCAAAGTAATGATCGATGCCTTTATTGCTGGTGAAGTAGACGAAGTTCACCTCGTTTACACTCGCTTCGTGAATACCATGAAGCAAGAGCCAGTTATGGAGCAGCTGTTGCCGCTATCAGACAACGCATTTGGCGAGCCTAAAAAAGGCTACAACTGGGAATACCTGTTTGAGCCAGATGCGAAGACTGTGATCGACGAATTAATGAGCCGTTACATTGAGGCATTGGTTTACCAAGCCGTAGCGGAAAACATTTCTTCTGAGCAAGCGGCCCGTATGGTGGCGATGAAAGCGGCGACTGATAACGCAGACAATGTGATCGGCGATCTACAGCTCCTTTACAACAAAACCCGTCAAGCAGCGATTACGAAGGAACTCTCCGAAATCGTTTCTGGCGCGGCAGCGGTGTAATGGCCCTGATGCACAATGAATAACTGGGATTAGGAATAACGATGAGCCAAGGTAAAATCGTACAAATCATTGGCCCGGTCGTCGACGTGGAATTTCCACGTGACAGCCTGCCCAAGGTGTATGACGCGATCACGCTCGACGCAGTCAGCCTGACGCTGGAAGTACAACAACAGCTCGGCGACGGCGTAGTACGCGCGATTGCAATGGGTAGTACTGACGGCCTGAAGCGCGGCATGTTGGTAAGTGGTACTGGCGCACCGATTACGGTACCCGTTGGTAACGCTACACTGGGCCGCATCATGGATGTGCTCGGTAACCCAATTGATGAAGCCGGTGAAGTGAAGAGCGAGCATAAGCGCTCGATTCACCAACTTGCACCTAAGTTCGACGAACTTAGCCAATCTATCGATCTATTAGAAACAGGTATCAAGGTTATTGACTTGATGTGCCCGTTTGCTAAGGGCGGTAAGGTTGGTCTGTTCGGCGGTGCGGGTGTGGGTAAGACCGTTAACATGATGGAACTGATCAACAACATCGCTAAGGCACACGCTGGTTTATCCGTGTTTGCTGGTGTAGGTGAGCGTACCCGTGAAGGGAACGACTTCTACCACGAAATGAAGGACTCTAATGTTCTTGATAAAGTGGCGATGGTTTACGGTCAGATGAACGAGCCACCAGGCAACCGTTTGCGCGTAGCGCTGACAGGTTTGACTATGGCCGAACACTTCCGTGATGAAGGTCGTGACATTCTGTTCTTCGTAGATAACATCTACCGCTACACACTGGCCGGTACTGAAGTATCTGCACTCTTGGGCCGTATGCCTTCTGCCGTGGGTTATCAACCTACTCTGGCTGAAGAAATGGGTGCTCTGCAAGAGCGTATTACTTCGACCAAGACAGGTTCGATTACGTCGATTCAGGCCGTTTACGTGCCTGCCGATGACTTGACCGATCCGTCGCCAGCAACAACATTTGCTCACTTGGATGCAACCGTTGTTCTTTCGCGTGATATCGCCTCACTGGGTATCTACCCAGCGGTTGATCCACTCGATTCAACATCGCGTCAGCTTGATCCGCAAGTGGTGGGTGAAGAGCATTACGCTGTTGCGCGTGGTGTGCAGCAAACATTGCAAAAGTACAAAGAACTGCAGGATATTATTGCGATTCTGGGTATGGATGAATTGTCTCCTGAAGACAAATTGTCAGTATCCCGCGCACGTAAGATCCAACGTTTCTTGTCACAGCCTTTCCATGTGGCCGAAGTGTTTACTGGTTCTCCAGGCAAATACGTGCCACTGAAAGAAACCCTCAAGGGCTTCAAGGGCATTCTTAATGGCGATTACGACCATCTTCCAGAGCAAGCCTTCTACATGGTAGGCAGCATCGAAGAAGCGGTCGAAAAAGCCAAGACCATGCAATAAGGATTAGTGCCATGGCAATGACAATGCATGTGGACGTGGTAAGCGCAGAAGCACTGATTTACTCTGGCGTGGCTGAGTTTATCTCGGCACCCGCCGAAAAAGGTGAAATTGGTATTCTGCCGCGCCATGCCCCACTACTCACTCGTGTGAGGCCCGGAGCGGTGCGCATCAAAGTTGCCAATAGCGATGAAGAAGTGATTCTTTATGTTTCAGGCGGCATGTTAGAAGTGCAGCCTCATATCGTTACCGTGTTGGCAGATACTGCTATTCGCGGCAAAGATATCGACGAAGCTAAGGCGCTAGACGCCAAACGCCGCGCCGAAGAAGCAATTAAGAACCACGGCTCATCGATGGACTTTGCGATGGCTCAGGCCGAGCTGGTCGAAGCGGTAGCAAAACTTGCCGTGATCGACAAGCTCAAAAAGCGTGGTCACTAAGAATCTTTAGTGTGGTGATAAAAAAGGCAGCTTCGGCTGCCTTTTTTACGTTTGGAGAATGTGAATAGGGTTCAAAGCAATTGCACTTGCCATACAAGCTGGCATGATAAGTATTCTTACCTATAGGGACCCTATTTAATGAGCCAAACCGCTTACCAAGCTGTTGTTGCAACCTTCACCCGTATTTATCGCTATGAGCATTTAGGCGCCTTGGCTGGCTGGGATCAGGCCGCCATGATGCCGTCCAAAGGCAATGACGCGCGCGGTGCGGCGATGGCCGAGCTAGGCGTGTTGATTCATAACACGCTGACCGATCCGGCCTTGGATGCGTTGATCAAGGCGGCTGAGCTTGAGAACTTAAGTGCTGCCGAGCAAGCCAGCCTGCGTGAAATCAAGCGCCAGTGGGAACATGCCAATTTGCTGCCTGCTCGTTTGGTAGAAGCCAAAACGCTTGTGGGGTCGCATTGCTCACACGAGTGGCGTACTCAGCGAGCCAATAATGATTGGCAAGGCTTCTTACAAAATTTCCGTGAAGTAGTGCGTTTATCTCGCGAAGAAGCACAGCTCTTGGCTAAGCAAACCGGCTTATCGCCTTACGAATCACTATTAAATAAATACGAGCCAGGCATGACATGTGCCGAGCTGGATCGTATTTTTGGCGATGTAAAAAGCTGGTTGCCAGGGCTGATTCGCCAAGCTATGGAAAAACAAGGCACCGAGCAATTGCTTGCAGCAACTGGCCCGTTTGCGGTCGAAAAACAACGCGCCTTGGGCCTAGAAGTGATGGCCCTGCTGGGCTTTGATTTTGAAGGTGGCCGTTTGGATGTTTCCACGCATCCATTCTGCGGTGGCGTGCCAGAAGACGTTCGTATCACCACCCGTTATCGCGAAGATGATTTTATGCAAAGCATGATGGGCATCGTGCATGAAACCGGTCACGCCCGTTATGAGCAGAGCTTGCCGCGTGAAACGGTAGCCTTGCCGGTTGGCCGCGCCCGTTCTATGGGCATACACGAAAGTCAGAGCTTATCGTTTGAAATGCAATTGGGCCGAAACCCAGCATTTTTGGTACTGATCAGCCCGCTGGTTAAAAAGCATCTTGGGGACCAGCCTGCGTTTGAAGCGGCTAATTTAGCCAAGATGTATACCCGCGTGCGTCCTGATTTTATTCGTGTTGATGCCGATGAGCTGACTTACCCTGCGCACGTTATTTTGCGTTACGAAATTGAGCGCGCGCTGATCGATGGCGAAATCGAAGCCGATGATGTACCCGCGCTGTGGGATGAAAAAATGCAGGCTTATTTGGGCGTGGATACCAAGGGCAATTTCAAAAATGGTTGCCTGCAAGATATCCACTGGACCGATGGTGCGTTTGGATATTTCCCTAGCTACACGCTGGGCGCAATGTATGCAGCGCAATACTTTGCCACGATTCGTAAGCTGCACCCAGATCTGGACGAGCGCATCGCTGCGGGTGATTTAGAGCCGATCTTTAATTGGCTGAATGCCAATATCTGGAGCCAAGCCAGCCAGTGGGAAACCGGTGATTTAGTCCGCCGCGCCACTGGTGAATCGCTAAATCCAGCGCATTTCCGCAAGCATTTAGAGCAGCGTTATTTGGCTTAATAAGGCCAGAAAATGTAGGGCGGGTTAGCCAGTTTTTTTGGCGTAACCCGCCATTGCATGTGCGCTAACTAAAGTCAAAAAGATCTTTTTAGTGCCATCTTTTTAGTGCCTTCGGCACGTTGATTTTGGAGCGGTAGCCACCGCGGGGCCTTCCTTTCTTGCTTCGCCAAGAAACGAAGCCAAAGAAGGCGACCCCACGAAACACGAAGACCCCTTCGCTGTGGACAATCGAGTCGGCGGCGGGCGGGATCAGCTCGTTCCTCGCTCCCTGGCCGAAACCCCGCCCCGCTTGTTCCTCGCTACGGCGTGTTTCAAGGGGACTTAAAGCCCTATGCAGATAGTGTGGCGATTATGTATTTTCTTTGCGTGCTATTAAATAAAATCGGTTAGCACCTATGGGCGCTTTACGCGCCCTACAGAGTTCACATTACATTTTGCCGCAAGTTTGTCGCACAAAAAGGGTTAAAATAATGTCTTTTAGCTTACTAGGTCTTGTCGCATGAGCGCTTTGCTTGATGTTGTTGTTCTCGCTGCCGGCCAAGGCAAGCGTATGTATTCCAAAATGCCTAAGGTTTTGCATCGCTTGGCGGGCAAGCCGCTGTTGGGGCATGTGCTTGATACTGCGCGAGATTTAAAACCGAGCAAGTTGGTGGTGGTGTATGGCCACGGTGGTGAGCAGGTGCAAGAAGAATTGCTAGATAGTACAGATCTGGCTTGGGCACATCAGGCCGAGCAGCTAGGTACGGGGCACGCGCTGGCGCAGGCTTTGCCGCATTTGCAGAGTGAAACCACGCTGATGTTATACGGCGATGTGCCTTTGACTCGCCTAGCCACGCTGCAAGCGCTGCTAGCCGCCAGCAGCCAAGGGCAGTTAGGGATTTTGACGGATATCTTGGACGATGCGACTGGCTATGGCCGTATTGTTCGCGATGCTGCGGGTAAGGTAACGTGCATTGTTGAGCAAAAAGACGCCAGTCCTGAGCAAGCCGCTATTACGGAAATGAATACAGGTATTTTGGCGCTGCCAACAGCCAAATTGGCAGGCTGGCTTTCCGAGCTTAAAAATGACAATGCCCAAGGCGAATATTACGCCACCGATTTGATTGCCCTCGCTGTGCGCGATGGGATTGAGATCGCCACCGTGCACCCGCAAGATCATTGGGAAGCGGAAGGCATTAATAATAAGGTGCAACTGGCTCAGCTGGAACGCATTCACCAAGCCGAGATCGCCCAATCTTTATTGCTGGCGGGTGTAAGCCTGATTGATCCTGCGCGTATCGATGTTCGCGGCACGTTGCGCCATGGCATGGATGTGATCATCGATGTGAATTGCGTGTTTGAAGGCGAAGTATTGCTTGGGGAAAACGTAAAAATCGGTGCGAATTGCGTTTTAAAGAATGTAACGATTCATGACGATGCCATCATTCACCCATTTAGCCATCTGGAAGACGCGGTAGTAGGCAAGGGTAATCTAATCGGCCCATTTGCCCGCCTGCGCCCCGGCGCCGAGCTGGCTGACGATGTGCATATCGGCAACTTCGTTGAAATCAAAAAAGCCACTATCGGCAAAGGCTCTAAAGTAAATCACCTGAGCTATATCGGCGACACCACCATGGGCAGTAAGGTGAATGTGGGCGCGGGTACGATTACGGCGAATTACGACGGCGTGAATAAATTCCGTACCGTGATTGAAGACGAAGTGCGCATCGGCTCGAATAATGTGCTGGTTGCACCCGTCACTATTGGTGCAGGCGCAACTACAGGCGCAGGATCGGTGATCGGCAAAAACGCACCGGCTGGCGAGCTGACTGTGGCACGAGCTAAGCAGGTAACGATTTACGGCTGGCAGCGGCCGGTGAAGAAGTAAGGTTGCTTACGTAGGGCGGGTGCAACCCGCGAGCTGTATTGAAAAATACGCGGGTTTCACCCCATACGTGCTAACCAAAGTCTAAAAGACCTTTTTAGTGCCTTCGGCACGTTGATTTTGGAGCGGTTAGCCACCGCAGGGGCCTTCCTTTCTTGCTTCGCCAAGAAACGAAGCCAAAGAAGGCGACCCCACGAAACACGAAAGCCCCTGCGCTGCGGACAATCGAGTCGGCGGCAGGCGGGATTGGCTCGTTCCTCGCTCCCTGGCCGAAACCCCGCCCCGCTTGTTCCTCGCTCCGGCGTGTTTCAAGGGGATTTTAAAGCCCTATGCAGAGGGCGTAGTCATTACGTTTTTCGCTGTTTGCTAATGAAAAAGCAATTTGGTTAGCGCGTATGGGGTTTCACCCGCCCTACGCATGAATCAAGCGATGCCTTTTAGATCGACTTCTATTCAGGCCAGCACAGTTCCCGCTGGCTTTCAAAACGCCTGTTTTCACCCGTAAACGGATCAACAAACTCAATCGCCCTTGCTAATAATTGCAAGGGGCGGCTGAAGTCGTCGCCTTTTTCGGGCAACAATTCTGGATACCAAGGATCATTCAAAATAGGCACGCCTAGGGCGCTTAAATGCGTGCGTAGCTGATGCTTTTTGCCTGTGTGTGGCTTAAGGCGATAACGCGCCCAAGCGCCGCGTTGCTCAATCAGCTCGATATAGGTTTCGCTATTGGGCTCACCCGGCGCTTCTTCCATGGTGAACATGCCTTGCTGCTCCTGCATAAAGCTGCGATGCACGCGGGGGAGATCCAAATCAGCGTGAAACGGCGCGATCGCCTCGTATTCTTTTGCCACATCGCGTTCAGAAAACAGCGCATGGTAGCCAGCGCGGCAGGCCGGATCGAGGCTGAACAACATAATCCCCGCTGTTTCTCTATCTAAGCGATGAATTGGTGCAATGTCGGGCGCGCCTAGCGACTTACGTAATCGAGTCAGCAGCGTTTCTTGCAAATAACGCCCAGCTGGAATGCAGGCCAAAAAATGCGGCTTATCCGCCACCAGCAAGCGTTCATCCTGATAAATAATATGCTCAGCAAATGGCACAGGCGTTTCTTCCGGCACTTCGCGGTAATACCAGATGCGGCCATTAGGCTGGTAGCTACTCGCAACATTTAATACCTCGCCCTGATGATCAACAATCTCACCGCGCTCTAAACGCCCACGCAAAATTTCGGCAGGCATGTGCGGAAAGCGGGTGATTAAAAACGTCAGCAAATCAGGCCATTGCCCAGCAGGTAGCTGCAAAAAACTCGGGGCAATGCCATCGCGATGCGGCAGGGGAGAAGTACGGCGTTTACTCATGAGCTGGGCAATAAAAGGCAAAGGAGCTGCAGTTTACGGGGCGGGGGCGGGGAAAGGAACCTTAGCTCTTCAAAAGGGTAATGAGCGCTTATGGGGCAAGGTCGTATTTTGTAGGATGTAGCAAGAGCGGTGCGCAAGAAAAACGACTTGCACACCCTATAAGTGCTACGTGATTTGCCCTTTATAGGGTGTACAACGACGTAGTCGTTGCGCACCGATGTCGGGTTTTTTTGCAGAATACGAGCAACTTACCCCCATTTGACTATGGGATTTGTGCAGGGTGGGAGCGGCGGCGGTCACAATCGGGTAAAATCCCGCTTTTAAGTATATGTTGGCCGCGATTTGCGGCAAAAGGATTGATATGAGTCTCAAATGCGGCATTGTTGGCCTGCCTAATGTCGGTAAATCGACACTATTTAATGCACTGACCAAGGCCGGTATTGCGGCTGAAAACTATCCTTTTTGCACCATCGAGCCTAACGTTGGCATCGTTGAAGTGCCGGATGTGCGCCTTGCTCAGTTGTCTGAAATCGTTAAACCGCAAAAAGTCCAATCGGCGATCGTAGAGTTTGTTGATATCGCTGGCCTTGTGGCTGGCGCGTCTAAAGGTGAAGGCTTGGGTAATAAGTTCCTCGCCAATATCCGCGAAACCGACGCGATTGTGAACGTGGTTCGCTGCTTTGAAGACGATAATGTCATTCACGTAAATGGCCGTGTAGACCCAATCGCCGATATCGAAACCATCGGTATCGAGCTGGCACTGGCCGATTTGGCCACGGCAGAAAAAGTATTCACCCGCGATAGCAAAAAAGCCCGCGCTGGCGACAAAGAAGCCATTCAAATGGTGGCGGTATTAGAAAAACTCATCCCCTTGCTAAATGACGGCAAGCCAGCACGCTCGGCTGGCCTGTCTGACGACGAAGTATTGGCGATTAAATCGCTCTGCTTGATGACCATCAAGCCAGCGATGTACGTGGCCAATGTGGCAGAAGATGGCTTCAAAAATAATCCGCTGCTTGATCGCTTGGTTGCTCATGCCGCCGCCGAAGGTGCACCAGTTGTCGCCGTATGCGCCGCCATCGAAGCCGAAATCGCCGAGCTGGATGATGCTGACAAGCAAGAATTCCTCGCTGAGCTGGGCCTAGAAGAGCCAGGCCTAAACCGCCTGATTCGCGTAGGTTACGATTTACTTGGCCTGCAAACCTACTTTACCGCTGGCGTAAAAGAAGTACGCGCTTGGACCATCCACAAAGGTGACACTGGCCCACAAGCCGCTGGCGTGATCCACACCGACTTTGAACGCGGCTTCATCCGCGCCCAAACTATTGCCTTTGAAGATTTCATTCAATACAAGGGTGAACAAGGCGCAAAAGAAGCGGGCAAGATGCGTGCAGAAGGTAAAGAGTATGTCGTGAAAGACGGCGATGTATTGAATTTCTTATTCAATGTTTAAATTGATAGTCCTGTTTCATGCTATTTAATGTAGTTGCATTTTTAGCGTGAAAATATGAACAAGCCCTGATAAATCAGGGCTTTTCTGTTTTTTATAGCGTGTTTTTCTTCGTACTCTCGTATAAGTAAAGTGAAAACTGACGTGTATATTTTATGACGCATCCCAATAAATTTAATGTTGATACATCCCTCTTTGGGATATATACTTTCTCTATGAACTAAGCTTAGTGACCCGACTACATGCAGTTACTCAACGTTGTAGCCTTAGACAACTTTAAACGCGACCATGCCGATGCAAGAGTGTCGCTAGATGTCTGGCGTACTGAAGTTGAAACTACGAACTGGAAAACACCGCAAGACATTAAAAATCGCTATGGCTCTGCTGATTTTCTGGCAAAAAATAGGGTGATTTTCAATATCAAGGGCAACAGCTATCGACTAGTAGTGGTGGTGAAATATTTGATGGGCGTGGTGGCCGTTGAATGGGTAGGTACACATGCTGAGTACGATAAAAAGAAATTCGAATAATTGAAGCAAAGGTGGAGAGATGGATACAACAATTAAGGTCATTAAAACCGAGCAAGATCACGCTTGTGCTGTGGAGAGCCTGTTGAATCTGATGACTGCCGATGGTGATGAAAATACTGAAGCTATCGAGTTGCTCGCTCTGCTTATTCAGGATTATGAACGTAAAATTTCACCTCGCCCCCTTGTTGACCCTATTGATGCCATTCATTTCCGCATGGAACAAATGGGAATGGTGGCGAAAGATTTGATTCCCTATTTGGGTAGCCAAAGTAAAGTTTCCGAGGTGCTTAACCGCAAGCGTCCTTTAACGCTGGCGATGATCCGTAACTTGCATCAGGGACTTGGCATTTCCGCCGAAATTTTGCTGAGTGAAGAGCACCGCCAAATCGATTTAAATGTCGATTCTGATTTTGATGTCGCAAAATTTCCTTTGTCTGAAATGGCAAAGCGTGGATGTTTTGGTGAGCAATATAAATTCACACCTATTCAGCAAATTAAAGACAGTGCTGAAGAATTGATTCGCTGGTTTTTTGGTTCGAACAATGTTGGCTATCATGGCGGTCTTGCGTACCTGCGTGCCCCTCAATCTCAGAGTGGCGTTCGTACAATGAACGACAATGCATTGCTTACATGGACTGTTTGGGTTAAGCAGAAAGCTCGAATGGAGGTCATTGATGCGCCATATCGAGATGGCGTGATTACTGATGATTGGGTGCGTGAGCTGGTTAAATTATCCCGTTTTAAGAATGAAGGCCAACAAGGGCCAAAACTTGCCAAAGAATATTTGGCGCAGTATGGCATTGTGCTGGTAATCGAGCCCCACTTTAAAAAGACCTATCTGGATGGTGCGGCGATGCTAGATGGTGATCGTGCGATTATTGGCATGACACTGCGGTATGATCGTTTGGACAATTTTTGGTTTGTGCTTTTGCACGAACTTGCCCATATTAAGCTACATCTGAACGCCGATCGTACAAGAATGATCGACAATTTAGATGACAAAGTGCAGCAAGCTGAAGAGTTTGAAAAAGAGGCCGATTTGTTTGCACAAGCAGCATTAATTCCTGCTTTGAGCTGGAGTGGTAGTGCGGTGAGCAATTCGCATTTGCTTGCAGATGCTCAACAGCTGGCTCGTGAGCTCGATATTTCGGTAGCGATTGTAGCGGGTCGCGTTCGCCATGTAACAGGCAACTGGCGTCTGCTGCAAAATGTGCTTTGCAAAGGGGAAGTAAAAGGGATGTTTGGTATTGATGTCGATCGATAAGGAAAAAATTGCGGTAGTACTTACTGCCTCTACCGCAGTTTCTATCTGCTTGCGAGAAGGCGTCGATTCGACGTTGCTATTCAAACGTGCAAAGCATAATCAGCAATTAATAAAATAAATTAATTGCTTGAAAATAAAAAGCCCAGCAAAATATGCTGGGCTTTTTATTTGTGGATTAAAAATCCCAGCGTAATTGCAAAGTAGCAATGCTTTTAGATTTGTTTTTGCTATTAAATGCTTGGGCATCGGGTACATAGCCAAGCTCGATGGCTATATTTTTATAAGAAGCATAAATAAACGGCAAAACAACAGCACCATTTTGATGGGGGCTATTTAAATAGCCACCCATGATGCCCAGACCGGCTTTAAAAGAATCATTAATAGGCCAATCTTGGCGTATACCCACCGTGGCATAAGCTGCCGTATCAGAATAAGAATCCCTATAAGCACCTACCCGCACAAATGGCTTTCCCCAATCCTGAGTCTTGGTAGAAAACTCTATGCCTAATCCAGGATTAAATTCGTTGTAATCACAAGGATTACCTTTTTTCTTTTCGCAGCCAAAATGTTTGGATAGGCCGTTTACAGTCATTGCAACATCAGCAAAGGCGGCTTGATTGAATAGGCATAGCAGTGCTGCTATTAAAGAAAGGTGACGCATATAATCCCTTGCGTATTTGTTACCCAGCCGAAAGCCGCTATGCAAAGCTGCCTTAGCAAAGTAATTGGTCGATGCTCTATGAGATCCCAAGTAAGCCGTATGCCTTTTTTAGCAAAAGGATTTATTTATATTTTTAGGCTTTACTGGTTTTTATATACTAGGTCAAAAAAATAGCGGGCGCGGGATTTTAATAGAATTTAGTCTCAATTTATTTTTAAAAAGTGAATGGACATAGAATTACAGGCAAGGCCTCAGACAATAGAGGCGACCGCTAGGGCGTACCATGATTTGTAAGCTAATGTCGGAAGTGTAAGGGATGTATGTTAAAAGCAGGTTACAAGTTGTTGGCGTGGGCTTGGGTGAGCTAGCTTGCGCAAGCGAGTAAAAACTAGCGTAAGCCAAGATTATGCAGCGTATCTGTTGTAGGGCGGGTGCAACCCACCGGTCTTTGCTGAAACACGAAAAATGGCGGTTTGCACCCGCCCTACGATGGCTCAATGCTTGTTATTTGTGCGGCAACGGCATGAGATATGGCTAAGTTGATAGGGTTGGGGAGCAAGCCAACTCTATTAACTGAAGCAAAAGCCACGATGTTTTTCGTAGGGCGGGTGAAACCCAATCCTATCAACTTAAGCTCAAACCCCTGATTTATAGGCTGTAAAATCATGCGGCTTAGGGTGTTTGGGGCGATCTTTTTTTGCATGAGGGTCGAAGTAAATCACTGCTTTGCA
>JAPLQI010000125.1 GCA_026399755.1 Pseudomonadota bacterium
ACCAAGCCGCGATACATCGCATCAAACTGCGTGCTCACCACTTGGCTGGCATCAAAGCCCGAACCCTGCTCAGCACTGAGCGTTGCGCCCCAGACACGATGGCGCTCTTCTTCGGCCATTTCTTCAAAAAACTGCGAGAAACCACCGAGCAAATCAAGCTTGGTAAAAATCAGATAAATCGGAACTTGCAGGCCAAAGGTGGCTTCAATTTCATGAATGCGTTCACGAATCTGCCGAGCGTAAAGTGCAAAACCTTCGGAATGATGCTGAGCTAATTCTGGCAAGCTAATCGTCACCAAAATACCGTTCACCGGCGCTTTAGAGCGATGGCGTTTCAGTAATTTTAAAAACTCCAACCATTCAACACGATCTTCAGTCTGCGTGGCATAGCGGCCCGCTGTATCGAGCAACACGCCTTCGGTAGAAAAGAACCAATCACAATTACGTGTGCCCCCTACCCCTTGAACCCCGGCTTTATCGCTAAACGGAAAAGTCAGGCCAGATTGCAAAATAGCCGAGCTTTTACCCGCCGCTGGATGGCCAATAATCATGTACCAAGGCAATTCATATAGCGCCGCATTACCGCGCGATTTGCCCAACTGCGAGGTTTTGAGGGTATCAATCGCGCCCAACATACGCTGGCGCAAGAGATTAACCTCTGCGCGCTTATCTACGCTGGCACCGATTACGGCGTCATCTGCTTGCTTGAGCAGCATTTTTTCGATCAGGCCCCCTGCGCGATTAGCAATTAATTTGCCAAGCATGAGGGTAAAGACCCACAGCAACATCACAGCAAAGATCCAGCCAAAGCGAACTTCTGCTGTTTTCAACCCAAACCATGGTCCTAAAAACCAGATCAAAGCAATCAAGATTACAAACCCGATTGCTGACGTGACTTTGGCGTTACGCAGCCAATGCTTCATGAACATGAATCTCCATACAAAATGAATTACAAAAATTACTTATTTCGCAATATGGCGGCCAAAGAGCCCGCCTTTTCGATATGCCCATAGTCTTTAAATGACCAAACCCCGCCCCACGTCAGCCCCGCAGCAACGGCTTCTTCACCCAGTGCCTGATAGGCAGAAAATGCCCACGCATCACGCTCTGAAATAATAATTTTTCCATCTTTCATCGGCGCTAAATCCACCGCTAAACCATATTGATGCTTGCTTTGCCCGCCTTTTGCCTTGGTAACCACCGTCGTCTGCGTAGCCAAACCATCTTGGCGCTCCGGGCTGCGATAGCCTTCAAGCAGCGCCATGGGATAACCCCGCTCCGCCATCTTTTTCATAATCTGCAAAACCGTCTGCACAAAATGAGGATCCAACTTGCTCCAATCTCGGTCTGCGGTAGCAATGCCGGGGCGGGCAGCTGCAGCGGCTGCATTGATAAACACTTCGGGAGGCAAAGCAGGAGGCGGCTCAAGTTTTGCTTCTGTAAACGTCCCCTGTATATGAGCAACCTGGCTATATTCTTGGGGTAAATAGGGTGCAATAACATGCCGCGAATTGAAATGCAGTGTTCCACCAACAACGCATAAGACTAAAACTAAACTTGCCAATGGCAGCAGGCTTAATTTCATTTTTTTATGTAAAAAAACTCTTCTTAAGAATGATTCTTTTTGCTCTGAATAATCAGGTGAAATACTTACAACATCTTTTCTCTTCTTTTTTGTTGCAAGATCACTACCTGCGGGTTTTACCTTATTTTCAGCTTGCACAATTGGGCTGGGGGCAGCGCGAACAAAAAATCGCCAGCCAACCCACACCAAAATAAAAAATATTACTATTAAAATCATGAAGATAGCAAACAAAACCCGAACCCCAGATACTTACTAAGCCGTTATTCTACATTTAAGCAAAACAAAAGCATAACTCATGATCATATTTTACCAACGTGTCTTATTCCCCATGCACACATCCTTTTCTCGTGATATATATCTCTACCTTGAGGGCATAATTCTTTGTTTTTACACCCTCTTGCCATGCCATTTTTAAACCATTTTTTATTTTGAAAATACAGAAAATGATGCTGATGAATTCACTTAAAAAACACGCCAAAGTGGTATTGCTGATATCTAGTCTGCTCTTGCTTTCTGCGTGCGCCAGTAGCGGGCCAAAGCCCTTTAAAATTCATGGCGAAGCCGAGCCCACGCTCAACCGAGACAGCAGCGGCAGGCCCTTGTCTTTGGTGCTTAGACTCTATCAACTGAAGGGGCTTGAAGAATTCAACCGCCTCACTTTTGACTCGCTCGTTAGCGGCAAAACAGATGCTGAGTTACTGGGAAACTCATTTATTTCCCAAAATGAATTTATGTTGCTGCCCGGGAAAACGGTCACGCTAGACGACAAAATTGCCGAAGAAACTAAATTTCTTGGTGTAGTAGGCTTCTTTCGCAAGCCAGATTCCCAGCTTTGGCGTGTGTTAGTGAGTGCCGAAGATGTGCGGGATGAAAAAGAATTCAGCTTTAAAGCGCAAGATTGCTATCTACAAGTGCTTCACCCCAAAGCCCAGCTTATTCCAGGCCAGCCAGCAAATTTCAAGGCGGACTGTGGCTTTATCAGTAAAAAACCTGCCCTAAAAACCAAATAACTATTGTCCCTAGCCGTGAGTTGATAGAGCGGCTTGTCGGAGTATTTACACCTATGTTGAAAGCCAAACGTGTTTTATGGGGCGAAGGGATGTTCCTTCGCCCGCAGCATTTCCAGCAGCAATCGCTATTACAAGATTATCAACAGGCTGAAACACGTCAGTTACTAAGCCGGCATAGCTGGGGTTTACAGAAGTTTCAGATAGACGAAGTCGCTCTGCGTGGTGGGCAAGTCCGCTTGGATTCGCTCTCGCTCTTGTTTAGAGATGGCAGCCTGTTTCAAGCACCGCAATCCGAGCCGCTGCCCTTATCCCGTAATCTGAATGATTTGCCGCAAGTCGGGGTGAGCACCACGCTTTATGCCTGCCTTGCCGAGCTGCAGCCCTATGGCGGTAACACGCAAACCAGTGAAAATACCACCTCGCGCTCTACCCGCTATCGCAGCGCCCATCAGGGTGTAGCCGATTTATACACACAGGCGCTGGAAGCAGACCTCACCACGCTAGAGCTTGATGTCCGCCTGATGGTAGAAGAAGAAAATCGCGATGGTTATGAAGCGGTTCCACTCGGGCGCTTAGTGAAGGACGCCACAGGTCAGTGGTCTTTAGGTACGGGATTTTATCCGCCCGCCACCACCGTCAGCGCAATTCCTGAGCTCAGCCAAAATTTGCGCCGCTTATTAGATATTTTGTTGGTTAAAAGCCAAGCACTGGCTGGTGCTCACCGCGAGCGCGCAAAAAATGTAATGGAATATGGCACCACCGATATCGCCTCTTTTTGGCTGCTGCACACGGTGAACCGCAACTTTGCCCGCATCAATCACTTAGTAAAGTGTGAGCCACTTCACCCCGAAGAGCTATATCGCGCCTTGGCCGAATTTTGTGGCGAATTACAGACATTTTCTTCCGTTTATACCTTGGCGGACATTCCGATCTATCGCCACGATGCCCTGCATGACTGCCTGCTGGTGCTCGATGTGCAGATTCGTGAATTGCTCGATACCGTGATTTCAGCGCGTTACGCTGTGATCCCGCTCACATCTCCTAAGCCATCCTTCCATATTGGCCGGCTCGAGAGCGATCGTTTCCTTGAGAATGTCGACTTCTATCTGTCAATCCAAAGCGAGCAATCGTCATCTGGCATCATCGAAACCGTGCCGCTTAAATTTAAAATTGGCGCGCCAGACGATGTAGATAAGATTTTGAACTCGGCCATGCGCGGCGTCAGTATCACTTACGCAGCTCAAACGCCTTCGGCCATCCCTATTCGCGTGGGTAACCACTATTTCGCTTTTGAGCCTAGAGGCGATATTTATCAACGCATGCTGCAATCCCGAAGCATTTGTATTTATATCCCGCAATCGCTATCGGATTTAAAAATTGAGCTAATTGCTGTCTTTCGCTGAGATTAAAAAATGAGTCAAACTGCTACAACTGAAGCGCATCCACTGGCCGTTGCCAAACCCTCTGCCCCCAGCATGCGTGAATTACTAGAAGACGGCGTTTACCTGCTGTTTTTGCTCAGAGACGGCAACGCCCCAAGTAGCGCCGCCGAGTTCAACCGCCGCGTCGATCATTTCCTCGCTCAGTTTGAAAAAAACGCCCGCAATTTTGGCAAAGAAGTCCCCAATATCAGCGAAGCGAAATATGCTTTTTGTGCGCTGATGGATGAAATTATTCTTTCATCCGAATTTAGCCTGCGTGAAGAATGGGAACGCATGCCGCTGCAATTGCGTATTTTTGGCGAACATTTGGCGGGTGAAGGTTTCTTTGATCGCCTAGAAGTATTACGCCGCGATCCTAATAATAATTTCGAGGCCATGGAAGTCTTCCACACCTGCCTCTTATTGGGTTTCCAAGGTAAATATCTGCTCGAAGGCCAAGAAAAGCTAGGCTATCTAACCGCCCGTGTAGGCCAAGAAATCCAACAAGTTAGAGGAGGCAAAGCTGAATTTGCCCCTAACTGGAAACTGCCACAGCGCTTTCAAGCCTTTGTGCGGCATGAATTACCGCTTTGGCTGTATTTCGCACTTTTGGCCTTAGTTGGCGCAGGGATTTTTATCGCCTATCGCATGTTACTCGCCCAAGAGCTAAGTAAAGTGATTGCTTAATTCAAGCGAATCATCACAGGGCGGGTAAAACCCGCCACTTTGCCGCTCCCTACACAGAGCATATTTATGCGGCATAGGCTAAAACCCTAGCCCATTAAAACTCCCGTTTTGCTTAAGCGCTCCAGCAATTCACATAAAAACTAGACAGGCCCAGTATGAGCACGCCCCGCCGCCAGACCCTGACGCTGCCGTCTGTACTAGACCGGCTATTGGATAACGAGCCGGATATTAGCCACGCATCGTCGGCCCTGCTCTTTGAGCTGCCGCAGTTTCGCCGTGCTCTCGCCCGCGATTTAGAAGCGCTGCTCAATACACGGATTATGGATTTACCAGACGTTTTTGAGCCCTATCCACTGGCCAAAGACTCGATGCTGCAATTTGGTATTCCAGATTTATCAGGCATTAGTCTGCTTAATCCAGACGATAGGGAAATGCTACGTGATCGTTTACGCCGCGCCATAGAGCGACACGAGCCACGCTTAACACGGGTAAAAATCAGCCTAGATGCACCGCGAGAATTAGAACGGCATTTACGTTTTAGAGTGGACGCCGTGCTGAAAGTACACCCGCATCGCCCACCAGTCAGTTTTGATGCCACCTTGCAACTGTCATCCAATGTTTACCGCATTCAAGATCGATAACACGCCAGTCATTTTGATACGGATGTGTATCAAATTTGCCCCATCTTGTATCTTGAAAATCGTGTAGGACGGGTGAAAGCCGCGTATTTATTGGCTGCCATTGCGTAAAAAACGACTTGTACTCACTAGAGAAATTGGCTTATCCACTAGGGAAATCGGCTTATTCCCTGTGTTTTGTCCTTAACTTAAGATCAATAAGCAGTAAGTTTTAATACCACTTTGCAAAGATCGATAACCGGAATCTTCTTCTATGGACATGAGCCAGCTCCTCGCCTCTTTCGCCGCCGCCTTTACTCAGCAGCAGCGATTAATTAGCTTACAACTCGGCGATGGTGCGGCGTGGGGCGAGCAGCTGTTGCCGCAGCAGGTCAGCGGCCGCGAGGGGATGAATCAGGCTTATCGCTACCAGATTGATTGCCTTTCCCCCGATGGCGGTTTAGAGCTTAAATCTCTGCTTGGCTTGCCGGTTGTTTTGACTGTAGCGGATGCCAATGGCGCAGAGATTGAGCGCTGTGGCGTGATATCCCAAGCGCAGTTACTTGGCTCCGATGGGGGCTTTGCTAAATACTCGCTAACGGTAGAGCCACCGTTTGCCTTGCTGCGCTACCGCCGCACTTCCCGCGTGTTTCAGGACCTATCCGTACCAGATATCGTGAAGCAGGTACTGGCCGAGCATCAGGCTAAAAACCCTGTGTTTGCAGCTGTGCAAACGCTGGATTTCAAACTATCCGGCACGCATGGGCCACGCTCTTATTGCCTGCAATACCGCGAATCTGATTACGACTTTTTAGTCAGACTGATGCAAGAGGAAGGCTTGGCATGGCGCTTTGCTCATCAGGCGGGTGCGACCGAGCGAGGTAGCGCAGCGTCGCGAGGAAGTAGTCCTCAGGTTCAGCTTATCGTCTTTGACGATGCTTTTGCTGTACCCGAGGCGCAAGACAGCCAAGTGCGCTTTCACCGCGCCGATGCGACTGAAGAATCTGATTCGCTTACCGAGTGGAATAGCCAACGTCAGGTGGGCAGCAGCTCGGTATCGCTCGCCAGCTTTAATTACAAAGCCGCCAATACCAGCCACACGGCAGATCAGAGCGCAGTAGACCAAGGCGATGGTGGGCAGCAAATCCAATCCAGCTTTGAGGATTACGACGCCCAGACTCACTATTACGCCAGCGATGCAGAAGGGCTAAGCCACTATGCCAATTTGCGTCAGCAAGCCTTGGATGGCCAAAAGAAATCCTTCACCGGCTCTGGCACTTTGCGCAGCCTGCAAGCGGGGCAATGGTTTAGATTAGAAGACGGTTTAGATTAGAAGACCACCCCGCTCACGAATGGGATGCCGCCGAACAGCGCGAATTCGCCATTACCGAGCTGAAATTCACCGCGCAGAATAATCTGCCAGTGGATTTAACCCAGCAACTTGGCCTAGTCGCACCCAGCCTACTTGTAGGCGCGGTTTCAACCGCGAATCCACCGTACCAAGCCAACTTCACAGCCCAAAGACGCGGCCAGCCAATCACCCCGCGCTTTGCCCATGAGCCACTGAGTAAACCCAAAAGCTTTGGCGTACAAACCGCCACCGTGGTGGGACCTGCCGGATCGGAAGTCCATACCGACGAGCAAGGCCGGATCAAGGTGCAGTTCCACTGGCAGCGTGCCGCAGAGCACCCGGAGTTTGGCGCAAACCTCGATGACAAGTCGTCCTGCTGGGTCCGTGTTTCCATGCCGAGTGCGGGCGCAGGCTTTGGCCACCAGTTTATTCCGCGTATCGGGCAAGAAGTTTTAGTCGACTTTATCGAAGGCGATATCGACCGCCCCATCGTCACCGCCGTCGTCCACAACGGCAGCCACCCAGTGCCCACCTTCAGCGGCGCAGGCGCATTGCCCGCCAACAGAACGCTGTCCGGCATCAAAACCAAAGAATTTGAGGGCGGCCAATACGGCGAGCTGCTGTTTGACGATACAAAAGGTGAAGTCCGTACCAAATTATCCAGCGAGCACGGCAAAACCCAGCTTAATCTGGGCTATCTGATTCATCCGCGCACCGATGGAAAAGGCGAACCACGAGGCGAAGGCTTTGAATTACGCACCGACAAACAAGGTGCCATTCGCGCCAGCGGCTTACTCATCAGCACCGAAGCCAAAGGCGGCGCATCCGGCACGCAGCTCGACCGCACACCCGCGCAAAGCCAGCTTGAATCCGCTTTAGAAACCGCCAAAAACCTCGGCGAATACGCCACCAAACAACTCGCTGACACCATTGAAACCGGCGACGACGATCAGACCGTCAAACCCGACAACAGCCCCGGCGACAAAGCCACCCATGGCCACCTTTACCACCACGTACACGCCAGTAAAAGCTTAGCTGCAGGCAGCAATACGGATAAAGACGGCAAAACCAAATCTAAAGATCAAGCTGGCCAACAAAAAATCATCCTGCTGCACGGCGAGGACGGCGTAGCGATCACCACCCTGCAAAGCCAGACCATCAGCGCAGGCAGCAACCTAGACCAAGTCGCCCAAAGAGACACCAACCAAAGCACCGGCCGCCGCTGGATTCATAACGTCGGCCAGCACATCAGCCTGTTTACCGGCGGTATTAAAGACAAAATCACCATGAAGCTCATCGCCGCCAAAGGCCAGCTGCAAATGCAGGCCCAAAGCGACGACATCGAAATCACCGCCGACAAAAACGCCAAGTTCACCGCCATCAAAGGCAAGGGCCTGTTCAACGCCAAGCAAGAAATCCTGCTCACCGCAGGAGGCGCTTATATCCGCATCAAAGACGGCAAGATCGAGAATTCCTTACCTGCTATGCCAACTTATACCCCGGCAAAAGGCCCTTATACGGCTAAATATCAGCTTTTTAAAACGGACAATAGACCATTTGAGGATTACAACTATGAAGTTCGCGGGGCTGATGGTGAATTATTAGACTCAGGCCTAACCGATGCCAGCGGCCGCACGCAATTTACAAACACAGATGAAGCTAAGCCTATCAAAGTATTTAAATCAGTAATGCGTGAAAGCGAAAGGATTACTGAGAAATGGGAAAGAAAACTAGACAGCGCTGTAACGATGGCGAAATCTAAAGGTGTAAAATAATATGGCCATTCCACTAGTTATTTTAGGAATAATAGAAATTGTTTCAGCCGCAATCACGGCCTATGAAATGTATGATTTAATTGACGAGTTTTATGATGGATTAAAAAATTACAACAAAGGCATCGACAAGGCAAAAGAAGAATTAAAAAATCAAATAGAAGCACTAAAGGCTGATATAGATGAAAAAATATCAGAAAAAAGAGAGGTCTCCATTTTATTGACTGCTGCCAATGCAGACCCTCAAGGACAAAACACGAAAGTAGCTAAAGGGCGAGCAGCAGGTAGTCCCGTAATCAATGCAGCTATTCAACAAAAAATTCCTTTTAGACAAGTCATCAGTATGGTTTGCACGCAGGCGGATAAAATTCCTGTGTTGCAATTACGCAAGAAAAAAGGCGTTGAGTTAAAAGACTTACCCAAAGCAAAACGAGTCGCTTTTGAAAAACTCTTAGCACTGAGTGCTGAAGAGCTGGTAGGCGTCGATTTAGAAAGCTTTATTGTTGTGCGCCTAAAACAACTTGCCAGCAATTTAATGTTTGAATTTATTGATGAAGTATTAGCATGGAGCAGCCCCTTAAAATGCGAAGTTTGCTTTGGCCCAGCCCCGGCATATGCAGACCATCCTCTTTCAGGAGTTAGCCCTACCCGCTTACGCCGAGATGGCGACATCAATCCGTTTTACCCTATGCCTTACCGCAGAGGGAGCATCAGTGCTGATCTGGTGATTACTGAATATCGTAAGAAACGTTGCGATAAAAACAATATCTTTGCGATTGTGGAGATTAAGTTTCAGAATGATACGATTGATGAAGAACAATTCAAAAAATATCGTGCACTTTTAAAAGCAGCTGCATTGGTTAAAAATGCAAACAGCCCAATAAAATTTGATAAAAATAATGTAAATAGCGGTGGACGTTTAGCATTGTTTCGTTTCCCAGAAGATGTTGTGGTAAAAGATGACTCAAAAGATAAAAAAGATCCTAAAGATCAGAGCGATCAACCTAGAAAACAAAGCCCAAGAACGGGCCGCCGATCAGGCCACTAATAGGAAAATAACATGAGCACTGCTGAATTATTAATGGATCAGGATGATATTGACTGGTTTATAACGGCCACCCTTGAAAATGATTTATTAACCACATTTGGAGAGGATGACCGGGATCTTGGCATCTGCCCCTATATCACGTTTTACGTTTACAACCAGCCCAATGAATATATGCAAGTGGCTGAAAAGATGCATGCTCTTTTCGATGAGTTTAGTCAGCTTATTGACGAGCCTTGGCAAAAAAAATGGAAGGACATTACCCAAGTCTGGTTAAAAGCAGGGGATAAACGCCTACCTGAGGACTGGCGGCCCGCTGCAATCCGCAGCCAAGGCCGTGGACGGGTGCATTTTATGCGGGCAACCGATGCAAGTGGCCCCATGGTTAGCCCACGTTGGGGCATTAGTGGGGTTGTTGATGAAGGCTACCATTGTTACAGCACACTAAAACTTACTTTCCGGCATAAGTGGTTTAATCAGAATAAAGAGCGTTGGTATGCGTTTGTGGAGCACTGCCTGAATGTTTTGCAACCCGAGCATTGTTATAGCGGTTTTGAAGTAGGTAATGGGGGCTTTAATTTAATGGGCGCTTATGAAGCCGATGTATTAGAGCGGATTTGTGCCGATTATTTTTATGGCATGGATATTGATCATCCTGATGCAATGGGCTTTCATAGCAATAGTGACGGGCATGACTTTGTTATGCCTAATGATCTTGGCGCTGGCCTGCGCCCCCCCACCTGGAGCTTTTTACTTTCCCCTTTATGGCGCAGCCGCTTAGGTAAAACAGAAGCTGAAGTGCGTGAGTTTTTAAATGATCCACGCATACAAATTACGGCGTTACCTTACCCCGTAGGGCCACATAATCCAAATGCAGAAAATGCACTTTGGATACGTCTAGGTGAATTAGATTTATATCCGGTAGCGCAAGGTCTGCCCGATCTTTTAATCAAAGCCAATGAATTGATCAAGCCCATTCGCTGCGATGAATTGCAATTACTAACTTTAGATCCGTGGGATGACGATCCTAATCCACGCTTTGATTACGAAAGCAGCTTACGCTGGATGAGGCGATTTGATGAAAACAGCGATTGGCCTAGCCCAGAGATTCGCCAACCTTTATTAGCGACTTCAGTAGATGATTCACTACAAAGTGGCCGCTGCCCGGCGAATAGCCAATGCCCAGAAACAGGCTATTGGTACACCCCTGCTAAACAAAATAGCCGTGCTTTATATAAGCAGGGCGAGGTAATGCCTGATTTTCTCGGCTCTAGTTATGGAGCAACGATTTGGTATTGGGATGCTAATCAAGAGTAGCCAAACAATCTGTAATTAATCATTTAGTGTTCTTTAAAAAAGCATACAAAAAACACCAAGGAAAAGCCGGAAAAAATCCGGCTTTTCCTTTTTATCAGGGACGGCAATGCCCCAAGCAGCGCAGCCGAATTCAACCGCCGCGTGGATCATTTCCTCTCCCAGTTTGAAAAAAATGCCCGCAACTTTAGCAAAGAAGTCCCCAATATCAGCGAAGCCAAATACGCTTTTTGCGCGCTGATGGATGAAATTATTCTTTCATCCGAATTCAGCCTGCGCGAAGAATAACAAACTGGGGACAGACCACAGTTAATTAAATGGAGTGGGATGGCCAGCATGCAGATGCAAAGGCGATTCGTGAATACGCTGACGATGGCAGTATGGATATTCGTTTAGCGTGGGATAAAAATATTGATCTCACCTACGTCACCGATGCGCTGGGCCAGACCACCGAATATTACTTTGATGAAAAAGGCTACAACTACCGCATCATTTACCCAGACCATAATGAAGAATGGTTTAACTTTGATGCCAAAAAACAGCTCATCAGCCACATCTTTCCGGATGGCTCTACCGAGACATTTGAATACGATGATGAAGGCAATATGCTGCTGCACGAGCGGCAGGATGGCAGAGAAGTGCAGTTTAGTTACGATCAGCAGCAAAACCCGATCGAGATCCTTGATCCAACGGGGGAAAAATGGCTACGCGCTTACAACGCTAAAAACCAGCTCATTGAAGAAACCGATCCGCTGGGCCATAAAACCCAATACGCCTATAACGAGCAAGGCCTGCCCGTCAGCATTACCGATGCCAAGGGCGGTAAAAAAACAAATTAAATATCGCCCGGATGGCTTGCTGCAAAGCTATAGCGATTGCTCTGGCAAAACCAGCCAATGGCAATACGA
>JAPLQI010000028.1 GCA_026399755.1 Pseudomonadota bacterium
TAGCTCAGGGGTAGAGCACTCCCTTGGTAAGGGAGAGGTCGCGGGTTCAATTCCCGCCAACGGCTCCAATCGCTTGGTATATTTTCAAGTTCTCGAGATAGGAAATATCATGGCAAAAGAAAAATTTACGCGCACTAAGCCACACGTTAACGTTGGTACTATTGGTCACGTTGATCATGGTAAAACCACATTAACAGCGGCTATTTCGACCATTTTGTCGAAGAAATTTGGTGGCGAAGCAAAAGATTATTCGCAGATTGATAGTGCGCCTGAAGAAAAGGCTCGTGGTATTACGATTAATACCTCGCACGTTGAGTACGAAACAGAAACGCGTCACTATGCCCACGTGGATTGCCCGGGTCACGCAGATTACATTAAGAACATGATTACCGGTGCAGCGCAGATGGATGGCGCGATCTTGGTTTGTTCTGCTGCTGATGGCCCGATGCCGCAAACTCGTGAGCATATCTTGTTGGCTCGTCAGGTTGGTGTTCCCTACATCATTGTTTACCTGAATAAAGCTGACTTGGTCGATGACGCAGAATTGCTTGAATTGGTGGACATGGAAGTTCGTGAGCTGCTAAGTAAATATGATTTCCCTGGTGATGACACGCCAATTATTGTTGGTTCTGCTCGTATGGCGCTGGAAGGTGATCAGTCTGAGCACGGCGAGCCTTCGATTTTCCGTCTTGCAGATGCCTTGGATTCATACATTCCATTGCCAGAACGTGCTGTTGACGGCGCGTTCCTGATGCCGGTTGAGGATGTATTCTCAATCTCTGGTCGCGGTACTGTTGTGACTGGTCGTGTTGAGCGCGGTGTTGTTAAGGTTGGTGAAGAAATTGAAATCGTTGGTATTACACCAACGGTTAAGACGACCTGTACTGGTGTTGAAATGTTCCGTAAGTTGCTTGATCAAGGTCAGGCTGGTGATAATATCGGCGCATTGCTTCGTGGTACTAAGCGTGAAGATGTTCAGCGTGGTCAAGTTCTGGCGAAGCCAGGTTCGATCACTCCGCACACAAAGTTTGAAGGTTCAGTGTACGTTTTGTCGAAAGATGAGGGTGGTCGTCACACTCCATTCTTTAATGGCTACCGTCCACAGTTCTTCTTCCGTACTACAGATGTAACGGGTTCGGTTGATTTGCCAGAAGGTACCGAAATGGTGATGCCTGGTGATAATGTCGAAGTTACCGTTAGTCTGATTGCTCCGGTTGCGATGGAGCAGGGTCTGCGCTTCGCGATTCGTGAGGGTGGCCGTACGGTTGGTGCTGGTGTTGTTGCAAAAGTTATTGAATAAAAGAGGTTTACAAAAGAGGGTTGAATTGTTATAGTTCTGCCCTCCCGTAGGCGAGTAGCTCAATTGGTAGAGCACCGGTCTCCAAAACCGGGGGTTGGGGGTTCGACACCCTCCTCGCCTGCCACGGTTTAGACATCAGAGCCGTTTCCGTAGGGAACGGCTCTGTTTTATCCAAGTTTCCGAATCGGACAAATGGTTAGCATCGACAAAATCAAGATCGCAGCATCATTGCTGCTGGTTGCATTGGGTGTTACTGGGTTTTACCTGGTTCCAACTGATCAAGGGGTCGTTCGTTCATTGCCTGTAGTGCTTAGTTTGGCACTTGCAGGTTTTGTGCTATGGTTTTCGGGTCCAGGTCGTGCGTTTGTAGATTACGCGCGCGACTCGATCAAAGAAGCGCAGAAGGTTGTGTTTCCGACTCGCAAAGAAACCTGGCAGATGACGGGCGTTGTATTCCTGTTTGTAGGGGTGTTGTCTCTCTTTATGTGGGGCGTCGACTCTGGTCTGACATGGGTATTCTATGATCTGATTTTAGGTCGTGGCTAAAAGTAAACGGGAAGCGGAGTATCTGAATGTCTATGCGTTGGTATGTGGTACACGCCTATTCCGGCTTTGAAAAAAGTGTGCAAAAGGCGCTGATTGAGCGGATTGAACGTGCTGATATGCAGCACTTGTTTGGTCAGATCTTGGTGCCTGTTGAAGAAGTGATGGAAGTGAAGGCCGGCACTCGTAAGCTGACCGAACGGAAACTCTTCCCGGGTTATGTATTTGTTGAAATGGAAATGGGTGATGAAACCTGGCACTTAGTTAAGAGTACAGCTAAGGTTAGTGGTTTCATCGGTGGTGTGGGTAATCGTCCTACGCCTTTGCCTGAGCGTGAAGTTAAATCTATGCTTCAGCAAGTTCAAGAAGGGGTTGAGAAACCTCGTCCGAAAATCTTGTTTGAAGTGGGTGAAGAGCTTCGTGTTACAGAAGGCCCGTTTGCTGATTTCAATGCAACTGTTGTTGATGTCGATTATGACAAGAGCCGGATTAAAGTGTCTGTGCTTATTTTTGGTCGCGCAACACCTGTTGAAGTCGATTTTGCACAGGTCGAAAAAACCTGATCTGTGTAGTGTAATGCCTTAGGGCATTTTGGTAGGGGAGCGAGTTTTTTGCTCGCGTTTGACCCGAATTTAGGAGTTTTAAATGGCTAAGAAAATCATTGGCTATATCAAGCTGCAAGTTCCAGCTGGTAAAGCAAATCCATCACCACCGATTGGTCCAGCTCTGGGTCAACGTGGTCTGAATATTATGAATTTTTGTAAGGAATTCAACGCGGCTACTCAAGGTATCGAGCCAGGTCTGCCAATTCCTGTAGTAATTACTGCTTTTGCAGACAAATCATTCACCTTCGTGATGAAGAGCCCACCAGCAACGATCTTGCTGAAAAAGGCTGCTGGTATCACTAAGGGTAGCGCTAAGCCACATACTGACAAAGTTGGTGTTGTGACTCGTGCTCAGCTTGAAGAAATCGTTAAGACCAAGAATGCTGACTTGACTGGCTCTGATATTGACGCAGCAGTGCGCACTATCGCTGGTTCCGCTCGTTCGATGGGTCTGACCGTGGAGGGTGTGTAAATGGCTAAGCTATCTAAGCGCCTGAAGGCACTGAACGCAACTGTTGATTCTAACAAGCTGTACGCTATTGACGAAGCGATTGCGCTCGTTAAAGCTGCTGCAACTGCTAAATTCAACGAATCGATCGACGTTTCTGTTAATTTAGGTATTGACGCACGTAAGTCGGACCAAGTGGTTCGCGGCGCTGTTGTATTGCCTAAAGGTACTGGTAAGTCAGTTCGCGTAGCTGTATTCGCACAAGGTGCAAATGCTGAAGCTGCTCGTGCTGCTGGTGCAGAAATCGTTGGTTTCGAAGACTTAGCTGAATCGATCAAAGCCGGTAATATGGACTTCGATGTTGTTATTGCTTCTCCAGATGCAATGCGCGTTGTTGGTCAATTAGGTCAGATCTTAGGTCCACGTGGTCTGATGCCTAACCCGAAAGTCGGTACTGTAACTCCGAACGTTGCTGAAGCAGTTAAAAATGCTAAAGCCGGTCAAGTTCAATACCGTACTGACAAGGGTGGTATCGTTCACGCTACTCTGGGTCGCGCAACTTTCGAAGCTGCTGATCTGAAAGAAAACTTGTTGGCGCTGGTTGATGCGCTGCAAAAAGCTAAACCAGCTTCTTCAAAAGGTGTATACCTTAAGAAGATCGCTGTATCGAGCACTATGGGTGTAGGCGTTCGCGTCGAAACCGCTTCGGTAGTAGCTTAAGTATTTATGGGGTCAGTCTGATGACTGATCCCGTCGACTTTGGGCTTGGCGGAATATTGCCAAGGTTGTCAAAGACCGTAGGTGCCATGAGTTTTCTTGTGGCTTAATCCGGCTCCCAAAAGCCAGCCTACGCAGACGGTGCGCCCGAATCTATAGGCTCTAAATGCATGGCTCCAGTAGCAATGTTGTTAGCAAGTCTCCTGAAGCAAAGGTCGCCGTTTGATTGGGTGGTGTGATTTATTCGCACTGAACTACTAACCAATGGAGGTAGACCTTGAGTCTCAATCTTGAAGACAAAAAGGCGGTAGTCGCTGAGATCGCAGCAGAAGTTGCTACAGCTCAAACGATTATTATCGCTGAATACCGAGGTATCGGCGTTGCAAGCATGACTGTACTGCGCAAACAAGCGCGTGAGTCAGGCGTGTACCTGCGTGTTCTAAAGAACACACTGGCACGTCGTGCGGTTGCAGGAACTCCGTTCGCTGAGTTGGCAGACCAAATGGTTGGCCCACTGGTGTACGGTATTTCCGAAGACCCAGTTGCTGCGGCAAAAGTTTTGAACACATTCGCAAAGAAAGACGCGAAGATCGTGATCAAGGCTGGTTCTTATGATGGTAAGGTAATGAATGCAGAAGAAGTAGCTGTTCTTGCATCTATTCCAAGCCGTGAAGAACTGTTGTCCAAGCTGCTGTACGTTATGCAAGCACCGATTGCTGGTTTCGCACGTGGCCTTGCCGCGCTGGCAGCGCAGAAGTCCGAAGGCATCGCCGCTCCGGTGGAGGCTGCAGAAGCCCCAGCCGAAGAAGCGACCGCTTAAGCGACAACTTAAACACGATTGTTGTATTAAAACAGACAAGATTTTCAGGAGTATTAATAAATGGCTCTGACTAAAGACGATATCCTCGAAGCAGTATCCGCTTTGACCGTAATGGAACTGAATGAGCTGGTTAAGGCATTCGAAGAAAAGTTTGGCGTTTCTGCTGCTGCTGTTGCAGTTGCTGGCCCAGCTGCTGCTGGTGCAGCAGTTGAAGAAAAGACAGAATTCGACGTAATTCTGACTGGCGCTGGCGCTAACAAAGTTGGCACAATTAAGATCGTTCGCGAATTGACAGGTCTTGGCCTGAAAGAAGCGAAAGACTTGGTTGACGGCGCTCCTAAGCCAGTGAAAGAAGGCATTTCTAAAGCTGACGCTGAAGCTATGTTGAAAAAACTCGTTGAGGCTGGTGCAACAGCTGAGATGAAGTAAGCATCCCTTAGGATGTAGTGAAGGCAGGCGGAGGAATCCGCCTGCCCTTTTGCGTTTGTGTCTATTGCTTAGCTTACAGCTGATCCCGATATTTGTCGGTTAGCGGAATCCAGCTTGTGTTCTTTTGCAAGCAGTTGTCAAACCGGAAACCGCTCACAAACACGTTGGCGGGCGTTTGCGGTTTGTCCTTTGCGCCCCACTCCATGGAGAGTTTATGAGTATGAAATACTCGTTCACTGAGAAAAAACGCATTCGTAAAAGTTTTGCGAAACGGAAGAGCGTCCTTGAGGTGCCATTCCTGCTCGCAACGCAGATCGATTCTTATAGTGAATACCTGCAGCTAGGGGTTCCGGCCGATTCGCGCCGGATGATCGGTTTGCAAGCTGCGTTTAATTCGATTTTCCCTATCGTCTCTCATAACGAAAACGCTCGATTGGAGTTTGTGCATTACTCCCTCGGCGATCCTGCGTTTGATGTGCTCGAGTGCCAGCAGCGAGGAATTACCTTCGCGGCTCCACTGCGTGCGCGTGTACGCCTCGTGATCATGGATCGTGAAGCGTCTAAGCCAACGATCAAAGAAGTTAAAGAACAAGACGTTTACTTTGGCGAAGTGCCATTGATGACACGCACTGGTTCTTTCGTGATCAACGGTACAGAGCGCGTTATCGTTAGCCAGTTGCATCGTTCTCCTGGCGTGTTCTTTGAGCACGACAAGGGTAAAACTCATTCTTCAGGCAAGCTCTTATTCTCGGCACGGATTATTCCGTATCGCGGCTCTTGGCTGGATTTTGAGTTTGATCCAAAAGATCTGTTGTTCTTCCGTATCGACCGTCGTCGCAAGATGCCGGTAACCACGCTGCTGAAAGCCTTGGGTTATAACCCAGAGCAAATTCTGGCTGGTTTCTTCGATACTGATACTTTCCTGATGGACGAAGATGGCCTGTGCTTAGAGCTGGTGTCAGAACGTCTGAAGGGTGAAATCGCCAAGTTCGATATCGTTGCTGATAATGGCACCGTACTAGTACAGAAAGATAAGCGTATTACCGCTAAAACCATTCGCGATATTAACGCGTCTGGCTTGAAGAAAATCCCTGTGCCTTTGGATTACTTCTACGGTCGTATTTTGGCACATAACGTTGTTGATCCATTAACCGGCGAAGTGCTGGCTAAGGCCAACGAAGAAGTGACCGAAGATCTGGCTGCTAAGCTGGATATGGCCGATGTAAAATCCGTCAATGTGCTGTATGTAAATGATCTAGATCAGGGCGCGTTCCTGTCTATGACATTGCGTTCAGACGATGTGGCTGATCAGTATGGTGCTCGCGTTGCAATCTATCGCATGATGCGCCCTGGTGAGCCGCCGACCGAAGATTCGGTTGAAGCGCTGTTTAAGGGCTTGTTCTTCGCACCTGAGCGTTACGATCTATCTGCTGTTGGTCGCATGAAGTTTAACCGCCGTGCTTACCCAGATCGCTTAGAAGAAAAAGCGCCGGGTTGGATGCGTCGTTTCTACGAAGAAGCGGGTCCGCGTGGTGTTGAAGGTGCAGGCATTCTGTGCACCGCCGACATTATTGCTGTGATCGGTATCCTCTTAGAATTGCGTAATGGCCGTGGCGATATCGATGATATCGATCACTTGGGTAATCGTCGTGTGCGCTCGGTAGGTGAGTTGGCTGAAAACCAATTCCGCGCTGGTTTGGTTCGTGTAGAACGCGCTGTTAAAGAGCGTTTGTCACAAGCAGAATCAGACAACCTGATGCCGCATGATTTGATTAATGCCAAGCCTGTTTCAGCGGCAATCAAAGAATTCTTCGGTTCTTCCCAGCTGTCGCAGTTTATGGATCAAACCAATCCATTGTCAGAAATCACGCACAAGCGTCGTGTTTCTGCTTTGGGACCAGGCGGTTTGACTCGTGAGCGCGCTGGCTTTGAAGTTCGTGACGTGCATCCGACGCATTACGGTCGTGTTTGCCCGATCGAAACACCGGAAGGTCCAAACATTGGTCTGATCAATTCGCTTTCTTGCTATGCGCGTACCAATAGCTACGGCTTCTTGGAAACACCGTATCGCAAAGTGATCGATTGTAAGGTAACTGATGAAATTGAATACTTGTCCGCGATTGAAGAGGGCAAGTACGTTGTAGCTCAGGCGAATGCCGAGTTCGACGAAGAAGGTCGTTTGACTGACGAGTTAGTGACTTGTCGTTCTAATGGCGACACGATTGTTGTAACGCCTGATCGTGTGCAGTACATGGATGTGGCTCCTAGCCAGATCGTATCGGTTGCAGCATCTCTGATTCCATTCTTGGAACACGATGACGCCAACCGTGCGTTGATGGGCGCCAACATGCAGCGTCAAGCTGTGCCTTGCTTACGTGCACAAGCGCCGTTTGTAGGTACGGGTATTGAACGCACATGTGCAACTGACTCGGGTACAGCAGTCACTGCTTTACGCGGCGGTGTGGTTGATTATGTTGATGCAGCTCGTGTGGTTATTCGTGTAAACGATGACGAAGCGATTGCGGGTGAAACAGGTGTAGATATTTACAACCTGATTAAATTTACTCGTTCTAACCAGAACACCAACACCAATCAGAAGCCAGTAGTTATTCGTGGCAGCATTATTGCCAAGGGTGACGTTATTGCTGACGGCGCGTCAACTGACTTGGGCGAAATGGCTCTGGGTCAGAATATGACTATCGCATTTATGCCATGGAACGGTTTCAACTTCGAAGATTCGATTTTGATCTCGGAAGATGTCGTATCTAACGATCGTTATACTTCGATTCACATCGAAGAACTGAACGTGATGGCACGTGATACTAAGCTGGGCGCTGAAGAAATTACTCGTGATATCTCCAATCTGTCCGAGCGTATGCTGGGTCGTCTGGATGAGTCTGGTGTGGTTTACATCGGTGCTGAAGTAGAAGCGGGCGATGTATTGTGCGGTAAGGTAACGCCTAAGGGTGAAACCCAGCTGACTCCTGAAGAAAAGCTCTTACGTGCGATCTTCGGTGAAAAAGCTTCCGACGTTAAAGATACTTCGCTGCGTGTACCGTCTGGCATGGTGGGTACGGTTATTGACGTGCAAGTGTTTACTCGTGAAGGTGTTGAGCGCGATCGTCGTGCCCAGTCCATCATTGATGATCAATTGCGTCGTTACCGCCAAGATCTGAACGATCAATTACGTATTGTACAAAGCGATTTGTTCGAACGTATTGAACGTATGATCGTGGGCAAAGTAGCCAACGGCGGCCCAATGAAGTTGGCTAAGGGCGTTGAAATCACCAAAGAATACTTGCTTGGCTTGCCAGCAAAGATTGATTGGTTTGATATCCGCTTAGCAGACGAAGAGTCCGCTCGCCAGCTAGAAGCCATGAAAGACCTGATTGGTCAGATGCGTACTGAGTTTGATCTGCGTTTTGAAGATAAAAAACGCAAGTTAACTCAAGGTGACGAATTGCCACCTGGCGTGATCAAGATGGTTAAGGTGTATGTGGCGGTTAAACGTCGCTTGCAGCCTGGCGATAAGATGGCCGGCCGTCACGGTAATAAGGGTGTTGTTTCTAAGATTCTGCCGATTGAAGATTTGCCATATATGGCAGATGGTACAACTGTAGATATCGTTCTGAACCCATTGGGCGTACCTTCGCGTATGAACATTGGTCAGATTCTGGAAATGCACTTAGGTTGGGCAGCTAAGGGTATTGGTCAGCGTATTGACGCTATGTTGCGCGAGCAACGTAACGGCATGCTGGTTGATATGCGTGCTTACTTGAACAAAATTTATAACACCAGTGGCAAGACCGAAGATATCGACGGCCTCACTGATGAAGAATTGATCGAGTTAGCCAACGGCCTGCGCAACGGTATGACTTTTGCAAGCCCGGTATTTGACGGTGCGAAAGAGTCAGAAATCTATCAGATGCTGGACTTAGCTTACCCAAGCGAAGATCCACACACCGAATTACTGGACTTCAACAGCAGCAAGACACAAATGCAGCTGTTTGATGGTCGTAATGGTGAGCCATTTGAGCGCAAAGTTACGGTTGGTGTCATGCACTACCTGAAACTGCATCACTTGGTAGACGATAAGATGCATGCTCGTTCCACTGGTCCTTACTCACTCGTTACGCAACAACCACTGGGCGGTAAAGCTCAGTTTGGTGGTCAGCGCTTCGGGGAGATGGAAGTTTGGGCGTTGGAAGCATACGGTGCAGCTTACACCTTGCAAGAAATGTTGACCGTGAAGTCTGATGATGTGAACGGTCGTACTAAGGTGTATGAAAACATCGTGAAGGGCGATCACCGGATTGATGCGGGTATGCCGGAATCCTTCAATGTACTTGTGAAGGAAATTCGCTCACTCGGTATCGATATCGATCTGGAAACGTATTGATTCGAGGGGTAGTAGATGGCGGGCAGAGTGCCCGCCATACCCCGAACGCCTCACTGGAGTCAAAGAATGAAAGGCTTACTCGAACTCTTCAAGCAAGTTGCTGCAAATGAAGAATTTGATGCGATTAAGATCGGTCTGGCATCGCCAGAAAAAATCCGCTCTTGGTCGTTCGGCGAAGTAAAAAAGCCGGAAACCATTAACTACCGTACATTTAAGCCAGAACGTGATGGCTTATTTTGCGCGCGTATTTTTGGCCCAATCAAAGATTACGAATGCCTGTGCGGTAAGTACAAACGCCTGAAGCATCGTGGTGTGATCTGCGAGAAGTGCGGTGTGGAAGTGACCCTGTCTAAGGTTCGTCGCGACCGCATGGGACACATCGAGCTGGCTAGCCCGGTTGCACACATCTGGTTCTTGAAATCCCTGCCATCGCGCTTGGGTATGGTGCTTGATATCCCATTGCGTGATATCGAACGCGTACTTTACTTCGAAGGTTTTGTGGTGATTGAGCCAGGCATGACGCCGCTGACACGTGGCCAATTGCTGACTGAAGAAGATTACTTCAATAAAGTTGAAGAGTACGGTGACGAATTCGTAGCCCTGATGGGCGCGGAAGCGGTGCGTGAACTCTTGAAGAGCATGGATGTAGAAGACCAAATCACCACCTTGCGTGCTGAATTGTCCTCCACCGGCTCTGAAACCAAAATCAAGAAGATTTCCAAGCGCCTGAAAGTGCTGGAAGCCTTCCAACGTTCCGGCATCAAGCCAGAATGGATGGTTTTGGAAGTTCTGCCTGTATTACCGCCAGAATTACGTCCTCTCGTACCATTGGATGGTGGTCGTTTCGCTACGTCAGATCTGAACGATCTGTATCGTCGCGTGATTAACCGTAATAACCGTCTGAAACGTCTTTTAGAATTGCGCGCGCCTGAAATTATCGTGCGTAATGAAAAGCGTATGTTGCAAGAAGCGGTTGATTCCTTGCTCGATAACGGCCGTCGCGGTAAAGCGATGACTGGTGCGAACAAGCGTCCTCTTAAATCCTTGGCCGATATGATCAAGGGTAAGGGCGGTCGTTTCCGTCAGAACTTGTTGGGTAAGCGCGTAGATTATTCTGGTCGTTCGGTTATTACCGTTGGCCCGACACTGCGTCTGCATCAGTGCGGCTTGCCAAAACTGATGGGTCTGGAGCTGTTCAAGCCATTTATTTTCCACAAGCTAGAAGTGCTTGGTCTTGCGACCACCATTAAAGCGGCGAAGAAAATGGTTGAAGCCCAAGATCCAGTGGTTTGGGACATCTTGGAAGACGTGATTCGCGAACATCCGATTCTCTTGAACCGTGCGCCAACACTGCACCGCTTGGGTATTCAAGCGTTTGAGCCAGTGTTGATCGAAGGTAAAGCGATTCAACTGCATCCACTCGTCTGCGCGGCATTCAATGCCGACTTCGACGGTGACCAGATGGCTGTTCACGTTCCACTGAGCCTTGAGGCACAGATGGAAGCACGTACCTTGATGCTGGCTTCTAACAACGTATTGTCGCCAGCTAACGGCGAGCCAATTATCGTTCCTTCGCAGGATATCGTGCTGGGTCTGTATTACATGACTCGTGAGCGTATCAATGCCAAGGGTGAGGGCATGTACCTGATCGACGTAAGCGAAGCAATGCGCGCTTATGCGAGCAAGGAAGTGACCTTGCAAACTCGTGTTGATATCCGTTTGAAAGAATGGGTAAAAGACGAAGACGGCGAATGGCATAGCCAGATGGTGCGTCGTAACACCACAGTGGGTCGTGCGATCTTGTCTGAAATTCTGCCTAAGGGCTTGGACTTCAGCCATATCGACAAGGCGCTGAAAAAGAAAGAAATTGGTAAGCTGATTAACGCTTCATTCCGCCGTTGTGGCTTGAAAGATACCGTTATTTTTGCTGACCAACTGATGTATACCGGTTTTGCTTATTCGACACGCGGCGGTATTTCGATTTGCGTTGACGATATGGTTGTACCAGATAAAAAGGTTCAGCTCTTGGCTGAATCCTACGCTGAAGTACGCGAGATCGAGCATCAGTACAGCTCTGGTCTGGTGACTCAGGGTGAACGTTATAACAAGGTTGTGGATATCTGGGGCCGTGCCGGTGATCAGATTGCCAAAGCGATGATGGATCAGCTCGGTAAAGAGAAGGTCATCAACCGCGAAGGCGTTGAAGTCGATCAAGACTCGTTCAACTCAGTATTTATGATGGCCGATTCCGGTGCCCGCGGTTCTGCAGCGCAGATTCGTCAGCTGGCCGGTATGCGGGGTTTGATGGCTAAACCGGACGGTTCGATTATTGAAACGCCGATTACCACCAACTTCCGTGAAGGCTTGACCGTTCTTCAGTACTTTATCTCCACTCACGGTGCACGTAAGGGTCTGGCAGATACGGCGCTGAAAACAGCGAACTCGGGTTACCTGACTCGTCGTCTGGTTGACGTAACGCAAGACTTGGTTGTGATCGAAGACGATTGCGGCACCAAGAACGGCGTGGTCATGAAGGCGGTTGTACAGGGTGGTGATGTGATTGAAGCCCTGCGTGACCGTATTCTGGGTCGCGTGGTTGTGCTCGATGTGATCGATCCTGTTACACACGAAACAGTGTTCCCAGTGGGGACATTGCTGGGTGAAGACGAAGTTGAAGAAATCGAACACCTTGGTGTTGACGAGGTTAAGGTTCGTACTCCGTTGTCTTGCGAGACACGTTATGGCCTATGTGCCGCGTGTTACGGTCGTGACCTTGGTCGTGGTCATCTGGTGAATACCGGTGAAGCAGTGGGTGTAATCGCTGCTCAGTCGATTGGTGAGCCAGGTACACAGCTGACCATGCGTACCTTCCACATCGGGGGTGCGGCTTCTCGTGCGGCTGCAGCAACACAAGTAGAGTCGAAATCCAGCGGTAATATCGCGTACAGCCCTAATATGCGCTACGTGACCAATGCTAAGGGTGATCCAGTAGTAATTGCTCGTTCTGCTGAAGTGATTGTTGTTGATGACAATGGTCGTGAGCGTGAACGTCACAAAGTGCCGTACGGTGCAACACTGACCGTGAAAGATGGCGATAGTATTAAAGCCGGTGGCGTACTGGGTACGTGGGATCCGCACACTCGTCCAATTATCTCGGAATACGCCGGTCAGGTGAAATTCGATAATGTGGAAGAGGGCCAGACCGTAATGAAGCAGGTCGATGATGTGACCGGTCTTTCGACCTTGGTTGTTATCGATCCTAAGCGCAAAGCGGGTAAAGCAACTGGCGTACGTCCAATGGTTAAGTTATTGGATGAACGCGGTGGCGAAGTTAAAATGGCGGGTACAGATACCACCGTTATGATCGGTTTCCAAGTGGGTTGTATTATCACGGTGAAAGATGGTCAAGTGGTTGGTGTCGGTGATGTATTGGCGCGTATTCCACAAGAATCCGCTAAAACTCGCGATATTACTGGGGGTCTGCCACGCGTAGCTGAGTTGTTTGAAGCACGTATTCCGAAAGATCCAGGTATGTTGGCTGAAATTACCGGTACAGTTTCATTCGGTAAAGAAACCAAGGGTAAGCAGCGTCTAGTCTTAACAGACTTGGAAGGTGCACCGCACGAATACCTGATCTTGAAAGAAAAACACGTACTGGTTCACGATGGTCAAGTAGTTAACCGTGGTGAAAGCATTGTTGACGGTGCGATTGATCCGCACGACATCTTGCGTTTGCAAGGTATCGAGGCGTTATCACGTTATGTCGTGCAAGAAGTGCAAGAAGTGTATCGTTTGCAGGGTGTGAAGATTAACGATAAGCATATTGAAGTAATTCTTCGTCAAATGTTGCGTCGTGTTGTGATCTCCGATTCTGCGGATTCTGCCTTCATCCAAGGTGAGCAAGTAGAGCGTGCTGAAGTACTTACTGTGAACGATCGCTTGATTGCTGAGGGTAAGTTACCAGCAAGCTACGATAATGTTCTGTTAGGTATTACCAAAGCATCGCTGTCTACAGATTCGTTTATTTCAGCGGCTTCCTTCCAGGAAACCACGCGTGTACTGACTGAAGCAGCCATCATGGGTAAAATTGATGACTTGCGCGGTTTGAAAGAAAACGTAATCGTTGGACGCTTGATCCCAGCAGGTACTGGTTTAGCTTACCACCGTAATCGTAAGCGTCAGGCTCCGGTAGTTGATCAATTGTCTGATATTTTTGCACCATCTGCAGAGGTTGAAACCGCTGCAAGTGGTGAAGTCGGGGTCTAACGATCATCAGCTTGTCTTGACGACAAGCACTTGATTTCAATAGAATCCTGTACTTTTACACAACGCTCAGCTTAGCTGGGCGTTGTGTACTTCTTTTTTTGATGTGGTTACACCCGTTTTATTGGCCTTAAAACTAAAGAAATGAGCTCGTGGTGGTTAGCGATAAGCAGGACTGATAACGGACTTAATGCTTTGATTTTATTGTGAATAAAAAGGGCACCTCATCAAGTAAAGAAGTAATTGTGAGTGGTAGTCCGCAGTAAAACAAAGAAACAAACATGTGGTGGCCGGCGTAAGCTGACTGATAATATGTTTAATGCTTTGTCTAAATATGAAGAAGTAGTAAGTGCCCTACGGGGATTTTTAACCTAAGGAAGTAATCAATGCCAACGATTAACCAGCTCGTCCGTAAAGGTCGTGTGCAGGAAAAAGCAAAGAGCAAAGTTCCAGCTCTTGAGTCTTGCCCGCAAAAACGTGGCGTATGCACTCGTGTATACACAACCACTCCTAAGAAGCCTAACTCAGCGCTTCGTAAAGTTTGTAAAGTTCGCTTAACCAACGGTTTCGAAGTTATTTCGTACATCGGTGGTGAAGGCCATAACCTGCAGGAACACAGCGTTGTGCTGATCCGCGGTGGTCGTGTTAAGGATTTGCCGGGTGTGCGTTACCACACAGTACGCGGCTCCTTGGATACTGCTGGCGTTAAGGGTCGTAAACAGTCGCGTTCCAAGTACGGTACTAAGCGTCCTAAGGCTTAATTGCCACTGGACGGTCGGCGAGTCCCATTTGGGCCGTCGAGTAAGTGGTCGTCTTGATGGGCGGCCGAGGGGGAAACCCCGACTGAATGAAATATTAAGGATAGAGAATTATGCCTAGACGCAGAGAAGTACCGAAACGTGACGTTTTACCGGATCCAAAATTTGGTAGCCAAGAACTGACCAAGTTCATGAACGTTGTAATGATGGATGGCAAGAAAGCGGTTGCAGAGCGTATCGTTTACGGTGCACTTGTACAAATCGAGAAAAAAACTGGCAAGTCACCGCTAGAAGTATTCTCCGCTGCAATCGGTAATGCTAAGCCAATGGTTGAAGTTAAAAGCCGTCGTGTTGGTGGTGCAAACTATCAAGTACCAGTCGAAGTCCGTCCTAGCCGTCGTTTGGCATTGGCGATGCGTTGGGTTCGTGATGCGGCTCGTAAACGTGGTGAAAAGTCGATGGATCTGCGTCTAGCAGGCGAACTCCTCGATGCGGCTGAAGGCCGTGGTGGCGCTATGAAGAAGCGTGACGAAGTACACCGCATGGCAGAAGCGAATAAAGCGTTCGCTCACTACCGCTTCTAATCGCGTTACTCGGACAAGGAATATCCCGTGGCACGTAAGACTTCTATTGAGCGTTACCGTAATATTGGTATCTCTGCTCACATCGACGCCGGTAAAACGACGACGACCGAACGCGTTCTGTTCTACACCGGTGTAAACCACAAGATCGGTGAAGTGCATGACGGCGCTGCAACAATGGACTGGATGGAGCAAGAGCAGGAGCGTGGTATCACGATTACTTCTGCTGCGACAACTACGTTCTGGAAAGGCATGGCGCAACAGTACCCAGAACACCGCATTAACATCATCGACACCCCAGGTCACGTTGACTTCACTATTGAAGTTGAGCGCTCAATGCGCGTTCTGGATGGTGCTTGCATGGTTTACTGCGCTGTGGGTGGTGTTCAACCTCAGTCTGAAACCGTATGGCGTCAAGCTAATAAATACAAAGTTCCACGTCTTGCTTTCGTAAACAAGATGGACCGTCAAGGTGCTAACTTCTTCCGCGTAGTAGAGCAGATGAAGATTCGCCTGAAAGCTAATCCAGTGCCAGTAGTTATTCCTGTTGGCGCTGAAGATGGCTTTACTGGTGTGGTTGATTTGATCAAGATGAAGTCCATCTTGTGGGATGAAGCTTCGCAAGGTATGAAGTTTGAGTATGGTGAGATCCCTGCAGAATTGGTAGAGACCGCTAATACTTGGCGTGAAAACATGATTGAAGCCGCTGCTGAATCATCTGAAGAGATGATGAACAAATACCTTGAAGAAGGTGATTTGAGCGAAGCTGATATCATTGAAGGTCTGCGTATCCGTACTTTGGCGTGCGAAATTCAGCCTATGCTGTGTGGTAGTGCGTTCAAGAACAAGGGTGTGCAACGCATGCTCGACGCAGTGATCGACTTTATGCCATCGCCGGTTGAAGTTGCTGCGATCACTGGTGTAAACGAGAAAGAAGAAAATATCACTCGTGAAGCTTCTGATACAGCGCCATTCTCTGCCTTAGCATTTAAGCTGATGAGCGATCCTTATGTTGGTCAGTTGACCTTCTTCCGCGTTTACTCCGGTATCGTGAAGTCTGGCGATACCGTTTTGAATTCGGTTAAAGATAAGAAAGAGCGAATTGGCCGTATCGTGCAAATGCACGCAAACGATCGTCAAGAAATTGATGAAGTTTATGCTGGTGATATCGCTGCTGCGATTGGCTTGAAAGATGTAACGACTGGCGAGACTTTATGTGCGCCGAGTGACTTCATTATCTTGGAACGCATGGTGTTCCCTGAGCCGGTGATTCACGTTGCTGTTGAGCCTAAGACAAAGCCAGACCAAGAGAAGATGGGTATTGCCCTGAATCGCTTGGCGAAAGAAGACCCTTCTTTCCGTGTGCGTACTGACGAAGAAACCGGCCAGACTATTATGTCTGGTATGGGTGAGTTGCACTTAGAAATTCTGGTTGACCGCATGCGTCGTGAATTTGGTGTAGAAGCGAACGTGGGTGCTCCGCAAGTTGCATACCGCGAAACCATTACCCGTATCGCTGCCGATGTTGAAGGTAAGCACGCGAAGCAGTCTGGCGGTAAAGGTCAGTACGGTCATTGCGTGATTACGGTTGAGCCAGCTGGTGAAGGCAATGGTTACTCCTTCTCTGACGAAGTTAAGGGTGGTTCGATTCCTCGTGAATTTATCCCTTCGGTGGATAAGGGTATCCAAAACACATTGAAAGCTGGTGTGTTGGCTGGTTTCCCAGTGGTTGACGTTAAGGTTCGCCTGACGTTTGGTTCGTACCATGATGTTGACTCTTCACAACTTGCGTTTGAACTTGCGGGTTCGATTGCATTTAAAGAAGCGATGCGTCGTGCTGGTGCCGTTATTCTTGAGCCGATGATGGCCGTAGAAGTCGAAACACCAGAAGAGTACATGGGCGACATCATGGGCGATATCTCGTCCCGCCGTGGCATCTTGCAAGGTATGGATGATAATCCTGCTGGCGGCAAGATGGTTAAGGCTGAGTTGCCTCTTTCCGAGATGTTTGGTTACTCGACTCGCTTGCGCTCAATGTCGCAAGGTCGTGCAACTTACTCTATGGAATTCAAGCACTACTCCGAAGCGCCGAAGCATGTGGCTGACGCGATTATTGCGAACAAAAAATAATCATATAATTTAAAGGATCTATAGCAATGGCAAAAGAAAAGTTTACGCGCACAAAGCCACACGTTAACGTTGGTACAATTGGTCACGTTGACCATGGTAAGACCACACTGACAGCGGCAATTTCGACTATCTTGTCGAAGAAATTCGGTGGCGAAGCGAAAGATTACTCGCAAATCGATAGCGCTCCTGAAGAAAAAGCACGCGGTATTACTATTAATACTTCACACGTTGAGTATGAGACAGAAACACGTCACTACGCTCACGTTGACTGCCCAGGTCACGCGGATTACATCAAGAACATGATTACTGGTGCTGCGCAGATGGATGGCGCGATCTTGGTATGTTCAGCAGCTGATGGTCCTATGCCACAAACTCGTGAGCACATCTTGTTGGCTCGTCAAGTTGGCGTTCCATACATCATTGTTTACCTGAACAAGGCTGACTTGGTTGATGATGCTGAATTGCTTGAATTGGTAGACATGGAAGTTCGTGAACTACTGAGCAAGTATGACTTCCCTGGTGACGACACTCCAATTATTGTTGGTTCTGCTCGTATGGCCCTGGAAGGTGATCAGTCTGAGCACGGCGAGCCATCGATTTTCCGTCTTGCTGAAGCGCTTGATTCTTACATTCCGTTGCCAGAGCGTGCTGTTGATGGCGCGTTCCTGATGCCAGTTGAAGATGTATTCTCGATCTCAGGTCGCGGTACTGTTGTGACTGGTCGTGTTGAGCGCGGCGTTGTTAAAGTCGGCGAAGAAATCGAAATTGTTGGTATCACTACAACAGTTAAGACAACGTGTACTGGTGTTGAAATGTTCCGTAAACTGCTTGACCAAGGTCAAGCTGGCGATAACATCGGTGCATTGCTTCGTGGTACTAAGCGTGAAGATGTTCAGCGTGGTCAAGTATTGGCTAAGCCAGGTTCGATTACTCCGCACACTAAGTTCGAAGGTTCTGTATACGTACTGTCGAAAGATGAAGGTGGTCGTCACACTCCATTCTTTAACGGCTACCGTCCACAGTTCTTCTTCCGTACAACTGACGTAACAGGTTCAGTTGATTTGCCAGAAGGTACTGAAATGGTGATGCCAGGTGATAACGTTGAAGTTACCGTTACCCTGATCGCTCCAGTTGCTATGGAACAAGGTCTACGCTTCGCTATTCGCGAAGGTGGTCGTACTGTTGGCGCTGGTGTAGTTGCCAAAGTCCTCGTTTAAAGGCTTGTGAAAATGCAAAACCAAAAAATTCGTATCCGTCTGAAAGCTTTTGACTACGCTTTGATCGATCGTTCGGCGCAGGAAATTGTTGATACGGCTAAGCGTACTGGTGCTGTTGTTAAGGGCCCAGTTCCGCTACCTACTAAGATTGAGCGTTTTGACATTCTGAGCTCTCCACACGTTAATAAAATGGCGCGTGATCAGATGGAAATTCGTACGCACCTGCGTTTAATGGATATTGTCAATCCAACAGACAAAACCGTTGATGCGCTGATGAAGCTGGATCTTCCAGCTGGCGTAGACGTAGAAATCAAGCTGCAGTAATCGACAAACAAAGTTTTTTTCTGTAATGCACGCTAAGTGCTTGCGGTAAAAGGAAAACTTTGCTAAAGTCGCGGGCTTGCCACTTAAGGGTGGCAAGCCTTTTTTACTTTAGGTTTAGCCGGTCAATCGTAATCGGCCCTGAAAGGGATATAACTATGAGCTTAGGACTTGTCGGACGTAAAGTCGGCATGACCCGCGTTTTTGCTGAGGATGGTGCTTCCATTCCGGTAACAGTGCTGGACATGTCTGCTAATCGCGTTACGCAAATCAAGACGCTGGAAACTGATGGCTATACAGCTGTTCAGGTAACTTTCGGCGCAAAGAAAGCTAGTCGTGTTAACAAGGCTCAAGCTGGCCACTTTGCGAAAGCAGGCGTGGAAGCAGGTTTGGGTTTGGTTGAGTTTGATGTCACTGCTGAGAAATTAGCAGAATTGAAGGCTGGTGATCAGCTTTCAGTTGAGATGTTTGCGACTGGTTCTTATGTTGATGTAACTGGTACAACTCTGGGTAAGGGTTTTGCTGGTGTAATTAAACGTCACCATTTCTCTTCCAATCGTGCCTCCCACGGTAACTCGCGCTCGCATAATACGCCGGGTTCCATTGGTCAAGCGCAAGATCCAGGTCGCGTTTTCCCTGGTAAGCGCATGGCAGGTCAACTGGGTAACGTTCAACGTACTACCCAGAACTTGGAAATCGTCCGTGTCGATGCCGAACGTCAATTGCTGTTAGTTAAGGGCGCTGTTCCTGGCTGCAAAGGCAATGACGTGGTTGTTCGTCCGAGTGTGAAGGCAGGTGCGTAATGGATCTTAAAGTCATCAATGCTGCCGGCGAGGCGCAAGCCGCTGTCGCTGGTTCAGATGCACTGTTCGCACGCGAATTCAACGAAGCGCTGGTTCACCAAGTTGTGACAGCTTACTTCGCGAATGCTCGTAGCGGCAATCGTGCTCAAAAAGGTCGTGACAACGTAAGTCACTCGACCAAAAAGCCTTGGAAGCAGAAGGGTACAGGCCGTGCTCGTGCTGGTATGAGCTCCTCCCCGCTATGGCGTGGTGGTGGTCGTGCTTTCCCGAATAGCCCGGATGAGAACTTCTCACAAAAGGTTAACCGTAAGATGTTCCGTGCTGGTATCGCGACCATTCTGTCGCAACTGGTTCGTGAAGAGCGTCTTGTGGTGGTGGAAAGCTTTACCGCTGAAACACCAAAAACTAAGGCTTTCGCACTGCAATTGGCTGCTATGCAGTTGGATTCCGTGTTGATTATCACCAAAGAGCTGGATGAAAACTTGTACCTTGCGTCGCGAAATCTTGCGCACGTTCTGGTGCTTGAGCCATCGCAAGCTGATCCAGTGAGCCTCGTTCGTTTTAAGAAAGTGGTTATCACTCGTGAAGCACTGCAAGCTTTTGAGGAGTTGTACGCATGATGCAATTCTCTGAAAATCGTCTGCTTCAAGTTCTTTTGGCACCTATCGTGTCAGAAAAGACCACTTTTGTGGCTGAAAAGAATGATCAAGTTGTTTTCCGTGTATCTACGGACGCTACTAAGGCAGAAATCAAGGCCGCTGTTGAGCTTCTCTTTAAGGTGAAGGTTGAAGGCGTGTCGACATTGAATGTCAAGGGCAAGGGCAAGAAATTTGGTCGTACCGTAGGTCGTCGCAAGGACTGGAAAAAGGCTTACATTAGCCTTGCTGCAGGCCAAGAACTCGACCTCGCGGCAGCGCAGTAAAGGAGACTGAAAATGGCATTGGTAAAAGTAAAACCGACGTCCCCCGGTCGCCGCGCCGTCGTCAAGGTTGTGACCCCAGATCTACACAAAGGTGCGCCGTACGCTCCTTTGCTCGAGTCGCAAAGCAAGACAGCTGGTCGTAACAACCGTGGTGTGATTACAACCCGTCATATGGGTGGTGGTCACAAACAGCATTATCGTCTAATTGACTTTAAGCGTAATGATAAAGACGGTATCGTAGCTCGTGTAGAGCGTCTTGAATACGATCCTAACCGTACTGCTAACATCGCCTTGCTTTGTTACACAGACGGCACACGTCGCTACATTATCGCTCCTAAAGGCCTTAAGGCTGATATGACCGTGATTTCTGGCTCGGATGCGCCGATTAAGGTGGGTAATACCCTTCCTATCCGCAATATTCCAGTTGGTTCGACGATCCATTGCATTGAAATGCAGCCAGGTAAAGGCGCGCAAATTGCTCGCTCCGCTGGTGCTGGTGTTCAGTTGCTGGCTCGCGAAGGTGCTTACGCTCAATTGCGTCTGCGCTCTGGCGAAATCCGCAAGGTTCACGTTGATTGCCGCGCAACAATCGGTGAAGTAGGTAACGAAGAGCATAATCTTCGCTCCTACGGTAAAGCAGGTGCTAAGCGTTGGTTGGGTATTCGTCCAACCGTACGTGGTACTGCTATGAACCCGGTTGATCACCCGCACGGTGGTGGTGAAGGTCGTACTGGTGAAGGTCGTGTTCCAGTAAGTCCATGGGGCCAGCCTGCTAAGGGCTATCGCACTCGTCGCAATAAGCGCACAAGCAACATGATCGTGCGTCGTCGTCCCGCGAACAAGAGGTAATGTAAATGGCACGTTCTATTAAAAAAGGCCCATTCGTTGACCTGCACCTGATCAAAAAGGTGGAAACTGCCCGCGCGGCGAACGACAAGCGTCCAGTGAAAACTTGGTCACGCCGTTCTACTGTGTTGCCAGACTTCGTTGGTCTGACAATTGCAGTTCATAATGGTAAGCAGCACGTTCCAGTTTATGTGAACGAAAACATGGTTGGACACAAGTTGGGTGAGTTTGCACTTACCCGCACGTTCAAAGGCCATGCTGCGGACAAAAAAGCCAAGCGATAAGGTGAAGACATGCAAGTATCTGCTGTATTAAGCAACACTCGCCTCTCCGCCCAAAAAGCGCGGCTGGTCGCTGACCTAGTCCGTGGCAAGCCGGTAGAGCAGGCGTTGAACATCTTGGCCTTCTGCCCTAAAAAGGGTGCTGTATTAATTAAGAAGGTTCTGGAATCCGCTATTGCCAATGCTGAGCACAATGAAGGCGCCGATATCGACGCACTCAAAGTGACCACAATTTTTGTGGATAAGGGACCTTCTCTTAAGCGTTTCAGCGCACGTGCCAAAGGCCGTGGCAATCGTATCGAGAAGCAAACTTGCCACATCACATTGATTGTTGGCGATTAAGGAGCGACTATGGGTCAGAAAGTTCATCCGACGGGTTTTCGTCTCGCCGTCACTAAGAACTGGGCTTCGCGTTGGTACGCCAACAGTAGCAATTTTGCCGGTATGCTCAATGAAGATATCGCAGTACGCGATTATCTGAAAAAGAAACTGGCCAGTGCTTCAGTGAGTCGTGTCGTTATCGAGCGTCCAGCTAAGAATGCCAAAATCACTATTTTTACGGCTCGTCCGGGTGTGGTGATTGGTAAAAAAGGTGAGGATATTGAGCAGCTTAAGAAAGCGCTGCAAAAGATCCTGAATGTGCCTGTGCATGTAAACATCGAAGAAGTGCGTAAGCCTGAAATCGATGCACAAATTATTGCCGATAGCATTTCTGCGCAGCTTGAAAAGCGCGTTATGTTCCGTCGTGCTATGAAGCGTGCTATGCAAAATGCGATGCGTCTTGGTGCCCAAGGTATCAAGATTATGTCGTCTGGTCGCTTGAACGGCATCGAAATTGCACGTTGTGAGTGGTATCGTGAAGGTCGTGTGCCTTTGCATACACTTCGTGCTGATATCGATTACGCGACTTCTGAAGCCAAAACCACCTACGGTATCATTGGTATCAAGGTTTGGGTTTACAAAGGCGAAATGAAGCCGGGCGAAAAGGCTGCTGAACCAGCGCCTGAAGCTCAGAAGAAAAACGCACGGAAGGGGCCTCGTAATGCTGCAGCCAACTAGACTTAAGTATCGCAAGGTCCAGAAGGGCCGTAACACGGGTATCGCTACTCGTGGTAACAGCGTTGCTTTTGGTGTGTTTGGGCTCAAGGCCACTAGTCGTGGTCGTCTGACTGCTCGTCAGATCGAATCCGCTCGTCGTGCAATCACACGTTATATTAAACGTGGTGGTCGTGTGTGGATTCGTACGTTCCCAGATAAGCCAATCTCTACCAAGCCCGCTGAAGTGCGAATGGGTAATGGTAAGGGTAGCCCAGATTACTGGGTTGCTGAGATTCAACCAGGCAAAGTATTGTATGAGTTGGATGGTGTTGATGAAGCAGTTGCACGTGAGGCTTTCCGCCTTGCTTCTGCTAAGTTGCCATTCGCGACTACCTTTGTCACTCGTCAGGCGGGACAACGATGAAAGCTGCTGAACTACATCAGAAATCTGTTGAAGAGCTGAAGGCTGAGTTGACCGCATTGTTGAAGGCGCAGTTTAGCTTGCGTATGCAGCATGCGACGGGTCAACTGGCGAAGCCAAGCGAACTCAACCGTGTGCGCAAAGATATTGCGCGCGTTCATACCATCATGGCTCAGAAGGCGGCGTAACGATGTCTGAAGCTAAACTGAAGCGCGAACTGACAGGCCGTATCGTCAGCGACAAAATGGACAAGACTGTTACCGTGTTGGTAGAGCGTTTGGTTAAACACCCGCTCTACGGCAAGATGATGCGTCGTTCCAAAAAATACCATGCACACGACGAAAGCAATCAATATCACGAAGGTGATTTGGTTACGATCCAAGAAATTCGTCCACTCTCCAAGACTAAAAATTGGGCTGTGACGACGCTGGTAGAAAAAGCCCGTAATTAATATTTAATACGTGCTTGCGCGGGTATTGTGCTTTATGTACAATGCCCGCTTTCTTATCCATATATAACACCTTGTTGTGTATGGAGTTCTTCCCTACGGGATCCAAAACTAGCTGCTAATGCTCGGTTTTGCCGAGCGACTCGGTTTTGCTGAGATGATGGCGGAAAAAGTTGGAGGTTTGTTTCAATGATTCAAATGCAAACTAGGCTTGAAGTTGCTGACAACACTGGTGCACGTTCTGTTATGTGCATTAAGGTTCTTGGTGGTTCCAAGCGTCGCTACGCTTCGGTGGGCGATATTATTAAAGTTGCCATTAAAGATGCAGCCCCTCGCGGCCGTGTTAAAAAAGGTGATGTTTATAGCGCCGTAGTGGTTCGCACCGCTAAGGGCGTACGCCGTGCTGATGGTTCGCTTATCAAGTTTGATGGCAACGCTGCAGTTCTCCTTAACGCCAAGCTTGAGCCTATTGGTACCCGTATTTTTGGGCCAGTGACTCGTGAGCTGCGCAATGAACGGTTTATGAAAATCGTTTCACTTGCGCCAGAAGTGTTGTAAGGGGACGGGCATGAACAAGATTCGCAAAGGCGATGAAATCATCGTTATCACAGGCAAGGACAACGGCAAGCGCGGTACAGTGCTGCGCGTAATCCCGGCTGAAGATCGTGTCGTGGTTGAGGGCGTGAATGTGGTGAAAAAACACCAAAAGCCTAATCCAATGCGCGGTGTACAGGGCGGTATTGTCGAAAAGACTATGCCGGTTCACATTTCTAATGTTGCCTTGTTTAACACTGCAACGGGCAAGGCTGATCGCGTTGGCATTAAGACTCTAGAGGATGGCCGTAAGGTTCGTTTCTTTAAGTCTAGTGGCGAAGTGGTTGGCGGCTAAGGGGTGATGAAAAATGGCACGTCTGCAAGAGTTTTATAAAGATCAAGTAATTCCGAAGCTGGTTGAACAGTTCGGTTACAAATCCATCATGCAAGTTCCACGCATCGACAAAATCACCATTAACATGGGTGTTGGCGAAGCGATTGCGGACAAGAAAGTGATGGATCATGCTGTTGGTGATTTGGTGAAGATTGCTGGTCAAAAGCCGGTTGTTACTGTAGCTAAAAAGTCGATTGCTGGTTTTAAGATTCGTGAAGGTTATCCGGTTGGCTGCAAAGTGACTTTGCGCCGCGAACGCATGTTCGAATTCTTGGATCGTCTGGTAACGATTGCTCTGCCACGTGTACGCGACTTCCGCGGCGTGAGTGGTAAATCGTTTGACGGTCGTGGTAATTTCAATATGGGCGTACGTGAGCAAATCATTTTCCCAGAAATCGAATACGATAAGATTGATGCTTTACGTGGTATGAATATTACGATTACCACTACAGCTAAATCTGATGAAGAAGCGCGTGCTTTACTCGCTTGCTTCAAATTCCCATTCAAGAGTTGAGGCAACCATGGCTAAAGTCGCAGTGATTAAGCGTGAGGAAAAGCGTCGTGCAACCGTCGCCAAGTACGCCGCCAAGCGTGAAAAGCTGATGGCGGTCATCAATGACCAGAAACGCCGCCAAGCGTGAAAAGCTGATGGCGGTCATCAATGACCAGAATGCATCTGACGAAGAGCGTTTTGCTGCTCGTTTGCAATTCCAGCAGCTTCCGCGTAATGCAAGCCCAGTACGTCTAGTAAATCGTTGTTCGATTACTGGTCGTGGTCGTGGCGTGTATCGCAAATTCGGACTCGGCCGTATCAAGCTACGTGAACTCGCCTTTAAGGGTGAAGTTCCTGGCATGGTCAAGGCTAGCTGGTAATAGGAGAGATAAAACATGGCAATGCATGATCCTATCGCCGATATGCTAACCCGTATTCGCAACGCACAACGTGCGGACAAGGCGCAAGTTACAATGCCGTCGTCCACACTGAAGTTAGCAATTGCTGGCGTGTTGCAAGATGAAGGTTATATCGAATCGTTTGAAGTCGCAGGTGAAGTTAAGCCTGTTCTGACCATCGAACTCAAGTACTACGCTGGTCGTCCGGTTATCGAGCGTTTGGACCGCGTGTCCAAGCCGGGTCTGCGCATCTACAAAGGTGCAACAGAAATCCCAACGGTGATGAACGGTCTGGGTGTGGCTATTTTGTCCACCTCCAAAGGCGTAATGACAGATCGCAAAGCACGTGCCAATGGTATTGGTGGCGAGCTTCTGTGCGTCGTCGCTTAAAGAGGTGAATCGATGTCTCGCGTAGCAAAAAACCCAGTAGTTATCCCAGCAGGCGTAGAAGTTAATTTCGCTGCTGGTGAAATCGTTGTGAAGGGCCCGCACGGCACAATGACGCAAACTCTTTGCGTTGATGTGGACGTTAAGGTTGAGGACAATGCAGTTCAATTTGCCGCTAAGAGTGCATCTAAGCATGCTCGCTCTATGTCCGGTACTTTGCGCGCGTTGGTAAACAACATGGTAAACGGCGTTTCTAAAGGCTTTGAGCGTAAGCTCTTGCTGGTTGGCGTTGGTTACCGTGCTCAAGCTCAAGGCGATGTCTTGAACTTGACCCTCGGCTTTTCTCACCCAGTTGCGCATACAATGCCAGCGGGTGTGAAGGTGGAAACTCCGACACAAACCGAAATCGTCCTTAAGGGCGCCGACAAGCAACTGGTTGGTCAAGTTGCAGCCGAAATTCGTGAATATCGTAAACCAGAGCCATATAAAGGCAAGGGCGTACGCTATTCCGATGAGGTTGTCGTATTGAAAGAAACCAAGAAGAAGTAATCGAGGCTGAATCATGGACAAGAACCAAGCTCGACTCCGCCGCGCACGTAAAACCCGTGCAAAGATTTCGGAGCTCAAGATGTTGCGTCTGTCGGTGCACCGCACCAACAGTCACATTTACGCCCAGATCATCGACGAAACCGGTAGCAAAGTACTGGTTTCTGCTTCAACTCTTGAAGCAGATGTTCGTGGCCAAATCAAGAATGGCGGCTCTGTTGATGCCGCAGTCGTGATTGGCAAGCGTATCGCAGAAAAAGCGAAAGCTGCAGGTGTCGAAACGGTTGCATTTGACCGTTCCGGCTTCAAATATCACGGCCGTGTTAAGGCCTTAGCTGATGCCGCTCGTGAGGGCGGCCTCGTCTTCTAATTGAGTTTGGAGTTGATATAATGGCTAAGAACGATATGGAAGAACGCGGCGACGGCCTTCGTGAAAAGATGGTCGCTGTAAATCGCGTTACCAAGGTCGTCAAGGGTGGTCGTATCCTTGGTTTCGCCGCACTGACAGTAGTTGGTGATGGTGATGGCGGCGTTGGTATGGGTAAGGGCAAATCGAAAGAAGTGCCTGTAGCCGTACAGAAAGCAATGGAAGAAGCTCGTCGTAAGTTGCAGAAAGTTACTTTGCGCAACGGCACGATTCACCACACAGTATTTGGTAAACATGGCGCTACTACAGTGTTCATGCAGCCTGCTGCAGATGGTAAGGGTATTATTGCTGGTGGTCCAATGCGCGCTGTGTTCGAAGTTATGGGTATCCATAATATTTCGGCTAAGTGCCATGGTTCTACTAACCCGTACAACATCGTACGTGCAACTTTAGATGGTCTTTCTAAGCTTCATACGCCAGCAGATATTGCTGCGAAGCGTGGTAAGTCTGTTGAAGAGATTCTAGGAGCGGCTAAATGAGCGACTCTAAGAAATTCAAAGTAACTTTGGTTAAAAGTCTGATTGGACGTCTAGAAGCTCACAAGGCATGCGCCCGTGGCTTAGGTCTCCGTCGTCTTAATAGTAGCTCTGAAGTGATCGATACCCCAGAAAACCGTGGTATGGCGAACAAGATCAGCTACCTACTGAAGGTGGAAGGCTAAATGGAACTTAATAACCTGAAACCAGCTGCTGGTTCTACTCACGCTAAGCGTCGTGTAGGCCGCGGTATTGGCTCTGGCTTAGGCAAAACGTCTGGTCGTGGTCACAAAGGTCAGAAATCACGTACTGGTGGTTTTCACAAGGTTGGTTTTGAAGGCGGTCAAATGCCTTTGCAACGTCGCCTGCCAAAACGTGGTTTTGTTTCGCTCACACGTGGTGATACCGCTGAAGTTCGCTTGTCGGACATCAATGATTTGCCATTAGACGAAATTACCTTTGAAGCACTGCTTCAAGCTGGTGTGGTATCTCAGCATGCTTTGCGCGGGAAAGTTGTACTTTCTGGCACTATCGAGCGTGCAGTTGTACTCAAGGGCTTGGCTGTAACTAAGGGTGCCCGTGCTGCTATTGAAGCAGCTGGCGGCAGCATCACCGAGTAATTCGGTAAACTGAGGATAAGGCAGTAATGGCAAATCCCGCTCTGGCTAGTTCTGCAAACAAGTTTGCAGATCTTAAAAGCCGGATTTGGTTCCTCATCGGGGCGCTGATCGTATATCGAATCGGCGCACACATCCCGGTGCCAGGCATCAATCCAGCTGAACTGGCAAAATTGTTTGAGTCGTCGCAAACCGGTTTGTTGAACATGTTCAATATGTTTTCCGGTGGTGCCCTCTCTCGCTTTACCGTGTTCGCTATCGGGATCATGCCTTACATCTCGGCATCGATTATTTTACAGCTCGCTGCCGAGGTGCTGCCATCTCTGAAGCAGATGAAAAAAGAGGGAGAAGCAGGTCGTCGTAAAATTACGCAATATACGCGTTATGCGACGCTGCTTCTTGCTACTGCACAGAGCTTTGGTATTGCGATGATGCTGTTCAAGCAGCCGAATTTGGTAGTTGTGGCACAAACTCAGTTTGTGTTTACTACCATTGTGACGCTGGTGACTGGCACCATGTTCTTGATGTGGTTGGGTGAGCAGATCACCGAACGAGGTATCGGTAACGGTATTTCAATTTTGATCTGTTCTGGTATTGCTTCTGGTTTGCCTTCGGCAATCGGTAAGACATTATCACTGGCCAATCAAGGCGCTTTACCTATTTTGCTTGTGTTGTTCCTCTTTGTTGGTGTCGTGCTCTTAACTGCGGCGGTTGTGTTTGTTGAACGCGGCCAGCGCAAGGTTCCTGTACATTATGCGAAACGCCAAGTTGGCAATCGCATGATGCAGGCACAAAGCACGCACCTTCCACTGAAACTGAATATGGCGGGCGTGATCCCTCCGATTTTTGCCTCTTCAATTATTTTATTTCCTGCGACATTGCTGTCGTGGACTGGTAATAGCGATAAATTGTCTTGGTTGAAGTCGATCGGTGACATGCTGCATCCTGGTCAGCCGCTCTATGTGCTGTTATATGCGACTGCGATCATTTTCTTCTGCTACTTCTACACTGCGCTGGTCTTCAATCCGAAGGAAACCGCAGATAATTTGAAGAAGAGTGGGGCAATGATTCCGGGCTACCGCCCGGGTGATCACACTGCGAAATACATCGAAAAGTTGATTTTAAAACTCACATTGATCGGTGCTGTCTATATCACTGTAATTTGCTTGATTCCAGAGTTTTTGATCCTGAAGTGGAATGTTCCATTCTATTTTGGCGGTACATCTCTGTTGATTCTGGTAGTTGTGACAATGGACTTTATGTCGCAGATGCAGTCATACGTGCTCTCACATCAGTACGAGAGTCTGCTCAAGAAAGCTAACTTCAAGGGCTAGGCGTAACAGGCTATGGCGAAAGACGAAGTCATTCAGATGCAGGGCGAAGTCCTGGAAACGTTGCCAAATGCAACGTTTAAGGTCAAGCTCGAAAACGGACATGTGGTTCTTGGTCATATTTCTGGTAAGATGCGGATGCATTATATCCGTATCCTGCCTGGAGATAAGGTCACAGTGGAGTTAACTCCCTATGATCTGACCAAGGCTCGCATTGTATTCCGAGCCAAGTAATAGCTCGGATTTAATTTTGATCGAAAGGAAAGACGATGAGAGTTCAAGCGTCGGTCAAGAAAATTTGCCGCAATTGTAAAATCGTACGCCGCAACCGTGTTGTGCGTGTGATTTGCACCGACCCGCGGCACAAGCAGCGCCAAGGCTGATTGTTGCGACAATCAGTTTCTGGTGTTAACATGCAAAGCTTTTTGAACCTGGGGTAAGAAAAGTATGGCCCGTATTGCTGGGGTTAATATCCCGAATCATCAGCATACTGTGATCGGCCTTCAGGCTATTTTCGGTATTGGTCGCACTCGCGCCTATGCCGTCTGCGCAGCTACAAGCGTAGAGCCTACAAAAAAGGTTAAAGATCTCAGTGATGCTGAGCTAGATATGCTGCGTGAAGAACTTGGCAAATATACTGTCGAGGGTGATTTGCGCCGCGAAGTGACCATGAGCATCAAGCGTCTTATGGACCTTGGTTGCTACCGTGGTTTCCGTCACCGCAGAGGACTTCCATGCCGCGGTCAGCGCACTCGTACCAATGCGCGTACTCGCAAGGGTCCGCGTAAGTCTATCGCTGGCAAGAAGTAATCCAAGGAATTGAAGAATGGCTAAAGCAAACACAGTACGTGTACGGAAGAAAGTCAAAAAGAGTGTGTCTGAAGGGGTTGTGCACGTTCACGCTTCTTTCAATAACACAATCATAACCATCACTGATCGCCAAGGGAATGCACTGTCTTGGGCTACCTCGGGCGGTGCTGGTTTTAAAGGCTCTCGGAAAAGTACACCTTTTGCAGCTCAAGTAGCTGCAGAGGCTGCTGGTAAAGTTGCCCAAGAATACGGTGTAAAGAACCTCGAAGTTCGTATCAAGGGTCCGGGTCCGGGTCGTGAGTCCGCTGTGCGTGCATTGAACGCCCTCGGCTTCAAGATCACGAGCATTTCGGATGTTACGCCGATTCCGCATAACGGTTGTCGTCCGCCGAAGAAGCGTCGTATCTAATCCCGGAGTAAGTTATGGCTCGTTATATTGGACCCAAGTGCAAACTTGCACGTCGTGAGGGTACGGATCTTTTCCTAAAGAGCGCTCGTCGTTCTTTGGATAGTAAGTGCAAATTAGAACAAGCTCCTGGTCAGCACGGTGTGAGTGGCGGTAAGAAGCCATCACGTCTATCTGACTACGGTGTTCATTTGCGTGAAAAGCAAAAGATTCGTCGCATTTACGGCGTATTGGAACGTCAGTTCCGTCGTTATTTTGAAGAAGCTAGCCGACGTAAAGGTTCTACAGGTGAAAACCTGCTGAAGCTTCTTGAATGTCGTCTGGATAACGTTGTTTATCGTATGGGTTTTGGCTCTACACGTGCTGAAGCTCGTCAACTTGTTTCCCACAAAGCTATTGTGGTAAACGGTAGTGTTGTGAATATTCCTTCCTACTTGGTTAAAGCTGGCGACGTTGTTTCCGTTCGCGATAAATCGAAAACTCAGGCACGTATCCAAGAAGCTGTTTCCTTGGCTGAGGGTATCGGTTTTCCGAGCTGGGTACAGGTAGATTCTAAGAAGCTTGAAGGTGTGTTTAAAAACATGCCAGAGCGTTCCGATCTGTCCAGCGACATCAACGAAGCGCTGGTTGTGGAATTCTACTCCAAGTAATATTCTGACCCGGCTAGCCAAGGGATACTGACTTATGCAAATCAACGCGAATGAGTTGCTCAAGCCGCGCATCATTGATGTGCAGGCTTTAAACGCTGCCCAGGCGAAGGTCGTGATGGAGCCGTTCGAGCGCGGTTACGGCCATACGCTCGGCAATGCTCTACGCCGCATCCTTCTTTCATCGATGTCTGGTTTTGCGCCAACAGAAGTGAAAATTGAAGGTGTGGTTCACGAGTATTCCGCACTGGATGGCGTACAGGAAGATGTAGTCGATATCTTGCTGAACCTCAAAGGCGTTGTGCTCAAGCTGCATGGTCGGGACTCGGTCGTTCTCACCCTCTCAAAAGAGGGTGAGGGCGTCGTTAAAGCGTCCGATATTCAGCTGTCACACGATGTTGAGGTGATCAATCCAGATCATGTGATTGCCCATCTGTCTGCTGGTGGCAAGCTTAATATGGAAATTACGGTTGAAAAAGGTCGTGGCTATCAGCCTGCACCTAACCGTCTGGCTAAAGATGAAAACCGTACTATCGGTAACATCATGCTTGACGCGTCTTTCAGCCCAATTCGCCGTGTTAGCTACCACGTAGAAAGCGCGCGTGTAGAGCAACGCACTGACCTTGATCGTTTGATTATTGACATTGAAACCAATGGCGTAATTGAACCTGAAGAAGCGGTGCGCCAGGCTGCGCGTATGCTAATTGACCAGCTCGCCGTGTTCGCTGATCTTGAAGGCACTCCCGTAGAGGAAGAACAACCACAGGCTCCGCAGATCGATCCGATTCTGTTGCGTCCGGTTGATGACCTCGAACTGACTGTCCGTTCGGCTAACTGCCTGAAGGCAGAGAACATTTATTATATCGGCGACCTGATCCAGCGTACCGAGACTGAGCTTTTGAAGGCACCTAATCTTGGGCGTAAATCGCTTAATGAGATCAAGGAAGTTCTTGCCTCTAAAGGCCTCTCGCTGGGCATGCGCCTTGAAAACTGGCCGCCTGCTGGCTTAGAAAAGCCGTAATAGTGGGCAAAAGGAAATCGACAAATGCGTCACCGTCAATCTAATCGCAAATTAAATCGTACGACGAGTCATCGTCTGGCGATGTTGCGCAATCTTGCGAATTCGTTGCTTCGTCACGAAGTCATCAAGACCACTTTACCTAAAGCAAAAGAACTGCGCCGTGTTGCAGAGCCTTTGATCACTTTGGGTAAAAAGCCTTCGCTTGCGAACCGCCGTCTGGCGTTCAATCGCACTCGCGATCGCGATATGGTGGTTAAGTTGTTCGACGTGCTCGGCCCGCGTTATGCTGCCCGTAATGGTGGCTATCTTCGCATTCTGAAATGCGGTTTCCGTCAAGGCGACAATGCTCCTATGGCATTCGTTGAGCTTGTAGACCGTCCGGAAGAAGCGGAAGCGGTTGAAGCAGCTGAGTAATCAGTTGTTTTGAAGCTATTCGTAGTAAAGTAAAAAAGCCAACCGTAAGGTTGGCTTTTTTATTGCCTGAATTTTTTACAGATGCTGTGGCAATCCTGTTGCTACAGGCAATACAGCGAACCATTGCCATTCACGAGCCACTTTGACACTCACATTTCTTATGAGTGAATAGGCATAGTCAGTGTCGCAGGAAAGAAGATCTGCAATATTTTGGTAGTCATCTGGTAGGGCAGGGTCTTGCCAGCCATTTGCGAGGTGACGTGCAGTTGAGGTGGCGATGGTGACTGTTCTGACGCGTGGTTCGTCAATGTAGCGCTCATCCATAAGGTGGGTTAGCAGATTTGGCAGCCCCCATTTTTGTGCTAGTTCTGTTTGTAATTCGTTTAAGGTAAAGCCAAGAACTTGTTTTTGTGCTTCGTTGCTTCGCATGCCAGGATTGAGTTTCATATTTTGTGATATTTGTTCTGCCAGCTCTGGGGCTGTCAGACAGAGTAGTATTTCTGCTAAGTCATGTAATAAAGAAGCGGTTGTTACTTCGATGGGGTCTACATCGTGCCGCTGGCCACCTAGGCTATCTGCAATAACTGCTGCTAAATAGGCGCGGGAAATCAGTTTTCTAATTCTAAGTTGTGCTTCCGGATTTGTAGCTAAGGATTTTTCGATACTATCCATTTTTCCGAATTCTCGGAAAAACCCGCCTAGTCCTATCATTAATAGCACGCGATCAATTGTGTTTACATCTGTGTGTTGCGCTGCGCTTCTACGTGATTGCTGGTAGCGTATGATCCTTAGTGTAAGCAGCGGGTCGTGCCTGATTAACTGGGCAATATCTCTGATACTAATTTCATCACTTTTACTCTGCATATTCAGCATTTGATCAAGCGTATACTGAAGGGCAGGTAAATCGATGGCGCTTAATTTAGCAATCCAGTCATGAATATCAAGTCGTTTATTTGCAATCATGGTCTATATTCTTTTGGCCAAATGGTTGTGTTTTTATTTTAGCTGTTAAATGGATGAGTTATGCCACGATATGCAATTGGTGATATTCAAGGTTGTCATGCAGAGCTAATGACCCTAGTCGACAGTATGGCTTTTAATCCACTGAATGATCAAATTTTCCTTGTTGGAGATTTAGTTAATCGAGGTCCGTCATCTTTAGCGACACTACGTTGGGCGGCTCAAACCCAAGGTGTTTCGATTGTATTGGGGAATCATGATCTGCATTTATTAGCTATGTTTGCGGGGTTCTCTGAGGCCAAGCTAGGGGATACTCTTCAGGAAGTTTTAGATGCGCCTGATGTTGATATTTTGATGGAATGGCTGCGGAAACAGTCCCTATTAATTGATTTGGGCGATTTCGTTATCACACACGCTGGGATTAGCCCTAGTTGGTCACTTGATATGGCAAAAAATGCTGCTATAGAGGTTGAGGCTGCATTGGGGGGGGGGGATTGGAAAGGCTTTTTGGCCGTGATGTACGGAAATCAGCCTGTACAATGGACTGCAGACATGTCTGAAATGGATAGATTGCGTTTCACTGTGAATTGTTTAACGAGAATGCGCTTTGTAACATCAGAAGGGGCTTTGCAACTGAAATATAAGGGAGAGCGGGATCAAGCACCTGTCGGAGTTATTCCTTGGTTTGAGGCTAAAGATCGCTTACCACTTGGGCGTAAAGTGGTGTGTGGTCATTGGTCTGCGCTTGGCTTAATGCTCAGAGATGATGTATGGGCATTAGACACAGGCTGCGTATGGGGTGGCGCATTAACTGGGATCTGTCTAGATAGTGGCCGTTTGTATCAGGTATCCGCCCAAAGTGAGTATCAGGCATTGCTGGATTGAGCATTAAGTGCATGATGAGCTGTGCAGATTCGAGCTTCCACAAATTGAGTTAATGTGCGTCGATTTGCATGCTCTGTCGGAAAAGGGGCCAAAAAGTTAATTTCTGCGTGTAGTGATCTGGTGCCTAGTATTCTCCAAACAGATTGAGCAATCGTCATGTCGCCAATATAGGTGGCTGCATCCGAGTATTTTCCTTCTGAATCTGTATAGCGTAAATAGACAGGCTGTATGGTTGCCCGCCCATCAATTGCGGCCTGCAAAAGGGAAGAGCGGAAGGGAAGTAGCTGCCGACCACAGCCCGTTGTCCCTTCGGGGAACACCGTTACACAATGTCCTTCGTTGAGTGCGGCCACGATGGCTTCATTAACTCTCGCTGTATCCCGCTTCCTATCTCGTTCAATAAACAATGTGCCTGAGCCTATGCATAGCCTGCCAATGACCGGCCATGATCTGAGTTCTGCTTTTGCAACAAAACGAGAAACAGTGACTGAATCTAATACGAAAATATCAAGCCAAGAAATGTGGTTTGCTAGCAACATGTGCTGGCCAGGGTATTGCCCAGGTTCAATGCCTTGAATGCGCAGCTTTACACCTAAAATGTGCGTTAGCTGTTTTGACCATTTTTGGATGTAGTTCACCCTCTCTTCCAGCGAAAAACTTGGAAAGCGGAACGTAACCTTGATCAGGCCTTTAGCAAAATGGCTAATTAAGCGGCACAAGCGACTAAGACGTAGGCATAACAATGGAGTGCGCATGCAGCTAAAATTCTGTAGGAATATTCTTAATGCTGTGAGTTTAGCTGTTTCTTGGCTCTTGAGCCAATCCCCTTCGGTGTGAAGATCACCGCATGAAATGTTTGGCATAGCGCATATCCAAATTTTGCATGGGGAGTAGGATAAATAAATCAGCAGTATTAAAGTCAGGGTCCCAAGCTGGCTCACCACAAATTAAAGCCCCTGCACGAAGATATCCTTTAATCAACGGAGGGATTTCTGTTTCTAAACGATGATTAAGGGTGGTGATAGGAAGAGGGCAGCGAGGAAATACACGCCACTCAACAGGTGCTAATTTGTCTTTTGCTAGTTTGCGGTAAAGGCTGGCGGCAACATGTCCACCATCTGCGATGGAGACGCTAGCGCAGCCAATCAGATAGTTGTATTGGTTCTTGCGCATGTATTCAGCAAGGCCTGCCCAGAGCAGGGTAATGGTGGCTCCAGAGCGATAGTCAGGATGCACACATGATCGGCCAATTTCTACCAACTGCTCACGTAAATGAGCTAAGCGGGTTAGGTCAAATTCTGTATCGGCATAGTAGCTACCGAGTTTTCTGGCTTGGTGTGGGGGTAGGATGCGATAAGTACCAACCACTTCACCTGTTTCATCGTCTTGAACCAGCAGATGGTCGCAGTAAGCATCAAAAAGATCACGATCAATGCCGGGCTCACGGCAGACAATGCGCGCACCCATTTCTTCAACAAAAACCCGATAGCGTAGTGCTTGTGCAGCACGAATTAACTCATCGTTGTGAGCAATACATACAGAGAGTTTGCGTTTGCGGCTTGGGGTAATCTGAGTTTGAAGCATTGGTTTCCTCCTGAGTAAGAGGAAACTTAATGCTTGTAGATGACGCTGCGATGACGATTAAATGAAGCTGGAATGACAGTGAAAAAATATTTAATGCAGCAAGTGATCGATGTCATCAGCAGGAGCGATAGGTGCAGGGATGGCATATTCTTCATTGGCCCAACGCCCTAAATCGATCTGTTTGCATCGTTCTGAGCAAAAAGGTCGATTTGGGTTTTTTGTGGAATATGTATGTTGTTTTCCACAACTTGGGCATTTAGTTTGAAACGTAGGCGTGGTCATAGATTACAGTAGCCAAGACTGAAGTCGACATCGGCATCGATCACCTTGGCCCTCTCTCCGCTGGTTGAGGGGATGACAAAACGAACATTAATGGCGTAGCGGTTAGCTGAAAGCTCAGGAACTGCTGCTAAATCAGCAGGTAGGCTGACCCTTAATAGTTGGACCGTTTTACCACCAGACATTTGCTGGAAATTGCCATTTTTTGCGGTGTAGTTATTTTCTCGCATGCTGTCACGCAGTAAACGAAGCACAATATCTAAGCCTTGCTTAATAGGCAGCAAGGGATTAAACCAACCATCAATATCCATTCTTCGATATTCAGGCGTTTGTTGCTGCCAATAATGGTAGGAGGGGAGGTCAAATGCGCAGGCGCCACCAGGGATGGTTACGCGTTGCTTAATGGCCATCAGCCATTCATTTTCACGTAGAGCCTGGCCAAATTTCCCCGTCATATTGAGCATTCTGCAATGAGTTTCTTCAATATCCACTAAGACGCGTTCAAGTGCATCTTCTGAAATCTGTGGATTATTGCGTAGCGCAGAGAGTGATTGCCGCTGACGTTCTAATTCTTGCAGTAAGTCTGATTTCATATCAGCACGGCTGGCGACTTCCATGATTTCAAAAATGCCCAAAAGGGCGGCGTGGTGATCAGCCGCAGAGTCGCTCACCACATATTGAATGGTGCGGTTATATAAGTTTTCGAGTCGCAAAAGAGTGCGAATGCGCTCGTTAATAGGGAATTCGTAGCTAATCACGATGCGTCTAACCGGCGAAGATATTCGATTTTGCAGCAAAAAATGGCTTATGAGAACCAATTACGTAAACCGACATGTTTGATCCTGATATTGCTGGTGGAGTGTTTTCACGCAGGATTGTAAATGAGCCAGAGTAGTATCATTCAAAATAATATCATTAGCGAGTTGTATTCGTGTTTTTCTTGGGCATTGATTTGCAATAATTGCTTCAATTTCGCTCGTATTGAGTCCATTTCGAGCTTGTACTCGTGCAATCTGCTGCTCGATCGAGCAATCTACTAGTAAGCTTCGGTCGATTGCCGATGCATAACTCCCTGTCTCAAAGAGTAAGGGTACTGCGAGCAGTGCATAAGGAGTGTTCTCTGGTAGCTCATCTAGCTTGCGTAGCGCAATCTCTTTAATTAATGGATGAAATATCTTTTCAAGTTTGGATTTCTCTCCAGGGTGAGCATAGATATGCTTACGCATTCGTGTTCGATTTAGCGATCCATTTACTTGTAGATAGTCTTCCCCAAACTGCTGAGCAATTTGCACTAAGGCTGGTGAAGGTGGGCTGCTCAGTGCATGAGCAATTTCATCTGTGTCGATAACTGGCGCACCCAGCTCAGAAAACAGCGCCGCCACCGTGGACTTTCCACTGCCAATGCCACCAGTCAGCCCAATAATACGCATTCCATCCGCTCTCACGGCGCAACACTACTGAAGAGTAGTTGCTGCAGGCTGCTCCCAAAAATCAGTGTAAGCCAACCTGCAATACCCAAGTAGGGGCCAAAGGGCATTGGTTTACTCATGCCTCGTTTGGCAAGTACACCAAGGGCAATACCAATGACTGCTCCGCTGATTGAGGACAGCAAAATAATACTGGGAAGTGCTTGCCAACCAAACCAAGCACCGAGTGCGGCGAGTAGTTTAAAGTCGCCATAGCCCATGCCTTCTTTGCCTGTCACTAATTTGAATACCCAATACACGCTCCAGAGCATTAAGTAGCCAGCAACCGCACCGATTACCGCTTGATCGAGCGGAACAAATACATTGTTTAAATTAAATAACAAACCTAGCCAAAGCAGAGGCAGGGTAATGCTATCAGGCAATAGATAGGTGTCAGCATCAATAAATACCAAGGCAATCAAACACCACGTCAGCATAATGGCCGCGATTGCCGCAATCGTTACTCCAAAATGTAAACCTGCTAAGGCCGTCAGTGTTGCGCAAAGAAGCTCGACGAGTGGGTAGCGAGGGCTGATTTTTACACTACAGCCTTTGCAGCGACCACGTAAAAAAAGATAGCTGATGACAGGGATGTTCTCGATGGCGCTAATGGCGTGGCCACAGCTTGGGCAGGCCGAGCGTGGAACGATCAAGTTATAGCGTGCAATAGGTGGCATGGGCGCATCGATAGGTGCGTCAATGAGCTGACACTCCAGCTTGAATTGCTGCTCCATCATCTTTGGGATGCGGTGGATCACCACATTTAAAAAGCTACCCACTAATAAACCCAGCGCAAATAAAAACCCACCAAATAGGGCTGGGCTATCCAAAAACAACTCAATCATTAACCGACAACCTCGCCCATTTTGAAAATTGGTAGATACATTGCAACGACCAAGCCGCCGATAAGCGTGCCCAATACCACCATAATAACGGGTTCCATTAAGCTAGATAGCGCCTCAACTGCGTTATCTACCTCTTCTTCGTAATAATCTGCGACTTTACCTAGCATGGAGTCTAGTGCGCCAGATTCCTCACCAATTGCAACCATTTGCATCACCATATTGGGAAACATGTTTGTGCTTTGCATGGCTAAAGTGAGGCTAGTACCTGTGCTGACTTCAGTTTGGATTTTTTTCGTTGCCAATTTATAAAGATAATTACCTGCAGCACCTCCCACAGAATCCAGAGATTCAACTAGCGGAACCCCTGCAGCAAACATGGTCGCCAAGGTTCTACACCAACGGGCAATGGTGGCGTCTAACATGATCTTGCCAATAATTGGAATTTTGAGTAATAAGCGATCCATGACGATCTGAATGGCCTCAGATTTTTTCCAAGCTTTTAAAAAGCTCCAAATGCCGCCAAAAATGCCACCAAAAATGAGCCACCAATAGGTAACAAAAACATCCGAAATCGCCATGACGATTAGGGTAGGCGTTGGTAGGTTGGCACCAAAGCTAGAAAACAATTCTTTAAAAGCAGGGATCACAAAAATCATAATTACGGCGGTAATCACAAACGCGGCCACAATAACGGCTGTTGGATAGAACAGCGCGGATTTGATTTTCTTTTTAACGCCTAGTGTTTTTTCTTTGTAAGTGGCTAGCCGAGCGAGTAAGGCATCCAAAATACCCGCTTGCTCACCCGCTTGGATCAAGTTGCAGTAAAGCGCATCGAACTCATTTGGGTGTTTTCTGAATGCCTGCGTAAGCGAAGAGCCGGTTTCAATATCATTCTTAATGTCCATCAGTAGTTTAGTTACAGATGGATTGCTATGTCCTTTGGCAACGATATCAAAAGAGGTTAGTAGTGGTACCCCAGATTTGAGCATGGTGGCTAATTGCCGAGTAAACATGGTGATGTCTTCGTCGGTAATCTTCTTACCTGAGCCCATCCTTTGTTTTTTTACTTTTAATACATTAATGCCTTGGCGGCGAAGGGTGTTTTTAACGATGTGCTCACCACCGGCACGCATTTCGCCCTTGACTATTTTGCCGCCGCGATCTTTACCTTCCCAGATAAAAGTAAACTCTTTTACTTTTAGAGTTTTAGCTGCTAGAGCCATGACATCGCTCCTTGTTGGTTTTTATTCATTAGTAACAGCCATAATCTCTTCTAAGGAGGTTAGCCCTTGTTTTACTTTGCGTAAGCCTGACCCTCGTAAGTCTCGTACGCCATCTCGTTTTGCTTGATCTGCAATGTCGATAGCATTACCGTTGGTCATGATAATACGGTTCATTGCATCGGTAATCGGCATGACTTGATAAATGCCGACTCGGCCCTTGTATCCTGAACCCTTACAAATATCACACCCCACTGGTTTATAGGGCGACCAAGTACCATCAAGATCTTCCTCGGAAAAGCCCGCATCAAGCAGTGCTTGGTGTGGGATATCAATGGCGGTTTTACAACTGCATAGTTTTCTAGCTAAACGTTGTGCGGTAATTAAAATCACCGAAGAAGCAATATTAAAGGGTGCGATCCCCATATTAAGCATACGTGTTAGCGTGGTAGGGGCATCGTTGGTGTGCAGAGTAGAGAACACCATATGCCCAGTTTGCGCAGCCTTAATTGAAATATCTGCCGTGCCTAAGTCGCGAATCTCCCCAACCATAATGATGTCAGGATCTTGGCGCAGGAAGGCTTTAAGAGCCACCGCGAATGTTAGCCCTGATTTTTCATTTACATTAACTTGGTTCACACCAGGCAAGTTAATTTCACAAGGATCTTCCGCCGTCGAGATATTGATGCCTGGCTGATTCAAGATATTGAGGCAGGTATAAAGCGATACGGTTTTGCCTGAGCCTGTTGGGCCTGTAACTAAAATCATCCCATAAGGGCGCTGGATGGCCTCTAGTAGGATTTCTTTTTGATCCGGATCGTAACCCAAGGCGTCAATACCCAAAGTGGCCGAGGACGGATCTAAAATCCGCATACAAATTTTCTCACCATGCATGGTGGGCATGGTGGATACCCGAAAATCGATTGCTCGGCTTTTGGATAGCACCAGCTTCATACGTCCATCTTGCGGCACGCGCTTTTCTGAAATGTCGAGCTTGGAAATAACCTTAATACGCGAGGCGAGCTTATCTTTAATGGCCAATGGAGGTTGAGCGACTTCACGCAGCACACCATCTAGCCGGTAGCGGATGCGGAAGAACTTTTCGTAAGGCTCAAAGTGGATATCTGATACGCCAGCATTAATGGCATCTAAGAGTATTTTTTGTAGGTATTTGACAATAGGCGCATCGTCTACTTCTAATGCGGCAGCATCGTTTTGGCTAGTGTCTTCTTCACTTGCACCCATTTCTAAATCAACATCATCTAGCGCCATATTGCTTAAATTGGCACCTGTTGATTCAATGAGTTTCTCAAGTAAAGTAATCAACTTACTATCTTCAACAACCAGTGGCTGAACTTGCAGGCCAGTTTGAAAGCGGACTTCTTCAAGGGCTTGTAAATTAGTAATGTCAGAAAGCCCAATAAACAACTTGGTACCGCGTTTAAATAGCGGCACGATGCGTTGTATTTGCATCACTTTATTATCTAATACGCCTTGCGGAATGTAGCTGGGATCAAGATGGTCAAGATCTAGTAAGGGGTAACCAAATGCCTGTGATGAAAACTCAGCCACATCTCTGGCGGTCATTTTATGGCTACGGATTAATTGTTCAATGAAGAGGGTTTTGCTGCTGGCAGCCGTTGCCTGCAAAGCCTCTGCATCTGCTTCAATTAATCGACCATGCTGAACCAGCAGGCGGGCAAGACCAGATACAGGAGAGTTAGGTGCGGACATGGTCTTCAATATGTAATCGAAAAGAGAGCAAGATAAGATTGTTATCTTACATGTTGTTGTAGTTTAGTAAATACCTTATAACCTTGCACTTTCTTTCCATTTGAAATATATCTAAATCAAAAAACAGACTAAATGTCTTGAGCATATAAGCGAATAACACGAATACTGCGATCTTGTGTTTGAACAATCTCAATTCGTTGTCCTGCTAAAACAAGGCAAGTGCCTGCATCAGGAATATCTTCAAAGTGTTCAAGTATGAGTCCATTTAATGTTTTAGGCCCATCTACAGGAAATGCTAGGCATAATTTTCTATTGAGCTCACGCAAACTCGATGCACCATCCAGTAAAATACTGCCATCGGGCTGGCGCAGAGCTTTAGCGCCTTGCACAGGCGCGTTTGTTGTGAATTCTCCAACAACTTGTTCAAGTATATCTTCTAGCGTGACCAGTCCTTGCATTTCACCGTATTCATCCACAACAACGGCAATTCTTCGTTTGTTTTCTTGGAAGTTTTGTAGTTGAGTAAAAAGAGGCGTGCTTGAAGGAATAAAGTAAGGAGGGCGCATCACCTCTCGCAGGCGTATTTGATCAATCTCATCTTCTTTCAAAGACAAAATTTTACGGATATGCAAAATACCGGTGATATTGTCTGGATTGCCTGAATAAACAGGGAGTCGTGTGTGATGGCAGGTAAAGATTTGTTTGCGAATTTCATCAGTAGGCGCATCTAAATCAATACTTTCGATTTGATGACGGGGTGTCATTACATCATCAACCGTAATGCTTCCTAACTCAAATAAATTAAGCAAAATAGTGTGATGTTTTTTCTCGATATAACGCCCTGATTCTAAAACTAATAGGCGTAACTCTTCTGGCGAGAGAGCATGTTGATTTTCATTGTTTTTTTTAAGGTGTAAAACTTTAATTAAGCCACTCACAAATAGATTAACTAGCCATACTGCCGGATAGAGAATACGTAGCAAAATAAGGAGAGGGAAGGACGCTTTATAAGCAAAAGACTCTGAATAGTTAGCGGCAAGAACCTTGGGTGTGGCTTCAGAAAAAATAAGGATAGCCAAAGCAACAAGCAATGTTGCGGCACCCAACGCAAAGTTATTGCTGGCAAAAAGTCGGTGTGCAATCAGGGTTGAAAGGGTGGCGGATGCCGTATTAATGAGCGTATTGCCAATCAAAATCACGGACAATAGCTGATCTGTTTGCTTTAGTAGCTTTTGGGTGCGTATAGCGGCGAGATGGCCTAATCGTGCTTTACTGGCTATTTTATAGCGGTTGACGGCCATCATGGCTGTTTCTGCACCAGAGAAAAAAGCAGAAGTGGCTAGGCATAATGCAAGCGCCATATAAAGATAGGGTAGTGAGATTTGTTCCAAGGTCGTTGCAATGTCCGTAAAGGATGAGCGAGTCTGCTGTACTGTAAATGTTTACAAAGAGCGATGTAGTAAGGCCTCAAGGACAAAACGACTACCTATATATCCCAAAAAGAGTAGTGAAAAGCCAAAGAGAGTCCAGTTAGCCGCGAATTGCCCTCGCCAGCCACGCTGCCATCTACCCCAGAGTAAAGTGCCAAAAACTAACCATGCAGCAATGGACAAGATGATTTTGTGTGAAAATACAAGGCCATGACCGAATACTTGCTCGGCAAAAAAGATGCCGGATAGTAGGGCTAAAGTCAGTAAAATAAAGCCTAGTCCTACGCAAGCAAACATAAGCCGCTCAAGCGTCATGATAGGTGGCAGCGTGCGAATAAGGGAGCCTGCTTTCGCTTGGTGGAGGGTGTGATCAGCAAAACGCATAAGAATAGCCACGCCAGCCGCATTTAAGAGCATGCCGTGAGCGAACATTGCTAATAAAAAATGCCCTCTAGATAATGCGCTGAATGGATAAGTAATAGGATGTCCGTGAGGCAATAGCTGTGATATCAGTAAAAATAGGGCCGTAATGCCTAACATGGGCGGTTGCAATCCGTCCATTTTCCAGAAAAGTTGCCCGCATAAATAAATGCACAGTGTGGCAAAGGCGCTGAGTGATAATGCTTCTGCCGCGCCAAAGTGGAGTGTGTTTGACCATAGCAAGGGCGGGAAGAGTGCGAGGGCGTGCAAAGTTAAGCCACTAAGTAAAAGTATTTGCTCAATAAGTGGGCTAATTGGGCTCTTAGGGCGAGCAGACGCTAAACGGCTACGGCAAAAATGCCAGCCAAGCAGTAGATAAATGGTTAATGCCAGCAGCGCTAAATAAGTCGCAGGGCTAACTTCAGGTAAAATGGTCATTGTATAAGTCTATCAGAGCGAGGTCCCTCTTGGGGCAGTCGCCAAGCAAAGGATACTCATGTTTGAAAATCTTTCTAGTCGTCTTTCTGGTGTTGTCAAAAATCTGCGGGGTCAGTCTCGCCTGACGGAAGACAATATTCAAGACGCAATGCGTGAAGTACGCATGGCCCTACTTGAGGCTGACGTCGCTTTGCCAGTCGTTAAGCAGTTTATTAATGATGTCAAAGTCAGAGCGCAAGGCCAAGAAGTTATTGGTAGTCTTACACCGGGTCAAGCCGTCATTGGTGTTGTGCATGAAGAATTAACCAAGCTGATGGGCTTGCAAAATGACGCGTTGAACTTGGCCGCAGTGCCACCTGCCGTGATTTTAATGGCGGGTTTGCAAGGTGCTGGTAAGACAACGACATCAGGTAAGCTGGCAAAATTACTCAAAGAAACGCAAAAGAAGAAAGTTTTACTGGTCTCTACCGACGTTTATCGCCCCGCTGCGATTGAACAGCTAAAAATGTTGGCTGGGCAATTGGAAGTTGAGTGGTTTCCTTCTGATGTCGGGCAAAAGCCGGTTGATATTGCCCTCGCTGCTCATGATTACGCCAAAAAACATTTTCATGATGTGCTGATCGTTGACACGGCAGGCCGTTTGGCAATTGACGAAGCCTTGATGGCTGAAATTAAAGCCCTGCATGTGGCTGTAAATCCTATTGAAACCCTTTTCGTCGTTGATGCGATGCAGGGGCAGGATGCGGTGAATACAGCAAAAGCATTTAATGAGGCACTTCCTTTAACGGGGGTGATTCTCACCAAGATGGATGGTGACTCACGTGGTGGTGCGGCATTGTCGGTGCGGCACATCACAGGTAAGCCGATTAAATTCTTGGGCACGGGCGAAAAGCTCACAGGCTTAGAACCATTCCACCCCGATCGCATGGCTGGCCGCATTTTGGGCATGGGCGATGTGCTTTCCCTGATTGAAGATGTGCAAAATAGCGTCGATCAGGAAGAAGCGCTCAAGATGATGAAGAAAGTTAAATCCGGTAAAGGGTTTGACTTGGAAGATTTTAAAACTCAAATTCAGCAAATGAAAAAAATGGGCGGCATGAGTGCGCTGATGGACAAGTTACCAGGGCAAGTGAGCCAAATGGCCAATAGCCAAGTAACAGATAAATCCGTGGCACGTATTGAAGGTATTATTAATTCGATGACACCAGAAGAGCGTCGTAAACCTGAGCTACTTAAAGCCAGCCGCAAGCGTCGTATCGCCGCAGGTGCCGGTGTTCAGGTTCAAGAAGTAAACCGCCTACTGAAGCAATTTGAAGAAACGCAAAAAATGATGAAGCAGTTCTCCAAGGGTGGTATGGCTAAGTTGATGCGTGGCATGAGCGGCATGAAGGGTATGTTGCCGGGTATGTAAGGTGTGAGGCTGTTTCGTTGATTCGTTTTAAATTGTTGTGGGCCAATGCCCCATTTACTTGTGTTTTGTATATAAAATTCGCACCTGACCGGCTGCCGAATATCACGTTAGGCTTTACAACGTGATTGTTTTTGCTGTACTTTTGCCGGTTATTCTTGCGGGGTTTGGCTATTTGTTTCATAATCAGACCCCTTTAGTAATCTCCATTACTGGGTTTAATGCCATGGTTGTTATTCGTCTTTCCCGCGGCGGTGCTAAAAACCGTCCGTTTTACAATGTTGTTGTAACCGACTCCCGTAATCGTCGTGATGGTCGCTTTGTTGAGCGTCTTGGCTTTTACAACCCACTCGCTAAAGATGGCGAAGAAGGCGTGCGTCTAGCTATGGACCGCGTAAGCTACTGGGTAGGCGTTGGTGCGCAAGCTTCTGATTCCGTTGCTAAGCTGCTGAAAAACTACAAGCCAGCTGCTGTAGCTGCTGCTTGATTCAAGCCGTGACTACGCAAAAGCGGGCTTCGCTGCCTGTACCTGATGATCTTTTGATTATGGGCTACGTGAGTGGGGCTTTTGGAGTTCATGGCTGGATTAACTTGGTTGGTGATACCGAAAATGCCGATAGTCTTTTTGACTTCGACACTTGGTGGATCGGTCGAGATGGTCAATGGCAAGCGTATACGCTTGTTGAAGGTCAAGTTCATACAAAGAAGCTGGCAGCTCGACTTGAAGGTGTAGATGGACGCGATGCGGCATTTGCGCTGAAAAGTTGTAAAATTGCAGTTTCCCGTAGCCTGTTGCCAGCCCCTGCTGCTGATGAATATTACTGGGTCGATTTAATCGGCTTAGATGTCATCAATGTGCAAGGTGAAAAGCTTGGTGTTGTGGATAACTTGTTTGAAACCGGCGCTAACGATGTGATTGTTGTAAAAGATGGCCAGACCGAGCGTCTGCTACCTTTTGTGGCCCATGTTGTGCTCAAGGTTGATCTTGCTGCTAAAACAATCTCTGTGGATTGGGGCCTTGATTACTGAGGCTGAAGTACATCACTTCGATGTGATTACTTTATTTCCAGAGATGTTTGAGGCAATCACTCGCTACGGTATTACGCGGCGAGCGGTTGAGTTAGGTTTGTTTGAACTAAGCAGTTGGAATCCACGTGATTTCACCGTAGACAAACATCGTACAGTGGACGACCGGCCTTATGGTGGTGGCCCAGGTATGGTGATGTTGCCAGAGCCGCTTGAAAGCGCGCTTGAAGCAGCTAAAAATAGGCAGCGTGAGGCTGGTGTTGCTATAACGCATACCGTCTACTTATCTCCCCAAGGGGCGACATTGACGCATGACAAAGTGCTTGAACTGGCTCAAAAACCAGGTCTGATTTTGCTATGTGGTCGTTACGAAGGTGTAGATGAGCGCTTGCTGGATCGCCAGATCGACGAAGAAATCTCGGTCGGCGATTATGTACTCTCAGGTGGAGAGTTGCCTGCAATGGTTTTGATGGATGCCATCATTCGCCAATTGCCAGGTGTACTTAATACTGCAGCGAGTGCAGAAGAAGATTCATTTGTGGATGGGTTGCTGGATTGCCCGCATTATACCCGTCCCGAAAATTATCTAGGTATGAGCGTACCGGAAGTCTTACTTTCAGGAAATCATGCATTGATACGGCGCTGGCGCTTAAAACAGTCCTTAGGTCGAACGCTATTGCGTAGACCTGACTTGTTAAAAAAGCGACAGCTATCAAAAGATGAGGCTCGTCTTCTGGCCGAATTTAAGGCGGATCTGGCGATAAGCCAAGATCAGGTGGTTTGACCACCTTTGAAGGAACAAGCTTCACATTGGAGTAATACCCATGAATTTGATTCAAATACTTGAGCAAGAAGAAATCGCTCGCTTAGCTAAGACTCTTCCAGAATTCGCCCCTGGCGATACCGTGATCGTTCAGGTCAAGGTTAAGGAAGGTACACGTGAGCGTCTGCAGGCTTATGAAGGCGTTGTGATTGCCAAGCGTAATCGCGGCCTGAATAGCTCCTTTATCGTGCGTAAAATTTCCGCAGGTATGGGTGTTGAGCGTACTTTCCAAACTTACTCGCCACTGGTGGCTGGTATTGAAGTGAAGCGTCGCGGCGATGTACGTCGTGCTAAGCTTTACTACCTCCGTGATCGTTCAGGTAAATCTGCACGTATTAAGGAAAAATTGCCAGCACGTAAGATTGTTGCTAAAGCTGCTGCTTAATTTTTTAAGCAAACAGTATTTAAACGCGGGCCGAGTGCCCGCGTTTTCGTTTCCATAACATCTGGATTTGTTATGCGTATCGAAAATTTAGATTCTTACGCTGTTATCTCTAGCCCTGTTGGCCATCTGGGCCTTGCTACGCGTAATGAGCATCTCGTTTTAGTCGAATTTCTCCCTAGCTCCTCTTCTTTGCAGATGGCGACAAGCCCTCTGTTGCAAGATGCTGCCTGTCAGTTGGACGCTTATTTTCAAGATCCTTTGTTTGTCTTTAATTTACCGTGGGCTTTGTCGGTAACCGAGCATCAGAAGAAAGTTCTGGATGCCATTGCGGCAATTCCTGTTGGCCAGTTGAAAACCTATGCAGATATTTCACAATGCATTTCTTCTAGTCCTCGTGCCGTTGGCGGTGCTTGTGGGCGCAATCCTTTGCCATTGCTGATTCCTTGTCATCGGGTGGTGGCGGCTACGGGCTTAGGTGGATTTAATGCCGGTCGAAATGGGGTGGACTGGCTGCCGATTAAGCGTTGGCTCTTAAACCATGAAGGTGTTGAGGTATGAGTCAAGGTTTGATGGATGAACAGCTAGTGTTGATTGATGAATTTTTAGATGCGGTTTGGCTGAGTGATCAGCTGTCTAAAAATACCATTGATAGTTATCGCCGTGATTTGCTGATCTGGGCTCATTGGCTAATCGTGGAGCGTAGTTGCGATTTATTGGCAGCAGATCGTGAGTGCGTACAAGCTTTTTTAGCCAGACAAGCTCGGGATATGAAAGCGGCGACTTTAGCGAGACGCATGGCTAGCTTGCGTAAGTTTTACCGACATTGGATCTTATCTGGGCAAGCCACCTTTGATCCAACCGCAGAGCTGACTGCACCCAAGCGAGTGAGGCCTTTACCGAAAGCATTGGGCGAGGATCGCATCGAGGCGCTCTTGCTTGCCCCTGAGGTGGATCAGGCTGGGGGCTTAAGAGATAGAGCAATGCTAGAGTTAATGTATGCAACAGGCATGCGTGTTACTGAGTTGGTGACTCTGCCCTTAGGTCAAATCAAATTGCGTGAACGGTATGTGCAGATCTTGGCAGGCAAGGGCGGTAAGCAACGTTTGGTGCCTATGGGCGAAGTTGCTGCAGATTGGGTCGAGCAATATCTGGCCAATTCCCGCCCATCCTTGGTCGGTACACATCAGGTGGCGGAAGCATTTGTGAATCAACGTGGGCATCCACTTACACGGCAAGGTTTCTGGTACATAATCAAGCAGTACGCAGTCGCAGCGGGGATTGATGCCAGTCATTTAAGTCCGCACGTTTTGCGGCACGCATTTGCAACGCATTTGTTGAATCATGGTGCTGATTTACGTGTAGTGCAAATGTTGCTGGGCCACGCGGATATTACAACCACCCAAATTTACACCCATGTGGCAACAGCACGTTTGAAATCGTTGCATAAAGAACACCACCCACGTGGTTCTCGTTCATAAAAATTATCTCCATATGCTAATCTCATAATCGATCCGCCATTTGGTGGTTTGGGGAGATATAGAATGGATGCAACGTGGGCTCAGAAATATCAAGAACTTGCCATGGGCTATGTGGCTGAATTTGGCGTAAAGATTATCGCAGCAATTGCTTTTTGGGTGATTGGTCGTTGGTTGATTGGCTTTGCTGTGCGTTTGGTGCAAAGCTCTTTGGGTAAGCAGCAAGTAGATCCAACCGTTTTACGTTATGTCGGCTCTGTGATTACCGTTACGCTGAATATCTTATTAGTGATCGGTATTCTGGGTTATTGCGGCATTCAAACTACAACATTTGCGGCTTTAATAGCGGCCGGTGGTATTGCCATTGGAATGGCTTGGTCTGGCTTATTAGCTAATTTTGCTGCTGGTGCATTTATCATTGTATTGCGTCCATTTAAGGTGGGGGATTTCGTTGCTGTTGCAGGGATTGTGGGTACGGTGAGCGAAATTGGCTTGTTTTCAACCATGATTAATACACCTGATAATGTGATGACTCTGGTCGGAAATAATAAGATTTTTTCCGATAATATCCAAAACTTCACTTTAAATCCTTTTCGCCGTGTTGATTTAAAGGCGCAATTGGCAGGTAGCGCGGATCATGTTGCGGCGATGCAAGTGTTGCGTGACAAAATTGCTGCGATTCCTAATGTGTTGACTGATCCTAAAGTCGATGTGGAAATTTTAGAGTTTAATTTGGTTGGGCCCGTTTTAGTGGTGCGCCCTTATTGCCATAATGATCATTATTGGCAAGTTTATTTTGATACGAATCGCACGATTAAAGAAAGCTTGGCAGCCGCTGGTTTCCCTGTGCCTATGCCTGCGCAGACAGTGCTGGTTCAGCAACAGACTTAATATGATGTAAATAAAGTTTTATCGCGCAAAAAAAAGCCCCACTTTATGAAGGTGGGGCTTTTTTGTTGGGCTTGTAAATTAAGCGGGAATGGCTTCTTTGTTTGGAATTTCCAAACTAACTTTTCCATCATCATCAATATCGATTGTGACTTCACCACCATGGATTAAGCGGCCAAACAATAATTCATCGGCTAAAGCTTTGCGGATTGTGTCCTGAATTAACCTTGCCATTGGCCTTGCACCCATTAGCGGATCGAAGCCTTCGGCGGCAAGATGTGTTTTTAAAGCAGGAGTAAAGTGCGCTTCTACTTTTTTATCTTGCAGCTGTACTTCAAGTTGAATCAGGAACTTATCCACAACTTGCATAATAATTTCATGCGAGAGCGGTGCAAAAGGAATAATGGCATCCAAGCGGTTACGGAATTCCGGAGTGAACATGCGCTTAATTTCTTGCATTTCATCGCCCGTTTGCTTGGTATTGGTAAAGCCAATGACCGATTTTGTAAGCGTTTCAGCACCGGTATTGGTGGTCATCACTATAACTACATTTCTGAAGTCTGCTTTACGCCCGTTATTATCTGTAAGCGTGCCGTGATCCATTACTTGCAACAGCACGTTAAAGATATCCGGATGCGCTTTTTCGATTTCATCGAGTAGCAATACCGAGTAAGGGTGTTTGGTGATGGCTTCAGTGAGTAAACCACCTTGCTCAAAGCCAACGTAGCCCGGGGGGGCGCCAATTAAGCGGCTAACCGCATGGCGTTCCATATACTCAGACATATCAAAGCGCAGCAGCTCAATCCCCATGGTGTAAGCGAGCTGGCGAGCCACTTCGGTTTTGCCAACTCCTGTCGGGCCACTAAATAAGAAGGCGCCGATTGGTTTTTGCGGATTGCCTAAGCCTGCCCGTGCCATTTTGATAGAGGTGGCGACCGATTCAATCGCTTTCTCTTGACCAAATACCACGTGCTTGAGGTCGCTTTCCAGGGTCTTTAGCGTATTTCTGTCGTTAGTCGACACACTCTTTGGTGGAATGCGCGCAATTTTGGCGACGATCTCTTCGATTTCATGCTTGTTAATAGTTTTCTTTTGCTTGGATTTTGGCAAAATCTTTTGCGCCGCACCAGCCTCGTCGATCACATCAATGGCTTTATCAGGCAAATGACGGTCATTTATATATTTTGCAGAAAGCTCGGCTGCCGTTGTGAGTGCCGCCAAGGTGTATTTCACCCCATGGTGTTGCTCAAACTTATCTTTCAAACCCTTGAGGATTTCAATCGTTTGTTCAACGGTTGGCTCAGGTACGTCAATTTTTTGGAAGCGCCGTGATAAGGCATTATCTTTTTCAAAGATGCCTCGGTATTCGCTGTAAGTGGTCGCACCAATGCACTTTAAAGAGCCATTAGAAAGAGCCGGCTTTAATAAGTTAGATGCGTCTAGCGTTCCGCCTGAGGCCGCGCCTGCACCGACTAGGGTGTGAATTTCATCGATAAACAGGACGGCATTGCGTTCTTCTTGCAGCTGTTTGATGACGGCTTTTAGGCGTTGCTCAAAATCACCACGATATTTGGTGCCAGCTAAGAGCGCCCCCATATCTAAACCATAAACAGTGGCATCTTTTAGGACGTCAGGGACGTTTCCTTCGACGATGCGACGTGCTAGCCCTTCGGCAATGGCTGTTTTACCTACGCCTGCTTCACCGACTAGCAAGGGATTGTTTTTACGGCGACGGCAAAGGGTTTGAATAACGCGCTCTAACTCGTGTTCACGGCCTATGAGCGGGTCAATCCGCCCGGCAATGGCCTGTTGATTTAAGTTTTCAGTAAAGCTACTGAGTGCGCCGCCAGTGCTTGATTCTTCTTCGTGCTCTTCGTTTTGCTCGGTGCGTGGAATTGGTTGCTGGGCATTGGCTGATTTTGCGATGCCATGGGCAATAAAGTTCACTACATCTAAGCGTGTAATGGCTTGTTGGTGCAAATAGTACACTGCATGACTATCTTTTTCGCCAAAAATGGCAACCAAGACATTGGCGCCAGTGACTTCTTTTTTGCCTGATGATTGCACATGCAAAATGGCTCGCTGTATCACGCGTTGAAAGCCAATGGTTGGTTGGGTTTCAACTTCGCCATCGCCAGATACGACAGGCGTATGCTCTTTTACAAAATCACCAAGCTGACGGCGTAGCTCATCCATATGTGCGCCGCAAGCACGTAGTACTTCGGCCGCTGATGGATTATCCAGCAGCGCAAGTAAAAGATGTTCCACGGTAATGTACTCGTGGCGTTTTTGCCTCGCATCCGTAAAGGCCATGTGGAGGCTTACTTCAAGTTCTTGGGCAATCATTCGTTCACCTCCATTGTGCATTGCAGTGGCTGCTGATGTTGCCTGGAATACTGGCTGACCTCTGCGACCTTTGTGGACGCAATGTCCTTAGGGAATATCCCACACATTCCGCGCCCCTCTGTGTGAACTTTAAGCATAACTTGCGTTGCTCGTTCACGGTTCATTCCAAAAAATTTTTCTAGTACATTGATGACAAAATCCATCGGTGTAAAGTCATCGTTTAATAGAAGTACACGCCATAAAGCGGGTGGTGGTGAGAGGGTCGATTGCTGATTAAGTTCGGCATCGGTTTGATGCTGTGCAGGCATTTTTCTACCATTTCATGTGGTTTACAATCATTTTGGTCCGCCCTCGCTCTTTTTCAAGCTCTGATCTGCATCAACGTGGGTGGATGGTGTGTTTATTGTTTTTCAGCTGTGGTTTTTTTATTGAGTAAATCCATCTATTTTTAGAATTTTACTTGACCTGCGGTGTAAAAGTCGCGTAAAAAGGTGGCTCGAGTTTGATGTACAAGTTTCTGCAGTACCGGTTTGGCCGTTTTGCTGGTCTTGGACCTCAAACCTCATGGTGCCTCTTCGAGGCGGTTCATGTTTTACAAGTTGATAGGAAAGACCCCAAATGGCTCTGGGCACTGTTA
>JAPLQI010000124.1 GCA_026399755.1 Pseudomonadota bacterium
AAGCACTCACACTCATCGACTGTATTTTTTTAAAGATCAGCTCGCTGGCTAGAACACCGTGTTGCTGTGTGTGCTGCAGCGAGAGGCCGAAATATACGGGCTGGGGCCTGTGAGGTCAACCACTAGCGTGCAATGAAATTGTAGTAATGCCGTAAGTATATGATTTTATAGGTTACTAATTTGTTGGTTTTCTTGCTCACATCAACACCCCTCTTCCACAGATGGCGCTTAAATCAACAAAAATGGCAGCACCACGCATGAAAGAGCCAAGAAATATACAAACTATGCGGCTGCCCTGCCCTTCTCCATGCGAGAGATACAAAAAAGGCGCTGTATATATACAGCGCCTTTTCTTATTAGCTACATCCTTACTTTTCGCTTAAAACACGAACCACATCGGCTAGAGCGATTTTTTCCATCTCGCCACCGGCACGGGCGATGTATTCGACCATGCCTTCAGCCAAGCCTTTTTCACCAATGGTGATGCGATGCGGAATGCCGATTAATTCCATATCGGCAAACATCGAGCCCGGACGCTCGTTTCTGTCATCGAGCAAGACATCAACGCCTGCTGCAACAAACTCGGCATACAGCGCATCGGCCGCAGCTTTGATGGTTTCTGAACGGTGATAGCCCATAGGCACAATCGCGACGGTAAATGGTGCGATCGCTGCTGGATATTTAATACCGCGCTCGTCATGGTTTTGCTCAATGGCAGCGGCAACGATGCGCGATACGCCAATACCATAGCAGCCCATTTCCATGTTTTTTAGAGAGCCATCGGCATCGGTAAACTGGCACTTCATCTTTTCTGTGTAAGTGCTGCGCAGTTGGAAGATATGCCCTACTTCGATACCACGGCAGATTTCTAGTGTGCCTTTGCCATCTGGGCTGGCATCGCCGTTTACAACATTACGAATATCGGCAACGATACTTGGCTCTGGCAGATCACGATCAAAGTTAACGCCTGCCAAGTGGAACTTCGGCTTATTTGCGCCACAAACGAAATCACTCATTGCGGCAACGGTACGGTCTGCGATCACACGTACGCCAGCTGGAATACCGACAGGCCCAAGGAATCCCGGTGGGCAATTAAAGGCAGCACGGATTTCTTCATCGCTGGCAAAGCGGAAATCAGCCATGCCCTCGACCTTGCCCAGCTTTACTTCATTCAGGCTGTGATCACCACGCAGCAAGGCAATCACTAGCTCATTGGTAGACGTCATCAAGGCCAGTAATTTTACGGTGCGCTCGATGCTGATATCTAAGAGTGCAGCAACAGCTTCGCAAGTGGTTTGCTTCGGGGTATCGACATCACGCATCGCTTCGCTAGGCGCGCGGCGCGGCTCAGCAGGCGCAAACGCTTCGGCTAGCTCCGTATTTGCTGCGTAATCTGAATCTGGGCAGTAGGCCAATAAATCTTCACCCGCGTCCGCCAATACATGGAACTCATGGCTGCCCGAGCCGCCAATTGCGCCGGTATCGGCCGCCACAGCACGGAACTTCAAGCCCAAGCGGTTAAATACGTTGGAGTAGCTTTGATACATCACACCGTAAGTGGCTTGCAGCGATTCAAAGTTGGCATGAAAAGAATACGCATCCTTCATCATAAATTCGCGCGCGCGCATCACGCCAAAGCGTGGGCGAATTTCATCACGAAATTTAGTTTGTACTTGGTAAAAGCTAACAGGCAATTGCTTGTAGCTGCGTAATTCTGAGCGGGCGATATCGGTGATCACTTCTTCGTGCGTTGGGCCGAAGCAAAACTGGCGCTCGTGGCGATCGGTGATTTTCAGCATTTGTGGGCCAAATACATCCCAGCGGCCGGTTTCTTGCCACAATTCTGCAGGCTGCACCGCAGGCATTAACATTTCTTGAGCGCCCGCTTTATTCATTTCATCGCGGACCACTGCTTCAACTTTACGCAGTACGCGTAAGCCCAGCGGCATCCATGTATAGAGACCAGAACCAAGGCGCTTGATTAAACCCGCACGCAGCATCAGCTTGTGCGAGATTAGTTCGGCCTCGGAAGGCGCTTCTTTTAAAGTAGAGAAATAAAATTGTGACGTGCGCATGGCGGCAACCGAGTTCATTAAAAAACAAAGAGGAGATTTTAGACGATAGACCCGCCCCTGTGCCAACCTTGCATAAACATTTCGCAAATGAGCAGGGACTTCCAACTTACTTTAAGCAAGTAAGGCCATTTAAAATAGCTTCCGCCATTTGATTTTGGGTAGCGGGCTCTTGTAAGGTAAGCGCTTCGGCGCGATTCACAATCACACCAGCTTCAAACAAGATGGCGGGGATTTTGCCGAGGCGAACGACGACAAAATCAGCGTCGTAAACACCAAGCTTTGGGTCTAGCTGAAGGCGATCTTCACCTGCAACACCTAGCGCATGGTGATCTGTGGGCTTAAAACCACGAGCAAGCAAGGATTTCGACATCGCCTGAGCACAAACTAGTGAGCGGCTAAATTGCGGCGCTTGCGAGTGGACAAATAAGGAATAGCCACTAAATTGATCAGCGTAGCGCTGGTTCTTTCCAGCCACACCCCATACTTGTAAATACTGCGGCTGAACAGAATCGTGATGAATAGAAATCAGTAAATCAGCCGAGACTGCGGCCAGCACCCGAGCACGTAAGTCACGCATCAGACCATCCGCATTGATAAGAACCACCTTATGCCCTGCTGCCTGCAAGGTGCTTTCTACTCGGCGAGCGAGTGCTAAGTTATAGCTAAACTCACTCACCCCATAGGCACTGGTCGAGCCGGGTGCGGCCAGATAATGGCCAACATCCACAGCAATGGTCGCGGCCTGCGCCGAAACGCTACAACTAAGCAGTATGAGCAGTCGCCACATTGGCTTTCTCAGCGCGTTTAATTGCAATTTTTGGGCGCAATACATTCATCATCACCACATCACGCAACCACATCAGAAGCAACAACCAAACCACCAATACACCCGCATAGGGAATGCTATTGTTTTGGAAATTAGGCCATACGGAAGCGAGCACAGGGTTGATGACAAATTGCACGCTGGCAATCACCAAGACGAGCAAAACTAAAGTCGACATGGCGCGTTCTTTTAAAAATGTGCCGCGCAACAAAACACGTTGCTCCCAACGGCTTAGGCCATCAAGTTCAGGGACATTATTGGGGCGAAAATAAAATGACATGGTTACCTCACAAAAGAGCGGCTAGTGTCGCGTCTTGTTTCTGGCTTGGCAAGTCAAAAACCATCTTTTCGGCTCTTTTCATTCTCCTATCCTCCTGCTGCAATTACCAAGCGACCCGATATGCAATAGGCATTGCAATTACAGGAAAACACTAAAATCAAGTAACTATTCAATAGAGATAAAAAATAACAAGTCAGGTTAAATGCAAGCTTGCCCACTAAATCATCAAAAGCCACAAGCCTTTCTTGATTTATAAAGATAGCCTTTCAGCAAATCCGCTTATTGATGCAATCTTTTCGAAATCTGTCTTTCAAAAAAATGACGGGGTAGTTATATGTCCTTTTTTTCAGCAGCAATTATTTCGGAAAATGATCTATGTCTCGTGCAAATTGGGGCTCTCGCCTCGGCTTTATTCTGGCCGCTTCTGGCTCCGCAGTTGGCCTAGGTGCCATCTGGAAATTCCCCTATGTAGCAGGTAAAAACGGCGGTGGTGTTTTCCTACTGGCCTATCTTGCTTGCGTTTTTACCGTGGGTATCGCGCTACTTTTAGCAGAAATGGTGATTGGCCGCGCAGCCAATCGCTCTGCAACCACGGCATTTCGTGATTTAAAAGGCGGCCTCTGGCCTTGGGCTGGGCGCTTATCTGTACTGTGTATTTTTATTGTGATGGCTTACTACAGCGTGGTCGGTGGATGGGTGATTGCTTACATTGGCAAATCCATTACAGGCGAAGCACTAGGACAAGACACCAAGGCACTCGGCGCAGCGTTTACGCACTTTATTGCTGACCCTGCCAGCTCCTTGTTTTATACCGCACTCTTTCTAGGCGTAACCGTCGCCGTAGTATTAGGCGGGGTGCAAAAAGGCATAGAGCGCATGAGCAAGGTGCTGATGCCTGCGCTATTTATCTTAATGCTAGTTTTAATTGCCCGCTCGCTCACCCTGCCCGGCGCATGGGAAGGCGTTCGCTACTTTATTACCCCAGATTTTAGTAAGCTGACTTCTGCAATGGTGGTTGATGCCCTTGGGTTGGCTTTCTTCTCGCTGTCTCTAGGCATGGGGATTATTATTTCCTACGGCTCTTATGTCGATAAAGAAACCAATCTAGCCGGTGCAACGCTATGGATTTCTATCCTTGCCACCTTAGCGAGCGTCTTAGCTGGCTTTATGGTTCTACCCGCCGTATTTGCTTTTGGTGTTGACCCAGCAGCTGGCCCCGGCCTGACCTTTATCACCATGCCAGCCATCTTTGCACAAATGCCTTTTGGCCAAGCATGGGCGATTGCCTTCTTTTTGCTGCTGTTATTTGCAGCGCTCACCTCATCGGTATCGATTGTTGAACCTATCGTTAGCTACTTTATTGATGAATTTGGCTGGGAACGTCGCCGTGCGGCTTACATCACTACCGTTGCCGTTTTTATCGCCAGCATCCCAGCAGCACTCTCATTTGGCACCATGGCCGAGAGCAAGTTATTTGGCAAAACAGCATTTGATCTGATGGACTACGCAACATCCAACATCATGATGCCTGCAGGCGGCATTTTAGTAGCGATCTTCGCAGGCTGGACGATTTGGCCACGCATCCATAGCGAGCTACTCAGCAATGGTGGCGGACGCTGGATCCCAGCTTTCCGTGGTATTTGTGCCATCGTTGCACCGATTATGATCGGCGTAATCTGGGTACATAATCTGTAAAGCAAAAGACACTTTCGCATATAATCCAGCGGGGCTTCGGCCTCGCTTTTTTTGACTCTTCGTGGACGCTAGCGTGAGCAGTTTTACCTTTCAGCCCATCGGCTACTTGGCTACTCCCTTTGCAGATAAATTTGGTATTCCACGCCAGCCCAGCTTAGCCCCCAACGCATTGGGCGTACTTAAGCTACTGCCGCCTTATAACCGCAGCGAAGCCGTGCGCGGGCTGGAAGACTTTTCACATGTTTGGCTTAGCTTTGTGTTTCACCAAAGCGCTACAGACTGGAAGCCTACCGTGCGCCCACCTCGGCTAGGCGGTAATTCGCGCATCGGCGTTTTTGCCAGCCGTTCACCGTTTCGGCCCAACCCCATCGGCCTGTCATTAGTTGAGCTGATTAAAGTCGATACCCAATCGGGCGTCATCCTGACATTTAAAGGCATTGATTTAGTCGATGGCACGCCCATTTTAGATATCAAACCTTATATTCCTTACGCTGAAAGCATCCCCAATGCACGGGGTGGTTTTGCGAACAGCGCACCACTAGAACTCACTGTCGTCTTTAGCCCTGAAGCGGCAATCCGCATGAATCCAGAATTGCGGGCACTTATTGAAGATGTATTAAAACAAGACCCTCGACCTGCCTATGCAAGCGATGCAGACCGCATCTATGGCGTGAGGTTGTATCAATTCGATGTGAAATGGCGCTGCGATGGGCAAACTGCCTACGTCATCGCCTTGGAGAAAGTTGTATGAAAAAATTGTTTGCAGGCTTAATCACCCTGAGCTTTTTAGCTGCGTGCACCAGCAATCCACCCGCTGCACCTAAGCCATTACCCAAACTTAAAATTGGCCTAGCCCTCGGCGGCGGAGCTGCTAAAGGCTTTGCCCATATTGGGGTGATTAAAATGCTAGAAGCCAACGGCATTGTGCCGGATGTGGTTTCAGGCACCAGTGCCGGCAGCGTAGTTGGCGCACTTTACGCCTCGGGCATGGATGGTTTCACCCTGCAAGAGCGTGCATTTGGCTTGGATGAATCACAAATCCGCGATTTAAGCCTGCTTTCTGGCGGCTTAGTTAAAGGGCAAAAACTGCAAGACTATGTCAACAAACTGGTTGATAATCGCCCCTTGGATAAGCTTAACAAGCCTTTTGCAGCAGTAGCTACCGAGCTGGATACCGGCACGCGTATTTCGTTTGCACGTGGCAACACCGGCCAAGCGGTGCGTGCCTCATCCAGCATCCCTGGCGTATTTGAGCCGGTGATGATTGCTGGCCGTCGCTATGTGGACGGAGGCGTCATCAGCCCCGTGCCGGTTGATGCCGCCAGAGAGCTAGGCGCTGATTTTATTATCGCCGTTGATATTTCATCCAAAGCTAATGGCAGCAACACACCAAACAATATGCTTGGGATAGTGAATCAAGCCGTCATGATCATGGGCCAAAAGCTGGGCGAGCAAGAAATGATCCGCGCAGATTTTATCATCCGCCCCAAAGTGGGCAGGATTGGCGCGGCTGATTTCGACCAAAAAAATGTCGCAATCTTAGAGGGTGAAAAAGCCACCGTCGTCGCCATCGCAGAAATCAAACGCCGTATGCTGGAAAAACAAAAGGCACTGGCTAAATAAGCAGCTTCAATCTGTTCGCTTACGCTTGCGTGCTTGCCAAATCAGCCAACACGCAAGCGAAGCGGCCATTATTTTAAAGTAACTCCACTGCTCAGCCTACTCATGCAGGCCATAAACATAGCTGCTCTGGCTGCACTCTTGCCTCCTCAAACCTTGCCCCCACACCCAAAAGCCGTACTGGCTTTTTGCCACGCTCAAAGCCTTCCGCCAGTAATAGCCAAAAAGTTTCTATCGATGGTTGTTGGCAAATACACTCCACCGTTGTTTGACTAAAATCACTGAATTTTATTTTTACAAAGGCTTTATGTTGGCGCTCGCCAATGGCACGCTGCATACGCCGCTGCCAATCGCTCACTAAGGCGGGCAAGGCGGCGTGGCAAGCCGCTAAATCAGGCAAATCATGATCAAAGGTATTTTCTACTGATAATGATTTTCGCCGCTCATCATTGGCAACCGGCCGTAAATCGACCCCACGGCACTGCTCAAATAACTGGCCGCCAAATTTACCGAATTCACGCAGTAAACGCTCTAAGGGCCAACCTTGTAAGTCGGCACAACAGTGCGCGCCCTGCCTTGCCAAACGCGCGGCGGTGACCTTACCTACACCCCAAAGTTTTTTAAGCGGCAGGCTAGGCATAAAGGACTCGACATCCTGCGGACGGATGACAAACTGCCCATTAGGCTTATGCCAATCGCTGGCGATTTTGGCTAATAGTTTATTTGGAGCGATACCCGCACTCGCGGTAATGCCGACTTCTGCGGCAATCCGTTCTCTAATTTCTAGCGCCATACGCGATGCGCTGCCCTGACAATGCGGCAGACCCGTTACATCTAAATAAGCTTCATCCAGCGACAGCGGCTCGATATTGTCGGTGTAATCGGCAAAAATAGAGCGCATCGCCTGTGATGCAGCACAGTAACGTGGGAAATCAGGAGGGAGTAAAACGAGCTGTGGACACATCTGCTGAGCGCGATAAGTAGACATCGCCGAGTGCACGCCAAACTTGCGGGCTGGATAGTTACAGGTTGCAATTACACCACGTCGATCGGCCTCTCCGCCAATGGCCAAAGGCACATCGCGCAGAGCTGGCTGATCGCGCATTTCTACTGCGGCGTAAAAGCAATCGCAATCAATATGGATGATCTTGCGCTGAGCGTACACGACGTAATCCAAAAAGAATCTGTGCCGTTATTGTACGATCGTTCTATAAGAATGTCAGCTTGAACATCTTATCTACTGATGTAAGGCGCATAAACCACAGCAGCACTCAACACTTGAACACACTCCGATGCTCAGCGAAATAACGAGTACCATCAGGCCTCATGCTGATGTAAAGCGAGTAAATCAAAAAGCTGAGGCTCAAAATACTCACCTTTTTCATCCCAATGCCGCAGCTGAAAGGCGAGTTTTTCTAAAGAAATATGCCCTACTCCAAAACGATCGCGGGTTCTTTTTAGCATCTGTGCCTGCCCTAATAAAAAAGCACGTCGGTCTTCTACTTCTTTTCTCTCCCGTCGATGCGCCCCCAAAGACAGATGTAACCAAATCACCATCGGTGCGGCAAGCCACCACCATTCCATAAATAAACTCACCAATGCCAATAGTGATAAAGAGATATACCAGCACTGATCGGCAAATTCGAATTGAGGCATCCAATTTGATAGCGATGGCCAGCGGCGTTTAAGTAGCGAGGCGGTAAGCTGATCATCCAGCGCATCATGTTTTTTACGCGCCAAGCCGGTATCAAGGGCAAGGGTGACATACCACTGAGTAATCAAGGGGCAATGCAGCCAAGGGGAGGCTAGATAGCGCTGTAACTGCTCGCTGAGCTGGGTTTTAAATTCTTCGCTCAGCAGCGGTGGCACGCTATCATTTTGTGTTTCGCCATGCGAATGCTGCACCAGCAATGGGTAGCCCGCCACATCGGTCAATTCGCGGCGGCGATTAATCAGTAAGTCAGGGGCCAGCTCTAGCTCAGGATGATCAAGGCGCACATAGTTAAACAAGAGTGTTTCAAGCGTAGAGAAATCGAGCGTCTTACCCTTTTCATTTTTTAGCTGATCGCGCAAATGCACAATTTCAGCCGAAACCAAGGCCGCAATAGGGGCCGCCTCTGGCACCCAAGTAAAGCGGAGTAAATTTTCTGCTTTATAAAATGCTTCTTCGTATTGACGAGCATAACCCTCGTAATACATATCCATGGCGTCCGCATCACGCGTTTTATCACCACTTAATAAAGGTAAAGTAGGCGGGGAGCGCTTTAAATCCAAGCAAATTCGATTGGCAATGGTTGCCAGCTCAGGCGCAATCCCTGCCCGAGCAAACAGGGGATCAAGCTCGCGCTTCTTTTGCCGAGCCTGCTCCAATGCCTTCCAAACACTCCATTCCGCCATTATTTTCCCAAGAACTAATTACTGATTACCGATTACAAAATCATCACTTTAAGAAACACGAAAAAGATAAAGAAATAAACCCATTCGCTTCTTCGTGCTTCTTAACAAAAAAATCTATTATTCAATCCGGCAAGCTTGTGCAAAATCCAAACGTGGGTTTCTCGGATAAAGTTGAGCGGCATCCCCATAGCCCAAATTAATTAAGAAATTAGAACGCCATTGGCTGCCTGCAAAGAAAGCTTCATCCACTTTGCCCTGATCAAAGCCAGACATAGGCCCGCAGTCTAAGCCTAATGTGCGTGCAGCCATAATTAAATAAGCACCTTGCAAACTGCCATTTCTTTGTACCGTGCTTGTTATTGCAGCTTCATTACCCGCAAACCAGCTTTTTGCATCTGCTTGTGGAAACAAAGCAGGCAATTGTTCGTAAAACTCTAAATCATGCGCAACAATCACCGTGACTGGCGCTTTCATGGTTTTTTCAATATTGCCTTCACTTAAACTAGGCAATAATTTAGCTTTAGCCTCTGCTGATTTAACAAAAATAAATCGAGCGGGCGCGGCATTGGCTGAGGTAGGGGCCCATTTTAATAAATCATAGAGCTGATGTAATAACTCATCACTTACATCACGATCTTGCCAAGCATTATGCGTGCGGGCTTCGGTAAATAATTGCGCCTGAGCCTTTTGATTTAAAACTGAATCCATAGTCATTTTTTCTTATCCTTACTTTGTAGACGAGACTCTAAAGCCTCACAGAGTTTTTCTAAAATACTGATTCGGGCCTGATATTTATTATTCGCGCCTATCATATGCCAAGGTGCATGCAGGGTATTGGTGCGATCAATCATATCGCTGGCCGCCACAATATATTCATCCCATTTATCGCGATTACGCCAATCTTCATCGGTGATTTTAAAGCGCTTAAATTCAATTTTCTCACGCTCTTCAAATCGTCTTAATTGCTCTTCCTTGCTAATGGCCAGCCAGAATTTCAACACAATGCTATTAGCGGCATCTAATTCTGCTTCAAAATCATTTATTTCGTTATATGCTCGCATCCAGTCAGCACGAGGCGCAAAGCCTTCGACCCGCTCAACCAGCACACGGCCATACCATGAGCGATCAAAAATGGTCATCCGCCCATGCTGAGGTACATGCCGCCAAAAACGCCAGAGATAAGGCTGAGCGCGTTCTTCTTCAGTCGGGGCAGCAATCGGCACGACTCGATACTGACGCGCATCAAGCGCAGCCGTAATTCGCCGAATGCTCCCGCCCTTGCCCGCAGCATCCATGCCTTCAAAAACTAATGAAACCGAGGTGTTTTTAAACTTGGGGTGACGCGTCAGCAGATTCAAACGGCCTTGCAATTCTTCAAGCTTAACTGCGTAATCTGCCTTACTTAAATCGCCGTCTAATTCTAATTTATCTAAGAGGCGCAAACCATCGATCGATGGCAGCAAGGGCGCGGCTTCAACACGATTTTGCTTGGGTGTTGCCCGAGCAAGATGATGCTTGATGGCCTCTTCAACCTGCTTGCCCACGGTAAGTGATCTGTAATTAGCATCGCTGCCTTCAATCACTCGCCACGGTGCATCGGCCAAATTAGAGCGCATCACCATCGCCAGTTGCGCTTCCATAATTTGATCGTAATGCTTTAAAAACTGCTTATCTTGCTTGGTCACACGCCAAGCAGTGCGATCGTCCACTTCTAGTTTTTTAATCCGTTGCTTAAGCTCATCTTTAGGCAAATGCAGCCAGAATTTCAGCAGCAGCACGCCTTCATCGGCCAGCATTTTTTCAAAGCGAGCAATACGCTCCACCTCATGCTCAAAGCGATCTGCATAGCCACCTTGCAAGTAATCCCACATCGGCCCTGCATACCAGCCACCAAACATCAGAGCAATTTTTCCTTTGGGAGGCAAGGCGCGCCAATAGCGCCACATGGCAGGCCTGGCCAGCTCTTCATCACTTTTAATCCCAAAAGCGTGGCTCTCAATTAAGCGAGGATCTAGCCATTCGAGTAATAAATTAGCCGTTTCTGCCTTACCCGCGGTGGGCACACCACCCAACAAAATCACCACAGGAAAATGAGCCTGCTCTTTTAATTGGTATTGCACCGCCAGCAGCGCCTCACGCAATAAAGGCTCCTGCTCTTTGTAAGTACTCTTATCAATTTTATGGCCCAACTGTGCTGATTCAAACATACCCGCCCCCCTATTGAGTAAGCTCATTATCAGCCAGGAGTATGAAACTACACCAGCAAAAACGTTGGGCTTCGCAAGCTATGTACCAAGCTACACATTAGCTTTCTTTGAACTCAGCGCAGTTCTTACGAACCAAGCTCTTAGCTAAAGACAGCAATGGACAGGCGAAAAAAAAGGAAGCAAGCTTCCTTTTTAATATTCAACGATCAAACTTAAACCGAGAATGAAGAACCACAACCGCAAGTAGTCGATGCATTCGGGTTTTTGATGGTGAATTGCGAGCCTTCGAGGCTTTCAACGTAATCGATCTCGGCGCCAACCAGATATTGGTAGCTCATGGGATCAACCAAGAGTGTTACACCGTTTTTTTCAACAGGCGTATCGTCTTCATTCGTAATTTCGTCAAAAGTAAAGCCGTACTGGAAGCCAGAACAGCCGCCGCCGGTTACAAACACACGTAATTTCAGATCCGGATTGCCTTCTTCGATAATCAAATCACGGACTTTTTCCGCAGCTGAATCAGTGAAAACAAAGGGGATTGGCATGTCGGTCACAGTGTTCATGGGACACTCCAAGAATAGTTGACTAAAAGGATAAGGTATTATCTACCGTGCAGACTACAGCGGTCAATCTTAGCTGCCTGTCGGGCTTAAACATCAGCAACGAAGGGACGCTCGGTTCACGAGTCAATCCGGAGTCCCTAGACAGTATTAAATCAAGCCGCCTGCGGAACTGTCACAACGGTAGCCGGATCGACTTCTTCTTGCTTGCCATTGCTTAAATGCAGCAGCTTGCCTTGTATCATCGCTCCAGCATGCATTTCTAATGTTTTATAACTCAAGTCACCAGTAATGCGCGCCTTGGTTTGCAATTCAACATATTGAGCCACTTCAATCGGCCCAATAATTTCACCGTTATGAATCAGATGGGAGCATTGTACGCTGCCTTCAATACGTGCTTTTTCACTAACGACTAAAGTGCCATTTTTTGGATCGCTAGCAGAGACTCGGCCTATCACCGTGCCATCGATTCTTAAACCACCGGCAAAGCTAATATCGCCCCTAACCGTTGTACCTTGCCCAATCAGGCTATCAATCTTGGTCGAACCTTTTTTACTTTTAAACACGCTCATCCTCCCTTTTTCTGGCAGCTGGCAACAGCTTGCTTATTATTTTCCATAAAAATACGCGCTTCAAATAATTGCGGTTGCGCTCCCAAAGGCAAAATCAGCTCGCCCTCTTGGCGCAGATAATGGCTAAATTTCACCACCAACGGCTCTATCTGCATATTCTGGCGTTTACCGTGCTCCTGATATTGCACATTCGCCTGTAAGCGCCCAGCAAACTCAGTGCTGCGATCCATGCCCTGCACCAGCAGTAATCGATAACGCCAACGCCCGCCACCAATGGATTGCAGCTCACACGCACTAAAACTCACCGCTCGGCTACGATCATTGCTTTGCAACAACGATTCAAAAAAAGAAAGGGTTTCTTGCTTCGCAGCCAGCTCGCTCTGTGCCGCGCCCAAGGCTTGCACCAAACCATCCCGCTCACCTTGGCCAATTTTAATTTGCTGCTCTAGCAGCTGCAGCTTGGCCTGACCCGATCCTAGTTGCTCACTTTGGCTGGCTAAACGCTGCATTTTTTCTGCTGTACTGACAGCATTGCGATTCAAAGCATACTGATAGCCCAAATAGGCACCAATGCCTAAAAAACTCATCGCCATACAAAACAAGACAGCAATACGCAGCAATCGTCCCCGCCAGCCAATCACAGGCTGCAACGACAAAGGCGCAGCCATCAGCCGCGCGCGTTGCAAGCGATAAAACCGTTTAATAGGCACTAAGGTAGTAAAGGCACAATGTCGAGACCTGTGCCTTCAGGCAAATCGAAGAGGATATTCATATTCTGTACAGCTTGCCCTGCCGCACCTTTGACCAGATTATCAATGGCCGACAAGATCACGACCGTGTCGCCACCTTGCGGGCGATGCACCGCAATCCGGCACACATTGGCACCACGCACCGAGCGCGTTTCTGGATGTGAGCCAGCAGGCAGCACATCGACAAATTGCTCGCCTTGATAGCGCTGCTCAAATAGAGCTTGCAGATCCACATCTTGAGTGATCTTGGCGTAAAGCGTGGCGTGAATACCGCGAATCAACGGGGTCAGGTGAGGCACAAAAGTTAAGCCTACATCGGCACCCGCAACACGTGCCAAGCCTTGACGAATTTCTGGCAAATGCCGATGTCCTGCCACGCCATAGGCCTTAAAGTTATCCCCAGCTTCGGCAAATAAAGCGCCTACTTCAGCTTTACGCCCTGCACCCGACACGCCCGATTTACAATCAGCAATCAGGCTAGTCGTGTCAATAACACCCGCTTCAATCAATGGCAAAAAGCCCAGCTGCACCGCGGTTGGATAGCAACCTGGATTAGCAATCAGGCGCGCGCCTTTAATCGCTGCACGATTAATTTCTGGCAAGCCATACACGGCTTCTTCAACCAGCTCGGGTGAAGCATGTTGCATGCCATACCATTTAGACCATTCAGCGAGATCTTTAATACGGTAATCCGCAGCCAGATCGATCACTTTAACCCCCGCATCCAACAGCTCACGAGCTTGCTGCATCGCGATGCCATTTGGGGTTGCAAAAAATACCACATCGCATTCAGTAAGGCGGGCTTCTTCAGGGGTAGAGAAAGCCAAATCTACCCAGCCACGCAAGCTTGGATACATTTCAGCGACTTTCATGCCTGCTTCTTTTCGCGAAGTCACGGCTTGCAGCTTTACACCGGAATGACGCGCCAACAAACGTAATAGCTCTACGCCGGTATAGCCCGTACCACCAACAATCCCCACTTTGATCATGCTTTGTCGTCTCTTTTGAATTAGCGATGTCGAATGTTAAACCATAAAGGGCAAGCATTTGCCCATTCATTGCAAGGGCAATATGCGGGAAACCCTAGTAATCAGTCAAGCTGAAGCGGTAGTCTGTGACTACATAAACAGCACCACGCCTTCTCTTTGGCAGATAAAACAATTAGTTTATTGCTAAGTGTTTTCGCCGCAAGCAGCGACTAAACTACATAAAATTTTGTAAGTTATTTTGTTTTAAAACAGACTTAACAAACAGCGGAAAACACAAAAGCCACCCGAGGGTGGCTTTTGTAGAAAGCAGTACCAGCGAATTAACGCTTGGAGAACTGTTTGCGACGACGAGCGCCGTGTAGACCCACTTTCTTACGTTCAACTTCACGAGCATCGCGAGTAACAAGACCTGCTGCTTTGAGGCTGCC
>JAPLQI010000132.1 GCA_026399755.1 Pseudomonadota bacterium
ACTGAATGAGCTATGCAAAGCAGTGATTTACTTCGACCCTCATGCAAAAAAAGATCGCCCCAAACACCCTAAGCCGCATGATTTTACAGCCTATAAATCAGGGGTTTGAGCTTAAGTTGATAGGATTGGGGTGAAACCCGCGAGCGGGTACTGAAAAATACGCGGGTTTCACCCGCCCTACGATGATTCAATGCTTGTCATGGCTTGGCTTATTGCTAAGTTGATAGGATTGGGTTGCACCTACCCTGCGATATTTATAATAAGCTTGATTACGAAGAATCATCAGTATAATTTTTATTAATAAATAATTTATTTTTAACGATTTAAATACAAATTTTAATTAAAAGCCTACTTTTATCAGTGAAACGCAGTGTTCTTAGTGAGACTCATGACTCAAGAAGGATGATTTAATTGCCACCTTCCAAGGCATTAAAATGCAACCAAGCCCCCACTTTCCTTAAAAAGCGGGGGCTTGGTTATGGGACTCAATTAACGATTGGGCTGTGGTGTTAAACGCAGATAAGGACGAATCGCTTTATAGCCTTTAGGAAAGCGCTGGGCAATTTCATCGGCATCTTGCAAGGAAGGGATAATCACCACATCGTCGCCATCTACCCAATCAGCAGGTGTGGCTACTTTATGATGATCCACAAGCTGTAAGGAATCGATCACGCGCAAGATTTCAGTAAAGTTGCGGCCTGTGCTGGCTGGATAAGTCAGTGTTAAGCGAATTTTCTTCGCCGGATCAATCACAAACACCGAACGCACGGTCAGCTTAGCTAAAGAATTAGGGTGAATCATTTTACAATTTGTTTTTTTGTAATATTTTAGAATATCAAAAGGAGACGACCTTTACCGACGGAAGAGATGCGTGGCTTTGCCAAATCTTGCGTAAAATGCGCTAAAAATTCTTTTTTGATAAAGAATCATGAAAGTATCAATAATTATTTTTGGCATAAGGAAAATATCCAGATGCGATTTTTATTAGCGGCAGCGCTACTGGCTCTTACGGCCTGCAAGCAAACCAACCAGCCGGTGCAGGCGAATAACAGCCCTGTTTCTGCCCCACTTGCATTGCTGACCGAAGTAAAAAACATCCCAGCCGGGATCAGTATGCAGGGCAAGCTGCTGCAGGCATTACGCTGGCAGGATAAGAGTGGGGATAATCTGCTGCTGCTCAGCCAGGCTGAGGGTGATTTTCAGCGTTCAAAAGATGGATTTGATGATGTGCGTGATGCACATGTCTATGCGGCCCATTATTTACTAAGTGCCGATAAACCAAGGCGGCTATGGTTGCTGCAGGACGGTGTGGAGCAGTGCATGTTTGATGTGGCTGCAAAATTTGATCCTGCCGCAACCCGCGTGGCCGATCTGGATGGCGACGGGGTAATGGAAACCATACTTGCATACAGCCAGACCTGTACCAGCGATGTCAGCCCGCATAGTTACAAGCTTATTTTGCATGCAGGCAAGGCTAAATACGGCTTGCGAGGCACAGACCGTTTCGGGGTGACATGGCGGGACGCAGAAACTGGCCAGCTGTCAGGTACACCACTACTTGCTGATTGCAGCCGCAGCAGTCAGCAAGCTTTGCTTAACAGCAAGAAAACCGATGGCTTTGACGAATTGCCTTTACCTGGCTGCTACGAAGATGAAAAAGATTTTGCCGGAGCGCCACCCGCATTTCTCCCCGCCATGCGCCAGCAGTGGCACAAGCTGATGCAGCAGCAGGATGCAGAGTGGCGTAAGAATCTGTAAATAGACAGAGCATTTAAGCAGACGGCGCTCACTTTATAAATAAAACAAAACTAGCGCACAACTAGAAAGGCTTATCGCCAGAGATGGTAGCGCGATGCATGATGCGCTGATGCGGTAAGTAATCTGCAATCGCATAGTGCGGGGGGCAAGCTGTTTTTTCCGCAGCCCGAAGGCTCAACAGCACCCTAGCTCGTCAGCGCAATGCTGAGTGATACCTCATTGCAGGCGGGGGGGGAGCCTGCGCCACACCCGAATAGCTCCAGCTGATCGGATTAACGATCAGCCGCTCACTGATGCTGGGCAGTCGCTAAGTGGCTCATCGTATTAGCGTACAAACTGATTATTCACAAAGGGCGAGTAGCTTGCCTGCACCTAATCCACCTTGACCTGCTCTTTTAAAATACAGCCGTGCCAATCGCTTTGCTAATTGGCGCAGCCAGCGCTTTGTTTTGCTCAGCGGCCAGCAAACAAAGATTAGCTACCATTTTAAATTACCATAAAGAATATTGATCGATATCTTATATGTTAATTAGCGCTATAAAAGCCGCAGCAGCACATCAATGTGGGCGAATGTTTATATCAAAATCATTCAGCAAGACCACCCCACTCTTAATCAATTTGTAGATTTATGTTCAAGCGCCAAACAAATACTGTCACCTATACTGCTAATTACTTTGTCAAGTTATTCAATTATCTGACACAAGGAGTTAGAAATGCCTTTTGATATCAACACCCCCATAAATCAGGGGAATGGCCCCTTGTGCGGCGCTGCATGTGCTGTTTTTGTCTCACACTGGCTGGCAGATCAAGCCCTCAATCTTCCCGTAGACCCAGGTGTTCTGCTTGGGGGAACGGTTGTCGATGAAATCCGCTTGGCCATGGCGGCTACTTTAGCCGAGGCTGGGCATCAGTCGGGCTAGACTTACATATCTATAGGTAAGTGCAGCCTGCTCCCAAATAACAACGCAGACCATCCAAACCATTTCTTTCCAGCTATGTAGATTTGTAAGAAACAAAGAAATAGCGGCAGATCAAAAAAAATCGAAAGGGAAGATATTTGCTTAGAGTAAAGCAAAGCAGAAACAACATGAGAGCAAAGAAAACACAGGGACCATGTAAGCATAAACCACAATTTCTTATGCTTTACATTCAGCCTAGCGGCTGTCGTCTTTGATTTAATTGATATTTGATTGGTGCGCCCAGTAGGAATCGAACCTACGACCTTCAGCTTCGGAATCTGGCTATCTTGTGTTTCATGCCATTTCATTACACTTCAAAACCCAACAAATACAATGACTTATAAAAATAAACATGTCATGGGTCTATATAAAAGCTCGTGAAACTGTAACCATAAAAGTAACCATAGAATTGACGGGGTACGGTTATGGCAAAGAATAAGCTCAGTTATGACTCAGACGTAAAGAACGCACCGGAAAATATAGCCAAGGGCGAGAAAGAAATATTCTTACGCGATGGCGACGGCTTGGAATTGCGGATCACACAATCAGGTCGTTATTGGCAGTACCGATTTACATGGGAAGGCCAGCGCGGTGTGTTCCCAATGAACGGCGACAAAAGCGAGCGGGACGAGAAAGAAACCACCGCCAAGAATGAACTTGCCGAAGCAAGGCGCTGGGCCGCGTGGTGTAGAGCACAAAAGAACGCCAACCTAGACCCGCGCAAAGTTCGAGCAGATGCGGAGGCCGCGCGCAAGAAGGCCATACTTGACGCTGAGGCGGAGCTAATCCGCATTGCACGAGCAGAAGCGGCACAGCTCTCAATGAACGATCTGTATGAGCAATGGGATAAAACGCACGGGGCAACACTAGATACGCACTGGCGAGCGGTAAGACGTTCACACTGGCAATGCCACCTTGCGCCCATCATTGGCAGCACGCCCATTGCTGAGGCAAATAAAGTGCCTCTAATGGAGATCCACGACCGGCTGACCTCGCAAGGAAAAAAAGCAACGGCCCGCAGCGTTTTAGCCTTGCTTATTCAGCTAGTAGGCTGGGGAGTAGAACGCGGTATTGTTGCGGATGACCATAGATTGTTGGCCTTCAAGCTACCCAAGAAGCAAGAGATGGTTACTGAGGGGCAAAAAGGGGAGAATTTTAGGGCGGATGATTACATTGTAAAACACGGCGTTGAAATCATCGGGCAAGATGGTGAAGACGATAAAGCAGGCCGCGCCCTGCAATTTAGCGAGCTAAGCGACTTACTGAGCCAGAGCCTAGCTAAATCTTCACAGGCTTTGACCGGCAAGTGCATCATTCGCTATATGCTGGCAACAGGGGTTAGAGCATCGCAAGCCGTTCGATTGCGTTGGGACTGGGTATCGCTAGATCATCGAGTGGTTATCTATCCAACCGGCTCAATGAAAAAGCGCAAGATGCACCATGTTCACTTGAGTGATTATGCTTTTAAGCAAATTAACTTGATGCTAGCACTGCGAGTGAACGATTTTGTGTTTCCTGCGCCAATCAAAGAAGCCGCACACGTTCGCAGAGATAATGTAAGCACGGACATTGCCACTCGCCAACACTACAGCGGCGATGATCTAGTCAAGCGCATGAAATTACGTCGAGCCGTTGACCAGTACAATTTTTACAATCTAACGGGGGGAAAATGGGCGCTCTACGATTTACGCAGAACAGCCGCTACCCGCCTAATGGAATTGACCGGCAGCAATTGGGATATCGTGCAAAAGATTTTGGCCCACTCACAGAAAGAAGCTCGCGGTGAAACGGATAAATACGACAGGTTTTCAAGATGGGCTGATCGCTGCAATGCACTTAATCAATGGGGTGAAGCGTTAGCCACATGCGAGGCAGGCAATGTGCCACTCGCTCATACTGAGAATGTAATTAAACTAAAAACAGCCTAATTTGAACTGAAGAGGTGAACCATGAACCAAACCCAACAACTTAATGAAATTATTGCCCATTTGCCAGAGCAAGCCATTGCAGAGGTCATCGACTTCGCTGAATTTGTCGCACACAAACTGGCAAAAACACGTGGAAATGAACCACTAGAAAATCTGATTGGCAGCATGAAAAACAGTGATGTATTTGCTGGCCGTGACCCTTTAGAGATTCAACAAGAAATGCGTAGCGAGTGGGTACGCTAATGTTACTTGATACCAATATTGTGATCGGCTTACTGGCCGGTACAGATACAACGGTGGCCGCATTTAAGGTAGAGCAAAAGCCGCTAGCTAGCTGCGCCGTGTCCATTATTACCCGCATGGAAGTATTGAGCTGGCAGGGTATGACTGAGGAAGGGGCAGCTTTAGCGAGCCGTCTATTTAGCGGCTTACGTGTACTGCCTATCAGTGACGAAATAGAAGCCGCAACAATCGCACTACGCCGCCGCCGCAAGATAAAGCTACCTGATGCGATCATTGCGGCAACCGCGCAAGCGCACGGCCTGCAATTGCTGACACTGGATCAAGGATTGTTATCGGTGATTAACGATACGATCTAAAAAAGAGCTTGCCACGACTAGAGGGAGTGAAGAAAACAGTGTTCTTTGCCCGCTGGCGTGGCAATCACAAAGTATTACGCCAATAGGACGCGTGAATGACATTGCTTTCAGTAAGAAAACCAACTGGCAGAGATATCGTAGATCTTCTTCTGCTGTGTGCCCCAAAAGAAGTCTTAGATGAACTAGAAATTTCAGAAAATGACCGCAAAGGTGGTGCTGCTGATTTTGATTGCTTAGATACTTTTCATTTTAACGAAATGTTTGCTTTATCTTTGTTTTATGCCTGTAGATCAGCAGTGACTAGAAAAAAATCCGTCCCACTAATTCAGTCTCTTCAGATTAACCCCCACACACTTTTTTCATTTAGAGAAGTTATTCTTGCAGAGGATTTCACAGAATTAACAGCCATTTATCAGCGAATTAAAAAAGATACATACGCGAAAGGTGGAAATGAAACAGCAAGAAAATCCACTATTGCAGGTGCAAAAAATCACGCCAAGCTAACTTGGGTTACTTGGACAAAAAATCCCAAATTATTTAAGAGTAAGGCTGCTTTAGCAACGTATGTCTTGGATAAATTCCCCGACATAAAGACTAGTGCAAAAGACATGGCTAAGTGGTTTACAGAATGGGAAAGAGCCGCGAATTTACCGCCATTGTGGTGGAAGAAATAAAAAGGGGGTGCTACTAGTAGAGGGGTTTTTTTGTTTTGTTTGTAGCCTCAGCATAGCGTTTTTTCTACATAACGACGCTTTACATGCCACAGCATATCAATTCCCAAGTATCACCCCAGTCCTATGGTTCACTACCGGTAAGTGGCTTTGTTCGGCAGCCTGCGGTACTCGCTTGTGTTCCTTTTTCTGCTACGACTTTGTGGCGAAAATGTAAGGCTGGTCATTTTCCGGCCCCAGTAAAGCTATCCGAGCGTGTAACTGCTTGGCGTGCGGATGACGTGCGGCAATGGCTTGCTGCACAGGGGGCGATTTAATGGCTAAGCCACTTACCCCCATCATTCAAAATCACCAGATCCCATTTGAGCTAGGCATCATTAAAGCCATTTCACACGGTGATGATATGTTTGTCTCTGTACGGCATATCTGCGAGGCATTTGGCATTGACTCAAAATCACAACAAAGAAAGCTAGCCAATGATTCGAGGTGGAGTTGTGGTCATATGACCGCAACTGCCGCTGATGGTAAAGCATATCAAATGCTCACCCTGCCACTTGAACAAGTCCCCGCTTTCCTTAATTCCATCAATGCCAACAAAGTGAAGCCAGAGATACGTCCGAAATTTCGTGGCTTTCAAGATGAATGCACCAAGGCGATGTATGACTATTGGATGACGGGCAAGGCAGAGCGGCAAACACTCTCTATACAGATGTCCTTTCAGATTGCCGACACGCTGGCAGTGTTTAAAGACGAATACGCCACCATTTACGGAAAGCCTGCCGATGCAATACCACATTCAGGCATGTACGCCATGATTCAAACCGCCTTAAATCAAGCTATTTGTGGTGCTGACAGGCTACCAGAAGGACTGACCCGTCATTCGCTTCCAACGGCCGCGCTAGAACGCTTAAAGGATGCGGGAAAAATACTGAGGAAGGCATTTATTCGTGGGGTGAAGCTGAAGGATGCCGCTAAACAACTGCGAGTGACCTTTCCTGAGCCGGTGCTAAGGATCGAAATCAAGGTGGAGGTCACAGCATGAGCCAAGTTCTAGCGCTTGACCCGTGTCTTAGGTGGCATGATAATAATGGTTCTGCGCTCAATAGCGCGGGCAGCTTTAGCAGGCTGAACACATTGGCGGATAACCGCCGTCAAAGCGGTTTTTTTACGTCCGTTAACACCATAGTTACGCCTTCAATGGCGGGGGCATGGTGGGGAAGCCTACGGGCTTGCCGGTTCCAATGTGCCGGTCTGCTAACCCTGCCATGTACCCGTCACCCTCATTTAGCAGTGAGGGGCGGGTTACTTAACCCCACATTGGAGGCAATCACCATGCCTAAGCTCGCTCGCGCCCTACTCTCACACCTCTCTTTTGCAGCCATCTTGCTAGCCGCCTATAACCATGCGCCTTTGATTGTCGTTTTGCTGGCCGTAATGATGCTGGCCTTGGTGCATCTTGTGGGTGCGCCTAAATGAGCCAGCCTAGATCAGCACCACAGCGCCCAGTAATTGAGCTGTCCAAATTAATCACCATTGAGCTGGCTAATATGGTGGCGGTCAAAGTCACTGTAATAGCCGCGCTTGATATGGCTCTATTTCACCTAGATAACGATGCTCGACTAGGCACAGCCAGCTATAGCAGCAAGGCCGCAAATGCCTACCTCACTGCCGTAATCGACTCAGTAAACCTTTAAGAGCACCTTGAAATGAAAAACCCGTTTATCACGGGTGTGGCTACTGCTACGCCCAAAAAGGCTAAAACTCCTCTTTTTAAGGCTCTCACTTGGTTTATTAAGTGCGTTATCGTCATTGCCATGCAACAAATCGCCGTCGCATTAGCCATTGAGGATGGCCGCTTACAAGTAAAAAAACGGCATGGTGCTCTGTCGTTTGTTGAGCAGGGAGTGAAAGCATGAGCCAATCTTTTAGCCAACAAGTAAAGCAAGCCGCTAATGGTTATTGGCCTCTTATTCTTACCCGCATGGGGATCAATCCCAAATTACTTGATGGCCGTAATCACCCCTGCCCCGCTTGCGGTGGCAGGGATCGCTTTCAGTTCACAGCAAGCGGCAAAAGTGCGGAGTATGGCCGTTTTGCTTGTCGCGGCATGGATAAGCTAGGCGGCGATGGATTCGCGCTAGTGATGCATGTGTTTAATCTCAGCTTTCTCGACGCAGTGAAGGCCGTGGCAAAAGCGCTTGGGATCAGCAGGAATGGGCCGCAATTAGATATGCCCGTCATGCCAGCACTACCAGCCAGCCCAGTAATCGACAGCACCACCAAGCTGCAAGCGATATTGAATAACTGCCAGCAAGTACGCAGCAATAATGCCGCTGGTAAATATCTGATCAACCGAGGATTGGCGGCTGATTACTGGCCTACTCATAACGTACTGCGCTTTGCTAAGACTTTGGATTACTGGCATAGCAATGATGACGCTAAGCCCATCAAGCTAGGCGTGTGGCCTGCCTTAATCGCTCATATCCAAAAGCCTGATGGATCACTGGCAGGCATTCATCGCATTTACCTAAGCCAAGACGGTTACAAGGCCGATATCGCCGCTATTAATGGCGAAGTCCCCCCGTGCAAGAAATTGCAGTCCGCCCATACCGGTTCAATTCGTGGTGCTGCTTGCCGCTTATTCCCTATTGGCGAGGATGGCCGCTTAGCGCTAAGCGAAGGGATAGAAACCGCCATCGCCGTGCATCGAATGACGGGCTTAGCTGTATGGGCGTGTATCTCTGCTGGTGGGCTTAAAAACGTGGTGCTGCCCGATAACGTGCGAGAGGTGCTGATCTATGGCGATAACGACTTGCCAGATGACAAGGGTCGCAATGTAGGTAAAGAAAGTGCTTACCTTTTAGCAGCCAAGCTGCTTGCAATGGGTAAGGCGGTCAAAGTTTTGTTGCCGCAAGTAGCAGGCATGGATTGGCTAGACGTACTCAATAACGACTTAAATAGAGCAATACCTAATGCTGAATAATATGAATGACGAAGTTCCGCTGTTTAATGCGGCCAATCCTGATAACGCGGGCTACCAAGCACCTAAAGCAGACCCAGAACTTATCTCTAGTGAAACAACGGAGTATTACTGCACACTCAATAGTCATTTGGTTTACGTTGGTACAAAAATTGATCATTCCACTGGAGATAGACAGGATTTGCCCCCACTACGTCTATGCAAATCACTAGCCATCCTTGGGCAGGGCGTTGATGATTACGGCGATCATTCCCGCGTTTTGTACTGGTCTGACCCGCTCACCAAACAAGAGCAGATGCTTGCCCTCGCAGCGGCGGATATTGGCGAGCGTGATGGCTGGAAGTTATTGAACAGCAAAGGCTTAGAGGTGGCATCGGGTAGAGCCGCGCGTGAAAAACTGGCCGATTACTTGCAAAGCCAAGGCAGCCAGACTCGCTACCACATCGCCAACCAATCAGGCTGGAAATGCGGGGCATTTTTGCTGCCGACCGGCGAGGTGATCGGCACACCAGACTGCAAGATTTATTATCCAGCATCGGTGGAACACAAGTCTAAATTTGCCCAAGTCAGAACGATTGAGGGTTGGCGAAATAATGTGGGTTCATTGGCAAGGGGGAATAATCTCGCCATGACTTCAGTCGCATGTTCTCTAGCGGGGCCGGTACTAGCCTTGATCGGGGCGCGTGATGGGATCGGTCTGCACTTTCACGGAGAAACATCGACAGGGAAAAGTTCATGTGCTGATGTAGGTGCAAGCATATGGGGCAGCCCTGAACACATCATGCAGAGCTGGGATGGAACAAGCATCGGCCTCACTAATTCGGCGGAATTCTCTAATAGCATAATGCTGTACCTTGATGAGATTGGCGCTGGAAAAGCTCAACATATGGGGGGCATCATTTACACCATGCTCAACGGCGTTTCACGCACCCAAGGCCGCAAAGATGGCGGCAACCGAACTAGCCGCAGATGGCTATTGACGCTCATATCCACCGGCGAAGTGCCTATGAGCCAGTACTTAAGTGAAGGAGGGCAAACCTCACGTGGGGGCCAAGAAATCAGAATGTTAGATGTCCCTGTAGGTAGTGGAAAATATCGCGCATTTGATTGTATTCACCAAGCAAAAGACGGGGCTGAATTTTCTATTGCACTGACTAATGCAGCACGTAGCCATTACGGTACCGTAGGCCGTGAATTTGTTGCATGGCTAATAGCCAATAAGGGCAGTGTTGACGGCCATGTCAAGGCTTGCCAAGACCGAATGCTGGCAGAGCTACCAGACCACGTTGCCGCGCCGGTTAAGAGGGCCACGCGTAAATGGGGCATTCTAGCTGCAGCCTTAGTCATGGCGAGCGAGGCAGAGCTAACAGGCTGGAGTGCAGAAGAGTCCTATCAGGCCGTACGTGCCATCTGGCAAAAATGGCTGGATGACTTTGGCCTGTCGAGCCGTGATGATGAGCGATTGATTGAACAGGTTGAAAACTTCCTAGAATCCAATCAATTTAGCCGCTTCGCCCCCCTCCCCCTAAGTGGTAACGAGTCAGGCATTCATAACCTAGCTGGCTATCGTCGAACCATGGGCGATAGCCGCACTGAGTTTTCCTTAAACAATGCAGGCTTTAAGGAAGCCATACAGGGTTATGTAATGAAAAAAGCTTGCGAGATATTGCACACGGCAGGGATGTTGCATAGGCCAGAAGGACGTGACCAGTGGACTAGAAACGCGGGGAAAGGCTTGGGCATGGTGTATAAAATGACGCTGAGGCCGTGCAAAGACGTGCAAATAGCAGCCCGATAAATAAACGCACTAGATGCAAGAAAAACGCAACCAACACCACCAACACCACCAATTCACTATTTTTATCTTATATAAGCCTTATAAATACTAGGTTTTTGAGTTGGTGCTTAAGTTGGTGGTTTTTGCCTAATTGGTGTTTGTGAAAATATTCTTGTTTGGTGGTGCTGGGTTATTAGTTGGTGGTGCGACAACACAAAAGGAGTAGCCACCAACTAACTACCGCGCATAAAGTCAACGGGAATGCGGGCTGGGCGGTGAAGTTGGTGGTTTGGTGGCGTTGGTGGTGTTTTTTTCTACCTAGAAAAATAAAATACAACAGTACGGTGCAAAGCAGTCGTGAGGTAAGTACTAACCGCGCGTGGTTAAGCCAATACTCAGTGTTTTTTGATCGTAACAAGACGGGGAAAGACGGCCAAATAATGATCCAAAAACACAATCACTACGCTTTATTTTTTGATAAATAAGCCTCACCCAATCAAGGATGAGGCTTTTTTTATGCTGGGTGATTAAGCCAGATTTAATGCGGGCAAAGCTTTGACGATTTTCATTGTTTTTAGCGATACCGTTACCACGCGCAAGAATAGCTCTAGCGGGTAGCGAGGGTTATTCATGGTATCGCAGGCCCAATCGTTTGCGTCGTTCACAATGCCGCTGTCTTTGTGCGTGCTAACGCATTGGCGCTCTACTACCCAATCCAAAGCCGGTTTGCCGTTCACCACGTATTCATACGCTTCCAATGGAATACCCGTCAGGGTGATTTTATGGTTGTAATGCAGCGTGCTTAAATCTTTATCTTTGCCTTTTTTACCGTACTTCATTTTCTCCACACGGTAATCCGCCGCGCTGAGGCTTAAATCCAGACCTTGGGCGGGGTACATTGGTACGGTTTCATAATCCAGATGCAAGGCCGCCAATTGCCGCCCTGCCTGACTAAAAGCCCAAAAATCAGCAGCTGTTTTAACACAAGGAATACGCGGTAATTCTTTGCTTAAATTATCGGCATAACGCTCACGGTAATCGGGTGAATGCAGCAGACCGTAAACATAATAGAAAATATCTTCTTTAATGATTTTTTCATCAGGATAAGCCGCAAGGAAATGCGCCAAACCTTCATCGGAGATAGCGTCCTTCTTGGTGTAGCCTTGGCTACTTTCTACAACCACTTGCTCATCAAGGGCTGCCAGCATATCTCCTTGCTGGCTATTCACATTCCCCACTTCCACTGTTTTTGTCTCATAAAGGGATAGTGGGAAGCATTGACAGCCACCATCAGGCTGAAGGCACACAACGCTGTCGATCATTAGCACAAATTGACCTTCCCCCCGCCAGTTACCTTTAAACATAATGGTTGGATTCTTTACTGTTGCATCGGGAAATAGTCTGGGCATCTGGTAAATCATGTCGTTCATAGACTTACTGAAATACACATGCGATTTTGTATATGGTCGATAAAGCCCTGTAGCCAATGAAGAAGCTTGAAAAGCATGTCGAACAAGCCGACCTAAATCATTTTTCAACCCTCGATTCCAGCTAATATTTACCATATCTGTATTAGCAAAGTCATCAATATCAGGATATTGATCTTTGCTTAAGCCTGAGCATGCCAAGGTATAGCGATTAACTTCAGTATTATAAAAATCAATCATCCTCAGCATATTACTTGCTACATTTTTATTAGAAAAATTGTAACACCAAGCATCTCGGTTTGTTTTTACTCCACTTGAATAACTTTCAAATAATGAAATAGCATCTTTATTTTTTTTATCCCCTAAATTAATAAATTCGTTAAAAGATTCATCACGCTGTTTCATCCAGTCCCCGTGAGAATCAGGAGTGACTTCTTGCCATGCATTCACTGCACTTATTCCTGCAATACTGTGAAATTCAGCAATTTTTTCTAATTTTGTTTTCTGACTTAAATAATCACCAATATCGTGCCAATAAATCTTCCCATGCTGCTTAGCCAGAGGATTTTTAACCAGCAAAGTAATTGCTATTGGAGCGCGGCTGCCACTACCAAAAATCTTACCGCCTTCACGGCGCGATAGCTCGCCAGATGTACGTTGATTACCACGCAGGTGGAAAACATAAATACTGCTAAATTCTTCAGCTAAACATCGCCGCAAACCATCGGCTGAATTTGTCTCCAAAAATCCAGCATTGGTCACAAAGCCAATTACACCGCTATCACCAAGGCGATCAGAAGCCCAACGAATCGCACGAATGTATGAGTCATAAAGTGCATTTTTATTTGTCGCCGTTGAGCGGGCAGCATAGCTTTCACGAATTGCACTATCCAGTACGGGATAAGCCACATTTTGATTATTGTCATTGGCACTATCCTGACCTGCCGAATACGGCGGATTACCAATAATTACCCGAATATCCAGCGCTTTCTGCTTTTTACGCCTTGCGCTGTTATCCACTAATAGCTGGTCTACCAAATCTTCCTTTTCGTACATCTGAAACGTATCGGTCAGGCAAATCCCTTCAAAGGGCACATAGTCGCCACCAACGATGCTGTGATAAACCGCTTCGATATTAATGGCGGCAATATAATAGGCCAGCAGTACAATTTCATTGGCGTGGATTTGGCCTTGGTATTTGGCTTGTAATTGCTCTTTAGAAATTAAGCCACTTTGCAGCAGGCGGGTAATAAAGGTGCCGGTGCCGGTAAATGGATCAATAATATGCACACCATCGCTGCCCAAGCTTTGGCCGAATTCTGTTTTTAAAATGTGATCTACGCTATGGATAATAAAATCCACCACCTCTACTGGCGTGTAGACAATACCTAGGCGTTCGGTCATGCGTGGAAAGGCGTTTTTAAAGAATTTTTCGTAAAGCTCAACAATGATTTTTTGCTTGCCATTGGCGTTTTCAATGCCTTCGGCACGCTGTTTTACGCTATGGTAAAAGCGCTCTAGCGTATCGGCTTCTTTATCTAAACGATGTTCTTGCAAGATATCCAGCACAGCTTGCATGGCGCAAGACATCGGGTTGTTAGAGGCAAAGCTGTAATCACTGAATAGCGCATCAAATACCGGCTTGGTAATTAAATGCTGGGCCAGCATTTCTACTACTTCGGCATCGCTGATGCTGTCATTCAGATCATCGCGTAATTCATTTGCAAAGGCGTAAAAAGCCTCACGCTCTTTGATATTTTCTGTGTTTTCAATAATGGTTTTAATGCGGGTAATGTGGGTGCGGGCAATCTTGGCAATATCATTCGCCCAGTCTTCCCAATGATGGCGATTACCGCATTTTTGCACGACTTTGGCGTAAATGGCCCGTTCAATTTCGCCAATTTCAAATTGCAATTCTGCCTGAGCATCTTCAGCATATTTGGGTACAGCCTCACCAATCTTATATTCCCTTTTACCCGCGTCTTTATTGCTAGTACCGGTCGATTTTTTATCTTTCTTGGTGATTTTATCGGTAATGGAGATGACTTCCATTTTGGAGGTATCACGGCCAATTAACTCCAGCTTATTGACCATCGCATCAAAGCGATCATCATGCGAGCGCAAGGCTTGCAGCACTTGCCAGACCACCTTGTAAGTCTTGTTATCATCTAAGGCATCGTGCGCCTCTACACCAGCAGGAATCACCACCGGCAAGATGACATAGCCGCGTGTCTTGCCCTCTGCAAGCCGCATTACGCGGCCAACCGATTGCACTACATCAACCTGAGAATTGCGCGGGGTAAGAAAGAGCACGGCATCCAGCGCGGGTACATCCACGCCTTCAGACAAGCAACGGACATTGCTGAGAATACGGCAGGTGTTATCTGGCGTTTCTGCTTTAAGCCAAGCCAGTTTTTCTTCTTTTTGGCTTGCGTTCATGCCGCCATCCACGTGCTCAGCTTCGCATTGCAAAGTGACCGAGACTTTATCTTCAGCAAATTCTTGCTCTTTGTAAGCCTCTACCACGCGGGAAAACATGCTGGCGATATTTTTAGAGCTGACCTTATGCGATCTGTTCGTGGTGCTGGCTTCAATCACTTGGCAAAAAGCCAAGGCACGGCGCATTGGATTGCCGTCATCCATAAGATCTACTTGGGTTTCTTGCTTGGATAAACCTTTCCAGCAACCAATAATTTTAGCGGCGTCGTCTACTTTTAGCTGGTTATCATCACCAGCCAGCAGCTTTTGCAAGCTGCGGCTGATGTGGGCCTCATCGACAGCTAAAACCACCACCTTGTAATCGACCAAAAGCTTTTGGCGCACGGCTTCAGAAAAGTTGATCACATACAACTCTTTGCCATACAGCGCTTCATCATCCATAGAGCAGAGTGCAACGCTGTCTTTTTCTGCGGATGCTTTGGCGCTATCGCCATAAATACGCGGTGTGGCGGTCATATACAGGCGTTTGGCCGCCTTAATAAAGTCGCTATCGTGGACTTTTACAAAATTTGATTCGTCAGCATCGCCAAAAGTAGCGCCGGTGGTGCGGTGTGCTTCATCGCAAATAATTAAATCGAAATCGGCCAGCGCGTGTTCTTTTTGCGCTTTGCTGATCACTTCAATAGATTGATAGGTTGAGAAGACCACGCTCATATGATGGGCATCGTGGCGCTTAGCCATTTCAAGCGCTAGGCGGGCAGGCTCGGTTGTAGCGGGGTAACGCAGCTCATGGGTAAAAGTTTGCACCACGTCATCATCTTTTTTACGCTTCTTACCCACGTCCACATCGGAGCAAACGGCAAAACTATGCAATGGCGTTTCGCTTTCTTGTGTCCACTCTGTGAGCGTTTGCGAGAGCAAAGACAGGCTAGGCACTAAAAATAAAACCCGCTTGCCCGTACCCGCTAGCTTTTCAGCAATTTTTAAGCTGGTAAAGGTTTTACCTGTGCCACAAGCCATAATCAGCTTGCCTCGGTCTGCATCTTGCAAGCCTCTTTCTGCACCGGCCAAAGCACCTGCTTGGTGTTCACGCAATTGCTTTTTAACTTTGAGCACGGGCGCGACTTTGGGCTGGTACTGCGCCCAATCAATCTGACTATTTTCTAAATCTTGTAAATCAATTTTACTCACCGGCGGGTGCTGATTTTGCAAGGCATCTTCTGCATTCACCCCCCAATGAATGGTGGTGGTGATAATCACGCGGTGGCTGAATGTTTTTTTGCCAGAGGCGGTAAAAAAGCTATCAATATCTGACTTTTGTACACGGTAATCAGGCGCGTAAAATTTGCACTGAATGGCATGAAACTCGCCCGTACCGTGAGTTTCGGCCACCAAATCAATACCGGTATCCCGCTTATCTAAAGCTTGCTCATCAGCCCAAGCTGAATACGTCCACACCTTGCTGTAAAGATCACGGTAAGTGGCTTCATTTCGCAAGTAGCAACAAATCAACTCCTCAAAATAAGTCCCTTTTTCACGTTGTGTTTCAGAGGCTTGACGATAAGTTGAGAGTAGCGTTTGTAAGGGGGTCATTTTCTTGGGCTTGTAGGGGATTGGGTCAGTCGTTTGCGGGGCGAAAGCTGCAAATATGCTGCATTTCTAAAGTGCCGACATATTAAAGCAAGGACTTGGTTTTGGGGGTGATTCTGCTGGGAATTAATAGGTTTGGAAGCGGTATTTACTCAAAGACCACTGGAGTCGGTGGCGAAGCTCAGGCAGAGGGAAAGTTACGGGGAAAGTTACGCTTAAAAGTACCGCTTGAAAGTACCGGCAAAGTTACGCCAAAGTACCGCCAAAGTACCGCATAAAAGTACCGCCTAAAGTACCGCATAGCCTCCAGTAATAGCATTCCAAAAATATGAAAACGAGTATATGGCGGCTATTCATATCAGAGGAGGAAATGCATTTTTTTCGGCAGCACCACAAAGAATTATTCTATATTTTTATTTGTTAATTCAAATAAAAACAATAGCTTATGGCTTGATTTAATCATACTGAGGTGGAATAAATTCTGCACTTAATCAGCCATTTCTCTTGAATTAGCTCATGTAAAAACCAACACAATTAAATGATGCATTTCATCACTTAGCAGTCATTTCAAAGGTAAGTCAGCCGCCGATTGGACTTGAGTTTTTGGGTACTAACGCGCACGCGCGCGAGGCAGGGGCGGTAGTTACGGGTAAATAGGCTAGATCGAGGCACGCTACTTGCTGAGTTTACGGCGCTACTTACTAAAGCATTTCTTGCGCTTGGGATGGGGTATTGCCAGCAGGGATGTCTGCATACTTTCAAGCAGGCAGTCACTATAAAAAGATATGCCTGAATTGATTACGCTCTTACAGGCATAGTCTTGCTGCTAATGTCTGCTGGTTAATTCGTTATCAGCAAACATCAGCGCTAATTGGTCGCTGCGTGGCGAGATCTCCACAACTATTATTAGAGGAGGTAAAAATAGCTTGTTGATCGTTTGCGGTGAATATATCTGCGTTTGGATCAATTAAATTTCTGTTTGCTAGCTGGCGAGCTGAGGAAAACGATTGTTTGCGTATAAGTACTACAAAATTTTAATCGTTTAAGGGGGAAATTCAGGCGGGGTAGAGCGGGGATACTTATGAGGCAAAAAAAGAGACTGTAACCATAACTGTAACCATAAACCGCTCATTTAGGATTTATGCATGCAGCTGAAAATGCTAAGTCTTTGTTTTAATTGGTGCGCCCAGTAGGAATCGAACCTACGACCTTCAGCTTCGGAAACTGACACTCTATCCAACTGAGCTATGAGCGCACGACAGGAAGGACCGCATAATAACGTGTTTATGCGCATCAGTCTATGCGTAGGCTTTGTGGCTATCCACAAAATGTCGGTATAATCCCCCTTAATCATATATGGTTTTATTTCCAACTCATGAACTTACATAAAAAGGGATGACAATGAGCGGTAGCAACGTGAAAGCGTCAAAGGGCATTGCTGGCTTGATACTGGCGGCAGTGATTGGAGTGCCGCTATTTGTTTATCTGCTTATCAAGCTATTTACCTCAGGCAGCGGCATTGATGTCACTCGCTCAACGATGACCACTGAAGCGGTTTCGGCACGCTTACAGCCCATTGGCAGCATCAAGATTGTGGATGGTGGCCCTCCAGGATCAAAAAGTGGTAAAGCGGTTTATGAAGCCGTCTGTATTTCCTGTCATGGCACGGGCCTTGCTGGTGCGCCTAAATTTGGCGATGCGGGCTCTTGGGGCACGCGTCTTTCTCAAGGCTTTGAAACCCTTTGGACACATGCCATCAAAGGTTTGAATGCCATGCCTGCTAAAGGTGGCGCAGCTGATTTAACGGATGATGAAGTCAAACGTGCCGTGGCCTTTATGGGCAATGCTGCCGGTGGAAAGTTTGAAGAGCCTAAGGTTGAAGGCGCAGCGGCTGGCGGTGCAATTGACCCAGCGACTAAGGGTAAAGAAATTTACGATTCAGTTTGTATGGCTTGCCACGCGGCTGGCTTAGCGGGCGCACCTAAGTTTGGCGATAAGGCAGCTTGGGCTCCTCGCTTGAAAGATGGCGTTGATAGTGCCATTGCCATCGCAAGCAAGGGCTTGAACGCAATGCCACCTAAGGGCGGCTATAGCGGCTCGGATGCAGAGTTTGCTGCGGCAGCACACTACCTTATTAATAACAGCAAGTAAGACGTGTTTTAATCAAAAAGCGGGCAGCGTTGCCCGCTTTTTTATGCCTGTTCAGTAATAATTTCCCTTGTCCTTATCGCCTAGATCACTGAAAATTTCACCTCACTCCATGCTATTTACTTAAATTGATTATTCAATTTTTTAAGTAATTGGCCAACATCGTATTTCTTCCGGGTTTCCGATATGGTGTTTATTGATTAGCCCGTGGTGTGTAAGGCAGTTTCTATGTTGAGTTATTGGCTAGTATTAGGCGTAGCCGTTTTTACTGAGATTATCTGGGCTTTATCATTAAAATATGTTCAGCTACACCCCAATCCATGGGTGATTGCAGGATCAATTGCTTTATCTTTTTTAAATATGGCATTGCTGTCTTATGCAATGAAAGGAATTCCAGCAGGCACGGCCTATGCTATTTGGACAGGCCTCGGTGCTGTGGGTGTAACCATAGGCGGCATTATGCTGTTCGGGGACCCGCTAGGCGCGACGCGGATTTTCTTTTTATGCATTATTGTAAGCGGTGTTGTAGGCCTGAAAATGGCGAGTTAAATATAAAAAGGCCTGCTTAAAAAAGCAGGCCTTTTTACATGTTCAAGCGCTTAGAAATATAGCTAAGCAAGGCAAAACCGTCATCCCCGAATGTTTTTATCGGGGATCCAGCAGCGTAGCTGGATTCCCGCTAACGACACGCGGGAATGACGATAAGCCACGTCCTTAGGCTTTAGGCTTTAGGCACTGCGGCCAGTGTATCGACCAGTAATTCCCAGAACGAGGCCACAGAGGCAATCTCTACTCGCTCATCAGGTGAATGCGCGCCTCTTATCGTTGGGCCAAATGACACCATATCCATTTTAGGATAGGCCGCACCAAGCAGGCCACATTCAAGGCCTGCATGAATCACTTGTACTTTTGGCTGTGCACCGTAACGCTGCTGATACACATTTTGAACTAGGGCTAAGGCTGTGGAATTAAGATCAGGCGTCCAACCAGGATATTCGCCTTCTTCTTCCACCACGCAGCCGCCTAAACGCCCTACTGCCGTAATGGCATCGGCCAGCTCACGCATACGGATATTTTTAAGCGATCTGACCATTAATACCGCTTCAAAACGTCCATTTTCTACGCTCACAACGCCCAAATTATTCGACGTTTCTACAACGCCCGGCAGTGATTTGCTCCAGCGGCGCACACCGTGCGGCAGCGCCAATAACAAATCAAGGGCCAAACGAGCATGGGCGGCAATCGGCACAATATCTGTGCTCGATGGCTTTAATGAAATGGCAAGATGCGGATCTACATCCACTAATTCATCACGAAATAGCGCTTGATAGCTATCTACAATTTCTGCCAAACGCGGCGCATCACATGCCGCCACAGAGATTTTAGCGAAGGCTTCCCGAGCCAAGGCATTGCGTAAAGTACCGCCCGTAAATGAGATCAGCTTGGCTTCAATTTCACGGCTGGCCGCATTGATCACCCGTGCTAGTAATCGAATTGCATTCCCCCGCTCCAGATGAATATCCACACCAGAATGCCCGCCCACAAGGCCAGTCAGGGCGATTTCAAATACATCAAAACCAGCAGCCAAAGGCTCGGTGCTTAATTTGCGCGACAGGGTAATATCTACGCCACCCGCGCAGCCCACATACACCTCGCCCCATTCCTCGGTATCCAAGTTTAATAATAACTGGCCCTGCAATAAATCAGGCTCAAGCGCGCGTGCGCCTGTCATGCCGCTTTCTTCATCGACAGTCAGCAGCACTTCGAGCGGGCCATGGCGCAAATTGCTCTCTAGCATGGCTAAGGCTGCAGCTACCCCAATGCCATTATCCGCGCCCAACGTTGTGCCCTCGGCGTAAACCCAGCTACCTTCAATGCGCGTGCGGATAGGGTCCCGCATAAAATCATGGCTATGATTGGCATTTTTCTGCGCCACCATATCCAAATGCCCTTGTAAAACCACGCCTTGCCTATCTTCCATGCCGGGCGATGCAGGTTTACGAATAATTAAATTCCCACCCCGATCGAGCTGCGCAAACAAGCCACGATCTGTAGCCCAAGCCTGAATATGATCGCGCAGGGCGGATTCATGGCGAGATGGCCGCGGAAAGCGACAAATTGTATCGAAATGACGCCACAAAGGCTGTGGTGCAAGATCTGTAATTACCATGGTTCAATCTCAGTCAATGACAAGCTGTAGCGATTTGCCAGATGAATCTGGCAAAAGCAAAATGGGGTTGTGAAGAATTCCTCAGCGGCACGCAGGTGCTTTGGAAGGGTAAACCTGTGTAAACGAGTAAGGAGCGATGACATTTGATGTTTATTTATTTTTTTACGATTCAATGCCATCACGATTAGCAATAGATTTAATTATCGTTTATTAAAAAATTTGATCTCTCAGACTACATTGATTCATTTATGTGAATAACAAGGGCCACTTCGTGTAAAAAATATGCGTCAAAAAATTCAGCCCAAGGTTCTTGAGATCCTAAAACCTAAAATCAGGCTTGCTCATCGCTAGATATTTTTCAGAAAAGTAAAAACACTTCAAATCAGAGCAGCCCCATGCTATCGCAAACCGCTAGCGCCGTGAATCCTCATCTTCATTTAATATCGAAGTTAAGCCAAATAAACATGGCGATTAAGGCCTTACTGAGCAAAGATCAAGTAAATAAATTTTTATACACCCTAAGATTATTTTTTGGCTGTGTTTATTTAATTTGCGCAACAGCCACATCCAAATTTTATAATCTATTTCACTTTATAAAATATAATTTATTTTATTTTTCTGGCGTCATTAATTCACAAATCTCATTATGCAGCTCGGCCATTTTTCACGACACACCATGCAGCCTAAGGCACTAATCGGTCAGCTTATACCGTTAAAAGGCTGGCGCGCATTATATATTAGGAATCTTACGCATTAAAAGGAGGGATAACAGGGGCAGCGCATTTTGTACGACCAGTGGTATTATCTAATAATATTTTTAATCATAAAGAAACTCACAGTGTATAAACCTTGAGTTTTAAGTGTTCCATTTCCATCAAAAGATTCTCAATCTTCGATTTATTTTTTCTAAGCCTATTTCTAATCACCATAAAAAGATGACGTATGCTGTCTGCCCAAGGTTTATTACTCTCACTGATTGCATCGCTAGTTTTCTCAGTATTGGGCTGGTATAGCACCCAGCTTAGCCCCTTGCGTGGTTTAGATATTTTTGCGTGGCGCATTATTTGGACCGTCCCAGCCATGCTGTTATTACTTGCTTTGCTCAAGCATGGCGCAAAAATGCGCAGCACGCTTGCCCGCTTTAAACACGAGCGTATTTTGTGGCTAGCGCTGCCTGTGAATGCGCTGCTATTAGCCATTCAACAAGTCATGTTTATGTGGGCTCCATTAGAAGGGCGCTTGCAGGAAGTATCACTGGGCTATTTTTTATTGCCCTTGGTGATGGTACTGGTTGGGTACTTTGTATATAAAGAGCGCCCAAGTCGATTGCAATGGATTGCCGTTTTTCTTGCCCTCTTAGGGGTATTGCATGAGCTTTGGCTGACTCGGGCTTTTTCTTGGGTGACACTGGTAACAGCGCTAGGCTATCCGCCCTATTTAATGATACGCAGAGCCTTACATCTCGATCCATTTAGTGGCTTTTTGCTCGAAACGCTCTTTATTCTGCCCGTTGCCGTGGCCATGGTTTATCTACACCCGGCAGCAACTGATGCATTACACAGCGCGCCCCTACTCTGGGTGCTGCTTCCCTGCCTTGGCATCATGACCGCCACCGCTTTTGTCTGCTATTTAATGGCGAGTAAATTACTCACTATCGGCCTGCTTGGGATCTTGGGCTATGTGGAGCCGGTGCTGCTGTTTATGATCTCGCTCTTTGTACTCGGCGAGCCCTTTAGCGCCGCAGGATTGGGGACTTATATCCCAATTTGGCTAGCGATTTTACTAACCTGTTGGCAAAGCATACGAACCCTACGCCAGCAGCGACGGAAAGCCTAAGCCAACACCGCTCGAAATCTGAGCGGTGGTTTTTTTCCCCTCGGGTACTTTGCCTCACAACAGCGGCAAGGCATTCTTTTATGATTCCTCAGTTCCCACTGAGATGACTCATAATTATGAAAAGTTTTGCCTTAAGCAGCATGCTCATGATCTGCCTTGCTGCCCCAAGCTACGCCAGTCAATGGCTAGAATTAGGCAGTATGCCCAATGGCAATCTGATTTCGGTGCTCGATACGCAAATTCGTAAAGGTGACATTATCACCACCCGCATCCGTAATGATTTATCAGAACCCAAGCCAACAGAACACGGCAGCATTACTCGTATCGAAGCAGACTTACAAATTAATTGCAGCAAGAAAACAATTTCCCCAATTCGTACCTTTTTATTTGATGATCAGGGCAGCACAGAACTTTCTGTGAATTTACGTGGCGGGCGGGATTTCATCAAAAAGAATGAAGACAGCTCTTTTGGTTTAGCCATTAAGGAGTTGTGCTAAAAAACACGTGCAGTAAGTTTATTGATTGTGATCCGAAATAATTGGTTAGAGTCAAAAAAGCTTTTTTAAACTAACGATATGCAAAAACAACTATTTTTAAACCGTAGTAGCCTGTCAGACTTAGGCGATCGTAGCGAGGGAAAGACCGGTTTGAGACAGATTTCATGCATTTTTGAGGCGTATAGCTGGCTATACAACGAAAAAATGCATGGAATGTGGCCAAATCCGGCTTTTCCGCAGTAGATCAGCCCTAAGCCTGACAGGCTGCTGAATAGCACGGTATTATCTAAGCATCGCAACACATCGAGAATCTGCCATGCGCTTGATTTCCTCTCTTTTTGTTTTACTCTGGGCCGTTACCGTAGAAGCCAAGCCGCTCACGGTATGCACCGAAGCCAGCCCAGATGGCTTTGATGTTGTGCAATACAATTCACTGACCACCACCAATGCTTCTGCTGACGTATTGTTTAATCGCCTAATCAATTATGACGCCGCTACCGGTAAGCTGGTGCCTAGCCTTGCCGAAAAATGGGAAATCAGCCCAGATGGCCTGAGCTATACCTTTACCCTAAGAAAGAATGTCGCTTTTCATAGCACCGATTACTTTAAACCTACACGCGCACTGAATGCCGACGATGTAGTGTTCACGTTTAATCGCATGCTGGATAGCAACCACCCTTGGCATAAGAGTGCCCCCAATGGCTATCCCCACGCGCAAACTTTTCAATTACCCAAGCATATCAAGGCCGTTAAAAAAATAGACGCGCAAACGGTACGCTTTGAATTAAATGCACCCGAAGCCACTTTCTCTGCCCTGCTCACCATGGGCTTTGCCTCGATTTACTCGGCCGAATATGCCAATCAATTACTGGCCGCAGGCAAAACCAGTGATTTAAATAGTAAACCAATCGGCACAGGGCCTTTTGTATTAAAAAGCTATCAAAAAGACAGCACGATACGCTTTGATGTTGCTGCCCAATACTTTGGCAATAAACCTAAAATCGATAAGCTGATTTATGCCATCACCCCTGATGCCAGCGTAAGAGTACAAAAATTAAAAGCAGGCGAATGCCAGATTGCGCTATCACCCAAGCCACAGGATGTATTAGCGGCAAGGCAGGATAAAAGCATTCAAATCATTGAAACACCGGCTTTCTCTACCGCCTTTATTGCTTTTAATAGCCAACACAAGCCTTTTGACAATGTAAAAGTGCGCCAAGCGCTTAATCATGCCTTTGATAAAAAAGCCTATCTAAAACAGGTTTTTGACGGCACGGCCACCGCCGCGGATGGCCCTTACCCGCCAAATACTTGGGGCTATATCAACCTAGAAGATTACAAATATGACCCCGCTAAGGCCAAGCAATTGCTGGCTGAAGCAGGCTTTCCCAATGGTTTTTCCACCACCGTCTGGATACGTCCTGCGGGTAGCACGCTTAACCCTAATCCACGGGCTGGCGGGGAATTACTACAAGCCGACTTAGCCAAAATCGGAGTTAAAGCCGAGCTAAAAGTGATTGAATGGGGCGAGCTGATTAAACGCGCCAAGGCTGGCGAGCACGATCTCTTATTTATGGGCTGGAGTGGCGACAATGGCGATCCAGATAATTTCTTAACGCCGCAATTTGCCTGCTCATCCGTAGAATCAGGGCTTAACTTTGCCCGCTATTGCGACCCGCAGCTGGATAAGCTCATCACCAATGGCAAAAAAACAGCAGATCAAACTGCGCGAACCAAGCTTTATGAAACCGCGCAAAAAATCATTCATGATCAGGCCTTGTGGATTCCATTAGCCCATCCTATTGCTGCGGTGCTAGCTAAGCCCAATGTCAGTGGCTATAAAATCAACCCATTTAGCCGGCAGGACTTTAGTAATGTAATTGTGAAGTAACACATTTAGGGATCAATAAGGGCGATTAAAACTCGGAGAAATAGAGTTTTAACCGCCCTTATTTTTTAGATGAAAAATATGAGCGATGGGCGCTTAGTCTATAAAGACAAATAGCAGCGATCTAGAATGGGGAATAGTTCAATGGCATTACTATTATTTGGTAGTTTGCTGATGGTATTTGGCTTATTAGCGGGCTGCCTCTTACTGATCGCCCCCCTTGGCATTATAGAAATCACGCCAGGAATAGGGCTTTGGCTATTGTTTCCTGGCTTTAGCATAGGCGGCTATATTCTGCTGACGCTAGCGCCCCACTTTGCAAAATTACGCGTACTAGCTTTGTTTTTATCTAGCTTATTGCTCTTATTGGCGGCTGCCGCAGCGGCCGAAATAATGCTCTATGCCAGCACGCTGATGCAGCCTACAGGCAGCACGCTGATCTTGTGGTATGTGTTAATGATTGCTGGCGGGCTGGGTGTGGTGGCTACGGGGGCTTTCGATATTAAAAAGCTGTTTTCCAAGCTACGCCGCCCCAAAACTGCAGCCCCCCCAACACCTGCCGCTCCACCAATTAGCCAAAAACCCAAGCACTAATCCGCTAACTGTAATGCCGCCAGCTCTTCCTCACTAAACCCAGCGGCCCTTACATCCTTCTAGATTAAACGCCCTATTTAATTACACTCATCCACGGCTTGTAATGCCGCCAGCTCTTCCTCGCTAAACCCAGCGGCCCTTACATCCTTCTAGATTAAACGCCCTGTTTAATTACACTCATCCACGGCTTGTAAGGCGGCTAGCTCTTCCTCGCTAAACCCAGCGGCCCTACGCGCTTCTAAATTAAATGGCCCGCGCTGCTTGGCTGCTTGGTATTGCAAGGCCAACTGCTCGTAGGCCGAGATCGTGTCTAAGCCTCGCTCTTCGCACAGTGCCTTGTACCAGCGATTACCAATCGCCACATGGCCGACTTCATCCCTCAAGATAATATCCAGAATAGCGGCCCCTGCCTTGTCACCACGGTGCCTCAGCCGATCACGAATTTGCGGCGTGACATCCAAGCCACGCGCTTCCAGAGTTCGGGGAACCAGCGCCAGCCTTGCCAACAAATCATCCTTAGTTCTTTCTGCCATGTCCCATAGGCCGTTATGCGCAGTGAAATCGCCATAAGCGTAGCCCAGCGTCAGCAGATGATCTTGCAAGAGCACAAAATGGTAGCTCTCTTCACGGGCCACTTTTAGCCAATCACGGTAAAAGTCTTCGGGCTGGCCTGCAAAGCGCCACAAAATATCGAGAGCCAAATTCATCGCATTAAATTCGATATGCGCCAAGGCATGCACCAAGGCGGCGTGGCCTTCTGGCGTGCTAATTTTGCGGCGCGGCACATCCATAGGTGGCACTAAGGGCGGGCGCTCGCTCAAGCCTGGCGTTTGCTCTGTGCTGGCAATCAGCTCATCACAAGCAAGTGCGTGCTGATCTTCGATAGCACGCACAAGAGCGACTTTATCTTGATGATTGGCCATTTGCAGCGCGAACAAGGCTTGATGGCGGATTGATTTCATGGCGGGCAACGATAAACAAAAGGCGTATTTTGGGCAGTAGGGCTAGGCTTGGCAAATAGATCGTCCATGCTTGCCCCCTAAAAAAGGTCTGTAGACACAGAGATTAGGAAGAACACAGAGCACACGGAGAAAACCAAGACTATTTTAGGAATGCTCTGATTAAATCGTCATCCCCGACTGTTTTTATCGGGGATCCACTGCAAATACTGGATTCCCACCCGCTCGGGAATGACAAAATTAGTTTTCTCTGTGTTCTTCTTTTCCTCACCGATCTCTGTGTCTACAAGTCTAAGGTTCTTAGACTGAGGTTCTTACCCTTAATGCAATTTAATTCTTGGCTTGCTGACGCGGTCGATACATTCTGCCCATGTGGCCAGCCATGTTTTAAACCAACCATTCACTGCTAACTGGTGCTTTTTGTATAGCGACCAATACATCATCTTGGCAAACTGGCCCTCGATAAATAAGCTACCTCGAGCGATACCGCCCATTAAACTGCCTACCGTACTGTATTCACCCAAAGACACCAGCGAGCCGTAATCCTGATATTTAAACTCTGGCAGAGTTTTGCCTGCCAAATACAGCGGAATACTTTTCGCCAGCAACATCGCCTGCTGATGTGCAGATTGTGCACGCGGCGGCACGGTGGCCCCTGTATCACCGAGCGGACAAGCAGCGCAATCGCCCAGCGCAAAAATACTAGGATCACGCGAGGTTTGTAATGTGCGGCTGACCACCAGCTGATTAAGACGATTGCTCTCTAGGCCGGCGATATCTTTGAGGAAATCCGCCGCTTTAATCCCCGCCGCCCACACCACTAAATCGCTAGGAATAAACTTGCCTGATGCCATTTGAACGCCCGAAGCCGATACATCGACTACCCGCTCATTGGCATGAATTTCTACCGCCATTTTGCGCAGCTCAAGCGCCACTGCGTCAGATAAGCGCTCTGGCAGGGCTGAGAGCAGCCTTGGCGCGGCATCGACAATCACAATTTTTAAATCACGCTCAGGATGGATATTGGCAAAGCCAAAGCTACTCATAATGCGCGTGGCCATATGCAGCTCGGCCGATAGCTCGACCCCTGTGGCTCCACCACCAATAATAGTGACGGTAAAACGCCCTTCACCTGCTTGTTTACGCCTTGCTTGTGCGCGTAAGCAGCTATTGATAAAGCGTTTATTGAAGCGCTCTGCAGCCTCTGGGGTATCGAGCATAATGGCGTGGTTTGCCACACCCGGCGTGCCAAAATCATTGGTCTGGCTGCCCAGCGCCATCACCAAAGCATCGTAAGCAATGGTTTGCTCTGGCACTAGCTCGCTACCATCTTCCTCATCCAGCGTTGGGGCCAGCACCACTTGCTTAGCGTCTCTATCCAGCCCCGTCATACGGCCTAGGCGAAAATCAAAATGATGCCAGCGGGCCAACGCGATATATTCCAGCTCGTCGGCATGGCTATCTAAAGTGCCTGCTGCCACCTGATGCAAGAGTGGCTTCCAGATATGGGTACGGGCCGCGTCGATCAAGGTGATATGCGCCTTGCCCTTGCGGCCTAGCTTTTCACCCAGCTTTACCGCCAACTCCAAACCTCCCGCCCCGCCCCCTACAATGACAATACGCTGCAATGCAGTCATAGCCATCCACCCCCAATTGATTAACTGCCCTTATTATGCGTGAAGCGGTCATGAAAAGGGCATGTAAAACAACCATTTAAAGGGGCTTGATTACATGGATGGAATACGCTATTTACAAGCGCCAACTAACCCTCGCGCCCTCACCCCCAATCCCTATCGCGAAAAGGGAGAGGGGGCTAAAAGCAGATACCCACGAAAAACTGACTATTTCTCTTGGTTTTCTACGTGTCCTCTGCGCCCTCTGCAGTTCAAGGGTGGGTTTTGTCAGATATCTGAGTAGTTACTAAGCCACCAACACCCTCGCCTCACCCTCGGCAAGTTGCCCAATCACCGCCGCCTGTGCAAAGCCTTGTGCCTTAAATAGCGCCATGACTTCATCCACGGTTTCAGCAGAGCAAGCCACGAGCAGGCCGCCGGAGGTTTGCGCGTCGGCCATGATGCGCTGCTGCCATTCTGGCACTTGCTCAGCAAAGTCCACATCTTGCCCGAAGCTAGCTAAATTGCGCTCGATCGCGCCGGGGCCAATGCCTTGCTGGGCAAAGCCCACAGCCGCAGAGAGTAGCGGCAAATCATTGGCAGCCACATTCGCCGTCAGCTTGGCACCACGGCAAACTTCTAGCAGATGGCCGAGCAGGCCAAAGCCTGTTACATCGGTCAGCGCATGCACGCCGGCCAGTTTCGCCAAATCACTACCGACTTTATTGAGCTGCGTGGTGGTATCAATCAGCTGCTTATAGCCTGCATCATCCAGCAAGCCCTTTTTCATGGCCGTGCCCAAGATACCGATCCCAAGCGGCTTGCCTAAGATCAGCACATCGCCTGCTTTGGCATCGCTATTTTTTTTAAGCTGTTTGGGATGCACAAGGCCCATTGCCACTAAACCGTAAATAGGCTCGGGGGCGTCGATCGAATGCCCACCTGCAATTGGAATGCCCGCATCGCTACAGACAGCCGCGCCACCCGCCAAGATTTGCTGGATATCTTCGATCGGCAGCAGATTGACTGGCATGCCGACAATGGCCAAAGCCATAATCGGCGTGCCGCCCATGGCGTAAATATCGGAAATCGCGTTAGTGGCGGCGATGCGGCCAAAATCAAAGGCATCGTCCACAATCGGCATAAAGAAATCGGTGGTGGCAACCAGTGCTTGCTCATCGTTCAACCAATAAACAGCGGCGTCATCTGCTGTTTCAGTGCCAACCAAAAGTTTGGGAAACAAGGCTGCAGTTGGTAATTTAGATAGCATTTCTGACAAAACAGCGGGGGCGATTTTGCAGCCGCAACCACCACCGTGAGATAAAGACGTTAATTTTGTGCTCATGACATAATCCTGATAAGAAATTTACAGCCCACCGCCGCTCTCTGCCAAATGCAGGCGACTTACTATTTAGATGATTGTTCCACGAACATCACACCACCGTGAGATAAAGAAGCTCACTATGTGCTCATGACATCATCCTGATTAAATATTTATTGCCCACCTTAGCAGCCTGACTCCGCTTTGACGAGCACAGGATACTTGCAAAATGAGTGAATTTTTCCACGACCATCGCACTGCCGTGGGACAATTACGCCCATCAAGTGCTTATAGTGAAATGAAGTGAAAAATTTATTGGCGACCTTAGCAGACCTCTCCACCTTTGATGAGGTGATCGATGTACGCACCCCGCTTGAATTTGCCGATGACCATATTCCAGGCGCAATCAACGCGCCCGTGCTCAGCAATGAAGAACGCGTCATCGTCGGCACGCTCTATAAGCAAGACCCCTTTGCCGCCACAAAATTAGGCGCGGGTTTGGTCGCAAAAAACCTCGGCATTCACCTTGCCACCACTTTTAAAGACAAACCCAAAAACTGGAAGCCGCTAATTTACTGCTGGCGTGGCGGTAAGCGCTCTGGATCGATGACCACTTGGTTTAATCTCATTGGCTGGAAAGCGCGGCAATTACAAGGTGGCTACAAGGCTTATCGTGGTGAGATTTTAGTTAAATTAGAAGCCATCCCCGCCGTATCACGCTTTATTGTTTTGGCCGGCCATACGGGCTGCGGCAAAACACGTTTACTCAATGCACTAGAGAATGAAGGGGCGCAAACGCTGGATTTAGAAGGCCTTGCCAAGCATCGTGGCTCGGTACTCGGTGCCAGCCCTGCTAGCCCACAGCCTTCACAAAAAAGCTTTGATAGCCAGCTCATCCACCAGCTCTCTCAATTTGACCCTAGCCGTCCGGTGTTTGTTGAAGCCGAAAGCAAACGCATCGGCTTGGTGCATCTACCCGCCAGCCTGATGCTCGCCATTCGCGCCGCCGATTGCATCTTGGTGCAAGCCAGCTTTGAAGACCGAATCCGCTTTTTATGCGACGACTACAGCAACCTATTTGATGACCCGCTTAACTTTAAAACTAAATTAAGCCGCCTAGTTGAAATGCACGGTAAAGCGGTCTTGGCAGATTGGAATGAGCTGATTGATCAAGGCAAAAAAGCCGAGCTATTTGGCGAGCTGATCAGCAAACACTACGACCCCGCCTACAAACGCAGCAGCCAAAACAATTACCTCAGGCTCGCCGACGCAAGGCCTCTTGTAATTGATCCATCGGGTGATTTAAGCGAAAGTGCAAGGCAATTGATTGTTGATTTGGGAGTGTGAAAGATATTGCACAAGCCAAATCTTGAAACACGGAAGCCCAAGGACACACGGAGTTTCACGGAGAAAAACAGGCTTTAAACTCCAATCCTATCAGCTTAAGAATATGTTTTCCTAGGGCGGGTGCAACCTGCGTGTTTTTTAGCATGGCTCGCGGGTTGTACCCGCCCTACGAATAATGCAATACCTGCAAGGGGATGTACATCGCCTAACTTGATGCGCATAGCCCCCTATTTCCCCTACAAAATAAACCGCTGTACCGACTGATGCAAATGGGCAGATAAATTTTGCAAATCTTGTGCAGAGCGGGCGCTTAGCTGAATTTCTCGCGCTTCTACTTCTGCGCTTTGGGCGATTTGCTCCACTGCCTTGGCGATTTCTGTAGTGGCCATGCTCTGCTCACGAATGGCGCTGCTGATGCTATCGACCACACTGCGTACCTGCTCTGCCCCAATGCGAATATCTTCGATTGCAGTGCCCGCTTCATTAGCCAGTAGCACGCTGGCATTTGCTTGCTGCACGCCACTTTCCATTTGCACAATTGCTTCCCGCGTACCAGATTGAATCTGCCCAACCATTGCTGCAATTTCCACAGTGGATTGACTGGTGCGCTCAGCCAATTTGCGTACTTCATCGGCCACCACGGCAAAGCCACGACCCTGCTCGCCTGCCCTTGCCGCTTCAATTGCGGCATTGAGCGCCAGCAAATTTGTTTGATCGGCAATATCTTTAATCGTGCCGACAATCGAGGTGATCTTGTCGGACTGACGGCCCAACTCCTCAATCCTTACCGCCGATCCTTTAACCAGCTCGGCAATTTTATGCACCTCGGATGTGGCGCGATGAATCACTACCGCACCACGGCCTGACATCTCTCTGGCCGATTCGGCCAAGCCACGGGCATCATTGGTGTTCGCGGTGACATGATCAATCGACACCGACATTTCCTCTACCGATGCCGCCATCGACGATGCCGACTCGCTCTGCTCATTGGAGCGACGGGCCACCTCGGCCGAGCGTTCACTCAAGCTGCTCGCCGCCGTGCTCATTTGCCCAGCGCCGCTAATCACCTCGCCTATCATCGCGCGTAAGGTTTGCTGCATATCTCGCAGGCTAGCCATCAGGCTGTCTTTATCATCGGCCTTACAGGCTACGTTTTGATCAAGATGACCGCTCGCCACACTTCTGGCTAATGCAACGGCTTCCTGCGGCTCACAGCCCAGCAGCTTAAATAAAGAGCGCCCCAGCAGGATCAGCGTGAACGTCACCAGCGCCATCATCAATATGCCTAATGGCAAGAGCACATATAAAACCCTGCGGAATTTTTCATTTACATCATCAATGTAAATACCCGTGCCGATCACCCAGCCCCAAGGGGCGAAGCCTTGCACATAAGAAATTTTATCGACTGGCTCGGTGCTGCTCGGCTTACTCCACTGATAGCCGACAAAACCCGCGCCTTCACTCTTAACCACCTTCACCATTTCAAGAAACAGTGCCTTGCCATTAGGATCTTTCAACGCCGACAAATCCTTGCCTTCCAGCTCAGGCTTCATGGGGTGCATTAGCATTTTCGGGCTTTCATCATTCACCCAGAAATATTCTTTTTTATCGTAACGAATCGCTCGTAAAGCTTGCAGCGCAGCGGCTTGTGCCGTGGGCTGATCCATTTTTCCATCGCGGCTCAGCTGCTCAAAATGCGCCACCACCGTTTGCGCCGATTCGGCTAAATTGCGAACCTTATCTTTTCGGCCGCTCAGCATCTCATCCTTAAAATGAAATAGCATTAAACCGCCCATCATCATAAACGCTAGCAAGGTAATGCCTGCAACCACAACCAATCGACTACGTAATGTCATTCCAGCTTGCCCCTTCATGGTCTTCTCCAGTGTTTATTATTAAATACTTATTAACTGAATTATGCCCATGTAAGGATTTGACTATCTAGCCTTTCGGTTATTTGTTGTAAATCCACGACTACGTGCAAGCCCGTATACCAAGAGATAGCAGAATTTATCAGCCATCATCATCGAGCGTCTAAGCGGGATTAGAAACAAGTGAAAATATATAGTAATTATAAAGATTCAAATTTATATACAGTGCAATCACAACCATCAATTTCTTGTTGGCGCTGAGTAAACTCACTTCCACTTAAATTAGGAATTGTTTTTGTCCAAAATCGAGCCGCCCCATCGTTTTGATTAATATAAAATATTTGCCAGCGCCCCGTAAATTGGCGAAGAATTTCTTTAATGACCGCCATTCCTAACCCTTGCCCGCGATAGCTTCGAGCAATAAAGAAATAGCCTAGGTTATATGCGCAATCTGTATCGCAATCTTCATTATCAATACACGCAAAGCCAGCAATATCCCCGTCCACAATAATACTAAATGCCTTTGTTGCGGGATGAGCAAAATACGCCTCCTTGGGGCGCAAGGTATATAAACCTGAATCGCTAAACTGCAATGGCAGCCATTCACTAAAGTCGTATGTGTAAAACTGCATCATATTTTCAATACGAGCAAAATCATCGGGCACAGAGGCCCGCAAAAGAGAGAATTGAATCATTTAATTGATCTTTTTACTGAATATGAGAGAACTTTTCCTGCATTAAACCTCAAGCCTGCAAGCCGCC
>JAPLQI010000008.1 GCA_026399755.1 Pseudomonadota bacterium
AGGGGGAGGCGAAGCCTTTTAAGGTTCTTTCAAATCCCCCTCCACCTCTTCTTCACAAGGGCAAAACATGGGATTTATTGCAGCACAACAAAGCGGCGAAAGCTTAGAACCGCTGATTAAAAACAGCGGCTTCTGGCCCGACATCGATATGGCCGATGCACGCTGCGCTTTACGCATCGACGGCACGGTCACCGAGCCCAGACTAAGAATGGCGCTGATTGCGGCGATGGCCAGCGCCAATCAAGACCTACGCAAATTTAAAGCCAAGCATCTGGCCGATGGCATCCAGAACTTGGCCGAGGTTGAAAGCGAAACACTGGATTGCCAGAGCGTGTTGGTCGGCCATTACATCCGCGCCGTGTACTGCTTAGCCAAAGCCAACCTGACCGAACGTTACCGAGATTTTGATAGCACCGGCGACGGCCACAACAAGGCGGATCAGTTGCTTGACCCCATCGAAGACCTACGCCGCGACGCGCGCTGGGCGATTCGGGACTTACTCGGATCAAACCGCGCCAGTGTTGAGCTGAGCTGATGCAAGTGATTGCAAACCAAGGTGACACGCTGGACGAGATCTGCTTTCGGGTTTACGGCAAAACCGCCGGTATTACCGAGGCCGTGCTCGCCGCCAATCACCGGCTGGCCGATATGGGGCCGGTGCTCAAAATGGGCACCATGATCGAACTGCCCAACGTCAGCCCGCCCGAATCTAAAAAAACCATTATTCAACTTTGGGACTAAGACCATGACCGAACCACTCACCGGCACCGCCGCCTCTTTCACCGTGTTTTTACTCACTATCGCGGGGCTATTTTCAGGGATACACGCCGACGTACTGATGGGCAGTTTTGCGGGGGCAGTGGTGTTTATCATGACCGCGCAAAAGCTCAGCGTTTTACAGAAGATCATTTTCTTTTTGACCGCATTTGTGGCCGGTTGTGTCGCCGCCAAACTGGTGGCGGATCTGATCGCCATTCCCCTACCGGCTTCGATTGTTGTGAGTGAAGGCATCGGTGCGCTGATTGCGGGGGCGATCAGTATGAAGCTGCTGCAATGGCTAATCCTGCGAGCTGAACACCCCGAGGATTTACTCAATATCGGGGGTAAAAAATGAGCCTTTATCTGATTGTCAGCGTGCTGGCCTGCGCTTTAGCCGCGCTCTGTATTGCTTTGTTTAATCGAAATAGCAAAGCCCATAGCAAAAGTATTGCCATTTTTGCCTACGCCTTAACCGTCTATTACGGCCTTACCGCGATCCGCCTTCTGATGGGGATCACGCCCGCCAGTGCGCAGCTGACCTTTTTACTGCTGTTTAGCGGCCTTTATTTCTGCTTTAAGTGCGGCAATGTCAGCGACGTATTTGCAGCATGGGCATGGCCTATCAAAAAATTGTTAAGCAAGGAGCAACACATTGAACACATCGAGCCGCCTCTCCCAGAATTTCAGCCTGCGCGAATTTATCGCCAGCGCAACCGCCGACCGCCTCAAAATCGACAACAGCCTGCCCGACGCGCTACAAGACAACGCGACCCACACCTGCGAGCAATTAGAAAAAGTCAGAAAACAGCTAGGCAACAATCCCCTCATTATTACTAGCGGCTGGCGTAACCCCACATTAAATAAGGCAGTAGGAGGCAGCGCCAGCAGCGATCACGCCACCGCCCGCGCTGTAGACATTCGCTGCCCGAAGTTTGGCACGGCCAGAACGATTGCAAGGGCATTGGCCGCCTCTAATATCGAGTTCGATCAATTGATTTTAGAGTCCCCCACGCTGCCAAGCGCATGGGTACACATCGGCTTTCGTAAAGGAGCCAACCGGCGACAAGTGCTGACTAAATTTGCAGGGGATAAAACCTATTACGTGGGGATTAAATGAGCCGACTCACCGCCTTTGCCCTTGTTGCCTTGTGCTTTTTGGCAGCGCTACTGATTGCTATCAATTTGCACCAAGGCCAGAAACACAAAGCCGAGCTACTGCAAATAGAGCTGACCGCCAGCGAGCAAGACAAGGCCCAACAAGCGGCCTTGCTTGAGCAGCTTTACAAAGTCAGCAGCGACAACGATATGGCCCAAGCCGATTTACGCAGCAGCATTGAAAGCGTCAACACCGCACTCCTTAAAAACAAGCACGCTATGGAGCAACTTAAAAATGAAAGCAAAGAAGTCAGGGATTGGGCTGATGCTCGCCTGCCTGCTGATGTTATCCGCTTGCGCCAGCGCCCCGAAATCGCCAACGGTGCAGCTTATCGAGATTGGCTGTCCCAGCGTGACAGCCTGCCGCCTGCCAGCGAGCCAAATCCAAACAAATGGCGAGCTGAATCAAGCGATTGATGATCTGGAAGCCGCGTGGCACAGCTGCGCAGCGCAGGTCGATATGGTGCTGCAATGCCAGCAGACCGCTAAGGCCACCCCATGATTAAGCCCGCCGACCTGCGCGAATATCTCTCTAAAACGGTGCGCCACCTCGCCCACAATCCCGATAAGCTCGCCATCTTTATTGATGAAGGCCATCTGATTGCCACAGCGGGAAAATCGCTTTCTTTTGAGTATCAATACAAGCTAAATCTCATTATTCAAGACTATGCCGACCACCCCGACACGATTATGGTGCCGGTGCTGGCTTGGGTAAGCAGCAATCAGCCCGAGCTTTTTAGTAATGTAGATAAGCGCCAGAACGGCATTAGCTTTGAAGCGGATATCCTGAACCACGACACCATCGACCTTGCAATCAAGATCAATTTGACCGAACGCGTGGTGGTGCGAGAGATAGACGGCAAGCCCGTCATTACCCACTACGGCGAGCCGCCGCTGGATGAATACGCGGGCCAAGATTGGGCTTTATTCCTGCGCGATCAGCCGTGGCCAATTGAATGAGTGATAATTTTAAGCAGCTGGAAGGCTGGGCTTCAGGCTTACTTGGTAATCTGGACGCCAAAGCATTACGCGCCATGAATAAAAAGCTAGCAATCGAGCTACGCAAGCGCCAGCAAACCCACATCGCCGCCAATCAAAACCCCGATGGCTCGCCCTACGCACCGCGCTTGCCCCAAATGCGTAAAAAAGGCGGACGCATTAAGCGCAAGATGTTTACCAAGCTGCGCACCGCCCGCCATCTTAAAACCCAAAGCAACGCCAACGAGGCCGCAGTGCATTTCAGCCCCAGCGCCAACCGCTTGGCGCGGGTTCACCAGTTTGGTTTAGTCGGCATCGTCAATGCCAAGCGCGGCATCAGGCATAAATACGCAGCGCGTGAATTGCTGGGCTTTAGTCAAAGCGATGATGAACTCATCGCCGACACGATTCTCAGCCAAATCAGTCGTTAATTTTTGAACAAAAAAATACCCCAAAATTAATTGAGGTATTTTTTAAAAATCAGTTACAGCGTAGGGTTTCAGATTGCCCTTCTCGCACAAAAGCTCTTCTTTTATAACCACCACAGGAATATTCAATTGTTGCCATTTTTTGATCACCATCTGAAGGATCACCACACCACTGATTCCCTGATCTAAATCGATAAGACGATTCATCATTAGCAGAACGAGCCAACTTACGGGTGAAATCACATCGCCCGCCTCTCGCGCCATAGGTCGCCTGTAAGATAGAAATCTTTCGATGACTGCCCGCTTGATGCCCATGCCCATCATTATAATCTGGACGGCCACTGCTTCCATGCTGTCCTTCATTGTAATCTGGGCGGCCACTGCTGCCGTGCTGCCCTTCATTGTAATCTGGGCGACTACTACCGCCGTTATACTGACCTTGACCACCCACACCATTACCTTGCCCACCGTTATAATCCGGACGACCACTAGGTGCAGGTTCTGCCATCAAACTGGTAGAAACAAGAGCCAGAATACAAAACAATTTAAGCTTCATCGCACGTCTTTATCTTGAAAAGGGACAAAATATTCTGGCTTTTAGTGTTTAGAAACAAGCCACTTAATTACAAA
>JAPLQI010000055.1 GCA_026399755.1 Pseudomonadota bacterium
CTATGCAAAGCAGTGATTTACTTCGACCCTCATGCAAAAAAAGATCGCCCCAAACACCCTAAGCCGCATGATTTTACAGCCTATAAATCAGGGGTTTGAGCTTAAGTTGATAGGATTGGGTTTCACCCGCCCTACGAAAACATTTCGCTTAAGTTAATAGAACGGGGTGCAATCTGCGTTCTTTTCAGTAGCGCTCGCGGGTTGCACCCGCCCTACGAAAAACATTTCGCTTAAGTTGATAAAACTGCATGAATAACGTTAATGCCATTGCTTAACTTAATACACATCTATCGTAGGGCGGGTGAAACCCGCCGTTTGCATATTTCATCGTAAAGCTCGGCGGGTTTCACCCGCCCTACAAATATCATTGCGCTTAAGTTGATAGGGTTGGGTTGCACCCGCCCTACGATTTTCAATATGCGTTTTTATTGATAAAGCCTTTGAAAACAGTCAAAAACACAATTTTCAGATCTAAAAACAATGACCAGTTTTCTAAGTAATGTAGGTCGTAATCGACCCGTGCTTCCATTTTATCGAGGGTGTCGGTTTCACCACGCAGGCCATTGATTTGTGCCCAGCCGGTAATGCCGGGTTTCATTTTATGGCGCAGCATATAGCGCGGTATTAGCTCTTTATAATGATGATTGTGTTGCACGGCGTGCGGCCGTGGGCCGACGATGCTCATGCGCCCTTGTAATACATTAATAAACTGCGGCAATTCATCTAAGCTAGTGCGGCGCAAAAAGGGGCCAATCGCGGTAAATCGGGCATCATTTTTTTGTGCTTGGGTAATGGTTTCTTTTGATTCTTTGTGTACTTTCATGCTGCGAAATTTATACACTTTTATTTCTTCACCATTCCAGCCATGGCGGCGTTGTCTAAAAAACACCGGCCCTGGCGAGGTTAGTTTTACGGCAATGGCAACCGCCAGTAAGACAGGGCTAATTAAGATTAAAATTAAACTCGCCAGTAAATAGTCTTCAATTCTTTTGACCAGTTTATTGGTGCCACCAAGGGACGAGGCAGAGATATCCAACATTGGCACCCCCATAATAAAGGTAATGCCGTGATTCATAATTCGGTAGGTCAGCATATCGGGCACCACGCGAATATCGGCGGCGCTATAGCGTAGTGCGTGCAATACTTTTGGAATCAACACCGTATCGTTTGCGGCTAGGTTGATCCACACTTCATCAAAATCATTATTAGCAGCTAATTCTTCTACTTTTTCTAAAGCAAGTGCATCAACGACTTGGCTAATTTGATAGCCGCTCCAAGCCGATCTTTGCACGCGTTTGCTTAAATCTGCACTCATTGGGCCGGTGCCCACTAATAATACATCTTTGGTGTTGTAGCCTTTTTTGCTTAGCCAACGCATACCTAGCAAGACTAAAGATCGCTCTAGCACTAAAGCCAGCAACATGAAAAGCATCCACGTACCAATAAATAGCCGCGAGTAGTCATCTGCACTTTTTGAAAAGAACAACCACGCAACCAATAAGCCGCAAGCCACCAGCCAAGTTAGCTTTACGCGGCCTAATACCGCCAGCCAGCTGCCGCCTCGAAACGATTTGTAAACCGCAGATGAGCAGCCCGCCACGATTAAGCTAGTAGCTAAGACGAGTGTTGCGTAATTACCATCCAAATCTTCTGAGCCAAAACGCCATTTGGCAGCAGCAAATGCACTAGCCCATACTGCTAAAATATCGAACAGTAAAATGAGCGTACTTAATAATGGTGATCCATTTCTTGTTGCATTCGCCCGCATTATTGCTACCCACGCTGTACTTTAATTAACTCACTTAACTATTGTTTTGATTGATAAATTCATCAAAAATAAAGCAAGCAATAGTCACTTACATCTCATTCTTACAAACACTGGATTCATCTTTGCACAAAAATAGTGAAACAGATTAAATCAAAGCACCCCAAGCGCATTCCTCTATTTAATCAGCAGGCAGCAGAATACACACCTCGCCCTTGATAGATAAGAAAGCTGGATAAATTAGTATTTGCTTAATAAAGGATTAATCTGCCATTTGTTAATGTTATGTATATTAGCAATAGCTGTTTTTCTTTTATTCTATTTACGAAATATACCACACAAATGTTTCACTTTTAAAGCAACAACACATTCACTACAAATAGAATAAATATAATTGACAATAGCGCGGCTAATGCATACCCTCGCGAAATACATAATCCTAAATTTTATGAAGGTGAGCGTAATGAAACTTAAACTTTCCGTATTCGCTTTATCGGCCGTCATGAGCGTAGCGACTTACGCTGCTTTTGAAAAAGGCATGCCAGCTAACAAAATCGAGCCATCCGTGGCTGAAATGAAACTTGCTAAGAAAAATGCAACAGAAATTATTAAAGCAGGTTTGGCCAGCGATATTACCGCACCAAACATGGCAGTTGCCTTGCTTAATCAGCGTTTTTCTTGCTTGCATGTAGCAGAAGGGATGAGCAAAAACGGTGTTGCTCCTACAGCCATCCTTCCTACCTTGACCGGTGCTTTATGTGCAGGCCCTGAAATTGCGGGTGGCCTAGCGGCAGCTGGTATTGCCCAAGCAGATATTGTTGCTGCAGCAATTTCAAATGGTTTGGATCCGGCGGCATTTACTGCGGCAACGGCTGCAGGCCCTGGTACAGATGGCGGCATTGCTACTCCTACTGGTACTGGCGCCGCTCCTGTACTTACAAGTGCAGCTGCCCCTACACTAAGTGGTGGCGGTACAGGCGCTGTTTCACCTAACTAATTTAGCATGCACTAGCACGCTACGAAGATGCCCTAGGGCATCTTCTTTTTTGTCTGCATTTTGTTATGTGCGCCACAAAAACCATTATCTTGGGCTGCTTTTCGTAGGGCGGGTGCAACCCGCCAGCTTTGGTGTGAAGTTTGATAAAACGGCGGGTTGCACCCGCCCTAAGATACTAAAAATTTAAAATTGAGCTGTAATGATAAATGCTTTAGATTCTCGCCGTGATGAGCCCATATTTTGGCTATTAATTGCACAGATTTGCTGGGCGCCTTTGCCGCTTGCCAGTAATCGCACTTGGGCGCTGGGGATATTGCTGGTTTTTAGCCTATCGCTTTGGCTAACGGCAGCCGTGCGATATAGGGCGCATTGGCCAGCGGTGATTGATCGCTTAAAAACATTCGCGCTGCCTTTAAGCCTATTACTCGCCCTATTGTGCTGGACACTATTGCAAGCCACAGCGCTGCCTTATGTCGTAATTCAATGGCTATCCCCAAATGCAGCGCAAATATGGCAAAACATTGCGCCGGAAGCCACGGCCACCATCTCGCTGAATGCAGCACAAACCCAATTGCAAGCTGCACTGTGTTTTATCTATGGCAGTGCTTTTTTATTTACTGTATTGCTAGTGCGCTCTTCGCGGCGAATGATGGCCTTGGCCTATGCGCTATTTTTTATGGCGCTTTTTCAAGCTTTATTGGGTGGATTTTTATATTCGCTTAACGCTCAATATGAGCTATTCACTAGCAATGTATTTCATGGCCGTATGCTGGGCACTTTTGTTTACCATAACAATGCAGCGGCCATGTTGGCGATGTGTTTATCCATCGGTATTGGCTTATTTATTGTGCAATTAGAAAAAAATACCGGCAGCCAACATAAAAAATGGGCGGTTAATTTGCTTGATTTTATATTGAGCAAAAAAATGTTGCTGCGTTTAGGTTTAGTGATTTTAGTGATTGCGCTGGTGATGACGCGCTCTCGCATGGGCAATGCGGGCTTTTTTACTGCCATGCTTATCAGCCTTGCCCTCTATGCCGTATTTAGCCCAAAGGTGCGCAAAGTCATCTTTGTTTTATTAATCAGCTTGGTGCTAATTGATATCTGGATTTTGGGCCAATGGGTGGGCTTAGATAAAGTTGTCGATCGGCTTGAAGCCACTCAGCTTAATAAGGCAGCCAAAGACACAGTGATTAGCAAGTCCCAAAAAGAGAGCTCGCTCAATTTTGTGCAGCCTCATATCGAGGAATCAGTCGAAGAGCGCACCCTGCCGCTCTCCTACGCTACACGGGCGGTGAATGATTATTTTTGGACGGGATCAGGCGCGGGCACGTTTTACTCCATTTTCCCGCAATACCGCCCCGCCAACTCGAAAGGCTATTACGATCATGCCCATAATGATTATGTCGAGATTCTGACGGACTATGGCGTGATTGGTGCAAGCTTTTTTGTGCTTTTGGCGCTATCCTCGCTATGGCGTGTCATCAAAACCATTCAGATTCGTAAGCACCCAGTCGCTCGCGGCATCGCGCTTGGGGCCTTGATGGCGATGTTAGAAATACTTTTGCACAGCTTGGTGGATTTCAACTTACAAATCCCCGCCAATGCCCTGCTGTTTACCGTGATCCTAGCCATGGGCTGGAGCACGGCGCAGGTGGATAAACAGGGATAATTTGTAGGGCGCAATAAGTCCGAGGCTTTATCCAGACGCATTGCGCCGTGTGCCCAAGCACCATGCGGCGTAATGCAGTTTTATAGGGTGCAAAACGCCAGAGGCGTTACGCACCATCGCAATGCCGCAGCATAGCGGTGCGCAAAAAAAGCGTTTGCACACCCTATAAAATCGAGTCGTGCGGGTGTTTGGCAGGGTGCAGCCCGCCGATTTGTAGTATTTCATGCCATAAAGGCGGGTTTCACCCGCCCTACGAAAGCCAACCACAGAGAATCACTATGTCACTCAGGCTTAAATTTTTAATCGGCTTAACCCTCTTGTTTACGCTATTGATGGTTGGCTTATTTGTTGAGCGCGTACACAGCACACGCCAGTATGTGGAGGCTCAGCTGGCCTCCACTGCCCAAGATGCGGCATCGTCCTTGGTCTACCCCATCTCGCGCGCCTTGGGTAAAGACGATGTGATTTTGGCGGAGATAGCGATTAAGTCATTATTAGATAGAGGCTATTACCAGCGCATCGAGATTGTGGCTTTAAGTGGCAAAACCATGGCTAAGATGGAGCAGAGTAAGCGTATTGATGGCGTACCAGCTTGGTTTCTTGCTTGGCAGCATTTAGAGCCAGCACCTGGCTCTGCGTTAATCAGCGATGGTTGGCGTCAGCTAGGGCGTGTAGTGGTGATTAGCGAGCCTGCTTTGGCTTACAAGCAGCTTTGGGATGTACTCACACATACGCTGGCTTTATTGCTGATTGCCTATGTGATTAGCTTGGTGGTGATGAATTTCTTGGTGCGCATCCTGCTACAGCCGCTTACTGCCATTGAAAAATCGGCCAATGAGGTACAAGAGCGCGAGTTTAATCCGATTAATGTTATCCCTAGCACCCGTGAGTTTCGCCGTGTGGTGCAGGCTTTTAATTTGATGATAGAGCGAGTGCGCCAGTTTTTAACGCTAGAGCAGCAGCGAGCCGAAGAGTATCGCCACCAAGCCTTTACCGACGCCACCACCGGCCTAGATAATCGCCGCAACCTAGATTTGCGCCTAGACGGCGTACTTAAAAAATTGCCACACGATAGCATCGGTGCCGCATTTGCAATTCAGCTTGAAGACTTAAGCCAATTAAATAATAGAGAAGGCTATCAAAAAGGCGATGCTATTCTTAAAAACATCGCCAATATCCTGCTAGATAAAATGGGCAAGCAAAGCCCCTTAATTGCCCGCCTAAATGGCACCACTCTTTTTGCGCTGCGCTTTGATTTAAGTAGCGAGCAAATCGATCAAATGGGCGATCAAATTTTGGCCAGCCTCAAAATCATGCGCAGCGATATTCCGGTGCAATATGGCTTGGCCATTGTTGATTTTGCAAATGGCACACTTAAATCCAAGCTGCTATCCAGCACCGATTTAGCCTTGCAACAGGCGCTATTTAATGGCGGCGCATCGTTTCAAAGGCTTTCTGCCAATGAATCATCTAATCAACTTGGCTCGCAACAATGGCGCGAAGTATTGCAAGCGGCTATTCAAGGTAAAACTTGGGGTATTCAAGCGCAGGTGGTGCAAACCATTGCCAATAAAGCCCCACTACATCAAGAGCTCACCGCTCGTTTACGCAATCAAGATGGGCCTTGGATTAGTGCTGGCCTGTTTATGCCTATGGCCGCCCGACATGGTTTATTGCAAGCGGCCGAGCAATCTTTATTTGATTTAGCTATCGATAAATTAGAAAACGCAGCGGTATTACAAGGCCAATCGATTGCGCTGAATGTCGGCTTATTAGGCGCATTAGGCAGTGTGGCTGGGCAAGATGAATTTGTGGCAAGGCTGACCAAGCTTAAAAAACACGCAGCCCGCATTGCTTTTGAAGTGCCAGAGCATCAATTACTGGCCATGCCCGAGCTAGCCCTGCGCTTTGCCCGACTATTACGCGATGCGGGCTTTGGTTTTGGTATTGATCAATTTGGCTTTTCCGCCTCTGCCGCCACTTTAATTCGCGAATTAAAACCACAATACGTCAAAATTGATCGCCGTTTAATTATCGATATGGTGGAGCATAAAGACACGCGGGAAATGATTATTTCGCTGATCCAAGTGGCCGAATCACTCAATATCACCACCATCGCCCAAGGCATCGAAACCGAATCACAAATAGCGCTACTCAACACAATGAAAATCAGCGCCATGCAGGGCTATTACCTTGGCAGGCCGAGTGAGGTGATATAAAGGGTTACATAAATTTGATGCACTTATTCCCCAATCCTATCAACTTAAGCGAAATGTTTTTCGTAGGGCGGGTGAAACCCGCGTCTTTTTCAGTATGGCTCGCGGGTTGCACCCGCCCTACGAAATCCTTCACCCCAACTCACACTGCTCTAGCAACCAATCCTTAAACACTCTAACCGGATAGGCATCGCGCTTGCTATTGGGGTGGACTAGGTAGTAGGCGTTTTTGCTGGGCACGGGACTATCAACTGCTACCACCAAGCGCCCGCTGGCTAGCTCGTCTTGTACTAAAAATAGCGGCAATACCGCCATACCTAGCCCTGCCAAAGCAGCCTGAATCACCATATAAAACTGCTCAAATCTTGGGCCTTTTACCGCGTTGATGCTGGGCTCCCCCACCGCTTCAAACCAATTGGCCCATGCATCGGGGCGGGTGCTGTGTTGCAATAAGGTAAAGCCCAGCAAATCTGCGGGGCCTTTTAAGCAGCGGCCTGCCAGCAGGCTGGGGGCGCAGATGGGCACGGTGACTTCGTTCATCAAATGGTGGTATTCCACGCCTGGCCAAGAGGTATCGCCAAAGTGAATCGCAACGTCGATTTCTTCTTTAGCAAAATCAAACGGCTTTAAGCGCGTCAGTAAGTTAAGCTGGATTTCTGGGTAGCGAGTAGTAAAGCTCCCCAACCTAGGCACTAACCAGCGCGAGCCAAAGGTGGGCAAGATGGCTAAATTGAGCGCGCCACTGGTGCCGCTATACGCCATCAAAGCCAGCGTGGCCGCCTCTGCCCTATCGAGCACATCCCGAATATCCCTCGCATAGGCTTCCCCCGCATCGGTCATAACCAATCGTTGCTTAATCCGATGAAAAAGCGCCCTACCCAAAAATTCCTCCAGCAAACGAATCTGCCGGCTGACCGCGCTTTGCGTGATGTTTAATTCTATCGCTGCACGGGTAAAACTAAGCTGGCGCGCAGCCGCATCAAAACACTGTAAAGCGGCAAGTGAAGGAAGAATGCGTCGCATAGACTTCATGAGTTTTAGGAATGATGTAATAAGAATACATCGCTTGAAGCCAATCGCAAATCGTCACAGACTGTGAAATGGAAAACTTTGAAAAAAGTGGACCACTTAAATACAAAATTTGCGGCTTAGTGCCCATTTTTATCAACTTAAGTGAAAAGTTTTTCATAGGGCGGGTGCAACCCGCCGAGCTTTGCTGAAACACGAAAAACGGCGGGTTGCACCCGCCCTACAAATACATGATTTAAAAATTTTATCCATATAAAACACCCTGACAGAACCATAAGGCGGGTGTAACCCGCGTATTTTCATAGCCCTGCACCGCTTGCATACACACTCATAAAAGGTCTTGCCAAAATGGAACAGAATGTCTTTGAAACATCCCAGCTTGCTCAATTACTGATACGTGTTGCGGGTGCAGATAAAGCGCAGCAGCTTTTTGCCATGATAGAGGTGGACCCACGCTTGCTGGGGGCCAACGATGCCCGCGTAAGCCGTGGCTTGCTGGCCCAAGCGATGAATATGATGTTGTTTGCACAAAACTTGGCAGCGGTGCCTGAAGGCGCTCGTTATGTGGCAGAAAGACTGGCGGCGGGCGAGAAAGTGCTGTTTGATCATGGCGCGCTGCGTACCGTGGATGCACCCCGCACCGGCGCTTTGCCACATGGCGAGCTGGCGTTTAAACGCATTTTGGAGCCGCTGGGTTTTGCCGTGGCCAATGTGTATCCGCTTAAAAAACTAAAAATGACCGGCCGCGCTTACTGTCATCTGGATTTACCCGAAGTGATTTCGCAATTTTTTGTTTCCGAATTGCACGTTGAGCAGTTCTCAATGAATTTCCAGATTGCTGCCGAGCGCGTGGTACACAACTCCCGCGATCCGCTAAAGCCTGAGCATTTAAGCCTGCTGGCGCAATTAAGCGAGCATCATTCCTTAAGCTTTGATGATGCCGTAACCCTCTTGCCTGCCTTGGTCGGCTGTTTTGATGTGCAGCATGAAGTGCCGCATCTGGTGGATTACCAAACACTGCTGGCAGAATCTGCCGAAATGGCGTGGATCAGCACCGAAGGCAATCGCTTTAACCACGCCACGGATCGTGTGCCGCATGTGATAGAGCTAGCTGATGAGCTGCGTGCAAAGGGCTACCCAATTAAAGACAGCGTTGAGATTTCCGGCTCGGGCGCGGTGCGACAAACCGCACTGAAAGCCGCCATGGTGCAGCGGATTTTCCTCGACGAAAAAAACCACCCCGTCACCCGCACCGTACCTGGCTCTTTCTACGAATTTATCAGCCGCGACAAACTCCCAAATAGCGAAGCGCTAGATTTACGCTTTGATGCATCCAATGCGCAGGGGATTTTTAAGATGACGGCAGTGGCGGCTTAGATTTAAAACCCAAACCTTAAAACAAGGTGTTAAAGAGAACACGGAGTTTCACGGAGAAAACCAAATAAATAAAAGACTTCTCCGTGTTCTTCGTGGTTAAAGATATGGGCTCTTAGTCTCTTAGAGGGCCACGTTTTTGTGCCCACGCATTAATGTTGCGATGCGGCATTGCACGGTGCGTAACGCCTCTGGCGTTTTGCACCCTATAAACCCAAACATCGACGCAGTTCGATTTTATAGGGTGTGCAAACGCTTTTCTTGCGCACCGTTTTTTGCATGATGAGCCATTGCAACATGTGTTCAACCAACATTCGGCGTAATGCAGCCAAGCAAAAAACGCTTGGCTTTATTAGCGCCCTACGATAAACCTATACTTGTAAGCATGTAGGCAAGCACCTTCGCCACCCAACGCCTTCTCACCAGCCAAGATCTATGATCCCTCGCCTCTCTAAAACACCAGCACCACAATCCCTCTACCTCGATTTTATTAGCGAACTGCGCTTGCGTGGTTTTGCAGGGGAGATCAGCAGCACGCAGGCGGATCGCACCGTTTTGGCGACAGATAATTCAATTTATCAGCTTTTGCCGCAGGCGGCGGTGTTCCCAAAGCACAGCGATGACGTGATCCGCGTGGTGAAGTTAGCAAGCGAGGCGCGTTTTTGCAGCATCAAGCTTTACCCGCGCGGCGGCGGCACGGGGACGAATGGGCAGTCTTTGGGGGATGGCTTAGTCGTCGATCTTTCCAAAAATATGAATGCCATTTTGGAGATTAACGCCGAGCAGCGTTGGGCCAGAGTGCAATCTGGCGTAGTGAAAGATCAGCTCAACAAGGAGCTTGCCAAACACGGGCTGTTTTTTGCCCCCGAATTATCTACATCCAATCGCGCCACCATAGGCGGGATGATTAATACCGATGCCAGCGGCCAGGGCTCCTGCCTTTACGGCAAAACGCGCGATCATGTGCTGGAGCTGGATACTGTCTTGCTGGACGGCACGCTTTGGCATTCGCAACCTTTAAGCCATGAGGCGCTGGTAGAAGTCTGTGAGCAAGACAATCTGATTGGCCATGTGCACGGCCTGATCGCCCAAATCAATAAAGATCATAGCCAGCAAATTACGGCTACCTTTCCTAAGCTAAACCGCTGCCTGACCGGCTACGATCTGGCGCATATTTATAATGATGCCGGCCAGTTTGATCTGAATGCGATTTTATGCGGCTCGGAAGGCACGCTGGGGCTGATTGTTGAAGCCAAGCTGAATGTGCTGCCGCTGCCCAAATACAGCGCGCTGATTAATATCCGCTATGCCAGCTTTGATGCGGCACTGCGCGATGCACCGCATCTCATGGCGCTTGGTGCGGCATCCATCGAAACCGTCGATTCCACCATTTTGCAGCTCGCCAAAGGCGATTTAATCTGGCACGGCATTCGTGAGTTTTTCCCCGAAGATACAACGCCCACGTTGGGGATTAATTTACTGGAAGTGCTAAGCGAAACGGAAGACCATCTCGCCGCGCAAATCGCCCATATCGAGCAAGGTTTGCAAGGCTCGCAGCGGCTGGGCTTTACCGTGGCACGCGGCGATGCGGCAGTAAAACGCATCTGGGGAATGCGTAAAAAATCGGTCGGCCTGTTAGCTAACCGAGCTGGAAACGCCAAACCGATTCCTTTTGTAGAAGACACCGCCGTACCGCCAGAAAATCTGGCCGATTATATTCATGAATTCAGGGCGCTACTCGACCAGCACGGCTTGTTTTACGGCATGTTTGGCCATGTGGATGCGGGAGTTTTGCATGTGCGGCCCGCCATTGATATGAAAGAGCCCAACGCGCTGACCATGCTGCGAGAGATCAGCGATGGCGTGGCGGCGCTCACGCAAAAATATCACGGCGTACTCTGGGGCGAGCATGGCAAGGGGCTGCGCAGCGAGTATGCACCGGCTTTTTTTGGCAAGCTTTATCCCTGTTTGCAGCAGATCAAGCAGGTGTTTGATCCGCATAACCAGCTCAATCCCGGCAAAATCGCCAGCCCGGATGATTTAATCAGGATTGATGAATCGCCCACCCGTGGCGTATACGACCGGCAAATCCCGATTCATGTCCGCAAAGATTACGATGGCGCCCTGCACTGCAATGGCAACGGCGCTTGCTACAACTTCGACACTGACGATGCGATGTGCCCGTCGTGGAAAGCCACCAGAGAGCGCCGCCACTCCCCCAAAGGCCGCGCCTCTTTAATGCGCGAATGGCTGCGGCAATTGGCAGTGCAAGGCGTTGATCCAACGACCACAAAACCCGCCAATCTATTACGCCGCGCAATCAATAGCCTGAGCAAGCAAGGGGATTTTTCAGAGGAAGTCATGGAAGCAATGAATGGCTGCTTGGCATGCAAATCTTGCGCGGGGCAATGCCCGGTGAAAGTGGATATTCCTGATTTGCGCTCTAAATTTATGTCGCTCTACTACGGCCGCTATCTGCGCCCCGCCAAAGATTATCTAGTCGCCAGCTTAGAAGCCACGCTGCCCGCAATGGCCAAAATGCCCAAGCTCTACAACGCGGCGATTGGCAATCCGCTGGCCCGCAATATCATGCAGCGACTTAATCTAATCGAAAGCCCGCTGCTCACTGGCGTCAACCTGCAAGCCACCCTGCTACAACGTGGCTTTGCCATGGCTGACGGGCAATATCAGGCTAACTCTGTAATTATCGTACAAGATGCTTTCACCAGTTATTTTGAAACGCAGCTGGTGCTGGATGTGTTTGAGCTACTTAAAAAGCTCGGCTTCACCCCGCTGCTCGCCCCATTTAAACCCAATGGCAAGCCACTGCATGTGCATGGATTTTTAGATCGCTTTAAGCAAACCGCGACGGATAACAGCGCCATGCTGCAAAAACTCGCCCAAAACGGTGTGCCACTGGTGGGGATCGACCCTTCGATGACGCTGACTTATCGCAGCGAATACGCCAAAACGCTGACGAATCCACCTAAAGTGGCGCTGCTGCAAGAATGGCTGGCCCAGCAATTTGCCAAACAAGCACCGGACCTGAAGCTGAAAACTGCCGCCTTTACGCTGATCCCGCATTGCAGCGAAAAAACCAATGTCGCCAGCGCATTTAGCGATTGGGATAAGGTATTTACGACGCTGGGCGTAACGCTGACCACCCGAGCAGCAGGCTGTTGCGGCATGGCCGGCACATTTGGCCACGAGGCGGACCATAGAGAACAATCAAAGCAAATTTACGCGCAAAGCTGGGCTAAAATTGTGGAAGAGCAAGGGGAAAACCTACTGGCCACCGGCTACTCCTGCCGCTGTCAGGTTAAACTGATAGACAAAACCAGCCTCCGCCACCCGGTGCAGGCTTTACTGGCTTGCTTTTAAAAACCCAAATCTTAAAACACGGAGGGAAGGAGAACACGGAGGATCACGGAGAAAACCCTAGCAGCCTGTCGGACTTAGGACTGATCTACTGCGGGAAAGCCGGATTTGGCCATATTCCACGCATTTTTTCGTTGAATAGCCAGCTATTCGCCTCAAAAATCCATGAAATCTGTCTCAAACCGGACTTCCCCTCGCTACGATCGCCTAAGTCCGACAAGCTGCTAGCCAACGTTATTACTCTATTTAGAATTGAGCAGTATTTCCTAGGGTGTACAACGACGCAGTCGGAGCGCAGAAAACGGTGCGCAAGAAAAACGACTTGCACACCCTATAAAAAATTAGCTTTTTTCTTTTGCAGGAAAGCCAATTGCACGGCTGGATCCCCGATTAAAACACTCGGGGATAACGATCTAATCAGCAATGTAGGGTGGTTTGTTCTTATGAATACTCATGTTTTGCTTTTCTCCGTGTAACTCCGTGTTCTCTGTGTCCTCCGTGTTTTAAGATTTGGGTTTGCTCACCCTGCCTACTAGGACCCCGCCATGCCACACACTCATCCTGTTCTTGCTGATTTTCTAAGTTTTACCTTACAAGATCATCCCATTGATATCGTCAAAGGCACGCTGGCCAGTGGGGTGCATTGGCATTATCTGGGCGAGGGTTTGCTGGAGTTTGTGCCGCATCATGGCAGCGATCAGAGCTTGGTTTTGTCGGCAGGAATACATGGCAATGAGACTGCGCCGATTGAGCTGCTTAATACCTTGGTTAAAGACTTGGCAAGCGGACAGTTGGCTTTGGGTGTGCGGCTTTTGGTTTTGCTGGGCAATGTCGCGGCGATGCGGGGTAGTGATCGTTATTTGGATGATGATCTCAACCGCTTATTTGATCATCGCCACACCCGCCTGCCAGAAAGCCGTGATGCTCAGCGTGCAGCACAAATTGAAGCGGCGATGGCGCAGTTTTTTGCGGGGGCCAGTGGCCAGCGTTATCACCTTGATCTACACACTGCCATTCGCCCTTCCAGCTTCGCCCGCTTTGGCCTGCTGCCTTACCAAACTCGGCCTTATGATACGCATTTGCTTAAATGGCTTGAGTGCTGTGATTTAGGTGCGCTGCTGATTAACCATGCCCCTGCAGGCACTTTTGCTTACCACTCCAGCCAGCACCACGGCGCGCAATCAGTAACGCTAGAGCTGGGCAAGGTGCAGCCTTTCGGTAAAAACCAGCTCGATGACTTTGCGGGCATCAATGCGCTGATGCACAGCATGGTCTCCGCCACCGAGCCCAACTGGCCCGCCCAGCCCTATCAAGTGTTTAAAGTAGTGGGTCAGCTAGAGAAACACAGCGAAGCCTTTAAGCTGCACCTGCCTGACGACGTCGCCAACTTCACCCACTACCCCCAAGGCACGCTGATTGCATCTGACACCGGCTATGAATACAAAGTAAGCCACCCTGAAGAGCGCGTGGTCTTCCCCAATCCCAAAGTAAAACCCGGCGTGCGGGCAGGATTGATGGTGGTGGAAGTGAAGGATTTTTAAAACATCCTTGAAACATGAGAAAAACCTAAGATCTGCAGACACAGAGAACATGGAGTTTAAAAGCAGCACACTGAGAAAAACACCTTGAGTGTGTATACATTTTTTCCCTAGGATAGGCATTAAGTTAAGTTTTCTTCATGGAATAAATCGGCTTTTCATAGGGTGTACAACGACGCAGTCGTTGCGCACCACTAAACGGTGCGCAAGAAAAACGACTTGCACACCCTATGAAAATCAACTTTTTTACTATGTTTTTGTCTTAACTTTATGCAAATAGAACAAGTATTTTTTCACATACAACATTGCTAAATAGGGCAATAACTTTGCTTTTCTCAGTGTGCTGTTTTCCCCTACGTGCTCTCTGTGTCTACAGATCTTCGCTTTAAAAACATCTCTTTTCGCTTACAATGCGCCCCTGTATTAAATAAAGGTTAGTCCTGTGTTCCCCATCAATACCGATATCCCCAGCTATGGCGCGGATACGCATACGATTGAAAACTGGCAGTGGTTTCAGGCCGTTGGCCATTTGGTAGCGAGTGAGCTAGCCGCAAAGCCGCGTGGTACGGTGGCCGTGTTGGCAGAGGAAGAGCGGGCTTACTGGCTGGCACTGATTGAAGAGCAATACTATCTCGCCACCGCGCCGATTATTGAAGGGGAAATTTACCTCGCCGCCGCAGCGCTGGCGCGGGATTTAGTAGGGGTCTGTGGCGATGAGCTGGCCTATATGCGTGGTGGATTGGCGAGCTGGTTGCTGAACCAGACCACGCTGCAAGTTGAAGCACGGCAGCTGCAGTGCTGGCAAACATTGCCAACTTATGCGGGATGGGATGATTAAAGCAGGCGATGTTACTAAAAAAATTCTGTAGACACAGAGAACGGGGAGAACACAGAGCGCACTGAGAGTGCCTTTTAAGTCCTCCTCAACAGCATCGTCTTGTTTTCTCTGTGCTCTGCTTTTTAACTCTGTGTGCTCTGTGTCTACAGATTTGCCACTGTTTTACTAGGATTCTGCCGCGTGTTTCATTGCGGCTATGGCATTGCCCGCAAAGCCACATCAAGCTGATCGATCACCTCGGCCCAAGCTGCATCATCTGCTAGCTCTTCCTTTAAAAAAGTCGCCTGATTGTCGGTCCAAAAAGGCGCTTCAATCAAAGAAAAATTCGGGGCCAGCGGCGCGTGCTGCTGAATAAAGGCTACGATATCGTCGTCCCCTGATGCCAAGCCCAGTTGGGCAAACAGGGCATTAAGATGATGTGTAAATTTTTCCATGTTCAGCTCCTTATCCTTAAAAAAAAGGATTCCTTATAGTCTAGCAGACTGCTTGCCCCTGCCACTTCAACCTATCTACAACAGTTTTCCTCATGCAGCTTGACCCTAAGCGCAGCTCAGCCTACTGTGCCACTTCCATTCACCGACCGAGGACAAGCCATGAATACATTCGCGCCTATTTCCACTGCGGTCGGATACCTTAGCAAAGCTTAAACCGCTCTTCCCCTATCCGACCGACCCAGCTTCTTGCCTAGCAGCGACCAACAGACTGCTTATGGCGTTTTGACTCGTCTTTCGGATCAGACCATGTACCCCTCTATAGAAAAACTACGCGCGATCGGCTTCGATCAGCATGCATTACAAGCTTTCCATACCGCTCAATCAGAACAAAGCCCTAGCCAGCTAGCGTTGCAACTTGCTCGCATCAGTAATATTCAGCGCGATCACGTCATGCTGCACGATGGCGCTTCTGAAACGTCTGCACGGCTGCGGCCTGCGCTGCATCACGATCTGCAAGCCCGCGGTGAAACACTGGCCGTCGGTGATTGGGTGCTTTTTAGCCCGCAAGATGAAGCGTGGGTAGAAGCCATCCTCCCCGCAAGAAATCGCCTAAGCCGCCGTAATGCTGAAGGGCAAAGACAGGCCTTGGTCGCCAATATTGATATCGCCCTCTTAGTGATGGGGCTAGATCACGATTTTAATTTGCGCCGCTTGGATCGCTATCTCACCCTTTGCCTATCTAATGAAGTGATGCCGCTACTGGTGCTGAGCAAGGCCGATTGCTCACCGCAAGCGGCAGAAAAAATTGCACAAGCCCGTGCCCACCTGCCTGCACATATCGAGATGCTTGCAATCGATGGCCGGGGCGATTTAGCGAGAGAAGCTTTATTACCTTGGCTGGCCACCGGCCAAACCGTGGTGCTACTTGGCTCTTCCGGCGCGGGCAAAAGCACGCTGACCAACACGCTCATCAGTGCCCCGGTGCAAGACACCGGCGCGGTGCGCATGGATGACAGCCGAGGGCGGCACACCACCACTTCACGCAGCCTGCATCTTTGCCCCAACGGCGCTTGCATTATTGATACGCCGGGCTTACGTACAATCAGCTTAGATAGCGATGAAGCAGGCATTCATGCCGCCTTTGCCGATATTACTGCGCTAGCGACGCATTGCCGCTTTAGGGATTGTCAGCATCAAGACGAGCCAGATTGCGCCGTGCGGGATCAGATCAGCAGCGATCGGCTAAAAAGCTTTCATAAATTACTGAGGGAACTCGGCAGAGAAAGCCAAACGCCATTGCAAAAACAAGCGCAGTTAGCCGCGTGGAAAATACGCAGCAAAAGTGCAAGGGCGCAGCGTAAAAACCAGATGGATTAAGTGAGCGTCCCCCAGTCGTCCAATCCTCTCCACTTAAAGAATCTACGCCGTAGGAGTGGCTTTAGCCGCGAATATTTTAACCAGCAGCACTTTCGCGGCTAAAGCCGCTCCTACGAACATTTTTATACCAATAGAAACTAGATTTTAATCAAAGAGAAAGCCGCTTAATCCGCTACACTGCGGCCTTTTTTGCTGATGACTATGAATCCTCTTTTAATGATTGCCATCACCACAGGCGTTCTTTCTGGCCTTTGGGGCTGGGTAGCGGTGTCTTTTGGCTTATTGAGCTGGGCGGGCTTTTTGGGCTGCACGGCTTATTTTGCCTGCCCGCAAGGCGGTGTGCGTGGCCTGCTGCTCAGCACATTCAGCTGTTGCAGTGGTGTCTTTTGGGCGATGGTGATTATTCAAGGCAGCGCACTCGCGCCTCAACTCGAGATTGCAGGCTATCTACTCACCGGCGTGGTGGCATTTTTGATGTGTATTCAGGCCAAGCAGCACTGGCTGGGCTTTATACCGGGCACATTTATTGGGGCTTGCGCGACTTTTGCGGGGGCAGGCAACTGGCAACTGGTGAGCGCTTCTTTACTGATTGGCTTGGCATTTGGCTATGCCATGAAAAACAGTGGTTTGTGGTTGGCAGGATTAAACCATCGCTCATCTAAGGATTAAAACAAGGCTTATATTTCCTTAAATCTGGCTTTTATATCTCTTACATCGGCCTATACTAAAAGTGTGCTGCACATTTGCAGTGCCCTATAAGGAATATAGTCATGAGTAAATCTAAACAAACCCTTAAAGAATCAAAGAAGCAGCCGCTACTGAGCGCCAAAGAAAAGAAAGCCGCGAAACAAGTTAAAAAACACGCGGGCGATGCAGTACCTATGCTCAGCCAATAAAATAGATTGATCCCCCAGTCAGCCTATCTCCAAGGCGTTCGGTACCGAACGCCTTAAGCGATCATTTATAATCTTGGCTTCTTTGGCCTATTATTGCCATTTCTGGCATTACCCGCCCGAATACGATCCCAATACTGAGAACGCAGCTCAAAATTCTCTGAGGATTTAATCCAGATTATTTTATCTTTATCAGTTAAATTAGATTTAGTGAGCGTATTAGATAAGCCTTGACGTTGGCTTAATTGATTGCTGACTGTTTTATCTAAAGTAAAATTAATCCACTGCTCAGCTAATACTTTATTTCTAGCCTGAACACTCACCGCCCAACAATCTAACCAAGCTAAAGCACCTTCCTTAGGGATAATGTAGCCCACATCTGCCCCAGCTTCACGCAGTAATTTAAACTGCTGAAGACCATAATTAGCAAACATTAACGCGGCTTTATTTTTTACAAAAGCTTGCGTGCCTTCATTAGGGCTATTGTAAAATAATGGCGCTTGATCTCGCAGCTCTAGCAGCTTATTAACCGACCTTGCCATTTCATCTTTAGACAAATCAAAAGGGTCTTTAACACCTAAAGTCAGAGCAGTAAAACTAAAATTATGGTTACTGCCATCATATAAAACTACTTTGCCTTTATATTTTTTGTTCCACATCTCAGTCATTGATGTGGGTGCCTGCTTTATTTGTTTTTTATCATAAATCAAGCCCATTTCAGAGTATACAAAGGGAATGGCATATAAATCCCCTCCTCTCTTGATACTCTCAATTTTAGCCACACGTCTAAAGCGGAGCAATTGCTTCTTTGTATTAGGAATACGAATTGATTTAATAGGCGCGGTGATTGCCTGATCAATATAGCGCTGTAACTCGGCCGTATTCACGGCAAAAACATCAAAATTCTCACCTTTATTTTTACTCAGCTTTTCCCAAAGCGCTTCGTCCGTATCAATAAATGTCACTTCCACACGAGTATCGTAACGCCTTTCAAACTCGCCCACCCAATCGCTATCTGCATACCCCGGCCAAGCTAACACCCGCAAGACATCCCCAGCCAACGCAGCAGCAGAGGCACTAAAGCACACAAATCCAAACATCGAACGCAAAAAGAAGCGTTTCATTTTGACTCTCAATCAAAGGGGCAAAAAGGCAATGCCGTCCGGTATAATTAAACTCCAACTTTTTGTTCGCCCTAGGCTTATCAAACAGTCGAAGAACGCATACCGAGCAACAAATTCATATTTTTATACGGTAATACTTATAAATAACAAACTTAAACATATTGTAGTTACTTTATTAGCATTTATTATAAAATGCACCACTAAGGAACTCAAGAAAAAAGCCCATCACGGCCTTATTGTGACACTTCTTTTCATTTTTATGCGAAAAACATAAAAAACTGAGTCAATATATAAACTAAAAGCCCAAAAATATATCAGCTGATATATCTCTGTAAAATAATGCACCGTTTCTCTCAGAAAAAAACGGCATGATGTTTAAATAATCCCTCCATCTCCCCAATCCTATCCATTTAAGATTGAAAAACAGGAAAAAGCTTTTTTTTGTGTAAAATATGCAAGCCGTTTTCCTTGCGTAGCACTCTCTACGCTCCGACTACATCGTTGTACAAGTTAAGCAATATCGATTCATCTTAAGACAAAAGCTTAATTTAATAAGATTGCCTATCACCCCTTCTTATTTTCGTCTTAATTACAGACTTTCTAATTATTTATACAAAAAAATGCTCTAAGCTCGCTGACTAAGCACACTATGATCATCGATCCAAAAATTACCACTTCAGCCTACTGCTACAAATAAAGTCATCATTAAGCCTTATCATGCGGCCCTGAATCTCACAGAAAAAAATACCTATGTCATTTAACTGGTTTTCAATTACCCGCCTTGGCGAAGCAGGCTTACTTCTGCCCCTAGCCTGCGCCCTACTCTTAGGCATGGCCTTCTTACGAGCCTACCCCTTGCTACGCCAATTTTCTCTACGTCTACTCTTCGCCATCATCGTCACCCTAGTCAGTAAAATCGCCTTTTTTTCCCTAGGGCTAGGCATTACAGCCCTCGACTTCATCGGCTTTAGCGGCCACACCCTACTAGCAACGGCCATCTTGCCCGTTTTATTTGGCTGGTTATTTGTCAGTAAAGAAGGGAATTTTAGCAAGCTAGGTGTACTACTCGGCCTAGCCATCGCCTTACTCATAGGATGGTCACGCCTTGAAGTTAACGCACACAGCAGCAGCGAAGTCATTACCGGCTGGCTACTAGGCTATATAGTCATCCACCCATTCTGGACCGCCCACATCCAAAACGCCCCAAAGTTCAACAGACTCATCCCCATTACCCTCACCCTAATCACACTACTCATGTGGTCCCAACCCCAAACCGCCCTACACATCCCCTCCTACAAATGGGAACAAAACATCGCCAAATGGCTAAGCGGGAACGAAAAGATCTACACGAGGCAAGACCTGCATCAGAAAGAGGGAAGTAAGTAGTCATAGCGGGCTTGTACAAAAAAACCCAAATCTTGAACCACGGAGGGCACAGAGAACACGGAGTTTCACGGAGAAAGGCAAAGACGGAGTTAAATCGTTTGGGTTTAGGTTTGGGTTTGGGTTTGGGTTTGGTTTGGTTTGGTTTGGTTTGGTTTGGTAGATTTTCACTCCAGCGAATTCATATCTCAGCTCATCGCACGGGGCTTAAATCATCCCCTTGAAGCACGCCGAAGCGAGGAACAAGCGGGCGGGGTTTCGGCGAGGACTGTTTGAGCGAAGCGAGTTCCGCAGCCGCCGCTCGATTGTCCGCAGTGAGGGGTTTCGTGCTGGCCGGGGCGGCCTTCTTTTGGTTCTTTTCTTAGCCGTTAAGAAAAGAACGCCCCCGCGGTGGCTACCGCTCCAAAATCAACGTGCCGAAGGCACTAAAAAAAAACAAATCACACAAGCTATCAATTCAATATATTTCAGCAAAAACAGGCCAACTTAGGCGATTTATTCAGCAAAGCTACCTATTTAGCATTGCACGTTGGGCAGATAAAACATGCCCAACCTACCGAGCTTTCTTGGCCGTTCAAGAAAGTGAGTCCCACGCGGGGGATTCCCGCACCTAAATTAATGTGCCGAAGGCACTAAAAAATACAGATCATAACAAGCTATAAATTATATATATTTCAGCGATACGGCCAACAAACCCGAGTTAATTGACTCCAGCAAAAACATGTTATTGAGTAAGGCCCTCGATTTACCATTGCACGTTGGGCAGATAAAACATGCCCAACCTACCGTGCTAACAAAATAAAGTGAAATTATCTATTATCTTTATACAAAACATACATCATCATGAATTTTTCACAAATATCAAAAGAATCTTTACAGTCTTTCGTATACCTATCAAAAATTGCACCATTTACTGTTTTATGGGAATTACCAAAACATGCCGAAGGATAGTGATAAATCGCCCCTACTAATGGCAGAAAAAATTCACCATTACCTTTTAATGACAAATGCTCCAACATTGAAAAATTACAAATAAGCCCACGGTATTTTTCAAAACATGGACGGTTTCGTCCACAATATATTGCCAATAATTGTGTAGCTTTTTTATCAATTAAGGCCCTTAATATTCCGGTGTATTTTTTTCTTTCACTTAAATCATCATCAACCAATGGATAAGATTCATCAACAAATTTTAAAACTCGATATAACAATACAAAATAATGTCTAAATGTATCATCTAACTCTTCATCAAAAAGAGCAGGTAAAACACTAAAAGATACATCATTATTTTTATAGTAAAATTTCATAACATCTGACATATCACCAGAAACATCTTTTGAAACCATAGTAAATCTATCAAGAAGACCATAAAACGTTTGTTCAAATGCACGCACTTTAAGCGCATCAGTCTCCAAACCTCTTATTTCTTTATCCTCAATCGCACTCGCACGCATTTCCTCTATTTGTCTATTTTGCAAATCAACACTTTTCTTCAACCAAATCAAAGCAAAAAGTGAAACAAGCGGATTCAATAGCCCCCCAAAAAAATCACCTAGCGTCCCCCAATCTGCAGAGTTAACAGAAATTTCTCCATTAGAATAAATACCAAACCAATAAAAGTATGAACACAAAAGAACTAGCGCAATCCCTCCAACAAACCATTGAGGATTTTTTTCTATCCATTTAATCATATATACCTCAAGAAAAAGGCCGCCCAAAGGCGACCTTTCAATTCATTAAATATCAGAAATTAATCCCAGCTCAACGCCCCACCCGTCTGATACTCAGTAACCCTAGTCTCAAAGAAATTCTTCTCTTTCTTCAAATCAATCATCTCGCTCATCCATGGGAATGGATTAGTCACCCCCGGGAACATTGGCTCTAAGCCAATTTGCTGCAAGCGGCGATTGGCAATAAAGCGTAGGTATTCTTTGAATTGCGAAGCATTGAGGCCCAGCACGCCACGGGGCATGGTGTCTTCGGCGTAGGCGTATTCCAGCTCTACGCCGCGCTTGAATAGGCCGTAAATTTCGGCTTTGAATTCTTCAGTCCAAAGCTGCGGGTTTTCCATTTTGATGGTGTTGATCAGATCAATACCAAAATTGCAGTGCATAGATTCATCGCGCAGGATGTATTGGTATTGCTCGGCAGCACCGGTCATTTTGTTCTGGCGGCCCAGCGCCAGGATTTGCACAAAGCCCACGTAGAAGAACAGGCCTTCCATAATGCAGGCGAACACGATAATGGAGCGCAGCAATTGCTGATCTGTTTCTAGCGTGCCGGTTTTAAAGCTTGGGTCGGTCAAGATATTGATAAATGGAATCAGGAATTCGTCTTTATCGCGGATCGAGGCCACTTCGTTGTAGGCATTAAAGACTTCGCCCTCGTCCAAGCCCAAAGATTCAACGATATATTGATAGGCGTGGGTATGGATGGCTTCATCGAAAGCTTGGCGCAGTAAAAACTGACGGCATTCTGGCGAAGTGATTTGGCGGTAAGTGCCCAAAACGATGTTGTTAGCAGCAAGGCTGTCCGCCGTAACAAAGAAACCCAGATTGCGTTTGACCAAACGGCGCTCGTCATCGGTCAGGCCGTTTGGGCTTTTCCACAGCTCAATATCGCGCTGCATGTTGACTTCTTGCGGCATCCAGTGGTTTGCACACTGCGCCAGGTATTTTTCCCAAGCCCATTTGTGCTTAAACGGCACCAGCTGATTGACATCGGTAGTGCCGTTAATTACGCGCTTATCTGAAGCATTAACGCGCTTGGCGGTGGCCGCTTCAAGGTTGATGGCTACGGCTGTGGTGCTGATTTCATCGTCAAAGTTGAGCATTACAAGTCCTGTCTTACTGATGTTGATACCTACTGAGCTAAAGCACTCAGTAGGCGAGTTTTAATAGGTCTTACTGTATTGATGCTTACTGAGCGGGGTTGCTCAGCAATTGCGTTTTTATATTACTGGTGTCGCTGACGCCGTACTGCTGGCCTAACGCGTAAAAATCGCGTTCGTGCTGATCGCTCATTTTAAGGCTGGATTGAAAGCTCAGCGCCAGATGGACTTCACCTAGGTAAATCACTTCTCCAGCTTTTACTTCAAAACTTTGCCCTATCGGCATTTGATCACGGCGCTGCTGTGGCCAGCCTGCTGCGGTGTAGCTCCAATCGCCTAGTGCTTGCTGCACGGTATATTGGCCGGGCGCTAAGCTTAATAGATGCAGCTTACCAATGGCATTTTTATTAGGCGCTGCGATGGTGTCGTGCAGGATGCTGGCATTTAAATCGCTGCGGCCATTGGGGCCTTGTAAGCGCAGCCATGCGTTAGCGCCATCCTGGTCAAAGGAATTCAGCGTTAAGGCTAGGACCACATAGCCTTGATCTGCAGGCGGTGTCAGCTTGCCTTGCAGCACCGCCACAGGTGTGGTGGCACAGGCACTTAAAAATAAAATGCTGCTGAGAATTAAACTTTTAAACATCGGGATGCCTAGTGCAGTAAGCGGGTGGTAACAAGACTGGTGTCTTGCACTCCCCACTGCTTGAGTTGATAAAAATCGCGCGGTGTTTGATCGCTATAGCTCAGGGCTGGGGCAAAATTAAGCTGAGCGTTAATCTCACCTAAATACAGCACTTCACCAGCGGCAATTTGAAAACGCCGCTCTATTTTAAAGTGCGGTTGCCCGCCCCGTCCGTTCGATCCGTTTACCGCCCATTCTCCCCACGCTTCACTTACCGTATAACTGCCCGCTGCCAGCGGTAAAACCCATAAACGCCCACGTGTTTCGGCGTCCGGCCCGCTGATCACATCGCGGCTGATATCGGCGCGCAAGCTGTGCTTGCTCTCAGCGCCGACCAGCTCCACTTGCAGCGAAGCCCGATCCGATGATAAAGATTGCACGCTTAAAGCCAGCACCACATAGCCTTGCCCTGCAGGTGGTTGCAGCCGGCCATTTTCAATTTGCAAGGCGGGCTGTGCGCTACAAGCAGCCACTAAGGCACTCGCCACACCGGCCACGCCCCGCATGCATCGTGATAGAAAACTCACTTAGCGATACAAGCGATGCGTAATACTTCGGCACGCCAGCGCGCTTTATCGGCGTCTGGCAACCAAGATGCTTCAAAGCTGTGATTCACTAATTGCACCACTTCGCTGGCTGATAAATCCATGGCAGCACGGCAAGCTAATAAATTAGCGTTGAGATAGCCGCCAAAATACGCCGGATCGTCAGAATTCACCATGGCGCATAGGCCCGCTGCCAACAAATTACGTAAATTATGTTGGGCCAAATTGTCCACCACGCAGAGCTTTAAATTTGAAAGCGGGCAAACAGTGAGCGGGATACGCTCGGTGGCCAGGCGCACCACCAAGGCGGCATCATCGGTGCAGCGCACACCATGGTCGATACGAGACGCGCCCAGCAAATCCAGCGCCTCAGTAATATAAGAGGCAGGGCCTTCTTCGCCAGCATGGGCCACGGCAGGCAGGCCCAGATCACGGCAGCGCTTAAATAATTTTTGGAATTTGGCAGGCGGATGGCCCAGCTCGCTGGAATCTAGCCCTACGCCATCGATTTGCGCCAAATACGGCAGCGCGGCATCTAGCGTGGCTTTGCCATCGGCTTCAGATAAATGACGTAAAAAGCACAGAATCAGCTTGGAGCTAATGCCCAGCTTATCGGTAGCATCTTGCAAGGCGCGGGTAATACCGGAGATTACCGTGCCAATATCAATGCCACGCGCAGTATGCGTTTGCGGATCAAAAAAGATTTCGGTGTGCACAATATTATCTGAATACGCGCGTTCGCAATAAGCCCAAGTCAGATCGTAAAAATCTTCTTCAGTAACCAGCACACTGGCACCGGCGTAGTACAAATTCAGGAAAGATTGCAGATTATCAAAGGAATACGCGGCGCGAACTTCTTCTACATTAGCGTAAGGCAGTGAAATGCCATTTTTTTGCGCCAGCTCGAACATCATTTCAGGCTCTAAAGTGCCTTCGATATGCAGATGCAGCTCGGTTTTGGGTAAGGCGAGGATCAGTTGATCGACAGGGTGCAGGGCTTCGGTCATTTGACTCTCAAGGTGTTTGGTGGGGTATGGCGCGATGGAAACGTAGGGCGGGTGCAACCCGCGGGTTTCACCCGCCCTACGAGGTATCAAGTTACGGAATTTCATAGGGTGTGCAAGTCGTTTTTCTTGCGCACCGACTTTTGGTGCGCAACGACTTCGTCGTTGTACACCCTACGAAACTACATATCTCGTTCGCAAGCATTGCATCATGCTTAGGGCGGGTGGACCCCGCCGATTTCATAACATTTCATATCCATAAAGGCGGGTTGCACCCGCCCTACGTTTTACTGGCAGCTTTCGCACTCTGGGTTATCAATCGAGCAGAATTTCATATCTGTTGCAGGTAATTCTGCGTCGATTGCGGCCATGGTGGGCGCGGAGCTGATCGAGTTAGCGCCAGCGGCGGAGGTTTGGGTGTAAACACCGTCTACCGCTACTGCATTCAACTCGCCACCGCTACCGGTCGATTTTTCTGCTGCTGTGGCTGCCATGGTGCGTAGGTAGTAAGTGGTTTTCAGGCCACGCAACCATGCAAATTTGTACAGCTCGTCCAGCTTCTTGCCTGATGCGCCAGCAAGGTAGAGATTGAGCGACTGGCCTTGGTCGATCCACTTTTGGCGGCGCGATGCGCATTCAACCAACCAGTTTGGATCCACTTCAAACGCTGTGGCGTACAAATCACGCAGGTCTTGCGGGATGCGCTCTACTTTAGATACCGAGCCGTCAAAGAATTTCAGGTCGGAGATCATTACTTCATCCCACAGACCACGCGCTTTTAGATCACGCACGAGGTACTCATTCACCACGGTGAACTCACCCGACAAGTTCGATTTCACGAACAAGTTTTGGTAAGTGGGCTCGATACACGCCGATACGCCGATGATGTTGGCAATGGTGGCTGTTGGCGCAATCGCCAAGCAGTTTGAATTGCGCATGCCGTGGGTGCGAACGCGTTCTCGCAGCTGTGTCCAATCTAAGCGTGAGCTGGTGTCCATTTCTAGATAGCCACCGCGCTCTTCTGCCAGCAATTTAATTGAATCTTGTGGCAATACGCCGCGATCCCACAGGCTGCCCTTGTAGCTAGGGTAAGTACCGCGCTCTTGTGCCAGCTCGGTGGATGCCCAGTAAGCGTGGTAAGCCACGGTTTCCATCGATAGATCGGCAAACTCAACCGCTGCATCCGAGCCGTAAGGCAGGCGCAGCATATGTAAGCAATCTTGGAAGCCCATAATGCCCATACCCACCGGGCGATGCTTCAGATTGGATTCACGCGCTTTACGCACTGGGTAAAAGTTAATGTCGATCACGTTATCCAGCATGCGCATCGCGGTGTTGATGGTGCGCGCCAGTTTATTGGTATCGAGTTCGCCATTCTTGATGTGGTTAACCAAGTTGACCGAGCCCAAATTACATACCGCAATTTCGTTTTCGTTGGTGTTCAGGGTGATTTCTGTACATAGATTTGAGCTATGCACCACGCCAACGTGTTGCTGCGGGCTGCGGATATTGCAAGGATCTTTAAAGGTAATCCAAGGATGGCCTGTTTCAAACAGCATAGAAAGCATCTTGCGCCATAAGCCCAGCGCAGGAATCTTCTTGGCGATTTTCATTTCGCCACGCGCGGCTTTTGCTTCGTAGGCTACATAAGCTTTTTCAAAATCTTTACCAAACTTGTCGTGCAGATCAGGCGCTTCGGATGGGCTGAATAATGTCCACTCGCCGCCCTGCATCACACGCTTCATAAACAGATCAGGAATCCAGTTGGCGGTATTCATATCGTGCGTGCGGCGACGGTCGTCACCTGTGTTCTTACGCATTTCGAGGAATTCTTCGATATCTGCGTGCCAAGTTTCAAGGTAAGCGCATACCGCGCCCTTACGCTTGCCGCCTTGGTTTACCGCTACGGCAGTGTCATTCACCACTTTCAGGAAAGGCACAATCCCTTGCGACTTGCCGTTGGTGCCCTTGATATGGCTACCGAGGGAGCGCACAGGCGTCCAATCGTTACCCAAACCACCGGCGTATTTAGACAAGAGCGCGTTTTCTTTCAGCGCTTCGTAAATACCTTCCAAATCATCAGAAACAGTGGTGAGGTAGCAGCTAGAAAGCTGGCTGCGACGGCTACCGGCGTTAAATAAGGTAGGCGTCGAGCTCATAAAGTCAAAGCTAGACAAGACGTTGTAGAACTCGATCGCACGCTCTTCGCGGTTGATTTCATTCATCGCCAAGCCCATCGCTACGCGCATAAAGAAGCTTTGTGGCAGCTCGATGCGCGTGTCTTCGATATGCAGGAAGTAACGGTCATACAGGGTTTGCAGGCCCAGGTAGCCGAATTGGTAATCGCGGCTATGATCCAGCGCCGCACCCAATTTAGCTAAATCGTACTGAGCTAGATTTTCATCAAGTAGCTCAGCATCGATACCGCGCTTGATAAATTGCGGGAAGTAATCGGCATACTTAGATGCCATTTCTTCGTGACTGACTTCTTTACCCAAGACTTCAGAGCGCAGATTGTTCAGCAGTAAACGCGCTGTTACAAAGCTATATGCTGGGTCTTTTTCAATCAGCTGACGCGACGACATAATCAGCGCGCGGCGAACTTCTTCTGCCGGTACGCCGTCGTAAACGTTTTTTAAGGTTTCAGCCAACATCGCAGCTTGATCGGTAGTGCCTTCCAAGCCTTTGCAGCAAGAAGCGATCAGCGCTTTTAATTGCGCTAAATCGAGCGGACGGCTGCTGCCATTTGGGTACAGCACATTGATTTCGTGATGATGCTCTGGCTCAAAGCGTGCATGACGCTCTTTGCTGCGCTCTTCGCGATACAAAACATAGGCACGGGCTACATCGTGCTCACCGGCACGCATCAGCGCCAGCTCGACTTGATCTTGGATATCTTCAATATGAATCGCGCCGCCTTCTGGCTTACGACGCATCAGCGCCGAAACAACAGATTCAGTCAGCAAGATGGCTTTTTGACGTACAGCGGCACTAGACGCAGCATCGCTACCAAGCACAGCGATAAAGGTTTTGGTCACTGCTACGGTGATTTTGTTCGGTGCAAATGGCACCACCGATCCATCACGGCGAATGGTTTTGTAATCGGCATAGCTACTGTGATTTTGAGCAGTATTAACGCTATCGGGCATATGGCTCTCCTTGAGTTGCGCGTGCGCTAAAGTGAGCACATCTCGCTGTGGATAAGATGTGAGTAGATTGTGGAGAAACACTACTGGTAGTGTCTAAAAAGAACAAATAGCACTAATACTAGTGTCTTTAGCCCAGTTAGGCAAGCAGATGACAAAGGAGAAAATGTACAGCTGGACGGTGCAAAAAGGCAGTTCCAGTAAAGCCGTGTATTTGTGGCGGCTTAACCGCGTTTGTAAAAAAATACCTGCCGAAAAATAAGCCTGATTCCACGATTATGCATAGATTAAAAACAACACATTGCCGCAGCAAGCTCAACGCACAGATCCCTAACAGCCGATTGCCTAATAAACAATCATTCGATGTTTTTAAGCTGCACTAAATTGTACAAAATTCAGCCCGCATAACTCATTTTTCCTACTGTAGGCCTTGCCTTTTTCTAGGGCGATTTTTTCTAATACGGCTTACATTCCATTGCATACATAAGAATATGCTTACGTATTATACGTTACTTAAATGTCCGTTTGATTCCCATAGAATAAGCGAATCTCAGGCCTGCAGCATCCCGCTCTAAGCCAGCTCTCGTTTTATTTTTAGGACTCTCTTTCATCGTGCCCTCTTCTTTTAAACGTAAAAAATCAAACACTGCTTTTCAAAACATTCAATTTTTCAGCAAAAAAACAATCAGCCTCAGTGTGCTGCTCGCCGTTAGCGCGTGTGGCGGAGGAGGAGGCTCTTCTGAGCCAGGCTCCACCAGCACGGTTGCCACCACAGCCTCTACGCCTGTAGTCAGCATACTGCCACCTGCAACAGCCTTTACCATTGAAAACATCAGCCCGTTAGAAGCCAGCGAGAACGAGAAACTAACCGTAACGGGCCAAGGGTTTATCGGCATCAAACAGGTGATGCTAGGCGGCGTGGCACTAAGTTTTAAGCTTATTTCAGACCAGCAAATAGAAGTCATGCTTAATGACGCGGCTCAATCAGGCGAGCTGGAGCTGCACAAAGACAACAGCAGCGTACAAGCGCGGCAAAGGGTCATGATTGCTGAGCCACGTGTGTTTGAGCTATCTGGCACAGAATTCAACACGGGTGAAACGCTAATTTTGCGCGGTAGCCAGCTCAATCAGCTCAAAAACGTGCGCTTAGGTGGGGTCATGCTGCCGACTGTTAGTCAGTCGGCCACTGAACTTTATGTCAATATTCCTGATACGGCCCGTTCAGGCTATCTGACCTTAGAGGATAAACGAGGCCGGCAGCAGACCTTGGCCCAAATAATGCAAATCTGGCGGCCCGTGGCCCAGCCTGAGCTGCGCCCTGCCTTTGGCTTTGCTGGGCAAACCATCAGCATTATTGGCCAAGGCATTGATCAAGTTGAGCAGCTTTTATTTAGCCCTAACCAACGTGCCAATATCAAAAGCCGCTCAGAAAACCGTCTTGAAGTAGAAATACCTGAAAAAGCCCTCAGCGGCCCGCTGACCTTTGCTTGGGGTAAAAACACACTAAATAGCCAAACACGCTTTGAAATTGCCACACAAATCAGCGCGACGGGCATGTCCCCACTTAGCGGGCCTGCCAATACACTGATTACGATTAGCGGCCGCGGGCTGGATGCGGTTAGCAGCGCCAGTATTGGCGGAATCAATGCGCAGCTAGTTAACAAAACAAGTAGCAGTATTACCCTGCTAACGCCTGCCAACGGCGAAGGCGAGGTGATTTTAAAAGGCAGTATGCAGCAGCTGGTTTCCGCCGGAAACTTTAGATTAGTCAGGCCTGTTGCTCCTCCAGTCACGCCACCTGGCATAACACCGACGGCTCCACCTGTAGTTCCACCAGCCACGCCTAAAGCCACGATTGAGCTAGAAAGCATCGCTTTGGTACAAAATTACTCACAGCTTGCTGGCGCACAATATCAGCGCTTGGTGCAAGGCAAGCCTGCCATCGTACGGGCAAATATCTCCAGCAGAAGCAGTAAACTCGCCAGCCCACGGGTCTGGCTAAGCGCCACGATCAATGGCGTGCCGCAAGGCCAAGCCATCGCCATGACTGGGCCTGCCACCGTACCGGCCTATGTATCACAAGCTAAGCTTGAGCAAAGTTTTAATGCCCGCCTGCCGGAGCAATGGATTAAGCCGGGCCTAAGCCTGCGGATTGAGGCAGACCCAGAGCTACAAGTCAGCAGCGGCGCCAGTAGAACCATCACCCCTGTAGTAGGCAAACCAAGCAATATGGATTTGGTGATTGTGCCACTGCAACTCGATGACGATGGCCGCGGTGCAGCTATCCGAGCACAAGCGCCTACTACTGACGCTGTGCGTCAAATGCTTAGCCGGGTTTTCCCGCTGGCCGACAGTACGATCAACGTCACCATCCGTGGCGCTTATCGAGTGAGCTCTATCCAGTCAACACAGAGCATGAAATACATTGATAAAACCCGCACTGGATCGGCAGGCTGGGATAGCGTACTGACCGAGTTAGAACAATTACGGGTTCGAGAAGGCAATGCCCGTCATTACTACGGCCTAGTGCCAGACCCAAATTTTAGTGGCGGCACCGCTGGGCTGGGCTATGTGAATGCAAAAAATACATCCTACTCCGCCCACTCCGCCATTGGCCTTGATGCTCGTCACGACGACGACCTCAGCACCATGGGGCACGAGCTGGGCCATAATCTGAGCCGAAATCACGCACCATGCGGCGGAGTAAGCACATATGACCCTAACTTCCCCTACGCGGGCGGCAAAATCGGCGATACGCTACCTTATGATCCACGGACCAATACCCTGCTGACACTAGATCAAGATAATGACGGTGATCTAATGGGCTATTGTGGCGGGCGCTGGTTCTCTGATTACAACTACAGCAAAATTCAGGACTATCTAGAACAGCGTAATTATGCCCAGCCTATGCTTGCGGGTTTCTCTATGCCTATGAGCCTGATCGATATTTCTGGGCGTATTTCGGCTGGCGGCGCAAGCATTAATCCGGTTTCAATGCGTAGCGGTACGGCCCCTGAAGCCTCCAAAGGTGAGTATGAATTGCATATTGTTTCTGCCAGCGGCAAAACCATTATCCAGCCCTTTAATCCAGTAGAAGTAGCGGATATGCCTCAAGCCGAGCAGCATTTCTTTGTAAGCATCCCTAAAGTTAATTCAATTATTGCAATTGAAGTCTGGCGTAAGGGCAAGCAGCTAGGCAGCAACAAGCTGCAAAGTCGTACGGAAAAGGGAGTGGGAGTAGGCACGGCCAATGGTGCGCAGTTGCAATGGCAAGAAAGCGCTGGAAAACTGCAAATCAGATGGAATGCGGGGCAATACCCACACCTCAGCGTGCTGCACACCGGCAAAACACGCCAAGTGCTGGCTAACCAAGCACGGGGCGGTCTTCTTACGGTGGATACACAATCGCTTCCTGCGGGCGGTCAGTTTGAAATATCGCTCTCTGACGGGCTAAACCCACGGCTGATGTATATCAAACGCTAGTCATAGGGCAATCCAGCACACAGGCGCTCTACTTATGCAGAGTGCCTGTGGTGACTGACTTAAGTGCTGCAGACGCGTTAATCCAGCAAATCCAGATGGCCAAAAAAAGCGAGCCTAAGCTCGCTTTTTCTAAAATCACACCACTATCATATTAGTGATCGTGGCCGTGCTCGCCGTGTACGTGGCCGTGTTCAAGTTCTTCTTCACTTGCTTCACGAACCGCAGCAACGGTACCTACAAAACGAATAACCATACCTGCGAAAGGATGGTTAGCATCGACAACAACGCGGTTACCTTCGATTTCGGTAACGCGGAACAACAATACTTCGCCCGTTTCAGGATCGTCGGCTTCAAACATCATGCCGGCTTCAACTTCCATCGGGAATGAAGATTTTTCTTCTTCGCGCACTAAATCTGCATCGTGTTCACCGAAAGCGTCTTCTGCTTCCATAGTCACATCAATGCTGTCGCCAACGTTTTTGCCTTCGAGTGCTTCTTCAACCAAAGGCAGAACATTATCGTAACCGCCGTGCAGATACTCGATCGGCTCTTCGGTTTTGTCGATTTGCTTGCCAGTGGCATCAAACATTTCATAATTTAAAGTTACAACGGTATTTTTTGCAATTTGCATGGGTTCACCCTAGCTGTTTCACGAGTTTAAGAATTTCCGCCGCATGGCCCTTAGGGACAACGTGATAAAACGCATGGCGGATCACGCCGTCCTTGTCGATTACAAACGTGGAACGGTCTATGCCGTATCTTACCACGCCATGTGCCTCCCACTCATGTAGAGCGTGATAGAGCCCGCTTACTTCACCTGTTGGATCGGCTAATAAATCAAATTCTATGCCCTGCTCGTCTTGAAATTGCTCATGTGACAAGCAATCATCCATGCTCACCCCAAGGATAACTGTGTCATATTGCCGAAATGCTGCAACCCGATCACTAAATTCTACCGCCTCGATAATGCCGCCAGGCGTGTGGTCCTTATTAAAGAAATACAACACAAGATGGGATGCGCCACGAAACTGCGCCAATTGCACATCCTCCATCTGAGCATCAGACAAAATAAAATCTGGCGCAATATCACCAACGTTCAGCATGTGTTCTCCATGCGATAATTGTTGTAATCCATTTTGTTATAGAGCAAAAACATGCAACTTTTAGGCGGACTCAGTCCAGAAGAATTTTTAAACGAATACTGGCAAAAAAAACCATTACTGATCCGCAATGCTTGGAGCAACTTCCCTGAGCTGATTGATTACGCGCGTCTTGCTGAGCTAGCCCAACAGAGCGATGTGGAATCGAGACTAATAGAGTACAAAGATGGTCGCTGGAAAGCCGAATCCGGCCCATTTCGCCCATCACGCTTTGCCCGCCTGCCAGACACCGATTGGACCGTGCTTGTTGGCAATGTGAATCACCTCGTCCCACACATTTCTGATCTACTTTATCAATTTAACTTCCTGCCTTACACAAGGCTTGATGATTTGATGATTTCCTACGCCCCTCCTGGCGGAACCGTCGGCCCACATTATGATTCTTACGATGTGTTCTTATTGCAAGTAGGGGGAAAGAAACGCTGGCAGATCTCGAGCGATGACGCGAGCGGCTTTATTGAAGACGCGCCCATTCGAGTATTAAAAGAGTTTCATCCCGAACAAGAGTGGGTTCTAGAGCACGGCGATATGCTGTATTTGCCGCCGATGTACGCCCATTACGGTGTAGCCATGGAGCCAGGAATGACTTATTCCATCGGCTTTAGAGCGCCCAAAACCCAAGAAATTGCCGGTAAATTCTTAGAGTTTTTGCAAGACGAGCTGTGCTTAGAAGGAATGTACAGCGACCCCAATCGCCAGCCGACTCAAAAGCCTGCTGAAATTGATAGCGAATTTGTTGAGCAAATCGGCGAAATGCTGAAAAACATCACTTGGAACGATGAAACAATCCGCCGCTTTGTTGGCAGTTATTTCACCGAGCCTAAGCCTCATGTATTTTATGATCAGCCTGATGAGCCTATGGATTTGGATGATTTTGCGGCAGAAGTGGCCAAGGGCGGTATTGCCATCGACGCCAAGGCGCTCATGCTGTACGAAAAAGACCGCGTTTACGCCAATGGTGAGGCATTAGAATTTGCGCCCGAAGCCCTGCCTTTTCTTCAGCAACTAGCTGATCAGCGAAAGCTACCCGCAGCAGACTATCCTGAAAGCCTGATCACGATTCTTTATGAATGTTATGAATATGGATACTTGCAGCTCGCCTGAATCACAGTCTTTTGGCAGCTACGCCGAGTACCGACTCGCCGTAGCAGAGATTATTTGTGCGGCAAAACATGAGTTATTGCTCTGTGAATACAATTTTTCACAGAGCGATTTAGGCAATAAAGCGGTGTGTGATGCACTTTGGGCATTTTTCACATTAAATCCAACAGCCAATCTGCGACTTATTGCTTTTGATGCCACTTATTTAAGCACTCGTTGCCCGCAATTTTTACAATTGACAGATAAATTCTCGCATAAAATCGAATTGAGATTAGCGCATGAATCCTGTCATTACTGGCAACAGGGCTTTATTTTATCGGATAGAAACAAGCTTTTACGCCGTCATCACTTTGCTTGGCCTCGTGGCGAAATGACGATAGATTCACATCTTGTTGCGATGATGCAACAGCAATTTGACATACTTTGGGAACAATCTGAGCCATGCAATGAATGGCAGCGCTTATATTTATAGACATTTAACATCTTGTTACATGGCGTTGCACAATTCTCGTCTAAATAGCGGCATTCATAATGCGATGGACTGTTCTTTCAAATAAAACGTGATATTATTTGCGCTGTCGGTCGGTCACTGAATGATTGCAGTTTTTCAGCATCGATCCACGGTTGATTGCACCTATTTAATTTCGTTTGTCCCATTCGTCTCTGTCAAAGGTAAGTTCATAATGAAAAAGTCCCTGCTAGTTGCTGCTCTGATCGCTGTTGCTCTGTCTGCTTGCGGCAAGAAAGAAGAAGCTGCTGTTGAAGCATCTGCTGTTGTTGAAGCAGCATCTGCTGTTGTTGAAGCAGCATCTGCTGTTGTTGAAGCAGCTCCAGTTGCTTCCGAAGCTGCTGCTTCAGAAGCATCTGCTGCTAAGTAATTAGCAAGCAGTACCGCTTTAAAAAAAGCCGACCGCAAGGTCGGCTTTTTGTTTTTCTAAATCAAGCAATTCAAAAGTCATATAAAAAACATCAATCACATGCAATGACAAGCGCATTGTATGTATGTAATTAAATTAACTATACCTTTATAATCAACGATTAAAGCAAATTAAGTGGCCTTCATTTATAGCTATTCAATAAAAAATAAAAACCACTATTCTGATCGATTAATTTGAGATAATTCCATGCAGATTATTGCACCGCGCTGGCTTATTCCAATCGAACCTCATGCCACCGTGCTCAGCGAGCATGCTGTTATTACTGATCATGAACGCATCGTGCAAATCATGCCACTCGATGCAGCACGCAAAGCCTACCCTGCCGCCAAAGAAATCCAGCTAACAGAGCACGCTCTCCTGCCCGGCTTAATAAATGCACATACTCATTCCGCCATGAGCTTATTACGCGGTTATGCAGATGATCTGGCGCTTATGACTTGGCTACACCAGCACATTTGGCCTGCAGAAACCGCCCATGTTTCTGATGATTTTGTTTTTGATGGCACCACGCTCGCCATGATGGAAATGATTGCTGGCGGCACTACCTGCGCCAATGATATGTATTTTGAGCACAGCGCCGTAGCCCGTGCCGCTATTTCTAGCGGATTTCGGATGGGTATTGGTTGCACCATTTTAGATTTCCCCACACCTTACGCCTCTGATGCCGATGGCTATATCAAAAAAGCGCTCGCCTCATGTGCCGAATTTAGCGGCGAGCCCTTGGTGCATTTCACCCTCGCCCCCCATGCACCCTATACGGTGAGCGACGACACCTTTAGCCGAGTCATTACTCTGGCTGATGAGCTGGATCTAGACTTGCACTGCCATATCCATGAAACGCAGGATGAAATCAAAAATAGCCTGAAACAATACGGCGTGCGCCCGCTGGAGCGGCTGGCTGAACTAGGGTTTTTAGGCTCAAATTTAGTCGCTGCACACATGGTGCACACCAGCGATACAGAGATCGCCCTACTTGCTAAGCATGGCGTGAATATTGCACATAATCCGGCTAGTAATTTAAAGCTTGCCTCTGGTATTGCCCGTATTCACGCCATGCAGCAGGCAGGTATCAATGTTGCCATCGGCACCGATGGTGCTGCCAGTAATAATAAAATCGATCTATTTGCTGAAATGCGCCTTGCTGCACTGCTCGCAAAGGCCGAAGCAAACGACGCCCATGCCATTCCCGCTTGGCAGGCTTTAGAAATGGCCACCATAAACGCTGCCAAAGCCATGCGCCTCGATGATAAAATAGGCAGCATTAAAGTCGGAAAACAAGCAGATCTGATTGCCATTGATCTATCTGCTGCTGCAACCCAACCTTGCTACGACCCCATTTCACAACTTGTCTATGCAGCAGATCGCTCGCAAGTTAGCCATGTATGGATTGCCGGGCGCTGCGTTTATCAAGCCGGGCAACACCTTAGCTTAAACGCTGGCGAAACGCTGAACCGCGCTCGTCGCTGGCAACAACGCATCAAAAAGGAAGCCTGATGACTGAAGCAAATATCAATGTTGACCCTTCCGAGATCGCCAAATTCTCCGCCCTCGCCCATAAATGGTGGGATACCGAGAGTGAGTTCAAGCCTCTGCACGAGATCAACCCGCTACGCATCGATTTTATGCAAAAGCACGTTGAGCTGGCTGGCAAAAAAATCCTCGATGTAGGCTGCGGCGGCGGCATTCTGGCCGAAGGCTTGGCTCGCCAAGGCGCAGATGTCACCGGCATCGATCTGGCAGAAAAATCACTTAAAGTAGCCAAACTGCATTTATTTGAATCAAAACTTGAAGTCGATTATCGCTGCGTGCCGGTGGAGCAGCTCGCCACGGAAGAGCCTGAAAGCTACGACATCGTCACCTGCATGGAAATGCTGGAACATGTGCCGAGCCCTGCCAGCGTAGTAGCCGCCTGCGCCCGCCTCGTAAAACCCGGCGGCTGGGTGTTCTTTTCTACCCTCAACCGCAACGCCAAAAGCTATATGCTGGCCGTAGTGGGTGCTGAATACGTCTTAGGCATGCTGCCACGCGGCACGCATGACTACGCCAAATTTATCAAGCCGTCCGAGCTGGCCCGCATGACCCGCAATGCAGAAATCGAAACCGTATCGCTCAGCGGCCTAAGCTATAACCCACTGACCAAAATCTATAAGCTGGATGACGATGCAGCCGTGAACTACCTGATTGCCACAAGGAAAGCCCCTTAAATCAAGCAAATCCATTTAAACCTCACAAGGAAAACTCCATGATTACCGCAGTCCTGTTCGATCTTGACGGCACGCTTGCTGATACCGCACCTGATTTAGGCGCCGCGCTCAACCGCCTGCTTGCCGAAGAAGGCCGCAAACCGCAGCCTTACTCCGCCATCCGCCCACTGGCATCCCACGGTGCACGCGGCCTGATCGAGCTGGGCTTTGGAGTTATCCCGCAAGACGAGCAGTTTGCTGCGCTGCGTGAGCGTTTTCTGGCGCTATACGAAACAAGCCTCTGTGAAGAAACCGCCCTCTTTGAAGGCATTCATGCCCTGATCGAAAAAATTGCCGCCCGTGGCATGCAATGGGGCATCGTCACCAATAAGCCTGCTCGCTATACCGACCCACTGATCGCGCAACTGCCCTTCCCTAGCCGCCCCGGCGTCGTGGTTTCAGGCGACACCGTCGGCGTGGCCAAGCCGGACGCCAAACCCATGTATTTTGCAGCCGCCCAACTCGGCGTTGATCCAATCCACTGCATCTATGTAGGAGACGCTGAGCGCGATATCGAAGCAGGCCGCAAAGTAGGCATGCGCACCGTACTGGCCGATTACGGCTATATCAGTGGCAACGACAAACCCCATGAATGGGGCGCAGACCACCGCATCGCTCACCCGCTTGATCTACTCAAGCACCTGCCAAACTAATTTAAATAAAGGGTGGCAATACGCACCCTTTATTTAAATCCACATAAGCCTTTGTTATCCCTAGAAAATTAAGCCATCAAGCCCAGCAATCTTCACTAGAAATCCGTTACGGCAAAGGCTATCGTTGTGCAAGAGCAGCCTTACGCGTATAATCAGAGATCTTCATTGGGGCCGCCATGGTTTCGACGGGGGTTGCAAAGTGGATGAGGGCATACCGGGGTCTCAGATTCCCGTAAAACACTGAATTTATATAGTCGCAAACGACAATAACTACGCTCTAGCCGCTTAATCGCGCTAGACTCTGCACTACAGGGCCCATCGGGTAGGTCGCCTAAAAACGATACGCAGAGTCATTAAGATGGGATCGCTTTTGCTCGGGTTACTTGGGCAGAGGCTAAATCTAAGGTAACTCGTTCTCTCCAAGCCTGTCGGTCGGCGTGGTCGGGAATTAAAACCAAATGACATGACTAAGTATGTAGAACTCACTATAGAGTGCTTCCGGACGCGGGTTCGACTCCCGCCGGCTCCACCAGTACAAAGCAATGAAATCAGCCACTTAGAGAAATCTAAGTGGCTTTTTTTATGCCTGAAAAGGCCCTTTTAGGCACAACAATAACAACATTAATAGCAACATTCCTTACAGAAAATCCACTGGCCAACAAAAAAACCTCGCATGCAAGCGAGGTTTTTTATCATCAAAAGGACAAGCAGGGAACTCCCCCGCCCTCCTCCTTGCACCCCATGCGTGAGGGGTTTAAATCCAATCCTATCAACTTAAGCTCAAACCCCTGATTTATAGGCTGTAAAATCATGCGGCTTAGGGTGTTTGGGGCGATCTTTTTTTGCATGAGGGTCGAAGTAAATCACTGCTTTGCATAGCTCATTCAGTGC
>JAPLQI010000117.1 GCA_026399755.1 Pseudomonadota bacterium
AACTGGCACTGAATGAGCTATGCAAAGCAGTGATTTACTTCGACCCTCATGCAAAAAAAGATCGCCCCAAACACCCTAAGCCGCATGATTTTACAGCCTATAAATCAGGGGTTTGAGCTTAAGTTGATAGGATTGGGGTGCAACCTGCCGAGAGCTTTGCTATGAAATACGAAAACGGCGGGTTGCACCCGCCCTACGGTAATTCAATATTTATTATTGTGCAAGAACGCAATGGCATCTATAAGTCAATAAGATTGGGATTAATTGCCCACCCCTATTCCCGTATGCAAGCAAAGAGGGCGTAAATAGCTGGTCGCATTACTAAGCAATTTTCGCAGCGTAATAGCATTTAGCGCACATGGCTAAATACCTAGAATTGCCGCCAATTAAAATTTGTGTCCCAGATGTTTCTCTAAAGCCTTGCTCATTAATACGCGCATTCATGGTGGCTTTTTTGCCGCAGAGGCAAATTGTTTTCATTTCTTCTAAATCATCGGCTAATGCCAATAAATAGGCAGAACCTGGAAAAGGCATACCTAAAAAGTCTGCACGTAGGCCGTAGCAAATAACGGGAAGATTTTTTTGGTGCGCCAGAATATGCAATTGCTGCACTTGTTCGGGACTGAGGAATTGCGCTTCATCAATTAAAATACATGCGACTTTTCTATGGCTAAATAATTGACTGAAATCGGTGGCGGCGCTAAATATTTCAGCTTGTCGAGTCACCCCAAGGCGGGACGCCACCGTGCCGACACTATGTCTATCGTCGATAGCTGCGGTAAAAAGCGCGATTTGCATATCGCGTTCTTCGTAGTTATGAGCAACCTGCAGCATGGCCGTGGATTTACCTGCATTCATTGCAGAGTAGCGAAAATAGAGTTTGGCCATGGCATCGTCTCGTCAAAAAACGACGCATTCTACGCCGTAAAGCGAGGGCTTGCGAGCGGGTTTATGTGCACAATCTCTTTAAACCGTCGCTGCCATAAATGCCGCTCTGACGTCAGGAAAAGGATAATCCGCTAGTTTGCCAAAATAGGCCATTTTGCTAGCGCGGTATTTGGTGAGTAGCGGCAGGGTGATGCCGCATAGAAAACAGCTCAGTAAATGGGGGCTAAGGGGCTTGCCTGCTTTGATAAGTAGATCGGCACACATCGCCTCTAGGTCTAAGTCATCAACAGGCACAAGCGCGGGCGGGGCGGGAAGCGTGGCCGGTTTGCCGTGGCAAACATTGCAATGGCCGCAGGCTATGGGCGCTTCTTCGTCGCCAAAATAAGTGGCGAGCGTGTGGCTTAGGCATTGCTTGCTTTCAAAAAGTGCCAGCATTTGTGCAAGGCGGCCAATTTCTTTTTGTTCCTTGTCACTAAATTGACGATAGAGCTGTGCGGATAATGCCTCGATATCAATCGGCGCTAATACTTGATAAACATCGGTCATTTGCTTGGTTTCTAGGCGCAAATGGCCGCTTTCATCAAGATATTCTAAGGCGGCAACGGCACGTTGGCGTTGATCGGGGAATTCGCCGAGGAAAGAATCAAAATCAAAGCTATACCATGTGCGGGCAAGTTTGGAATGCTTAAGCAAGGATGTAATAAATTCGCGGCGCTCTTCTTTGAAATGACCTAATAAATCGGCTTCGCTCATTTGCAATACAAAGCGGTATTCACTGTAATAGCTATACAGGGGCTGAATGATGCCCTGCATATTTAAATAAACCAATAGCGTTTTTAATGGCAATTGGCGAATATTACTTTGCGAAGATAAATCATACAGCGTCATTTCCCATTGGCCGTTTTCTGTATGGGCAGCAATGTTTTGTAATACTTTGGCAATGGACGCTTGCTCTGGCGTATCGCCATACACAAAATTTTGCAGCAGATTCAGGCCATCTTGGCTGCCCAATAAAGTACAGAGTGATTTTTCGCCATCACGGCCAGCTCGGCCAATTTCTTGGCTATAGTTTTCGACTGATTTAGGCAAGTCATAGTGAATCACTTGGCGGATATCGCTTTTATCGATGCCCATGCCAAACGCAATTGTCGCCACAATCACTTGCGATTTGCCGAGCATAAAATCGTCTTGAATTTGCTGGCGCACCACATTATCCAGCCCCGCATGGTAGGCGGTGGCATGTATACCCTTGCCCTGCAACATGGTAGCAACCACTTCGGCGGTGTTTTGCTGGGTGACATACACCACACAGGGCGCATTCGGCGTTTTGCCGAGCAGGTGGATGAGGGTGGCGTCTTTATGGTCGCTTTCTGTAGGGCGAATATGCAGATGCAAATTGGAGCGATAAAAGCCAGTGACGGTAATGTGATCGTCCTGAATCGCAAATTTTGCTGCCATATCTTTAATAACAGCGGGGGTGGCCGTTGCCGTCAGCAATAGCGCCTGCGGAATTTTTAATTCACGCTTGTAATCGGGTAGTTTTAGGTAATCGGGGCGAAAGTTGTGGCCCCATTCGGAAATACAGTGCGCCTCGTCAACCACCAAGAGTGATACGGGAATTTGCGCAATAAAGCGCCGGAATCGCTCGTTTTTTAAGCGCTCTACCGACACCATTAAAATCTTGAGCTTGCCTTCCTGCGCATCTTTCATGACCTGCTGTGTTTCTTCGCGGCTTTGGCTGGAATCAATGGCGGCTGAAGCAATGCCCTTGCTCTTTAAAAAAGCCAGCTGATCGCGGATCAAAGCCAAAAGCGGGGAAATTACCAGCGTAAGATGCGGCATTTGTAAGGCTGCAAGCTGATAACAGAGCGATTTGCCCGAGCCAGTCGGAAAAATAGCCATCGCCGAATGCCCGTCCACTAGTGCTTCAACGACCTCACGCTGACCATTACGAAATTGGCTAAAGCCGAAATAATGTTGAAGTTGTTCAGAAAGCGGTACGGCGTTAAGCATAAGACTTTGATTCCAGAGTGCAAAGATAACGAGCTAAAACAATAAGCGTAATGGGGGCGAATATTAACAGAGTTGTAAGATTTTTGCCGAGTTATCGATGGGCATTTAAACGCCAAGGCCAAATAGAAAACCTGTAATGATGAAGACTAGTGCGGTGTAATTTATTCCAAGCCTCAATTTGGGTGAGCCCAGCGCGGTATTCTCAGTTTGATTGGCGGCTACACTTAAGGGGCCAAAAAATAGGCTTTTTTTGAATAAAATAGGTTGCATAAAATAAAAGAGCGCAAAGAGCAAAAAGCCTATCCCAAGAAGGACGTGCTCCATGCTGTGACCGTTGATGCCTTGGCTGAGTCGATAAACGCCAAGAGTGCCGGGGAGGGACAAGCAGATAAGTCTTGCTGGTAGATGAGAATACATTGCTAGTCGCTTTTTATTTAATTCTTAACCAAGTAAGAAATGGGTGAGGAGGGCTGATTTATTTAATTGTTAATGGCGGTTTATTTAAATAGGCAACACGCGCTGCTCTGCACGCTTGATCATGCCTCTAAGCAAAAGCGCCTGAACAATCGTCGCTGCATTTGAGCTGGCCCAATAAACGCCGATCGCGGCGGGCAGGGTGCTGAGGGCGATGATAGAGATGATCACGGGGATCATCAGTATCAGCATGCTGCTGGTGTCGCTCGTTGCGCCGGGCATGAGGATCAAGCCCAAAAACATCAGTACGCCCACCAAGATATTTAAAACAAAATTAGGCTTGGCCAAGCTGGTGAGCCATAGAAATTTTGATGTAAAGCTCATGCCGCTTAAAGCATGGAAAAATCCCATGCCAAACACTGAGCGTGAAACTAGGTTGACTAGCATGGATTTTGTCAAAAATGAAATGCCATGCTCACGATATAGCGCCATGGTTTGTTTAATAAGTTCGGCAGGGTTGCTCTTGTGCTGCTCGCTAAGTTTGGCCTGCATGGATTTGAGTTCAGCCATGGCTAGCTTGTTTTTATGCATTTGATACGCTGCGGCAAGCGATATTGGCATCATGGCGGCGCGTACGCAGAGCGTCAGCAGCATAATGGAGAGCGCTTCAGAAATACCCAGATGGGATGTCAGCATGCTGATGCTTACTGTAAATACATTCGTCCATAGGGCCCAAAGGTCCATTTGTTTCTCCGTGGTTTATATTGCGCAGTTTATGTGCTGCTGCGGCTATATAGGGCGAGCTTGATTCCAAAGGAAATAAAAACCGCCCCAATGGCTTTATCCAGCCAGCCTGCAAAAGTACGGCTGATTTGGATGCGATGGCTAATCTTTGCCGATGAGATGGCTAAAAAATGGCACCAAAGCATGCCGTTAGCATTGAATATGCAGCCAAGTAAGATAAATGCAAGAGCCTTGGAAGGAGAATCATTGGAAATAAATTGCGGCACAAAGGCAAGGAAAAAGACGGCGACTTTGGGGTTGAGTAAATTGCAGAAAAAACCTTGCAAAAAAATCGCTTTGTAAGCGAGTTCTTTTACTGGTTTGTTGAAGACGGGAGTCGCTGCTTGGCTAAATACCAACTTGCAGCCCATATAGAGTAAATAGGCCGCACCGATATATTTAACAACCGTAAACGCCATCGCTGAGGTGGCTAGAATGGTTGATAAGCCTAAAGCCGCAGCAAAAATATGTACCAAAGTGCCCGTGCCAATACCCAGCGCGGCTGCCGAGCCTGAGCGCCAGCCTTGCGCTGCGCTACGGGAAACAATTAATAAAGAATCTGGGCCAGGTGCCATATTGAGTAAGAGGCCAGAAATAATAAACAAGCTAAGGTCATGAATTCCCAACATAACTTCCATCCTAATTCTTAATGCATTGTAAGGGGCGCATTTTAGCAGTCTTCGTTTGTTGCCGCGACTAAGTATAAAAGCCCCTGAGGGGCTCTTACGCATGAGCGCATCAAAAGAAGTTTTATATAAGAAGCACAATATTTAGTGGTGCGTGCTGGGGTAAAATGCTGGCTGTTTTGTAAAAGGCTGAATTTTGGATACTTCTTTTGAACGTCGTTTTGGTGGGATTGCCCGTTTGTATGGATTACCCGCATTGGAGCGTTTTCGGCAAGCTCATGTCTGCGTGGTTGGCGTAGGTGGGGTGGGGTCTTGGGCTGCCGAGGCCTTGGCACGCTCGGGCATTGGCCGCATCACGCTGATTGATTTAGATGATATCTGCGTATCAAACACCAATCGCCAATTGCCTGCGCTGGAAGGCAATTATGGACGAATGAAAGTGGCTGCATTGGCGGAGCGAATTGCCCAAATCAACCCAGAATGTATTGTCGAGATGGTCGAAGATTTTGTCAGTGTTGATAATTTCGAAGAAACACTAGGCCGAGGCTATGACGCGATTATTGACGCGATTGATTCGGTTAAAACCAAGGCGGCGATGATTGCTTGGTGCAAACGCCGCAAAATTCGCTTGGTGACCACGGGTGGTGCGGGCGGGCAAACTGATCCTACGCAAATTGCCGTGGTTGATTTATCTAAAACGATTAATGACCCGCTGGCGTCCAAAGTGCGCTCTATCTTGCGCCGAGAATATGGATTTGCTCAGCAAGGCAAAAAGATGGGCGTGGAATGCGTGTATTCCACCGAGCAGCTAGTCTACCCACAGCCCGATGGCAGCGTATGCGGGCAAAAGCCCGATAGTAGCGAAGCGTCGCTGGGCTTGGGTTGCGAAGGGGGCTTTGGTGCATCTGTGGCGGTGACCGGTTGCTTTGGCTTTGTGGCGGCGGCGCAGGTGTTAAAGCATTTGGCCAAACAGGTTGCTGTGGCGGCAGAGTAAAGGACGGGGGGCGTGCTGCCGATGCTGCATGCTCTTTATAGTGAAATTTGCATCGCATTAAATCCCAGGGGTAGTTGCTGACTACTGCTGCGGCTGATGCACCCCATCGCTCGATAAAACGAAATCGCATTCGGGGCTGCATTGAGCCAGATCGCCTGCTTTTCACTTTTTCCTTTACATTGATCAATCGCTGCAAGCAGCAAAGCACGGCCTAAGCCTTGGCCTTGGTTTTCGGGGGCGATAAATAGGCTGCAAAGATTCCAGAATTTTTTAACCAAAATCACGCCAACAATTTTCCCGTCTAGGGTGCACTTTAAATGGCAGCCTTGGTCTGGATTGGCATTCCACCAGTGCAAATTGTCAGTAACATTTTGGTTTAATTCCAGCTGCTCTTCGTACGAAAAATCTAATGTAGCAATCGTTTCGCTCATCAAAGATAAAAGTGCCTTGCTATCATCTGCGTGGATGGTTTCGATTTTCATGCTGCGCTCTTAAAAGAGTTGCATCTTTTGTGGGGAGGGTGAAATCTGCCAGATTTTGGCATGAAATGCTATGGAAAACGGCGGGTTGCACCCGCCCTACGGTGACCTTTTCCTTCTATAGGAATTGTGAAGATACTTATGCATTCAATCACTCACCTTGCCTCGCAATGCCTTAATGCTCCCCCGCTTATTTTTGCTATCTAGCCGCCTTGTTTGCGAGCCTTTTGTGGGGCGGGTGGCTTTGCGTGGGGCGGCGACGGTGGCGACGCTTTCGACTAATTCAAATAAGCGCAAAATGCCATCGGCGCGATTTTGCTCTTGGCTGCGGTATTGTTGCGCCTTAATCACCACTACACCTTCTTTATTAATTCGCTGATCGCCAAGTGCCAATAGCCGCTCTTTTAGCGGCAGGGGCAGGGACGACGCGGTGATGTCAAAGCGCAAATGCACTGCGCTCGATACCTTGTTCACATTCTGCCCGCCCGATCCTTGAGCGCGGATGGCGGTGAACTCCATCTCAGTTTCGGGGATGTTGAAGCGTATGGTTAGCATTATGATTCCATCGCCGGTGGGGCTAATACCGTGCGGTTGCCATTGCTTTCCATCTGGCTGACGATGCCAGCGTTTTCCATTTGATCGATCAGCCTTGCTGCGCGGTTATAGCCGATTCTAAGCTGGCGTTGCACTGCCGAGATGGATGCGCGGCGGCTTTTTAGCACTAAGGCCACGGCTTCGTCGTAAAGCGGGTCGCTCTCGCTGCCTTCATTATTGTTATTGATATTAGAGGCGCTGGCTTCCGCGTCAAAGCCGCCATTTAATACACCATCAATATAATTAGGCTCGCCAAATTGCTTAAGATGCTCCACCACCCGATGCACTTCATCGTCATCCACAAAAGCGCCGTGAATGCGCTGCGGATAGCCAGAGCCGGGCGGCAGGAACAGCATATCGCCTTGCCCAAGCAGCGCTTCTGCGCCCATCTGGTCGAGAATAGTGCGGCTATCGATCTTGCTGGAGACTTGAAATGCCAAGCGCGTTGGGATATTGGCTTTAATCAGGCCAGTAATCACATCCACCGACGGGCGTTGCGTCGCCAAGATCAGATGTATCCCAGCTGCCCGCGCTTTCTGTGCCAAGCGCGCAATTAGCTCTTCAATTTTCTTGCCTGCCACCATCATTAGATCGGCAAATTCGTCGACCACCACCACAATAAATGGCAGGTGTTCCAGCGCTTCTGGCTCGTCGGGCGTTAAAGAAAATGGATTAGTCAGCCGCTCACCACGTTGTTCGGCTTCACGAATTTTTTGGTTAAAGCCTGCTAGATTCCTGACGCCAAAAGTGCTGAGTAAGCGATAGCGTTTTTCCATTTCAGCTACGCACCAGTTCAAGGCATTGGCGGCCAGCTTCATATCGGTGACCACCGGCGCAAGCAGGTGAGGAATGCCGTCATAAACTGATAATTCCAACATCTTTGGGTCGACCATAATAAAGCGGACTTCTTCGGGCGTGGCTTTATACAGCAAGGACAAAATCATCGCGTTCACACCGACTGATTTACCTGAGCCAGTCGTCCCTGCCACCAGCATATGCGGTGCTTTAGCCAGATCCGTGACCACGGGTGCGCCGGTAATATCTTTGCCTAGCGCAATGGTCAGCTTGCTTTGATTTTGCAAATAAACATCGGAGGATAAAATTTCAGATAGGCGAATCATCTGCCTTGTGGGATTCGGTAATTCCAGTCCCATGCAGGTTTTGCCCGGAATCGTTTCGACCACACGGATAGAAACAAGGCCCAAGGCACGGGCCAAGTCTTTCATTAGATTGACGATTTGCGCGCCACGCACCCCAACTGCAGGCTCGATCTCGTAGCGGGTGATCACCGGCCCAGCGTAAGCATCAAGCACGGATGCTTTTACGCGAAACTCAGCCAGCTTTTCTTCAATCAAAATGCCACGGTCTAAAAGATCATCTTGGCTGATGGTTTCTATTGCAGGGTCTGGCGGGTGCAGCAAGCTCAGTGCCGGCATAAAGTCGTCGCTGTAATGAAACGGCTCGGCAGGCGGCAGCGGCGCTGGGGTGGGTGGTTTCGACCAAGTGAGCGCTGGGGCTTCGATTGGCGTTGCTGGCGCGATGAGAGGCGCGGTCGGAGCGGGCGCGGGCTCGATAGCGATCTCGGCGCTGTTCGTGCTTATTGCTTGAGGGTAAATATTAATAAAGCTGGCAGCGAGATCAGGTGGAAGTAAGTCTATTTCTGGTAGTAAAACTGAATCAGCGGCAAAAGCTTCGCTGATGGGCGAAGGTTCAGTTACGGCTTGTAAAGTAATGGTCTCGCTAGGCTCCCAATCAGCAGGCATTGCTTCGATGCTTGCTGATGCGGCAGGCCACGTTGGCGCAACGGCCTCACTGCGTTCGGTAAGGTCGCGAAGAGATGGTTCAGCTGTGATGGTTGGCTCAATTGCATTGAGAGGGGCCATGTTGATGGTCGGCACATCATCCACTTTAATGAAGTGCGCCGTGGCGGCAGGCTCAATATTGTCGTTTCTAATGGATTGCGCGGAGCTTGCTGGCTCAATCCTATTTTCTTGAATAAGAGACTCGGAGAGGGGCGGCTCAGTATGGTCTTCTTGAATAAGCATCGTGTTGAGCGTCGGCTCAATGCGTGCCGCTACGGGGCTAGTTTTTGGCTCAAGCTGAAATAGCCGTGGGCTGGCGTTAATCGGTGAGTTCGGGATGGCTTTTTTAGCCGGACTGCGGCTAGGCAATGGGGTTGGGTCGGGCGTTTTATGATGAATAGCAGATAAACGCTGGCGAATTTCTTCGCTGGCAATTAAGGGCAAGCTCGCAGGTTCGCTAGGGCGAGGCCGTTCATTATGCGTTTTAACCCGGTGATCATTTTGCAAATGCTGACGAATTTGGGATAAATCAATTAAAGGCAAGCTGGGCGCTGCGGGGGCGGAAGGCGCTGCGGGTGTTTTGAAATGTTGAAATAATTCGGTACGGTGTATCGGTGGCTGGCTATTAAGCGTCATCGATTCAGGAAGCACCACGGGCACTGGGCGTGCTGGTGCTTGCGCCTCGGCGCTGGGCGTTTTAGCTGCGGTGCTTGGTGCGGCTTGGCGCTGTACATACGATGCTGGCGCTTGAGTCGTTTGGTCGAGTTCAGAGCGGGGCGTCGTTTGGGTTGCAGACTGCGGCTCAGGGGATGGCGCGGCATCGTCTTCCCATTCCTCTTGCTCGTCTTCATCCTCGTCCTGATGGTCGGGGTGATTCTGGTCGAACTGCGCCTTGATGCTGGTTTTTAGCGCATGCCAAGCATTTTCAACGGCGAGACCCGTGTGCTCCAGGATGTCGCTCCACGGCTTTTGTCGCCATAGCGGAAGGCCAAAGCCTAAGCCAATCGAAAAAAGCAGTGCAGATAAAATGCCTGAATATCCCAGTAAAGATTGCCCGCCGGCTAAGGTTAGTAGCGTGATAGCAAAGCCGAGGTATTCAATGCCGGATAATTTTTGCTGCTCCCAAACCCGCTCTAAGGCAAAAAAAGCACATAGCCAAGCAGCCAAGCCAATATATTGATTGAACCCTAGCAAGACGATAAGGATAAAAGCAGGGCAAAGCCACGCGAGGCGGGCCGTTTGCAAGCGGCGGTTGATTCGGGAAATGAATCGAATTGACATGTTTTTACAAATCCAGGACAGCAAAAATGGGCAGACTGGGCATTATCCGCTACCTCAGGGATAACGCCAATCAGCAAAATAGAAAAGCTTACTGTTCTTGTATTTGTGACTATGGATTTGGCCGTATGGCTCTGTGGTCGACGGGGTTTATGGCTTACAAACTACGGTATTTAAACCAAATAATTCTGGATGCTGTTTGCCATACCAGCCTTTTACTTCAAAGTGGTCTAGCGCCAAAAAGTGCTGGATGCCGGGTACGAGCGGAAAAAACATTGCGATAAGTAGTAAGCTCGCCCCAAAGCCAGCATAGACTGTACTGATATCCAGTACACCCAAGGCAATGCCTGCGATGGCAGGCCCTAGCATGCCAGAAAGTTGCATCACCATAATGTTGACCGAAGAAAAGCGGCCACGAAAATGATCGGGCACGGCCAGTTGGCGGTGGGTTTGCCCTACCAGCTGGCTAATTGAGATTGAAAACCCCGCCAAGCCAAAGCCGATAACCAAGAGCCAGCCTTGCATGCTGAGCGCCACGCCAATAATGATCAGTGCCGACGCCATTACGGCGCCCATGCAGGCTCGAAAACGGCCGAGCGCCAGAATAACTTTTTGCGCGCCCCAAAAAGCGCCAATTAACATACCTAGCCCTAATGATGCTTCTGTAGCGCCCAGCCAGCTGGCATTGAGTTTGAGAGCGTGAATCTTTAAAGGCAGCAACATGCCCACCGCAGGTGAGAAAAACATCATGCTAAAAAAAGCGTAAATCGTCCAACTGCGATCAATCGGGATCTTCCACTTTGCGCGTAAGCCTGCGCGCACTTCCGCATGCCATTGCCCACGAGCTTTGGCGGCAGGCTTGATGGGTGGAATCGCAAAAGCAGACAGCGCGGCAATAAATAGGATGGTGGTGTAAGCCCATAGCGCAAAGGGAATGCTACTTAGCGCAACAACAGCGCCGCCAATAACGGGGCCAGCTAAGCGGCCAAGAGACTGGGCGCTTTTTTGTAAGCTTAATGCGTCGGCCAAACGATCTGGCGGCACCAAATCGGCCGCAATACTCGACACCGCTGGCAGCACGACGGAAAAAGCGATCATCTGTATCAAGTAAATCAGCACAATCGGCAGGATATGGTAAACGCCAAGGCTGGCCATAGAGGCTAAACCAATGGCGGTCATCACGGCGGCCAGCAAACCCCAAGCAATGATGCGCGACTTGGGATGACGGTCCCCTAGCGCAGAAAGGAGCGGCAGGGCGATCAGCATAGTGAGTGCGGATGAAATACCAAAAATGGATAAATCAGCCGCGCCACCATGCGTCACGATCCACCAACTAATCGCCACACTTCCAAAGCTAAGCGACAACACCGCGAGCACATCGTTTAAAAGCAAAAAGGTAAAGGCAGGGCCTAGGCCTTGCCATTTGTTGCTAATGGAAGTGGGCATAGTAGTCTCGTTTAGATGGAGTAGTTGGGGCTTGGGCTATTCGTGACCATTGCCTACAAGCATCGCTTTGTCGTAGGGAGTGTGAAACCCGCCAGACTTGGGCATGAAATGAAAGCGGCGGGTTTTACCCGCCCTAGGAAAATAGCTCGGGGTGTTTCTTGGCGTACCAGTTTTTGACCTCATGGTGATCGAGGGCTAAAAAGGCTTGGATATTGGGTAACAATGGAAAAGTGATTGCCACTAAAAAGAGGCTTAGACCAAAAGCCGTGTAAACCACATCAATCTCAACCATGCCTAGCGCCACACCTGCTATCGCTGGCCCCAACATGCTCGCTAGGTTCATGACCATAAAATTAACCGAAGAAAATCGAGCGCGAAAATGATCGGGCACGGCCAATTGGCGGTGGGTTTGGCCGACGAGTTGGCTGATCGATAAAGCAAAACCCGTGATGCCAAAGCTTAAAACCAGCATCCAACCTTGATGGCTAAAAGCCGTGGCACAGATGCCGACGGCCAAGGTGAGAGACGCGGCAAGCGCCGCGCGAAACCTCCCTTGCCATTCAATCACTTTGGCGGCTCCCCACAAGGCCCCAATCAACATCCCCATGCCCAATGCCGCTTCCGTTGCCCCTAGCCAGTTGGCCCCTAAATGCAAAGAATAGACTTTCAATGGCAACAACATGCCGATGGCAGGAGAAAAAAAGATCATGATAAAAAAGCCAAAAACCGTCCAATTGCGATCAATAGGGATCTTCCATTTGGCGTACAAACCTGCACGAACTTCGCTACGCCAATGGCTTTTTGTGGTTTGGTTTGATGGCTTGATCGCAGGGATGGCAAAGGCAGAGCAAACTGCGATCAAAAGCGTGGCGGTATAAACCCAGAGTGCAAAAGAAATACTACTTAAGGCAATAACGCCTCCCCCTAACACCGGCCCCGCTAAGCGCCCAAGAGATTGAGCACTTTTTTGTAGACTGAGTGCATCAGCTAGGCGATTCGCGGGTACTAAATCAGCGGCAATGCTGGATACGGCGGGCAGCACCATCGAGAATGCGATGACATCAAAAGAATAAATAAAGATAATCAGCCCAATATGATAGAAACCAAAACTAGCCATCAAGGCTAGGCCCAGCGCAGTAATCACGGCAGCAAGTAGGCCCCAAGCCATAATGCGGGATTTAGGTAGCCGGTCGCCATGCGCAGACAGCAGTGGCAGGGCGATCAGCATAGTAAGCGCCGCGATAATGCCAAAAATCGATAAATCTGCCGCGCCGCCTTCAGTCACAATCCACCAACTAATCGCCACACTGCCCGTGGATAGCGAGAGTACGGCTAATACATCACATAAAAGTAGGTAGGGGAAGGCGGGGCCTAAGCCTTGCCATTTTCGGCTGAAAGAAGGGGGCATCGTTAGACCGGTGTAGGGACGGGGGTCGATTCTATCAGCTTACGGAATAATGACGAATTGTTTGCGAGGAAGTGCTGAATTATTTATTAAAAGTGACAGCGTGCTGCGATTTTTCAGTCTTCCATGCTTGTGTTTTGATGTAAAAAAACCACGCTAGGCGTGGTTTTTTTATAGTACGCAATTAGCTTGATCGATTAATCAACCAATTCACGCGCTGCAGCAACTTGATCTTTATAAGCATCAAAAATGCCGCGCAAGGAGTCTTCCATCGTGGTGCTTGGCGCCCAGTTTAGATCGGCCTTGGTGTTGTCGATTTTTGGCACGCGGTTTTGTACGTCTTGGTAACCCTTACCGTAGTACTCGCCAGAGGTCGTTTCCAGAACAGTCACTTTGGCGGCCATTTCTGCGTATTCAGGATAGGTTTTAGCCAGATCCAGCATCATGGTGGAAAGCTCACGTACCGAGTAGTTGTTCACTGGATTGCCGATGTTATAAATCTGGCGAGTGGCTTTGCCGTCTTTATTGTCGATAATCTTAACCAATGCTTCGATACCGTCAGTAATGTAAGTGAAGGCACGTTTTTGCGCGCCGCCATCCACCAGTTTAATTGGCTCGCCACGAACGATATGGCCCAAGAATTGGGTAATCACACGGCTAGAGCCTTCTTTTGGTGTGTGGATGCTATCCAGACCCGCACCAATCCAGTTAAATGGACGGAATAGGGTGTAATCCAAGCCTTCTTGCTGGCCGTAAGCGGCAATCACACGATCCATTAGCTGCTTAGAGCATGCGTAGATCCAACGTGGCTTGTTGATTGGGCCGTAAACCATATTGGATTCTTCTGGATCAAACGCTTCATCTTCACACATGCCATAAACTTCGGATGTAGAAGGGAAAACAACGCGTTTTTTGTATTTAACGCACCATTTGATAATCGGCAGATTGGCTTCAAAATCCAGCTCAAATACACGCAATGGCGCTTGTACATAAGTCGCTGGTGTGGCGATTGCAACTAATGGCAATACCACATCACATTTCTTAACGTGATATTCAATCCACTCTTGGTTAATGGTGATGTCGCCTTCAAAGAAGTGAAAGCGTTTGTTATTCATAAATTCAGAAACTTTATCGCTATACATATCCATGCCGAAAATTTCCCAATCGGTATTTTCGAGGATGTGTTTGGATAAATGATGGCCAATAAAGCCATTGACGCCAAGGATGAGGACTTTTTTCATTGTGTTTTCCCGAAGGTACTAATTAATGTAAATCTATTGAGGATGCACCAAAAAGGCGGATAAAATCGTTGCCATTTAGTGTTTCCCCATCGAATTCTGCGTGCAGTACTAAAAGTGCTGCGCCATCACTGCAAAGCAAGATGATTCTGTTGCCGTCAGCATACATCAGCGGTGTAATGGGTTCGATGGCTGTTGTAACTGCTGTGAATATTTGCCGTGTGCGCCAGATAATTAAGCGCTTGCCATTGATGTCACTAAATGCACCCGGATAAGGCACGGTTACAGCGCGTACCAAATTATGGATGTCTTTAGCGTTTTGTTGCCAATTTATCTGGCCATCTTTGGCTGTACGGCCACCATAATAAGCGCCTTGGCTTAAGTCTTGCTGCGTAAAGTCAGTTTTTCCTGCAATTAATCGCGGTAATGCGGCGCTTAAACATAATTCTGCTGCCACGGTCACTTTTTCAAATACTTCTTGCGCGGTGTCATCAGGAAAAATAGGCACGGCTTGCTGCGCCACAATCGGGCCATTATCTGGCTTAATATTCATCACATGCAAGGTGGCACCGGTTTCGGTTTCACCTTTAATAATCGCCCAATTAATCGGTACGCGGCCACGGTATTGCGGCAACAAAGAGCCGTGCATATTAAATGCACCTTGCTTTGGCGCACTTAATAGCGGCTCTTTTAGCATGTTGCGATAATAAAACGAGAATAGAAAATCCACATTAAGCGCTGCAATTTGCGTTTCTACTTCTGGTGTATTTGGGTTTTCTGGCGTAATAAACGGGATTTCATAGTCGCTCGCCAATTGAGCGACCGAGCCAAACCAGATGTTTTCATTTGGGTTGTCTTCGTGCGTCACAATGAGTTTGATCTCAATACCCGCAGCCAGCAGCGCTTTAATGCAGCGCACACCGACATTATGGTAAGCAAAAACAACGGCTGATTTCACGCGCCATCCTTTTTATGTTGATCTGGGTCGGCCTGTAAAATATTGGCAATTAGATAGCGTGGGCGCTGGCGTACTTCATGATAAATACGTCCGATATATTCGCCTAAGAGGCCAATACCAAATAGCGCAATGCCAATTAAGAAGAAGACGATGGCAAATAAGGTAAACAGCCCGCCGACTTCTGGCCCCATAAAGATACGGCGCAAGACCAGCAATAAGAATAAAGCGCCTGAGCCTAAGGACACAAAAATCCCTAACATGGAAAATAATTGCAGGGGCAGAATAGAAAAACCGGTCATTAAATCAAAATTAAGGCGAATCAGGCTGTAGAGCGAATACTTGGATTCGCCAGCAAAACGCTCTTCATGGCCAACTACAACTTCGGTCGGATTTTGCGAGAAAGAGTAAGCCAGTGCCGGGATAAAGGTGTGCATTTCCTGACACTGATTAATGGTGTCGATAATGCGGCGACTATAAGCGCGCAGCATGCAGCCCTGATCGGTCATTTTGATCTTGGTGAGCTTTTCGCGCAGATTATTCATGCTGCGGCTGGCTACATGCCGCCACCAGCTGTCATTGCGCTGACGACGAATCGAGCCTACATAATCGTGGCCCTTATCCATTTCTGCCAGCAGCGTGCCGATATCTTCGGGTGGGTTTTGTAAATCTGCATCAAGGGTTACGATACGTGAGCCTTTCGAGTGCTCAAATCCCGCCAAAATAGCGCGGTGCTGACCAAAGTTGCCGTTGAATAAAATCACCCGCGTCACATCCGGGCGTTTTTCGTACTGGGCGCTTAATATGCCTGCCGAGCGATCACGGCTGCCATCATTAATAAACAAAATTTCATAAGGCGTATTTAAGGCGTCAAGCGCAGGATAAAGGCGGTCAAACAAGGCTTGCAGGCCGTCTTCTTCGTTATAAACCGGTACAACAACAGAAACGATGGGCTTCATTGATATCTCTTTTTAAAACCTGATGCATAAGTGCTGCAAGAAGGGGACCAGCCCCTTCCCATTATTTAATGCTGGCGGAAATCACTTCACGTAAAGCAATGCAAACGCGTTCTACATCCGCTACTTCCATTGCTGGGAATAGCGGCAGAGTAATGGTGCTTGCGCCAATATGCTCCGCGTGCGGGTACATGCCTTCGCTGTAGCCTAGATTGCGATAATAAGTAAACAGGTGCAGCACAGGGTAGTGAACGCCTATGCCTATGCCTTTTTCTTTCATTTTCGCGATAAATTCACCACGACTGATATTCATCTTAGAAAGCGGCAATAGCGGTTGGAACATATGCCAATTGCTGTTTGTAAAATCAGCGGGCGGCAATTCTAAGCCTAAATCGGCGTCTAGCAAACGGAAATAAGCTTGCGCAAGCTCTTTTCGCTTGGCGTTAAAGCCATCAAGCTGCTTAAGTTGCCCCAAGCCAATGGCTGCGGCTACATCGGTCATATTGAATTTACCGCCGGGCAAATCCACATCCATGCTGCCATCAGGGAAGCGGGTTACGCCTTGTAAGCGCCATTTCTCAAATAGCGCGGCCTCGGCTTCGTTATTCATCACCAAGGCGCCACCTTCGGTGGTGGTCATGTTTTTATTGGCATGAAAAGAAATCGAGCATAGATCGCCAAAGCTGCCGACTTTTTGGCCGTTCCAAGTTGCGCCCTGTGCCTGCGCTGCATCTTCAATTACGCGTAAGCCGTGTTTTTTAGCGATGGCATAGAGGCGATCTCTATCAACCGGCAAACCTGCCAGATCAATCGGGATAATCGCCTTGGTGCGTGGCGTAATGGCGGCTTCGACTAAATCTAAATCAATATTACGTGTCGCCGGATCGACATCCACCATCACTAGCTTGCCACCCGTATTTAAAATTACATTGGTGGTGGATACCCAAGTCATGGGGGTGGTGATGACTTCATCGCCGGGCTGTATATCAATTAATCGCAACGCGATCTCTTGCCCGCCGGTTGCGGAATTCACCACGCGCACAGGACGGCCGCCAAAATAGGCGGAAAGCGCCGCTTCAAAGGCTTTTACTTTTGGGCCGCTGGTAATCCAGCCAGAGCGAAGCACATCGGCCACATCATTAATCGTTTCTTCGTCAATGCTTGGGCGGGTAAAGGGGAGGAAATCGCTCATGAATGATCCGTTTGTATTTTTAAAGGATGTGGCAAGAATTGAAGCACGATTGCGGCGATGCCAGTGCCAATCAACGCGCCACAGGCGTTGGCCAGCATGTCGTGGGTGTCAAAACTTCGATAGGGTGTGAGTGCCTGTGCAAACTCAATGGCAACGCCCATTAAGCTAGCCAGTAACCAGATAAGGGGCAGCTTTTTTTGGCGAACAAGGCCAAACCAAAGTGCAAGCAAGCCATAAGCCAGAAAATGACCAATTTTATCGCTATTTGGCATGGCTGGCATGGTGAGCGGAATCAAAGACAGCACCCAAATAAATGCCACATAAGCCCAAGCGAGTCGTGCAAAGACCATCCTTGCCATTAGCTTTTTGCTACCAGCAATACGCCCAGCATAATAATGGCGATGCCCACTAGGCGCATTGGCGTTACTGCTTCGCCAAATAACCACCAAGCTAAGCCTGCATTCACTACATAGCCAATGGATAACATAGGGTAGGCGATGCTGACCTCTACGCGGGACAGCGCCAAAATCCAGACCACCACGCTAATTACATAGCAAGATAGCCCACCAATAATATGCGGATTACTAGCGACTTTTAGTCCGATTGGCCATGCATTTGCCATGGAGAAATCGAATTGCCCAATGGTGCGTGTGCCCGCTTTTAATAAAAGCTGAGCACCCGCATTGAGCAATACACCAAATAAAATCAATCCAAACTCAAGGGCTTTCATGGTTTTGCAATCACGAGTCGGCGGGCATCGGTAGCAATTGTTTTCATTTTTAATCCGCGTGTTTGTAATTCGTTAAATGTTTCTTTTTGTAAAAAGGCGATAGGTTGAGTGTCGCTATTCCAACGTGCAATAAAATCATCTAGCGTAATGCGTTTGTCGGGTTCTGATTTTTGGCCCATTTCAAATTCGTCAATATATTCAACAAATTGCAAAGTGCGTTTTAAATAAAAGGGCAGCGATTGATCGTAATAACGTACGGCGTAGAGTGTGCTTTGCGGCGTGAGCTGAGGCTTGATGGCTTCAACCAGATGGTAGCTGGAGTTGGTGTAGGCGTAAGACTCGTGCCCCACCATCGGTAGCTGCCCGCCTACTAATCCAGCCAAGGCCATCGTGGCAATTGCCGCTTCTTTTTTGCCTTTGCCTGCCAAAATAAAGCTGGCGATTGCTCCGCCTGCTAAAACCAAGCCTGCCGCCACTAGCCAGCCCGCATAGGCCGCGTTATAGATTTGTGGGGTGTGCTCGCTTGCCATGCTGCTGACATAAGGATAGGCGCCAATCAGCACAAGACCAGGGATGGCAATCCAGAGAAAGTGCCAACGCAGCGCTTTGCCGCTGATATCCATCAGCGTTTGCGCCATTAGCATGGCGAGCGCAGGGAAAATAGGCAGGATATAAGAAGGCAGTTTGGAACCTGATTTGGAGAAGAAAGCAAAAATAAATACCGACCAAATCAAAAGAAAGCGATTGGTTTTAAATTGCTCACTGCTTTGCCAGCTTTTCTTTAAAGCTTGCGGCAACAGGCTGGTCCAAGGCAATAGGCCTACGGCAAGAATCGGGAAGAAATACCAAAGTGGGCCTTCGCGGCGATGCTCGGTACTTAAAAAGCGCTCGAAGTGCTCGTGAATAAAGAAAAACTGAGCGAATTCAGGATTGGCTTTAGATACGGTTAAGAACCAAGGTGCGGTAATGAGTAAGGCTAGTGCTAGACCTTTAATGAGATGGAGCTTGGTCCAGAGCTTAAGGTCTCGGCAAATAATGGAGTACATCACAATCGCGATGCCAGGGAGTACCAAGCCAATCAAGCCTTTAGATAAAACGGCTAGACCAATCGCGCCCCAAGCCACGAGCATGCCATTGCGGTTTTCTTTGGCGCTGGCGCCGTCTCTTTGCGCTAGCAAAAAGCCGCACAGACTGAATGTCAGAAATGCGCTGACACCCATATCGAGCGTTAAAAAGTGCCCATTGCCTATCCACCAAGCACTACTGGCTAAAATGCCGCTAGCAAGCCATGCCGTGGCTTCGCCCAAGAGTTTGCGGCTGGTAAAAAAAACGGCGAGCAAAGATAAAAATCCGGTAATACTAGGCCAAATACGTGCGGCGAACTCTGATTCGCCAAGTATTTCAAAGCTGGCCGCTGTGGCCCAATACTGTAAAGCGGGTTTTTCAAAGTATTTAACGCCATTCAGGCGCGGGGTATTCCAATCGCCACTTGCGACCATTTCGCGCGCAATTTCTGCATAGCGGCCTTCGTCTGGCGTAATAAGCTTGCGATAACCAAGTGTGCCGAACCAAAGGACGGCCAAGAGAACAAGCACCAGCCACTTGGCGGCGGGGCGATTAATCAGACTATTCATGTGTTTTCATTGGGGTTGAGCGGTGCGGCATTGTACCTGAAGCCGCATGGATGGGTGAATCGCTGCTGTGTATAGAATTTGTAGGCTAAAAACGAGTTTGTTTTATTCTCTGCGTGTTCGAATTAAAACCAAGACCGCGCCACCGCCACCTGTCTGTTGTGGGGCTTGGCAAAAAGCCAGCACTTCATCTCTTTGCGCCAGCCAGTTTTTAAGCTTTTGTTTCAAAATGGGCTCGCCATTTTTAGAACCCATACCTTTGCCGTGCACAATGCACACACAGCGTAGGCCTGCGGCATTGGCGCTTTGTAGAAAACGCGTCACGCTCATTCTGGCCTCGTCGCTACTTAATCCGTGTAAATCCAAATGAGCCGTAGTAGGCCATTGCCCTTTGCGTAAGCGTTTAAGCGTGTCGAGCTTTTGCCCTGGCTTGCTATACAGCAGCTCTTCGCCGGGCGCTAATTCATCCCAAGGCCAAAAATCGGTCATATCATCAAGGGGGCTAAGGTGCTCGGTGCGTTGCTTGCGCGGCCAAGGGCTAACTTCTGGTTTGGGGTGGCTGTATTGCTTGTTTTGAAGCGGCTTAACGCCTTGCACCGAGCGCATAAAAAGGGCGTGATCATCCAGTGCCTCAATTGGCTTATGCGGAGTCTTGCTCGCAACCTGCGGCTTGATGCGTAATGCTTTTCTGAGTTGGCGTAGCTTTGGGCTGTCCATTTGAGTCCAATGCAAAAGGGGCGCTGAGCGCCCCTTGGGTCATTCTGTTAGGGTTTTAACGTAAGGAATCTAAATACTTATCTGCGTCGAGTGCGGCTTGGCAGCCGGAAGCTGCGGAAGTCACTGCTTGACGATAAATATGGTCCTGTACATCGCCCGCAGCAAATACGCCAGCAATGTTAGTGCCTGTTGCGCCGCCATCACGGCCACCCTTGGTTTTGATGTAGCCCGTTGCATCCATATCCAGCTGACCTTTGAAAATGTCAGTATTGGGCTTGTGGCCAATCGCGATAAATACGCCGGTTAACTCAATATCACGGGTGCTGCCATCAATCGTAGATTTAAGACGGGCACCGGTTACGCCTGTTGCATCGCCTAATACTTCATCTAGAGTGCTATCGGTGGCGAGGGTGATTTTGCCCGCGGCCACTTTTTCCATTAAATGATTAATCAGGATTTTTTCTGAGCGGAAAGTATCGCGGCGGTGAATTAAAGTCACATGCGCGGCGATATTGGAAAGATAAAGCGCTTCTTCAACGGCCGTATTGCCACCCCCCACAACGGCGACCTGCTGATTACGGTAGAAAAAGCCATCGCAAGTCGCGCATGCAGATACACCACGCCCAGCAAAGGCTTCTTCACTCGGTAGGCCGATATATTGAGCCGATGCGCCAGTTGCAATGATCAATGCATCGCAGGTGTATTCGCCGGAATCACCGACAAGGCGAATGGGTTTTTCATTGAGGTGCGTTGTGTGAATCTGATCAAAAATCATTTCCGTGCCAAAACGCTCGGCATGTTTTTGAAAGCGGGCCATCAGCTCTGGGCCTTGCACGCCATCTGCATCGGCTGGCCAGTTATCTACATCGGTCGTCGTCATTAGCTGGCCGCCTTGCGCTAGACCCGTCACCATTACAGGGTTGAGGTTTGCGCGAGCAGCATAAACGGCGGCAGTATAACCAGCAGGGCCTGAGCCTAGAATAAGTAAACGAGCGTGTTGCGTAGCCATAAATCAGCGTCCTATGTTGGGGTAATGGGGTGTTGTTTATAGAGTCTTGCGGAGTTTACGACTTTAGCGCTACGCTTTCTAATCAAAAATGCCTATGGGACTGATTAGTAATGAGATCGCCTCACCATTTTTTGATGGTTAACTAGCGCGAGATCTTTTATAAGGCAAAGTACGCCGCATTTAAGATGGTATTGCCGAACTTTGGGTTGAGTCGCCCCAAGGGGAGGGCCGCTTGCGGATATAAAAATGCCAGTAAAGTGTTAATTTGGCGAGCTTGCATGCTTTATCTTGAATTATTTAAGCTGAAGCGGCTATAATCCTGTGCTCTGTGGGCATGGTGCCTGCAGATAATTTTGGTGCTCACCCCGTTAAGGGTGCTCAAAATCAGTGATTTTGGGTGTCGTGTGAGTGCTAGATGTAACCCTTAGCTTGGAGTTTTACTATGTCCGTTAGCATGCGCGATATGCTTGAAGCCGGTGTCCACTTCGGTCACCAAACTCGTTACTGGCACCCAAAGATGGGTCAATACATTTTTGGCGCACGTAACAAGATTCATATTATCAACCTCGAAAAAACACTGCCATTGTTTGAAGAAGCTGTTAAATACGCTCGTCGTATTGCTGCAAACAAAGGTACTGTTCTGTTCGTAGGTACTAAGCGCCAGGCTCGTGAAATCGTTGCTGAAGAAGCAGCGCGTTGCGGCATGCCTTTCGTTGATCACCGCTGGTTAGGCGGTATGCTGACTAACTACAAAACAGTTAAGCAGTCGATCAAACGTCTGGAAGAGTTACAAGTTATCGTTGCTAATGAAAACAGCGGCTACGGTAAGAAAGAATTGCTAGACATGAATCGTGAAGTTGAAAAACTCAATCGTAGCCTGGGCGGTATCAAGGATATGAAGGGTCTGCCAGACGCGATTTTCGTGATCGACACTGGTTACCAAAAGGGTACTTTGGTTGAAGCTAAGAAACTGGGTATCCCAGTTATCGGCGTAGTTGATACCAATAACAACCCAGAAGGCATTGATTTCGTTATCCCTGGTAACGATGATTCAAGCCGCGCAATTCGTTTGTACGCTCAAGGTATGGCTGACGCCGTGCTTGAAGGTAAAAACCAATCAGCACAAGAACTTGTCGAAGCAGCTGCTGCAGCAACTGCACAGTAATATCGTAAAGTTAATATGCGAAAAAGGGGCGTTTCGCCCCTTTTTTGTAAATAACAGATAAGTAGCTCTGCATCTTGTCTGGTGTGCGTAGCACCCTGACAATCGATGCTCTACTCCTTACCCAGTTTCAGGAGAAATAATCATGGCGGAAATTACCGCGAAAATGGTTGCCCAGCTGCGCGAGCTGACTGGCCTTGGCATGATGGAATGTAAAAAAGCTTTGGTTGAAGCCGATGGCGACATCAAAAAAGCTGAAGAAGTAATGCGAATCAAATCTGGCAACAAGGCGTCCAAGCTGGCTGGCCGTACTGCTGCTGAGGGGATTATCGCTTCATTTATCTCTGATGATAAAAAAATTGGCGCTGTACTTGAAGTAAACTGTGAAACAGACTTCTTAGCTAAAGATGAAGGCTTCATTGCTTTTGCTAAGCTGGCAGCACAAGCTGTTGCGGATGCAAATCCTGCTGATGTTGAAGCACTGGCACAAGTTGTAGTGAACGGCAAAACAGTTGAAGAAATCCGTAAAGATGCTGTAGCTAAGCTGGGTGAAAACGTGACATTGCGTCGTTTTGCACGCTTTGAAACAGCGGGTCAAATTGCAGCTTACCTGCACGGCAACAAAATCGGCGTGCTGCTGGATATCGTTGGCGGTGACGAGCAATTAGCTAAGCAAATTGCGATGCATATTGCGGCGACTAAGCCTAAGTCCCTCGATGCAAGCGGCGTACCTGCTGAGTTGATCGAAACTGAACGCCGTGTTGCTACTGAGCGCGCTAAAGAAGCGGGCAAGCCAGAAGCAATGCTGGAAAAAATCGTTGAAGGTACTGTACAGAAATACCTGAAAGATGTTGTTTTGCTGAGCCAATCATTTGTAATGGACGACAAAGTAACTATTGAACAGTTGTTGAAAAACAACTCAGCAACAGTGAATGCATTTAATTTGTTTGTTGTTGGTGAAGGCATTGAAAAAGTAGTGGTTGATTACGCTGCTGAAGTAGCTGCTGCTGCAAAGATCTAAGTGTTGTTTGGTCGGGCTTGAGCGCTCGTCGTATTTAAAGTCTGATCAATAGCAAATTAAGTCGTTTTATGCGCCGCACGGTAACGTGCGGCGTTTCCACAATTCGCCCTCCATGGATAAGGAATCTTCAAATGAGCCAAGCACCCAAATATAAACGCATTTTGCTGAAACTCTCCGGTGAAGCCCTCATGGGTGAGGATAGTTACGGTATTAATCGCGTTACGATTGATCGTATTGTTGGTGAAATCAAGGCTGTATTGGATTTAGGCGTTCAGGTTGGTGTTGTGATTGGCGGGGGTAATATTTTTCGCGGTGTAGCACCCGCAGCTGCAGGTATGGATAGGGCTACTGCTGATTATATGGGTATGCTGGCAACCGTAATGAATGCCTTGGCTTTGCAGGACGCGATGAAGCGCGCTGGCATTGTGAGCCGCGTTCAATCTGCGCTGACCATCCAGCAAGTGGCTGAGCCTTATGTGCGCGGTAAAGCAATTCGCTACCTCGAAGAAAATAAAGTCGTTATTTTTGGTGCAGGAACGGGCAATCCTTTCTTTACTACCGATACTGCTGCAGCATTGCGCGGTATGGAAATGGGTGCAGATATTGTTCTTAAGGCCACCAAGGTTGATGGTGTTTATACTGATGATCCTAAGAAAAATCCAGATGCCGTACGCTATCAAACCCTAACTTTTGATGAGGCCATTGGCCGCAATCTAAAAGTGATGGATGCCACCGCATTCGCGCTTTGCCGCGATCAAAATATGAATTTAAGCGTCTTTAGTATCTTCAAGGCCGGCGCATTAAAGCGCGTAGTTCTTGGGGAAGATGAAGGTACGCTGGTACACTGCTAAGCCCTCGTAGTAAGGCTAGGTTTAAGCGACGCTTTATGTGCTTGATATGGCATAGTGCAAATGAATAATTACTTATTAGTCGATGAGTAAATAAGGGAATACATTATGATTGCAGATATTAAAAGCAATACCGATACAAAAATGCAGAAATCAGTTGACGCTTTGCGCGTTAATTTGGCAAAAGTTCGTACGGGCCGTGCGCACGTTGGTTTGTTAGATCATATCAATGTAGATTACTACGGTGCACCTACTGCAATTAATCAAGTAGCTAATGTTACTTTGATTGATTCACGCACAATTGGTGTGCAAGCTTGGGAAAAGACCATGATTTCCAAGATTGAAAAAGCCATTCGTGATGGTGATTTGGGCTTAAACCCATCCACTAATGGTGATGTGATTCGTGTACCAATGCCTGCATTAACCGAAGAACGCCGTAAAGATTTAACAAAGATTGTTCGTAATGAAGCGGATGATGCTAAGGTTGCGGTGCGTAATATTCGCCGTGATGCAAACGAGCAGTTAAAGCGTTTAGTCAAAGACAAAGATATTTCTGAAGACGATGAGCGCCGTGGTACGGATGAAGTTCAAAAGTTAACAGATAGATATGTCATTGAAATAGAAAAATTGTTAGCAGAAAAAGAAAAAGAATTAATGACAATGTAATCGTTTATTGGCCAATGGATGATTTCATTGGCCAATAAACGTAAGGGGTTTGGTGTGGCCATATTCAGTAGCTCAACTAAAGAGATTCCGCAGGATATTGCGGCTGTTCCTCGTCATATTGCCGTGATTATGGATGGCAATGGGCGTTGGGCAAAAAAACGCATGATGCCACGTATTTTTGGCCATAAGCGTGGAGTAGAAGCTCTGCGTGAGACAGTACGTGCATGCGACGCCTTGGGTGTCGGCTATTTAACCGTATTTGCATTTAGTAATGAGAATTGGCGTCGCCCTCAGGATGAGGTCTCTTTTTTAATGGGGCTTTTCCTTAAAGTATTAAGCGGTGAAATCACCCGCATGCATGATAAAAACATTCGATTAAAAATTGTCGGCAATCGTGATCATTTCGGCCCTGAATTAGTCACCTTAATTGAAGCCGCAGAAGAAAAAACAGCGACTAATACCGGTTTAACACTTTCAATTGCGGCCGATTATGGCGGCCGTTGGGATGTTATAAATGCCACGCGCATGCTGTTGAGCGACCATCCTGAATTAAATACTACCTTTACTGAAGACGATTTATCACCTTATCTGGCGATGGCGTATGCCCCTGAGCCGGATTTGTTTATTCGTACCGGCGGTGAACAGCGAATTAGTAATTTCCTCTTATGGCAATTAGCGTATACCGAGCTTTATTTCAGCGATATGCTTTGGCCTGATTTTGATCGAGTAGCACTTGAAGCTGCTATTGATTGGTATCACGGGCGAGAGCGTCGTTTTGGCCGTATTAGCGAGCAACTCCAATCCTCATGCTAAAACAAAGAATTATTACTGCACTATTGCTGCTGCCTATTGTGCTTGCCGCTATTTTTATTTTGCCTAACGCGGGAGTGGTAGGCAATTTGGCGTGGATTGCATTTTGTGGGCTGATTATGGTGGCTGCAGCTTGGGAATGGCAGCGTTTATCCGGGATGCAAGGTTTGCTGGCTAAAGTCTATCCACTACTGACTGCCGCCTTATTTGCCCTGCTAAGCCAGCTTATTTATCAGCCCTTTTTATTGTTGGGTTTAATGTTAGGCGCAAGCTTGTTTTGGCTGTTGATTAATCCTTTATGGTTACTTAAAAAATGGCCGTTAGCTGCTGCGAGTAATTTGAATGTGCTCTTGGGTTGGGCCTTAATATTGCCTGCTGGCTTGGCGCTGATTGTATTGCGCACGGCGGGGCCTTGGGCTTTGTTGTCAGTATTGGCGATTGCTTGGGTTGCAGATTCAGCGGCTTATTTCTCTGGCAAAGCCTTTGGTAAGCACAAGCTTGCACCGCAAATTAGCCCAGGGAAAAGCTGGGAAGGGGTAGTGGGCGGCTCATTGGGGGTGTTAATTTATGTTTATTTATTGCCTAAGTCGCTTTTTACCCAGGGTGAATTACTACCTTTGCCGTATTGGCTAGTGATTGCTATCGTATTGACTGCTGTTAGCGTGATGGGGGATTTATTAGAATCCCTCTTCAAGCGCCAAGCAGGCATCAAAGATAGCAGCCAATTATTGCCTGGTCATGGCGGTGTACTGGATAGAGTGGATAGTTTATTGGCCATCTTGCCCGTAGCGGCAGCGATCTATCTTGCTTTCTTATTATTCTAAATTCAAAACGTATTTATTTATTGCGCATTGAATGGTAGTGATAGAACGAATTACTCTGCACCTTGCATAATTTACTAGCATAGTGTGTTTTTATGATTAGGTGCTGAATTAATTAATGTATTCATTCTATTAATTAATTCAGCACTTCGATCTATAAAGCTTGTTCGAGTAACTATTCTATAGTGCTTTCAGCGCATGGATTAAAGCGTAAGGCCATATCATCATGTCCTCAGTTTCCCTTCAAAAAATCACTATTCTTGGCTCAACGGGCAGCATTGGTGTCAGTACGCTCGATGTCATTGCTCGCCACCCTGATCGTTATTCGGTATTTGCCCTTACAGGTGCAAGTCAGCTTGAAAAATTGGCGCAGCAATGCGTGCAATTTAGGCCTCGCTTTGCGGTAGTTTTGGATGGTGTTTCTGCGCAAAAATTGGCAGTGCTATTAAAAGAGCAGGGCTCAAATACCGAAGTATTATGGGGCGCGGCTGCGCTCAGTGATGTTTCAACGGCAACGGAAGTCGATGCTGTGATGGCCGCTATCGTGGGCGCAGCAGGGATGCGTCCTACCTTGGATGCGGCACGGGCAGGTAAGCGTGTTTTGTTGGCAAATAAAGAAACCCTCGTTTTGGCTGGGGCTTTATTTATGGATGCGGTGCGTGAGTCGGGGGCAGAATTATTGCCGATTGATAGTGAGCATAATGCTATTTTTCAAGCCTTACCCCCTCTTTATCGCGAAAATCCTTACGCAGGGAATTTGCAAGGCGCAGGAATAAAGCGCATTTTGCTGACTGCCTCTGGCGGGCCATTTCGCTTAATGCCTCATGAAGAATTACAGTTTGTGTCGCCAGAGCAAGCCTGCAAGCATCCCAATTGGTCGATGGGCCGCAAAATCTCGGTAGATTCTGCTTCCTTGATGAATAAGGGACTGGAGGTTATTGAAGCGCGCTGGTTGTTTAATGCGCCTAAAAAAGAAGATATTTCAGTGATTGTGCATCCGCAAAGCGTGGTGCACTCGATGGTCGAGTATATGGATGGATCCGTCTTGGCGCAGCTAGGCAATCCAGATATGCGTACGCCAATTGCCTATGGCATGGCCTACCCTGAGCGAGTGGACGCGGGTGTGAAATCATTGGATTTTTTTAGTGTGGGTCGCTTAGATTTTGAAGCGCCAGATTTAAAGCGTTTTCCTTGTTTGCAATTAGCATTCGATGCCTTGGCGGCCGGAAGTGCTGCACCTGCTATTTTAAATGCGGCCAATGAAGTGGCAGTAGAAGGCTTTTTAAATAAAGCCTTACGCTTTACAGATATCCCCGTATTAATTGAATCTGTATTAAATCAATGCGCTCATCGTGCTACAGCAGAATCACTCTCCGCCTTGCTAGATGCGGATCAATCTGCGCGTATTGCTGCACGTGCTTGGCTACAGAGCCATCCTGCATGCTGATTACCATTCTGGCGTTTATCGTTGCGATTGGTCTATTGGTTTCCATTCATGAATATGGGCATTACCGCGTAGCAAAGAGCTGCGGAGTCAAGGTGTTGGTTTTCTCTATTGGTTTTGGCCGAACGCTATGGCAATGGCAGCGCGGTGAGACTCTTTGGAAAATTGGTGTCATTCCTTTGGGTGGCTACGTTCGAATGTTGGATGAACGTGAGGGCGACCCTATCGCCGCAGTCGACTTGCCTCGAGCATTTAATCGTCAAGCGCCTTTAGCCAAAATGGCGATTGTTGCCGCAGGGCCAGTGGCTAATTTTTTGCTCGCGATTGCTCTTTACTGGGGCTTATCTCTGTCTGGCGTAGAGATCCTTAAACCGGTTGTTTCTTTTGTAAGCCCTAACTCTGCAGCAGAAAAATCAGGGATTAGGCCCGGTGATGAAGTCATTTCGCTGGCTGGAAAAGCTGTTTCTAGTTGGGAAGAGCTGCAGTTTTCTTTGCTTGAGCAAGGGGGAAGTGCGGTAACAGTACCCTTGCAGCTTCGATCTATTACTGGTTCAGAGCGCGCTATTGCTTTGGATTTGAGCCAATTAAAGCGTGATGATATAGACCAACAATTATTGTCTCGTCTCGGAATCTCCCCTATTCCGCTGAGCCTGCGTGTCTCTCAGGTAGCACCCAAAAGTGCTGCAGCGAGCGCAGGCATCATGGCGGGTGATTTGCTCTATATGATTGATGGCCAGCCTTTGCATGGTTGGGCCGATGTTCAAGAGAAAGTCGCAAAATCAGCGGGACAGCCTTTGCTTTTAAGCTGGAAGCGCGATGGGCAAGTCCTTGAACGTACAGTTATTCCTGATGCTTTAGAAGAAAACGGCAAGAAAGTAGGCAAGCTGGGCCTCTCGCCGGTTGTCGATGCGTCCGCCTGGAAGCAACAGCAATTTGAGCGTCAATTTGGTGTGTTGAGCGGCCTGCAATATGCCGTTAATAAAACATACCAAGGCAGCCGTCTTACTTTAATTATGTTCTGGAAAATGCTCACGGGATTGGTTTCGATTAAGCAAGTTAGCGGCCCAATTACGATTGCAAATTATGCTGGTGAAAGCGCGCGTTTAGGCGTGAGTGCATTTCTTGAATATCTTTGTGTTATTAGTATTAGTTTGGGGGTTTTAAACCTACTGCCCTTGCCAGTGCTTGATGGTGGGCATTTGATGTATCATACGATAGAATTTTTGACGGGGTGGCGTTTGCCGCTGCGAGCAGAGGAATTTGGTCAGCGTGTGGGTATCGTCTTATTGTTGGGCTTGATGTCCTTAGCACTCTACAACGATATCTATCGAGTTTTTCTTGGCTAATCGTAGAATTAAAAACGTAATGAGCGATTTAAATACAAGGTAGAAACAAGGCTTGTCATTCTAAGCAAGGGCTTTTGGCCGTTTTTTAACGTAGTGTGGGCAGTGCTTTGCATTGGCCTGCTAACTCATTAGTGACTCTTCAGAATAATGAAATTAAAATCGATAAACTTGTTGTTAGCAGCAGCCCTTGCCGGCATTGCCTTTCCTAGTTGGGCGGTTGAGCCATTCGTGATTCGCGATATTCGCGTTGAAGGACTGCAGCGCACCGATGCGGGTACTATTTTCAATTACCTGCCGGTTAAAGTCGGCGATCGTTTTGACGATAGCCGTGCGCAAGAAGCCATTAAAGCGTTGTTTGCTACAGGCTTTTTTAATGATGTGCGTGTTGAATCAAATGGTAATGTACTCATTGTGACCGTTGATGAGCGCCCAACCATCGCGCAGATTAATGTCAATGGCTCCAAAATGCTGGAAAAAGATCAAATCAAAAGCGCACTAAAAAGCCAAAGCTTTGCGGAAGGGCGTATTTTTGATCAAAGCGTTTTAGATGCAGCCGTGCAAGAAATTAAGCAACAATATTATTCGCGTGGTCGTTATTCTGTCGTGGTTAAAACAGAAGTTACCAAATTAGAGCGTAATCGTGTGGGTGTTCAGCTCGATATTTCTGAAGGGGAAGTCGCACGTATTCAGCAAATCAATATTGTTGGCAATAAAGCTTTTTCAGAAGATGATTTGCTCGATATGCTGTCGCAAACGACGGGTGGTTGGCTGACGTGGTATACCAAAGCGGATCAGTATTCTAAGCAAAAGCTTTCCGCCGATATGGAAAAATTGCGCTCCTGGTATATGGATCGTGGTTATATCGAATTCAATGTGGATTCCACGCAGGTGGCTATTTCGGAAGATCGCGAAGGGATTTTCCTCACTTTAAATATAGCTGAAGGTAAGCAATTTGAAGTGAGCGATGTCAAGCTATTGGGCGACACCGTTATTGATCCCGCTATCCTAAAAAAACTCATCACGCTTAATACCGGCGATGTGTTTTCGCGTGAAAATTTGAATCGATCCACTGCCGCCATTACCGAGGCATTGGGTGATGTAGGCTATGCATTTGCAAATGTGAATGCGGTGCCTGAGATTGATCAAAAAAATAATAAAGTCGCTTTCACGTTTTATGTGGACCCGGGTAAAAAAACCTATGTAAGACGGATTAATGTAAATGGCAATTCGCAAACGCGCGATGTGGTTATTCGCCGTGAATTACGTCAATTAGAATCTGCGGCTTATGATGGCTCTAAGATTAAACGCTCTAAACAGCGTTTAGAGCAGCTTGATTACTTCGGTGAAATTGTTGTTGATACCCCCTTGGTGCCGGATACGGCTGACCAAGTCGATATGAATGTAACGGTTACCGAAAAGAAATCAGGCAATTTCAATATTGGCGCAGGTTATGGTCAAAGTGAAGGGGTGGTCTTGGTCTTGTCCCTTTCACAAAACAACTTCTTAGGCAGTGGCAAGCAATTCGCAGTTGAAGTGAATTCAAGTTCGTCTAATAAAGTGTATTCCCTAGGGGTCACTAATCCCTATGCCACACCTGACGGCGTATCTGTAGGCTGGAATCTGTATCGCCGCGATACCGATCCATCTAAAGTTGATTTGGGCAATTACACCACATCGTCATATGGTTTTAGCTCGAATTTTAGTTTGCCTTTAACTGAAAGTAATCGAATTGGCTTTGGTTTAGGTTTTGAAAGCTTAGCCATTCAAGCCGATGCAAGCGCACCACAACACGTGCTTAATTTTGTAAACAATCAAGGCGCTAGAAATAAAACCTTCCCAGTGTCTGTGAATTGGGGACGGGACACGCGTAATAGCGGCTCTTACCCAACATCAGGCTGGTTACTAAGCGTGAACGGTGAAGTGACTGCACCGTTCTCAGATGTCGACTATTACAAGCTGTCCACACGCAGCCAATACTTTATTCCCTTTGGCAAAGAAATGAGCCTGATGTGGAATGTGGAGGGCGGCTATGGTCACTCTTATGGTGATAGCTTATATCCGTTTTATAAGAATTTTTACGCTGGTGGCGTAGGCTCTATTCGCGGCTTCCGCTCTGGCTCAGTTGGCCCTGTCGATAGCAAGGGTGATGGGATGGGGGGTGATAAGCGCATTATTAATAACTTTGAATTCTTCTTCCCTATCCCTGGCTTGAAAAATGATCGTTCAACGCGCCTCAGTGTGTTTGCTGATTCTGGTGCGGTATGGGGCGCTGGCTCTAGGCCTGATGCTAGCGAGCTTCGCTACTCTGCAGGTGTTGCCTTTACATGGGTTTCACCCGTTGGCCCAATTAAATTAAGCTGGGCAGCACCCTTTAATGCTCAGCCTACTGACCGCGTAGAGCGCGGGCTTCAATTCCAGCTAGGCCAAGTATTCTGATTTTTAAGGAGCTATATTCATGTTGAAATGGTCGCGCACTTTATGGGCAACTCTATGTTTTGCTCTTGCCTCTAGCGCCTTTGCTGCTGATGTGCGAATTGGCTTTATTGATGTGGGCCGAATCTTAAGAGAGTCGTCTCCTGGCTTAAGAGTTGGTAAAAAACTAGAGCGTGAATTTGAGGCTCGTCGACTTGAGTTGCAAAAAACAGAGACTCAAGGCAAAGCGTTGCAGCAGTTGTTTGATAAGGGCACATTTACCGAAGCGGATCGTCGCCTGAAAGGGCGCGAGCTGCTTAAAATGAATCAAGATTATCAGCGCATGCAGCGTGAGCTAAGCGAAGACATGAATACGCGCAGAAATGAAGAGCTAGCAGGCTTGCAAGAGCGTTTAAATAGTGCGATTGCACAGGTAGCCACCAGTGAAAAGTACGATCTAATTTTGCAAGAAGCATCATGGTTCAATCCACGTATTGATATTACAGACAAAGTATTAAAGCTTTTAGCGGACAAATAAACGCATGGTTTTTACCTTATCAAAACTCGTTGAACGCCTTGGCGGTGAACGCCAAGGAGAAGACATCACGATTACGGGTGTGGCCGCTCTGGAGCGGGCGGGCGCTAACGATATTGGATTTTTATCTAACCCACGTTTGCGTGCGCAATTGCAAAGCAGTGCTGCCGGGGCATTTATTGTTCGAGCGGCTGAAAGTAGTTATTTAGATCGTCCACATATTATTACTCGCGACCCGCAGCTTTACTTTGCACAGGTTGCTCAATTGTTTCACCCTCAGCCGCTAGCCCTTGCAGGAATTCATGCGCGTGCCATCGTCGATCCATTGTCCACGGTGGCAAGTAGCGCCCAAATTGGCCCCGGAGTAGTGATTGAAGCGGGCGCAATTATTGGCGCGCGTACCATCGTCATGGCCAACACCTATATTGGTGTGGGCGTGGAGATTGGTGAGGATTGCTTGATCCACCCTAGTACCAGTGTGCATCGCGGCGCTTTTATTGGTGATCGCGTTATTTTGCATAGCAATGCGGTGATTGCTGGCGATGGCTTTGGCAACGCTTGGGCAGTGGACCATTGGGAAAAAATTCCTCAGATTGGCCGTGTCTTGATCGGTAATGATGTGGAAATCGGCTCGTGTACCACCGTGGACCGAGGTGCGCTGAACGATACCGTAATCGGCAATGGCGCTCGAATTGATAATTTAATTCAAGTTGCCCATAACGTTCAAATTGGCGAACACACGGCCATGGCGGCGTGCGTTGGGATTGCGGGCTCCACAAAAATTGGCGCACGGTGCCAAATTGGTGGCGCGGTGATGATTTCAGGGCATTTGGAAATTTGCGATGGGGTAACCGTGCTGGGCGGTACTTTAGTTGGCAAAACCATTCGTGAGGCGGGAGTTTATTCCGGCTCCTACCCGATGCAAACGCATGACGATTGGCGGCACAATGCGGCACATTTGCGGCATTTGGATGAATTGGCCAAGCGGATTAAACAACTCGAAAGAGAAGTAAAGGCACTTGCCTCGCCGATTGAAACACCCGATGAAGCATCGAATTGATTTGAATAATGTGTTTATCGTATTAATTGCAGAGAACTACGGCGCACAAACGCCGGTTGGAGAGTAAGAGTAATGAGTCAAATTATGGATGTTTTAGAAATCGCTAAATGCTTGCCGCACCGCTATCCGTTTTTATTAATTGATCGCGTATTAGATTTGCAGCCAGGTGTTTCGATTAAAGCCATTAAAAATGTCACCATTAATGAGCCCTTTTTTCAAGGCCATTTTCCGACTTATCCGGTGATGCCAGGTGTGCTCATTATGGAAGCGTTGGCGCAAGCCGCGGGTGTTTTGTCGTATAAAAGTTTAGAAGTTGCACCATCAGAAGACTCGCTGTATTTCTTCGCAGGGATTGATAACGCGCGGTTTAAACGTCAAGTTGTGCCGGGCGATCAATTAACTTTATGCGTACAAATTACGGCCAATAAACGGGGTATTTGGAAATATAAAGCACAAGCCTTTGTGGGGGATGAATTGGCTGCCGAAGCCGATTTGATGTGTGCACAGCGTGAAGTTAAGCGTTAATCAATTTTAAAAGTCAATATGCCTAAAATTCACCCTTCCGCCATTATTCATGACGGCGCCGAGCTTGCAGCTGATGTAGAGATCGGTCCTTTTTGCGTTATTGGTGAGCATGTATCAATTGGTGCAGGCTCTAAATTAGAAGCCCATGTCGTGGTTGATGGGCATACGCAAATAGGTTGTCATAATCGCATTTATTCTTTTTCAAGCATAGGCTGCGCACCGCAAGATAAAAAATATGCGGGTGAGCCTACTCGTCTTGTGATTGGCGATGGCAATACTATTTTCCAAAATGTCACCATTTCAACAGGAACGGCTCAAGACGAAGGCGTGACTACAATTGGAAATGACAATTGGATTATGGCGTATGTACATATTGCGCATGATTGCAAAATTGGTAGCCACACTATTTTTGCCAATAACACCACGCTAGCGGGTCATGTACATATTGGGGATTGGGTGATTTTAGGTGGTTTCACCACCGTACATCAATTCTGCAAAATTGCGGAGCACGCTATGACGGCCTTTACGGCCGCAGTGGCGCAAGATGTACCGCCATTTGTTATGGCGGCGGGTAATCGTGCCGTGCCGAATGGTATTAATAGCGAAGGCTTAAAACGCCGTGGTTTTAATGGCGAACAGATTCTTAATATCAAGCGCGCATATAAAACGCTCTATCGCCAAGGCTTGCCATTTACAGAGGCTAGAGCGCTGATTGAGGCGCAATGCGAGACTCAGCCTGAGCTTCAATCCTTTGCAGACTTTTTTGCGCAATCTACGCGCGGAATTATTCGTTAAGATGCAGCGCATACTTGATACTCATGGTGATATTCATCGCAATAATCGTGCTCGCTTGCGTATTGCCGTAGTGGCGGGCGAATCTTCGGGCGATTTATTAGGTAGCCAACTTATTCTGGCCCTAAAGCAACGCCTGCCTCATGCCGAATTCTTTGGTATTGCTGGGCCTAAAATGCAGGCTGCGGGCTGTTCCTCGATTGTGCCGATGGAAAAGCTGGCCGTGCGTGGCTATTTGGAAGTCATTCGCCATTTGCCCGAATTGCTGCGTATTCGCCGGCAATTAAAACAGCAATTACTTAGCGACAAACCCGATTTATTTATCGGTATTGATGCCCCTGATTTTAATTTTGGTTTAGAGAAATCGCTAAAGCAGGCCGGCATTCCAACGATTCATTATGTTGGGCCATCCGTTTGGGCTTGGCGCTCGGAACGACTGAAAAAAATCGGGCAGTGCGTATCGCATATGCTGCTGCTTTTTCCCTTCGAAGAAAAAATCTACCAAGACGCGCGTATTCCTGCCACCTATGTAGGGCACCCGCTTGCCGAGATTTTCCCTGAGGAGCCTAACCAAGCTGCGGTGCGAGAGACTTTAGAAATCTCGCCGCAAAGCGCCGTGTTCACCCTCTTGCCAGGTAGTCGGCAGAGTGAGGTGGAAATGCTGGCGACTTTGTTTGTTGAAACGGCTAAAAAGCTAAGTGAGCGCTATCCCAATGCTTTGTTTTTAGTGCCTTTTATAACGCGTGAAACACGCTTGTTATTTGAGCAAGAAATTTGGAAGCAGGGCGCGCAAGAGCTACCGTTTCGTTTGATGTTTGGCCATGCCCACGAAGCGATGCAGGCGGCGGATGTGATTCTGCTCGCGTCTGGAACAGCCACCCTAGAAGCCATGATGTCACGTCAGCCTATGGTGGTGACTTATCGCTTGTCGCCCCTGACTTATCGCATGGTCAAGCGAAAGCTGCGCTTGCCTTATGTCAGCCTGCCTAATGTACTGGCAGGGCAATTTATTGTGCCCGAGCTACTGCAAGACGATGCAACAGCCGACAACTTGGTGCAGGCCATCAGTAATTTGTATGATGACAAACGGCTTGCTGCGCGGTTAAGCCAACGCTTTGCTGATTTGCATCTTAGCCTGCGCTGCGGTGCTGCTGAACGAGCGGCAGATGCGGTGTGCTCAGTATTGGGAGCGAGGACGTGAGTTTGATTTGTGGTGTTGATGAGGCAGGTAGGGGGCCTTTGGCGGGGGCTGTGTATGCGGCGGCAGTGATTCTGCCCGATCATTATGATTTGCCCGGTTTAAATGATTCAAAAAAACTCACGGCACGCCGCCGTGATGTGCTGTTTGATTTAATTCAGTCTTGCGCCGTGTCGTGGTCTGTTGCGACGGCCTCGATCGAAGAAATTGACGAGCTTAATATTCTACACGCCACCATGTTGGCGATGCAGCGTGCCGTTGCTGGCTTATCTCTTGTGCCTGAAGAAGCCTTGATTGATGGTAATCGTGTTCCTAAGGGTTTGACTGTGCCAGGACGCGCGATTATTGGGGGGGACGCCTTAGAAGCGTGCATCTCTGCTGCATCGATTTTGGCCAAAGTTAGCCGAGATAGGGACGTAGAAATTTTTGAGGTTTTATATCCTGGTTATGGCTTTGCCCAACATAAAGGCTATCCCACTGCCCAGCACTTAGAGGCGTTAAAGCGCCTTGGCCCTTGCCCTGTGCATAGAAAAAGTTTTGGTCCGGTGATCAGGGCTTATGCACAAGCGTCACTTTGGTAAATCAGCTATTTCTGTTTAATTCACTTTGATTAGTTGTGGCGTTCTATTCAATATTCTAATATGCAGTCAGAGTAAGTTATTTTATATAGTTATCACAGGGAAGCTGACGCATGTTCGTCATTATTGGCTATATTTTTATGTGTGTTTGTATTCTGGGTGCTTACGCCGCTCACGGCGGGCATTTGGCCGTATTTTGGCAGCCATCAGAAATTGTTATTATTTTCGGTGGTGCTATCGGTGCGATGATTGCTGCTCAGGGTGGAAAGGGGATGAAGCAAACCGTTGCCGCCCTGCCTTTACTGTTTAAAAACACGCCGTATAACAAGCCTTTCTTCATGGATTTATTTGCCATGATGTTTGAGATTCTCTCAAAAGTACGAAAAGAAGGTTTGATGTCGATTGAAACCGATATTGAAGACCCACATTCCAGTCCGATTATTTCTAAATACCCCTCAATTGAAAAAGACCACCATCTCACTGAGTTTCTCTGCGATTACCTGCGATTAATGGTGGGGGGGAATCTTAATTCCATGGAAATTGAAAATCTGATGGATGTGGAGCTAGACGCTCATCATGCCGATGCACACGTTGCGGTTGATGCGATTACCAAATTAGCAGATGGTCTACCCGCTTTCGGTATTGTGGCGGCGGTTATGGGCGTGGTGCACGTGATGGGTTCTTTACACTTACCTCCACCTGCCTTGGGGGAGCTAATTGGTGCCGCGCTGGTGGGAACATTTATGGGGATTTGGTTGGCGTATGGCTTTTTTGGACCATTGGCGACCGTATTGGAAAAACAAAACGCCGCGACGAGCATTGCTTTTCAGTCGGTGAAAGTCACCTTGTTGGCCAGCTTGAATGGCTATGCTCCGCAAGTAGCGGTTGAATTTGGCCGCAAAGCCCTCAGTGGTAGTGATCGACCTAGCTTTAAAGAGCTAGAAGAGCACGTTAAGAGCGCGAAGGGTAAGTAAAGCCGTAAGTAAAACCGCTTTGATTTTAAGGTAAGCCAAAATGAGCGATGATTCACAACGCCCCATTATTGTAAAACGCATCAAAAAGGGGGGGCATGGCCATCACGGTGGCGCTTGGAAAATTGCCTATGCCGACTTTGTAACGGCGATGATGGCGTTTTTCTTGTTAATGTGGCTACTTGGCTCGGTATCCAAAGGTACGATGAAGGGGATTACCAGTTATTTTGCTAATCCGCTTAAAGTGTCCATGTCAGGAGGGGATGGTGCAGGCGATGCAACATCCGTGATTAAAGGTGGCGGTAATGACTTGACCAAGCAAACAGGGCAAGTCAAGAAAGGCGATCCGCCCTCCGAGGTTGCTAAGGATAAAAAGCGGCTATCCGAGTTAAAGCAAAAGTTTGAAGCTTTAATGGATAATAAAATTAAAGAAAACTCTAAATTGGCCCAGTTTAAAAACCAATTGAAGTTGGATATGGTTGCCGAGGGCTTAAGAATTCAGATTGTAGATGAGCAAAATCGACCGATGTTTAAATCGGGCAGCTCTGATTTGGAATCGTTTAGCCGTGCGATGTTGCAAGAAATTGCCGAATTTTTAAATGAAGTGCCCAATGCAGTGTCACTTTCTGGACACACAGATTCCTCACGCTTTGCGGGTGGGGAGAATGGTTATAGTAATTGGGAATTATCTGCCGATCGTGCTAATGCATCTCGCCGTGAATTAATATACGGAGGTTTGTCGGATAAAAAAATCTTGCGGGTTAATGGTTTTGGCGATGTTGTGCCGCTAGATACCGGCAATATTTATAACCCAGTTAATCGCCGAATTAGTATTGTGGTACTGAATCACGAGGCAGAAGACAATATTCGCCAACAAGCGGGCAAAGGTCAAGATGAAGCACCGCCTACAGCAACTCCTTTAAAAAAGACGGATAAATGACACAGGCTTTGCGCTTTGTTTTAATTCAATTGAGCGCAATGCTGCTGGCCGCACTAATAGTTAGTGTTTTTAAATGGCCCGCATTGTTTTGGGCTGTATCGGTAGCGGTGCTCTCATTGTTGGGGGCATTGCGCTGGCATGATGGTAAATGGTGGGGGCTGATTCATACGATATTCCCTTTTTTATTGTTATTGGCTTTGAATTTACCGATTGATTCGCGCTGGTATTTAGCCGCCTTACTATTAAGCTGGATGATTTTTGGTGGCGTATTACGTAATCGAGTACCACTATATTTAAGCAATTCACAAGCGCTCAAAATATTAGCGGATCAAGTGCCCGAAGGGGCGCGCTTAATTGATTTAGGGGCGGGCACAGGCACTGTGCTGGCTTGGTTTACGCGTTATCGCCCTGATGTGTATGTGAGTGGCGTTGAATTGGCATGGATTCCTTGGTTAATTGGCCATTTTAGATTGGCCAAAAGTACGGCCCAGTGGCAGCATGGCAATGTATTCGCTGCTGACCTGGCTAATTACGATGTGGTGTATGCCTATTTATCCCCTGAGCCGATGATTCAGCTTTGGGAAAAAGCTAAGAATGAAATGCGCCCAGGCAGCCTATTAATTAGCAATAGCTTTGATATCCCTAATGCGCCACCTGCCCGCGTATTAGATATTGGAGATTGGAAAGGCAGCCGACTTTTAGTATGGACAATATAACTCATTCCGAAGCACCTAGTAATCTTGCATGGTTAGCCTATTGGGCTCGCCGTGGCTTGCCTATTTTGCAATCAAGCCGCGAGCAATTGTTGGCGGCCTTGCGGCGAGCAGATCGCCTTAATCCTTCTGACCTAGCCGATATTGTTTTAAAAGATCCGCTCCTTACCGCTCAAGCGCTGCGTTATATTAATCAGCGGCAAAAAAGTAGTATGGCTGCAGATGTCACGACTATTAATGGCATTGTGATGCTGATGGGTGTGGCACCATTTATTGAACATTTTGCCAGATTACCTGTATTAGAAGAGGTCTTACAAAGCCACCCTCGCACGATTGCCCGTATCCATAAATATATTGCCGATAGCCGTTTCTGCGCAAAAATGGCGCGAGAATTTGGCGGCGAACGCTACGATGCCCATCTCGATGAAATTTTCGTTTCGGCTTTATTTAGTCGTCTACCTGAGATATTGGAGCTACTAGCGAAAGATAGTGATCCTTCAGCTCCCCATGGCCGTGATCAAGCACATACGCTACTTGCAGCTTGGTCTTTGCCGCAAAGTTTGGGAGCTTTGCTGGCAAAAACAGGGGATGTTTTGCCTCGGCAAGCTTTGCAACATGCCACATTAAAATTGGCCAATCTGCTTGATCGAGGCTGGTGGCAGCCTGATGTGGCGGATTGCTTACATAGTATGGCCGATATACTCAATACTTCGGTTGATGATGTTTGGCAGCGCACCAACCGATTAATGTTGCAATACGCAAGGAATGAGCAACAAAAGCAAGGCTGGCCCGCAGCACGATGGTTGCCGATGATTCCAGGGGAATGGCCTGTGCCTGTCGTTGCCGCGCCGCTTGTCGCCCCCGTGCCTGCTCCAACACCAGAAGTCACGAAAGATATCCTCGCTGAGCGCATGCAAGCCTTGCATTTGGCGGGCACCCAAGGTGCCCCCGCCAATCAGATTATGACCTTGGCGGTTAAGGCGCTGGCCGAAGGCCTTGGTATGCGGCGCATCTTATTTGCATTACTGGTGGCAGGAGAAAATGCCATCAAGGCACGATTTGCTCATGGCATTGAGGCAGGGGATCCAGCGCGCCAGCTGCATATCAAGCTTGATGAGCCACATTTACTGACGCGGCTGATGCTCAAGCAGCAAAGTATTTGGTTTAATCCGAGTAATGCGGCCAATCTTGAGCCCATGTTGCCAGTGGGGTTTCGATCCCAAGTGGGCAATGAAGATTTTTGTGCAATGTCTATTTTTGTTGGCGACAAGGCAGTTGGCATTATCTATGCGGATCGACAGGGCGGCGACAGCTTGGCTGATGGGCATTATCAGCACTTCAAACAAATCGGCTTACTCACTAGCCGTGCTTTATCTCACCACCCCGCTCAGAAGTAGTGTGCCGTGAGCTCAATACACATCTGTGAACATTATCCGGCGTGCAAAACTTAAGCCCTTAGGCACAGAGGCTTGGGAGAAAACCTAGGTTTATTATGTTTTTCTCTGTAGTTCTCGGTGGTCTCCTTTTTTATCCGTAGTTTAAGATTTGGGTTGTATGCTGGGGTGGTATTTCACTACTGCTTACTAGTACATCCAGTAGCTCATCATTCAGGTTATTTATGCTTGTTATTTCTTCTCGTCAAAATCCTTTTTTTAAATCTTTACTCAAGTTGTCTTCCAGTCGACGTGAGCGGCGCAAATTAGGGCAAACGCTGCTTGATGGCACGCACCTATTATTGGCCCTCGCGGATGTAGGCGGAACCGTTGAGAAAATCATTCTCACGCCTGCTGCTCTTGATAACGCAGAGGTGCAAGCATTATTGCAGCGCTTTGCTGCGCCACAGATGGTCTTGGGAGACGCACTATTTGCAGAGCTCAGTGATTTACCCAGCACCACCGGTATTATGGCGCTCTATGCAATTCCTCCAGCAGAGGCAGCGCGGCAAGATGGTTTTTGCTTGCTGCTGGATGGTGTGCAAGACCCCGGTAATGTGGGCACCATTTTGCGTACGGCTGCGGCATTTGGGGTGGATCAAGTTTTGCTTGCCGATGAATGCGCCGATATTTGGTCGCCCAAGGTATTACGGGCTGGGATGGGGGCGCATTTTGTTTTAGATATGCTGGAGCATGCTGATTTGCCGGTTTTTGCTGGGCAATTTAAAGGGGAGGTCGCAGTAACTGTGCTCGAGCAAGCGATTCCTCCCTGTAAGGCGAATCTATCAGCAAATTTGGCCTTGGTATTGGGTTCAGAAGGCGCGGGCGTCTCGCAAGCGATGCAGGCATTAGCCAGCTTACGGCTGACTATTCCGATGGGGGGGCAAATTGAATCTTTAAATGTCGCCGCAGCGGCAGCCATTCTTTGCTACGAGCGGCAAAGGCAAGTGGGTGAGATGCTCTGATCGTCACATCCCCTCCATCACATTTCGCGCATTAAGCGATTGAATGGGGCGCGCATTCATGGGAAATATCTTTTGGAAACGGGCAATTTGTCTTGCCGAAATACTCAATGGGTTTTTCATTACCAGCCAACGCACCCCTTCAGAGCAAGGCGGCGTAGTGAGAGACCCCATAAAGGTATAAAAAGATTGGTCGAGTGGCAGTAAGGCTGCAGGGCTATAGGTGAGCTTGTCAAAGGTTCGCGTTTCATTGTGCTCGCTGGGCATTTTGTCCCATAATTCTTCGATCAGTGGATTGTTTTGTGCCCCTTGCTGAATCAATGCAGCAACCACGGCTAATTTTCCCTCTTCACTTTTATGCACTAAATGCGCCACCATAGGGTAGCGAATGCCACCAATGGCTTCTTCGCTTGGTGTGTGAAAATGGAACTGTAAAAGCTGATATTTAGCGCCAAATACTTCAATAAAACTGCCTGGGTCAATATTGAGCTGAATGGTATGTCCATTATTAACTACTGTAATTCTAGTCATGCCATAGCTAAACTTAATCTTATCCATTTCTTGCGCATAGCTGGTGGTGATATTGATGGGGGATTGCTCTTTACCTTCTGAACACAGAGAAAAAGAAGGGCTCATACTTCCCCAGCTATTAGGGCCGGTTTTCGCCCCTTCATAGCCCCAATGCCCGCCTGCATGAGGTGTGGCATGGCTTGCAGCGGTTGCGCCATGCCCAGAGGCTGCGGCTTTATGTTTTTTAGCAGCTGGCGGATGGGCGCTGGCACGGGGAGGAATGCCGTATTTGCCTTGAGGTGCAGAGTGAGAGGCGGGTTCTTCGCGCGCAACAGGCTCACTAGGGGGTGTTTCATGGCTGCTTGCTTTTTTGGAGGGGGCTTCAACTTTTGGTTTTTCAGTTGCTGCGCGGGGTTTTTCTGCTTCGTGGCTTGCCGCTTTATCACTTGGCTCGATAGCATGGGCAAAAGCAAGGGTGAGGCACAGAAAAAGTGCAGAGTAGCGCATGGCGTAAGTTCCAGTTAAATATTGTCGCGTGTCTTTTTGAAAGCTTAGCTGTCATCCGCAAAAAGACAATGTTGACGCGTTATAATTTGTAAAATCAATGCAGGTTCAAACTCTATGAATCAATTACCTATTCCTGATGGCGTGCATTTTTCCGCCCACCTCCCTCTCGCGTGGCACGGGGTATTGCAGCAAAGTGCTTTTGAGGCAACGCGTTACCTTGCCGTATTGGCAGAGTTTGAATCGACAAGTGATGAGCGTAATCATGCACAAGATGCTTTGCATGCCAAGCTGGATTTAATGCTGCTCTGGACGGCTAAAAATGCCAGTCATAATTTGCCTACGCCCAAAGATGTCATGATTGGATTGGAAACGATTGCTTGGCATGATGTGGCCGCCTTGCCCCTTGGCGCGCATGGCGCATTGGCAATAAGTCTTTCACATATACTCCCTTTTTCCCTGCAGCTCCCTGCCGAAATTATTTCATGCACGCTGATGGATCAAACGTACACGGTAACTGCTCGCTTGCTATTAAAAGAAGAAACCTTACGAGATTGGTTTGAGCGCACGGTATTTAGAACTCACCGCCGTATTGTGCATGCAGAGCGTGGAGCACAAGCGTGATGGCGCTACCTGCCGCGTGGCAGCCTTTAGCTAGTGATGTTTTGCAAAGCAGCAAGTGGCAGCAACTCACTGTCTTCTTAGGTGCCGAGATTGCTGCAGGAAAGCCTGTTTATCCTCCAGCACCACAATGGTTTGCTGCGCTTGAGTATATGAAACCCGAGCAAGTCAAAGTGGTTGTCCTTGGGCAAGATCCCTATCATGGCGCGGGCCAGGCGCATGGCTTGAGTTTTTCTGTGCCCATAGGCGTGAAGCCGCCGCCTTCCTTAGTCAATATCTTTAAAGAAGTTGCGCGCGATCTAGGCCACAACCCACCTCAGCATGGCAATCTGGAATCTTGGGCTGCGCAAGGTGTTTTGCTGCTTAATAGCGTCTTAACTGTTGAGGCCGATAAGGCCGCATCGCACGCCAAGCAGGGCTGGGAAATGCTGACGGATGCTTTAATTAAATCATTGGCTGAACAGCACAGCCATATTGTATTTATGCTTTGGGGCGCATACGCACAAAAGAAGCAAGCCTTGATTGATGCCAATCGGCATTGCATTCTGTGTTCAGCTCACCCATCGCCGCTGTCGGTCTATCGCGGCTTTATTGGAAACGGACATTTCTCCGCCGCAAACCGCTATCTGCTTGCTCAGGGCAAGTCAGCGATTAACTGGGAAATTAGCGAGTGAGCCATCTATTAGCCTTTAAGGCAATGAAGTCAGCGTATGGGCGCTCTTTGGGTGTTTGTAGCAATGGAGTACGCGTGTGAGTGCGCTCTTAGCTTTTGATATTGGCGGCACACAAATTAAATACGGCATCGTCAGCGATATAGGCGAAGTGCTTCATGCCGAAGTTCAAAACACCTGCGCGGCAGATGGTGGGCCTGCTTTAGTGGACAGATTGCTGGCTTTAGCCCCGCCTTTGATTGCCCAGTATCAGCCTATTGGCATTGCGATTAGCAGCCTTGGCCTCATCGAACCCATTCGTGGCACAGTGCTAGGCGCTGCCGAGGCTGTGCCGGATTACCCCGGCATCGCGCTCATCCCTGCGTTTGAAAATGCATTTGGCTTGCCAGTTACCGCAGAAAATGATGTGAACTGCGTGGCTCTAGCCGAAGGCTGGACGGGCGCAGCACAAGGCGTTCAAGATTATCTGGCCATTGCCATTGGCACAGGGATTGGCGGCGGTATTGTTTTGGGCGGGCGCTTACACCGAGGACATCGCGCCGCAGCAGGTGAATGGGGGTATATGAATATCGGCGGGCAGATATGGGAATCGCAAGCGTCGATGTCAGGCCTTGTACGCAGAGCAGAAGCCGCAACGGGGGAGGCCGGATTAAATGGCAAGCTTATCTTTGCCCGTGTGGACGCAGGTGATGCCCTGGTGCAGAAGGTAGTGGCGGAGTGGCTAGATCTACTCGCCACGGGGATTACCAATTTAATCTACGCCTTTAATCCAGAAAAAATCGTACTCGGCGGCGGCATTGCAGGGCGCGGCGAGGTGTTTTTGCGCGCTATTCGCCATGCCGTCGTGCAACAACTTTTACCCGATTTTAAAACAATGACCGAGTTGGTGCTCGCATCCGCAGGCAATCATGCAGGGATGCTGGGTGCTGTACGTAACTGGCTGAATACACACAGGGGCGCATAAATGAAAATACTATTGAATCATCTTGGTTTTGAACTGGCAGGGCAAAAAATCGCCATTATCGATGCGCCTGCTGATTTTGCAGCGCGCCGTTTCAGTGTCTATCACGCGGAGAGCCGCGAGCTGGCTTTTGCGGGTGAGATCAAGCAAAGCGGCGGCGTAGATCAGTGGGGTGCAGGTCAGTGGCATTACTGGACGGCTGATTTCTCTGTCCTAGATGTCGAGGGTGAGTACTTTCTAGTGGTTGATGGCATCAATCCACCTTTCGCCTCGCACACCTTCACTGTTGCGAAAAAGTTATTTTCTGAGCAAATTCTGTCGGACATCGTGCATTACATCAAAGGCCAGCGTTGCACTGGTTTGTATGATGAAGCCGATCGTAGTCGACCTAAGTGGGGGGGTGAAGAGCGCCGCGATGTGCACGGCGGTTGGTACGATGCTTCAGGAGATTGCTCTAAATACCTAAGCCACTTGTCGTTTGCCAACTTTATGAATCCGCAGCAAACACCCCAAGTAGTGTGGAATTTGCTCGACGGCTTGGCACAATTGCCTCCGCAATCCAAATGGTTTAATGAAAGAATCGTCGACGAAGCCTTGCACGGCGCGGATTACCTGCTGCGTATGCAAGATCCGGCAGGCTACTTTTATATCACTGTATTTGATCAATGGTCTAAAGACGAAAATCGTCGCGACATTTGCGCTTATGAAACGCAAAAAGGCGAGAAATTTGCCAGCTATCAAGCAGGCTTTAGGCAGGGCGGCGGCGTGGCGATTGCCGCCTTGGCGCGTGCATCGACTTTGCAGCGCGATGGCGAGTTTAGTCGCGATCAATATCTGCAAGCGGCGCAGCGTGGCTTTGCGCATCTTGAACAACACAATCTTGAATACTTAGATGATGGTGTTGAAAACATTATCGACGATTACTGTGCCTTGCTGGCGGCTTGCGAATTGCTGGCAGTCAGTGGCGATGGAATTTATGCAGACGCCGCTGCACGGCGCGTTTTAAATCTTTTGGAGCGACAAACGGTTGAGGGTTGGTTTACGGCCGATGCTGCTGGGGACCGCAGTTATTTCCACGCCGCCGAGGCAGGTTTGCCTTATATCGCGCTGATGCGTTTTGTTGAAATTGTACCTAGCTCGCCCTTAGTTGGGCGGGTTCGTGAAGTGCTGCGCTGTGCTTTTGAATACGAATTTAAAATCACTTTTGCCAGTGTGAACAATCCATTTGGCTATCCACGGCAGTTTGTAAAACAGGATGGCGAAGCAGGGCGCGAGCAATTTTTTATTCCGCATGATAATGGCACTGGCTATTGGTGGCAGGGCGAGAACGCTCGCCTAGGCTCGATTGCCGCCGCAAGCTCACGCGCACAAACGCTGTTTGCTAACGAATCGCCCCTAGTCACGAAATTAGAAAAGTACGAGCAGGCAGCGCTAGATTGGCTGCTGGGCGCAAACCCATTTGATGCCTGCATGTTGCAAGGCTGGGGCCGCAATAATCCACGCTATGAAGTTGGCTTTTATAATGCGCCAGGCGGGGTGTGCAATGGTATTACTAGCGGCTTGAATGATGAGAACGATATCGACTTTAAAAAGTCTGAAATAGCCACCATGGCCAATAGCTGGCGCTGGACAGAGCAATGGATGCCACACGGTGCTTGGCTATTTTTGGCGCTTAGTACGCGAATTGGAAAAAACTAACCAGGATGGGGCAGCGTTTTATCTTGCCCATGCGTTAATAGCAATGATTTAAAAGGAAAATAAAATGGCAATAGTAGTCACTGGAGCAGCCGGATTTATCGGTTCAAATATTATCAAAGGTCTGAACGCGCGCGGCGAAACCGATATTATTGCGGTGGACGATTTGGCCCTGCCAGATCAATTTAAAAATCTGGTCGATTGCCAAATCAGTCATTATGCCGATAAAGAAGATTTTATTGCTGATTTAAGCGAAGGGCGTTATGACGGCGAAATTACCGCCATTTTCCATGAAGGCGCTTGTTCGGATACGATGGAGCATAACGGCAAGTATATGATGGATAACAACTATCAATATACTTTAGCCCTGTTTGATTGGTGCCAAGCCGAAGAAGTGCAGTTTTTATATGCATCTAGCGCGGCGACTTATGGCAATGGCGACAATGGTTTTATTGAAAGCCCAGATTGCGAAGCGCCGTTGAATGTTTATGGTTATTCCAAGCTTTTATTTGATCAAGTGCTGCGCCAGCGCATGAATGAAATTACGGCTCAGGTAGTGGGCTTTCGATATTTCAATGTTTATGGTCCACGCGAACAGCATAAAGGCCGTATGGCTTCGGTGGCGTTCCATCATTTCAATCAATACCGTGAACATGGCAAAGTAAAATTATTTGGCGAGTACGGTGGTTATGCCAATGGCGGCCATACACGTGATTTTATTTCGGTTGAAGACGTCGTAAAAGCCAATCTATGGTTCTTAGATAATCCCGATGTCTGCGGGATTTATAATCTAGGCACAGGTAAATCTCAGCCATTTAACGATGTGGCACTGGCCGTGGTGAATACCTGCCGTGAGCACGAGGGGAAATCAGCACTTACCTTGGAAGAAATGATTGCTCAGGGCGTGTTGGAATATATTGATTTCCCTGACTCGCTTAAAGGTAAGTATCAAAGCTTCACTGAGGCAGATACCACTTTGTTACGTGAATCGGGTTACGACGAAGACTTCTTGACTGTGGAAGAGGGTGTTCGCCGATATGTTGAAGTATTGTTAAGTAAATAAAACCCAAAAGCCGAGTGAGCGCTCGGCTTTTTTGGCACATCCCTTTCTTTATAGCACTTCAGTATGCGATTTTTTCATTTCAATCCCTTCTTTTAGCAGCTTATCGCTTACACCTATCTACTCGTCATGCCAGCCATTACAGTGAGCTTATCGAAAGCACTGAATGGAGTCACCATCATGAAAACCACTTCACACTTACTGGTTCTTTTCTTTGTTGCCTTTGTGCACATCGCGCTATACCTCATTATTGTTAACGCTCACGAAGAAAGTATTAAGGACGCACAGGTTTCTACGCTTGCCGCGCCTGTGCAGCAAGCAGCGGATTTAACTTGATACTCAAGCCTTTCTTATGGGGTGATATCTAGAAGGCGAGTTTAGAAAGAAAAACCTAGCCCTGCCATCAGAGCTCACTCATTTCTTGTACTTTGTTTTTTCTTCCTAAATCGTCATTAAATTAACGCATTACTTACTAGAGTGTTTGCTTTGCAAGGTAAGCAAAGTGCTGTTCAGTATAAAAACCACTTTATTTGGCGCGGGCCACTGCGGCTTAGGGGTAGAATTACATTCTCTTTGCTGACTATTTTTGAGCCATGCCTGAACAATCCTTACCAGAGACTCCCTCTAGTCCTGTCACTTTAAGTCCGCAAGAAATCCTGTTGGAGCACGTAAAAAGCCTGCCGAGTCAGCCGGGGGTTTATCGCTTTATTGGTGCGGATGGGACGGTGCTGTATGTAGGCAAGGCGATCAGCCTTAAAAAACGCGTCGGCTCTTATTTTCAGAAAAATGATCACAGCCCGCGTATTCGTTTAATGTTGGCGCAAGTGCTTGGCTTAGAAACGACCGTGGTTCGCTCTGAAGGCGAGGCGCTGGTTTTAGAGAACAATCTGATTAAGGCACTAAGCCCGCGCTATAACATTTTATTTCGCGACGATAAAAGCTATCCCTATGTGGTGATTACTGGGCATGCCTCGCCCAGATTGGCTTATTACCGTGGTGCACTAGATAAGCGCCATCAATACTTCGGCCCTTTCCCGAATGGCTATGTGGTCAAAGAAAGTATTCAGCTTTTGCAAAAGGTATTCAAACTACGCACCTGCGAAGATACCGTATTTGCCAATCGCTCTCGCCCCTGCCTATTGCACCAAATCAAGCGCTGCTCGGCCCCCTGCGTGGATTTAATTACGGCTGACGACTATCGCAGCGACGTAAATAACGCAGTGCGCTTTTTAAATGGCAAAGCCAGCGAAGTATTGGGCGAATTAGAAGCGCGCATGCAAACCGCATCTGAGGCTTGGCTATTTGAAGAGGCCGCCGCCATTCGTGATCAAATCAGTGCGCTATCGCGGATTCAAGATAAGCAATTTGTATCGAGCAATAGCAGTGAAGTCGATGCCGATATTGTGGTTTGTGTGATTAGCAGCGGCATGATTTGTGTGAATCTAGCCATGGTGCGCGGTGGCCGACATGTGGGGGATAAAAATCTATTTCCATCGCATGCCGATGGTTACGATGCACCTGCCGCACTAGAGGCCTTTTTGGCACAGCATTATTTAGACCGTAATGTGCCATCGGTGATTTTTTGCCAGCCAGAGCCTGAAAATGCAGCGGTCTTGGCCGATTTGCTGAGCCAGCAAGCCGAACATAAGGTGGTCCTGAATAGCAACCCCAATGGTGAGCGGCGGGTTTGGCTGGATATGGCGATTAAAAATGCCGAATTGGCGATTTTGCAACGCAGTAGCCAAACCGCCACGCAACATGCGCGTTTGGGGTCTTTGATTGAGGCGATGAATTGGCCGGATACGGTGGCGCGAATCGAGTGCTTTGATATCTCGCACACAATGGGCGAGGCCACCGTAGCATCTTGCGTGGTGTACGACCGCTTTGATATGCAGCCTAAAGAATACCGTCGTTACAATATTGAAGGCATTACGCCAGGGGACGATTATGCTGCGATGCGCCAAGCTTTGATTCGGCGCTACGGCAAAATTGCTGCAGGCGAGGGCATCGTTCCCGATGTGGTGTTGATTGATGGTGGTAAGGGCCAGCTCTCGATGGCGACCGAAGCTATGGCCGAAGTTGGGATGAGTAGCCCTATTTTGCTGGGCGTAGCCAAGGGCGAAACACGCAAAGCAGGCTTAGAGCAATTAATTCTAAACGATAGACCCGCCCCCATTTTGCTTAAACGCGATCATCCTGCCTTGCATCTGATCCAACAAATTCGCGATGAGGCGCACCGCTTTGCCATTACGGGCCACCGCGCACGGCGAGCAAAGGCGAGGGTGACTTCTTCATTAGAAGATGTAGAAGGAATTGGGCCTAAGCGCCGCCAAAAATTATTGGCGAGTTTTGGTGGTTTGCAGGGCGTAAAAGCGGCGACCTTGGATGAGTTAAAACAAGTCGAAGGGATTAATTCTGCTTTGGCAGAAAAAATCTATGCGGTTTTACATGCCTGAGCTTAACGCGGCCTATTTTTTTGCGGCTTTTTAATCCCTGTTGCAGATTCTTTACGAATGCGCGCAATAAAATACCATTGACAGCTAATATGCCAGCGCATGCTGGTAGAATGCGATTTTCTTGCAATATTTGCCATTGGGTTCCGTATTCGCATGCCTTTTAATTTGCCGATTTTTCTGACTTGGTTGCGCGTGGCGCTGATCCCTATTTTTGTGGGTGTTTATTACCTGCCTGTAAGCGTTATGCCAGATGCGACGCAGAATATGGTAGGGGGCTCTTTATTCTTTTTGGCGGCCATTACCGATTGGTTTGATGGCTATTTAGCACGTCGCTGGAATCAAACTTCCAGCTTTGGTGCGTTTTTAGACCCTGTTGCTGATAAATTGATGGTAGCCGCAGCGCTCATTTTATTGGTTGAGCTAGCCCGAGCACCTGCATGGCTGGCGGTGATTATTATTGGCCGGGAAATTACCATTTCTGCACTGCGCGAATGGATGGCTCAGCTGGGTAAGTCCAAAAACACGGCGGTTGCTTATATCGGTAAATTAAAAACCGGCGCGCAAATGGTCGCAATTTTATTGCTACTTTGGTCTGGTCCCTTGTTGCCGGGTATTTCCACTCAATTTGTGGGCGAGTTAGCGTTGTATGTTGCTGGCATATTGACGATCATTTCAATGTTTTATTATTTGGAACTGGCCGCGAAGCAATTTAAAGAAGAATAAGCGGCGACAATATTTTAATAAAAGCCTGCAGTAATAAGCTCCTGCAGGTTCTTTATAGGCCCGTATTAAAAGGCGATCGTATGATTATTGTGATGAAGTACGGCGCAAGTGAAGCGCAGATCGATGCAGTCGTAAATAAAATTCATCAGTCTGGGCTAAAAGAGCATCTTTCGCGTGGCGCAGAGCTGACAATCATCGGCGTAATTGGGGACGAAGAAAGGCTGGAGCCTTCCCGTTTTGCGATTTTACCTGGGGTGGATCGAGTTAATCGCGTTGCCAAGCAATACAAGATTGTTTCTCGCAGCACCCACCCACATGGCACAATGATTAAAGTGCGCGGCATTGAAATGGGTGGCGCGCAAATTCAAATCATTGCTGGGCCTTATGCCGCTGAATCGGCACAGCAAATGGATTTAACGGCAGACGCGCTAGCCGCAGCTTCTTGCCGCCTAATGCGTTGTGGCGCTTTCCATGCTGAGCCTTACGCCGCGCCGCGAAAAGAGCGCGAAGCCTTGGCTTGGCTCAAAGACGCTGCTACGCGTCACCAGTTTCCCGTGGTGGCCGAGTTGCCCGATGTGCGTATGCTCGATGCTTTTATGGAATACGATATTGAAATGATTCAGATTGGCGAGCGCAATATGCAAAATCTGGATTTACTCAGGGAAGTTGGGCGAATTAACAAACCAATTATTCTAAAGCGCGGCGTATCCGCAACGATCGCTGAATGGCTAATGGCGGCGGAATCGATTGCGGCTGGCGGCAATCATAATATTATTTTTTGCGAACATGGTATTCGTACTTTTGAAAACGCCTATCGCAATGTATTAGATATCAGCGCAATTGCTGTATTAAAACAAGAAACGCATTTGCCAGTCATGGTCGACCCAAGCGACGCATGCGGCAAATCATGGATGGTGCCCGCTTTGACGCAAGCCGCGATTGCTGCCGGTGCCGATGGGGTGTTGCTGGATGTGCACCCAAATCCTGCTGAAGCACGCTATGCCGCAGATCAAGCCTTAAGCCCAGCCGCTTTAATGCAATTAATGGCGGGGCTAAAGCCCTTGGCTGCGGCGTTAGGGCGCTCTTTGTGATGTATGGCTATATAGATAGGTGGCATGAATATGCTTAAAAAAACGATGCTATTAGCAGTCTTGCTGTCTTTGTCTGTTGTTGTCGAGGCGCGTTCTTTGCTCGATGGTGATTATATTTTAAGCGAGTGGAGGCATGCAGGTGCCTCGTCTCGTCCGCATGAAAAAGCGCCCACCTTAACGATTCAAGGCGATCGCATGAGTGGCTTCGCTGGATGCAATCGTTATTCGGGCACAATCAGCACCTTGCCTAAACTGAAAGTGGGCCCGCTTGCTACCACACGCATGGCGTGCTTGGGTGATAAAGCACAGGGCAATGAGTCCGCCGTGCTGGCTGTGTTTGAAGGCGCAAAGCGCTTTAAATTAAAACAGCCTAATCGTCTGGAATTTAGTGGGGCCAAGGGCGAGCGTTTAACGTTTGTGCGCCAAGCCGATGCGATCGAGCAAGAGCTCTATATTGCGCCAGAAACAAAGTCATGCACCGGCGTAGCGCCCATGGAATGTATGCAAGTACGTGAAACACCGTCTGCACAGTGGACTCTTTTTTATAATCAGATCGAAGGCTTCGATTATGTGGCGGGTAAAAACTACAAAATCAAAGTACGGCGCGAGAAAGTAGCCAGCCCGCCTGCGGATGCGTCCGCATTTAAATATGTATTACTGGAAGTTTTGGGTGACTGATGCGCAAGCTTAAAAAGCTAGTTTTGCTTGGAACGGGCCTGATTGGAGGCTCGTTTTCTTTGGCGTTAAAGCGGGCAAAGTGTGTCGAGCACGTGGTGGGTGTGGGGCGTAATCCAGACAATTTGGCGCGCGCGCTTGAGCTAAAAGTGATTGATGAAGCCAGTAATGATGCGGCTTTAGCGGTTCAAGGTGCCGATTTGGTTTTGCTCAGCGCCCCAGTTGGCCAGATGGCAGTGCTTTTGCAGCAAATTGCGCCGCACCTTCCGCCGCATTGCGTTGTGAGTGATGCGGGCTCTACCAAGCAAGATGTGTGTGCGCTTTATCAGCAATACTTGCCGCAGCATTTAAGCTATTGCGTGCCGGGTCACCCCATTGCGGGTTCTGAATTATCAGGCGCTGCCGCTGCACAATATGGCTTGTATGAAGGACGACGGGTAGTGTTGACCCCGTTGGCTGAAAGTGCGCCAGAATCGATTGAGCTATTAAAATCTTTGTGGCAAGCCTGCGGTGCGCAGGTGTTTGAAATGAGTGCGGCGGAGCACGATGGTGTTTTTTCGGCGGTCAGCCATGTGCCGCACTTATTGGCATTTAGTTATATGAATGCGGTACTCGATCGGCACAATGCAGCGCTTTGTTTTGATTTTGCGGCGACAGGGTTTCGGGATTTTACGCGTATCGCGGCATCTCACCCTGAAATGTGGCGAGATATCACTTTGGCCAATAAAGATGCCATTTTGCTAGATTTAAAAGCCAATGCGGCACAATTATTGGCACTAATAGACTGCATTGAAAACCACGATGCTTTAGGCTTGAACGAGCAGATTGTTCGCGCCAGCACTGCGCGCAATCAATGGGGGCGCCAGTCTAGGTCGTAATTGAGTTGGCTTTTTATTAGATTGTGTTTCGCTCCGCGTATTCTTGCCTCAGCAATAAAGGGATAAAAATGAATTACTCAGCCAATGAAACGCGTTATCAGAATATGCCTTATCGCCGTGTGGGCCGTAGTGGCTTGAAGTTGCCGGCCATTTCTTTGGGCCTGTGGCATAACTTTGGTGAAAATCGCGCTTATGAAACCAGCCGAGATATGGTTCTCTCTGCCTTTGATGCGGGCATCACTCATTTTGATTTGGCTAATAATTATGGGCCACCACCGGGTGCGGCTGAATCTACTTTTGGCCGCATTCTGGCTAAAGATCTCAAGTCTTATCGCGATGAAATCATTGTTTCCAGTAAGGCTGGCTGGGAAATGTGGCCTGGCCCTTATGGTGAATGGGGTAGTCGTAAATATTTAATGGCAAGCCTTGATCAAAGCTTGCAGCGTATGGGTTTGGATTATGTAGATATTTTCTACTCGCACCGCCCTGATCCAGATACCCCGCTTGAAGAAACCATGTCGGCGCTAGATGCGATGGTGCGTCAGGGTAAGGCGCTGTATGTGGGGATTTCGTCTTATTCTGCCGAGCAAACAAAGGAAGCAAGCCGCATCTTAAAAGAGCTAGGCACCCCTTGCTTGATTCATCAGCCATCCTTTTCGATGTTTGATCGCTGGATTGAAGATGGATTGTGTGATGTATTGGCCGAAGAAGGAATAGGCTCGATTGCTTTTTGCCCTTTGGCACAAGGCCTGCTGACCTCACGTTATTTAAATGGTGTTCCAGCCGATTCGCGTGCTGCGGCATCTGACAACCCGTTTTTGACCGCTGATAAAGTGGCTGTACGTATTGCTCAGGTCAAAGCTTTAAATCATATTGCGCAATCACGTGGGCAAACCTTGGCTCAAATGGCCTTGGCTTGGGCGCTGCTCAAAGTGACATCGGTGATTATCGGGGCCAGTCAGGTCGCGCAAATTCAGGAAAATATTTTAGCGGTACAAAACTTGGTCTTCGATGCGGCCGAGTTACAAGCAATTGAGTTAATTTTAAAAGGGTAGCGGTGCGTGTTAACCGCCTAAAAGGAAAATATGTCGGGTATTGCAATTTTAGCTATTGATGGGCCATCTGCTTCGGGTAAGGGCTCGGTCGCGCAGCGTGTGGCCGAGGCGCTGGGGTTTGCCTATTTGGATTCAGGCGCTTTATACCGTCTGACTGCTTTGGCGGCTCAGCAGGCGGGTGTGAATTGGGGTGATGAGCAAGGGGTTGCGCAAGTTGCCCAATCTTTAGATGTGGGCTTTGAAAATGGTCTGGTTTTATTGCTGGGGCAAGATGTAAGCGCCTTGATTCGCAGTGAATCCATAGGCGTTGGCGCTTCACAGATTGCTGCTTTTGCCGCAGTTCGGCTGGCTTTGTTGGCTCGGCAGCGTGCATTTGCCGTTGCGCCTGGCTTAGTAGCGGATGGTAGGGATATGGGATCGGTGGTTTTTCCTGGGGCACGGCTCAAGATTTTTCTCACCGCTACGGCAGAAGTTCGGGCAGAGCGCCGTTATCAGCAATTGATTGCTCGAGGTGAGTCGGCAGATTTGGCGGCGATTACGCGAGATTTGCAATCCCGAGATGAGCGTGATGCAGCAAGAACAGAGGCACCGTTACGCCAATGGCATGATGCTTTGTTGCTGGAAACTTCAGAATTAAACTTGGATCAAGTGATTGAATGCGTTTTATCCTGGTGGAAAACACGTACACAATCGCTTTAAATGTGGTTTTTCTTGTTATAAATCACACCTTTTGTCTCCAAGTACTTGAACTATAACAGAGAATTCTTTAGAATCGCCCCACTAAGCCATGGCCCTAGGTCGTGGCTTTTGCCCTTCTGGGTATTTGTCGTGTTAGTAGGGCGCAAAGCCCTGCAACATTTGTTTAACTAACTTATTTTTGGCATTCCGCCAAAAATGCTTGGAAATTTCCATTTATATGACTACTGCTACTCTGTCCGGCTCCATGGAAAGCTTTGCCGCTCTATTCGAAGAAAGCCTAACGCGTCAGGAAATGCGCGCCGGTGAAGTGATCACTGCTGAAGTGGTTGCTATCGACCATAACTTCGTGACCGTGAATGCTGGCCTGAAGTCCGAGTCGCTCATCCCGCTCGAAGAATTTAAAAACGATAACGGCGAACTTGACGTTAAAGTTGGCGATTTCGTTCCTGTTGCAATTGATAGTCTCGAAAACGGCTACGGCGAAACTAAACTCTCCCGCGAAAAAGCTAAACGCTTGGCTGCGTGGATTGAGCTTGAAGACTGCCTCGAAAAAGCCATGGTAATGACCGGTGTTATTTCCGGTAAGGTTAAGGGTGGTCTGACTGTTATGGTTAACGGTCTGCGCGCATTCTTGCCAGGTTCTTTGGTTGATATTCGTCCAGTTAAAGACACCACTCCATTCGAAGGCAAGCAAATCGAATTCAAGGTGATCAAGCTTGACCGTAAGCGTAACAACGTTGTTGTTTCGCGTCGTGCTGTGCTTGAAGAGTCCTTGGGCGAAGAGCGTCAAAAACTCCTTGAAACACTCAAGGAAGGCGCAATCATCAAGGGTATCGTTAAAAACATCACAGACTACGGCGCGTTCGTTGATCTGGGTGGTATTGACGGTCTGTTGCACATCACTGACTTGGCTTGGCGTCGTGTGAAGCACCCATCCGAAGTTCTGGCTGTTGGCGATGAAGTTGAAGCTAAGGTTCTGAAGTTCGATCAAGAGAAGAACCGTGTGTCTCTGGGTCTGAAGCAATTGGGCGAAGATCCTTGGGTTGGTTTGTCACGTCGTTACCCATCGGGTACACGTATGTTCGGTAAGGTTACTAACCTTACAGACTACGGCGCATTCGTTGAAATCGAACAAGGCATTGAAGGTCTGGTTCACGTTTCAGAAATGGACTGGACTAACAAGAATGTACATCCTTCCAAGGTTGTTCAGCTTGGCGACGAAGTAGAAGTGATGATCCTGGATATCGACGAAGAAAAACGTCGTATCTCCCTGGGTATGAAGCAATGCATGGCTAATCCGTGGGATGACTTTGCAGAAAACTTCAAGAAGGGTGACAAGATCAAGGGCGCTATCAAGTCTATTACTGACTTCGGTGTGTTCGTTGGTCTGGCCGGCGGTATCGACGGTCTGGTTCACTTGTCTGATCTTTCTTGGAACGTGGCTGGCGAAGAAGCTGTTCGCAACTACAAGAAGGGCGATGAAGTTGAAGCGATGGTTCTGTCTATCGACACTGAAAAAGAACGCATCAGCCTCGGTATCAAGCAAATGGAAGGTGATCCTTTCAACAACTACGTTTCTACTTTCGACAAGGGTTCACTTGTTAAGGGTACTGTAAAATCTTTGGATGCTAAGGGCGCGATCATTGCTCTGTCCGAAGAAATTGAAGGTTACCTGCGCTCTACAGAAGTTTCACGCGACCGCGTTGAAGACATCCGTACCGTGCTGAAAGAAGGCGACGAAGTTGAAGCCATGATCATCAACGTTGATCGTAAGAATCG
>JAPLQI010000079.1 GCA_026399755.1 Pseudomonadota bacterium
CCGTGTTGATTGCGCTTACGACGATTACATGGGCGAAAACTATTCTGTTGATCGTGCTGAGCAAGATTTTGATGCTGATTTGTTCCAGTGCTATCGGGGTACTGCGCCTGAATGCGAGCAAATAGGTAATTGGAAGCGTCCGAATGGGAAAGGGCGCACTTTTGCTACTGGCCTACGCCGTTCTGGCAAGTATTCACGCACGTATGAGCGCGGCAAGAAATTTGGCTGCAAAGAATCGCCATGGGTGCGGATTGAGGTTGAATTTAAGTCGGTCGATCGCGTTATTCCTTTTGATATTTTGTTGGTGGCCGGTGAGTACCTTGCGGCTAGTTATCCGGCGTTTGCTTGGATCAATGAAAAACAATCTCGGATTGAATCGGCGCGGATTGAAACTGTCATCAATTACGACCGTGCTTTAGAGATTATCAAACGGCAATACGGTCATTACTTCGGAATTCTTGTTGATGTTGAGGGCTCTGCTGATGCGCTTATCCAAAAAATCAGCAGAGAGGGTGATCCGAAGCGTTTGAAAATAAATGATCACCGTTTTTCGCCTGAGCCTATGCGCTTGGGCTCTATTACTAAAGATCCAATTATTGCTGCTGCAATGACTTTGATGTGACTTTTTAACTCCTTGAGGTGAGCTATGAAATTCAAAATGAATGTAACGGTAACCGGTGCAAAGTTTTTCAATGATTCCATTGAAGGCAAGCACTACGACACAACAACCATTTTTGTATTGCTGGATTTAGACGATTCCCAAGGTCGGGCAAAGGGAATGGCCGCGGCTGAATATCGTTTCCCGTCTTCGGCTTTGTTCGAATCAATTAAGAATCTGCCGTTTCCGCATGAGGCCGAATTGACTTTGAATCAAGTGACTAGTGGCAAAGTCACAAAAACGACCTTAGAAGCCCATCGGATGGTGCCGTCTGTAAATCGTCAAACTGGCGAAGTTGCTAAGGTCTAATTCAAAATGAAATTAAAACCTGTCTGGATAGTTCAAAGTTTAGAAGATGGCTTTTTCTTAATGCCGCTGAATGGCGATGTTGGGTATACGCAATGGCTATCTGAGGCGGGTTTGTTTGAAGATAAACAGGCCGCAATAGATACGGCTGTTGATTTGCTGGATGGTCAATTCAGCGTATATGCCCATTATGTTATGGCTGATTAAAGTGAAGATAAACCCAGATTTTAATATTTTTCATTCTGATGTAATCCCTGATTTTTCAGAGGAATTTTTTGATTTTGTTTCTCAGGAGGGGTTTCTTATTTATAAGGATGGGGAAGGAAATTATTGCCAGCCATTTAAAATAATTCAGAAGGTTGATTTTGGTTCTCTTGATCGGAAATTAATAAACATTGTAAGGGTTGTTTATGTGGGTGATATAGGTAAGGTTCTTTTTGATCAACAGCAACTTTTATTGATGGAATTTTTAAAGTAAATGATTCAGCAATGCGTTTCAATTCGTCCAGATGGCCTATTACAAGCTGCGTCTAATGTTGCGGGGGCTTGTGATTACGTCATTACATCGGGTGGCGTGTTGGATTGGACGATTGCAGATGCGCAACCTGTTTTAGCAAGTGTTTTAATCTTGTGGGCAATTGCCTACACAATCCGCGTTTTAATAAAAACGCTAAATTCTGGAGAAGTAAATCATGATTAAATTTTTAAAAAAAGCCGCTCTCGCTTTTTCCGTTGCTGTTGTGACGTCCCCTGCATTTGCTGTTGTTGATACTTCAGCGGTGACTGGTGAATTGGCTGAGGCGGGTAAAGCGGTTGCCATTGTTGGCGGTGCGGTTTTAAGTGTTTATATTGGTATTAAAGTATTCAAATTCATTCAAAAAGCTATGGCTTGATTTTTTAGGCTTTTTTAATAGGGCGGCAATAGTCGCCCTTTTTTTATCGCGGGGGATATATGAATGGAAGGGCTCTTTTATTTAGTCGTTGTTTTATTGGCCTTTTGGCTTATTTTCTCTGCGGATTAGCTGAAGCTAAGTTTTTCTCTACTACTGATGGACCTACTCCTATTGTTAGTGATCCGGTTGGATATACATTTTCTAGATTAAAAGCTAATCCTACTTTAAGTCAGGATATGACTTTATCTACTAATTCATGTGCAACGGTTGCGGTAGGCCAATCTTGTTATGTTACTTTGTCTGATCCTAAAGTTGCTATGTGGTCTTTTTCTTTGAAGTTTTATCGTCTAAAAGATAATCCTTGTGAGTCAAAAAAAGATTTAAGTGCTGGTGAATGGAAGATTAGATTACTTGGTGTTGAACAAGTTGGTGGAGTTGGTGCACCTACAATAATTAATAAAGATTCATTTTTATCATTTAAGACTGGTGGCTTTCCATCTTGTGATGGTTCTTGTAGTTTGGTTTTGGATCCCACTAAGCCCTATCCAGATTTGAAGGATACATATGGTGAACTAAGTAATTTTAATGTTTATATTTTTGCTCCAATGAAATTTACGGGAGAGCAGTGTAAAAGCACTGAGGATGATCCTGCCCCAAAGCCTAAGCCTGAACCTCCTCCAAAACCAATTAAAGATAAGAAGCCTGAAAGCCCTATAGATTGTCCGCCTAAAACGACTTTCGGCAAGGTTAATGGTGTGGGTATGTGTGTAAAAAATGCGCCATTGCCAACCGATCCAAATCCGCCACCTAAGCCAGGTGATAAGGATGCGTGTATTGGTAATTGTGATAAGTGGGACCCAGACAAAGATAAAAAGCCAACTGATCCAAAGCCTACGGACCCAAAGCCAATCGATCCTAAGCCAGGGCCTGGCGGAAAGACTCCACCCATAAGGGGGCCATTAAGTTCTGATGCGAGCAAGCCTGCTTCTGAAAATGCGAGCGGGCCCGGCGATTCTTCTTTGTCTGCATCTTGTACTGATTTCAAATGTAAGAATAAAGATCCTGCAACATGTGAGATTGCGCGTCTGGCTTGGAATAATAAATGTACTGAAGAACAGGCCGTTAAAGATTTGGTTGAATCTGATTTTTATAAAAATGGTAATGCGGCTATGAGTGCGGATGGTTTGGAAGATATGAAAAAATCTTTAAACTTTGGCGAAAATGGAACGGTAGATATGGAAGGCGTAATTAAAAGAGATACTTTTTTAAATAAGGGCGGTTTATCTGATGTGAGTTTTACCGTAATGGGTAAAGGTTTTTCATTGCCATTTTCAAATTTTAATAAATATCTATCAATGATGGGTAAGATTGCCGTCGCTTTTTCTTTACTTGCTGCGGCTAGGATTCTTTCGTCTGCTGTTTAATTTGGGGGTTATATGCCTGCATTACTTGCTATTCCTTGGATTGCTGCATTAATTGGTGGTCTTGTTTCTGCGGCCGCTACTTTTGCCGGTCGTGCTTTAATTGGTCTGGGCGTTGGGGTCGTAACCTATACCGGTTTTAAAATGGTATTAGAAAAATTACAGAGCGATGTGATTTCTAGCTTTCAGGGTTTGCCGGTTGCCGTAATTGAAGTTTTAGGACTTTTAGAAGTTGATACTTGTGTTTCTATTTTGTTTTCTGCGTATTTGGGCAAAATGGTTGTTAGTGGTTTAACGTCTGGTTCGGTGAAAAAATGGGTGACTAAATGATTAACCTTGTTACCGGCCAGCCAGGTGCAGGCAAAACATTACGCACTTTGCACGAAGTAAAGGCCCTTTCAGAAAAAGATAATCGTCAGGTTTTTTATTCTGGCATTAATGATTTGAAATTGCCTTGGATAGAGATTGATCCTGAAAAATGGTATGAGTGTCCTACGGGCGCAATTATTGTAATTGATGAATGTCAGCGGATTTTTAGAACGCGTTCTAATGGTTCGACTGTGCCTAAGCATGTCAGCGAATTGGAAACACACAGGCATAAGGGTGTAGATATTTATTTGGTTACCCAGCACCCGATGTTGGTAGATGGGAATGTGCGCCGGTTGGTTGGGCGTCATTTACATGTTTTGAGGGCGTGGGGCTTTCAAAAAGCCACTATTCATGAATGGCAGGGGATTAAAGAAAATTGTGATAAATCGCGGGCTGATTCTGTCTTACATACTTGGTCTTATCCAAAAGAAGTATTTGATTATTATAAGTCTGCTGAATTACACACGGTTAAAAGGCGGTTGCCTGCTAAGTTGATTTGGTTGTTTGTTGTTATGCCGGTTATGCTTATTTTTGCGGCTTATTACATTTATACGAATGTTGTTCATAAGAAGTCTGCATTACCTGCTGTTGCATCTTCTGCTTCAATGCCTGCGGGATATGTGCCGTATAGCCCGCAAGCGGTAGATAAGAAGAAAACAACCGCGCAATGGATTGAAGAACAGACGCCTAGGGTTCCCACCTTGGCCTATACCGCGCCGGTATACGACAAGCTCACAGAGCCGGTAAGCGTGCCAGCACCGCAAGCGTGTATCAAGTCGGCAAGCAAGGGCTGCTCATGCTTTACGGATCAAGGTACGCCGCTTTATATGCCGGTGGAGCTTTGCGAGAATATTGTAAAAAGTGGAGTGTATTTGCCTTTTTTGGGAAAAAAGGACGAGGCTAAGTATGCAAAAACTGATGTTTAATTACGGTTTAATCTTGATTTTGTCAGGTTGTGTTACAAATCCGCGCAATAGCGATCGTGCCGATTTTATTGATTTTTGGAACGAGCGGCCAAAGCAGGTACGGGCTATCTAGTATTGGTAATACTTTCTTCTTGTGTATTATTTGGCACAAGGAGAAAGTAAAAATGCGCTATTTGTTATTGTGTTTGGCTTGTGTGCCCTTCATTGCGTCGGCTCAAGCTTATAAGTGTTTTGATGGTAAGAAGCCTAAGTACACGTATCAGAACATGCCTTGTGAAGACACTGGTTTAAAAACGGCTTTTGATGGTAAGAAGCCTAAGTACACGTATCAGAACATGCCTTGTGAAGACACTGGTTTAAAAACGGCTAAATTAATTACTAACAATGATGCCATGGTCGGGAGCGCGGATTTTTCGGGATATGCGCGAGAGGCAAAGGAAAGGGCGGCCACATCTAGAATGCTTGAGCGTGATCATATTGAACGGCGCAATATTGATTATGAACGTTCCGGCGCTGGCCAGCGCCAAGACACATCAAATCAATGCGCTTGGCTGGTAAATGAAAAACGTAGCATCATTGCTCAACAGCGCCATAGGTCTACGCCATATTTGCAAGACGCGTTTAATGATGTGACAAAGCGTATGCAAAAGATTGATTGCTTAGGCTCTTAATTAAGGATTAACGACTTCCCAAATTCAGCCGCAAAAATATTGCTACGGTGTGCGGTGCGTCGTGCTGAAGGCGGCCCCGCCTGAGGCTATTAAGCTGATCGAAATAAGAAGAAATGAATTGCCTCATGAAAGCCGGTTTTAATAAGGTTGTGTTGACGGTGTTGGCGGATCTTTTTCTCTAAAAACGGTTGCAAGCATAAGACCGTATTTTGCTTCTAGGCCGCATTGATTCTTATAAAAGTTGCGCTGTTTGATTAGGGATTCAATCAAGGTGTACTGGCTAGTGCATAGCATGCGGTCTTGTCTGTAGTGATCAATAAATAAGACTTCTTCCATGCGGGCGCATGCTTTTTTATTGCCGTGGGGTGGGATGATGGTTTGCTCTGCGAGCGTCCAGTCTTTCCATTCGCCAAATGGAACGATACCGTTAACGTAAAAGCGGGCTAGTAAGAAGATTGATCGCGGTATGGGCTCTAGGCCGGTTTGCCATTTGTTAATTTGGCGAGGGTTTGTACCTAAGATTTCGGCTAATTCTGACTCTGGCTTTGTGGATATTGCAAAGATAAGCTCAGCGGTGCTTACTTTGAAGTTGGCATATGGCATGTTTCGCATTTTGTTTTCTCATAAAATAAGGCGCGTAACGGCTGTTACGCGCCTTATTTGGGGGTGAAATTAGCCTTGTAAGTTTACGTTTTATTCGTCTGTAGCTTGACATAATATACAATATACGAACATGTAGAAAAGAACCGAAGTAAGGTTGCTTACTAAGTGTAATTTTCATAGAAGCCCAGTAAGAGTAGGGGGCTCTATTACTCCGTTCTACCCCTTTATATTTCAAGCCATGTCTTTTCGCATAAAAACTGCGTCAGTTAACCCTTGATTACGCATTGTGCCGCATAAGGATTCATGGCCTCGTCACACTAATTGCTCAGGATGTGTTTTTTAGCCGCAGAGCACATAGCATGTCTTCTTCCCTTTTTAGCAAACAAGTATTCGCATTGACGATTGCAATGAGTGTTTTTCCGCTTCATGCCCAAACTGAATTTCCTGCCACTTTGGCCGGGCATATTGTGATGCCTGCATCATCCTTTATTGCCGCGCCAAAAGACGCGCCGAATGATTTAAAAATGAGTGGCAAGTTTACGACGGGCAAACGGGTAGACGTGATCGGCACTGTTGAAGGAATGTCGTTTGGCCGACCTACTGGAGTATCCCTCCCATTTAATGGACAAGCGCTACAAGGGCACTCTGGTATTAAAAAAATGCCTGATGGGAGTTTTTGGGTTTTAACGGATAACGGTTTTGGCTCAAAAGCCAATTCGCCAGATGCCATGCTCTATTTAAATCATTATTATTTTAATTTTAAAGCTGGCAAAGCACGACACTTAGAAACTGTTTTCTTGCACGATCCAGATAAAAAAGTGCCATTTCGTATTGTGCACGAAGGCAGTAAGCAACGTTATTTAACTGGAAGTGATTTTGATACTGAAAGTTTTCAGCTTGCTGGTGGCGCACTATGGATAGGCGATGAGTTTGGCCCTTTTCTAATTAAGGCTGATCTAAAAGGCAAAGTATTGGCCGTGTTTGAGACTTCGATCGAAGGAAAAATTGTTCGCTCTCCCGACCATCCGGCAATCACTACGCCAGCCACCCCAACAGGCAATATCAATTTTCAAATCCGTCGTTCCAAAGGCTTTGAAGGCATGGCCGCTTCTAAAGATGGCAGCAAGCTTTACGCCTTACTAGAAGGCAGCGCTTGGGATGGCAAAGCAAATGAAAACATAGAGGGCAAAGATTATTTGCGCGTTTTAGAATTCGATGTCAAAAAAGAAGCTTGGACGGGCCGCCATTGGAAATACCCTCTCGAAAACAATGGTCACGCCATTGGCGATTTCAATATGATTAACGAAACGCAAGGCCTGATTATTGAGCGAGATAATGGTGAAGGCACGCTAGATAAAGCTTGCCCGGCGACTGAAAAACGCAGCGATTGCTTTCATGATATTGCAAAGTTTAAACGTGTTTATAAAGTCGAGCTTAACGATGGCAATGTGGGAGGCGCGCTGCGAAAAATAGCCTATATCGATTTAATGAAAATCATCGATCCTGCTCGGCTGGCTAGAAAACCACTCAACAATGGCGTACTGACCTTTCCATTTTTTACAATAGAGAATGTAGATATCGTTGATTCCCGCCATATTGTGGTGGGTAATGATAATAATTTGCCGTTTTCTAGTAGCCGCGAGCCCAATCAAGCCGATGATAATGAATTTATTTTGCTAGAGACGAGTGCATTTTTAAATGCTAATTAAGCGGAGCACTCAGTGACGGTGTTGGTCGTCCTTTATGTCCAAAGAATTCGCCGGCTTCTTTACTTGCAGTCGCTTTTTTTGCAATAAAGGCGTTTTTAGTCCGTTTCTTCTGCGCTTCATTAATCTGGAAAAATTACAAACGTACACTGGTAACTAGACAGCTTATATTCAGCAGCGTATGGTTTATCCGTCATTATTTCACGAAGGCCTCTTGTGAGCAGTTCTAGTTGTCGATCTTATCTCGATCGCTAGCGGCAAGCTTGCAGAGGCTTTTTCTTCTGCCCTTATCTTGGCCTTGTTGGTAACAGCGCCTGTTAAGCATCCGTGAAAATTGCTTGCACATACCACTCGCCGTTTTTTTTGCTTGGCACGATGCCTTTTGTTTCCTTGGCGCTAGGCTCCATCTCGCTCACCTAAATACTAAGGGTATTTAAGCAAGGCTTTATGGCTAACAACAATTTTTCAAATTAAATAGGGCAAGGTGAATGCCTGCATTGGTTGATCTACTTAAAGGAGGCGTACATGCATTTTTCGCAAGGATTTGATCTCAACTTGTTGTTTAATTCCTTCATCAATCTAAGTACTGCTTTTATTCTCGGCTCAATTATTGGCTACGAGCGGCAATATCGGCAACGCACGGCAGGTTTGCGCACCAATACATTGGTTTCACTGGCGGCTGCCGTGTTTGTGGGGCTTGCCTATCGATTGAATGGCCCCGGTAGTGCGGCACATGTTGCTGCCTATGTGGTTTCTGGCGTAGGTTTTTTAGGCGCAGGTACCATTATGAAAGAAGGCCTGAATGTGCGCGGCCTCAATACGGCAGCCACACTTTGGGGGTCTGCGGCCGTGGGGGCTTGCGCTGGGGCAGGTATGGTTGTGGATGCGCTGATGGCGGCAGTATTTGTGTTGGCGGCTAATACTTTATTGCGCCCTGTGGTGAATGCCATTAACCGCACGCCGATTAACGATCAAACAGGTGAAGTCAGTTATCAGGTTTGTATGATCGTGGATGGGGGGCGACAAAAACATGCTTTAAGTGCTTTAGAGTCTTTATTAGAGCAAGCCCAATATCCTTTGGGTGATTTGGACGTAGAGCCATTTGGCGATGAAGATGTAGAAATCACGGCAACCCTGCTTTCTACTTCGGTAGATTCAAGCAAGCTAGATGCTTTGATCGCTCAAATGTCCAAACGCCCTTATGTGAAACAAGTTTTCTGGAATCTTTCTGCTGCCGAATAAGCAAGCCCAGCAGGCAAAAACAAACCCCATACTCGATGGGGTTTGTTTTTATGAGGCGCTTATTTTTAGCGACTTATTTTGCTTCGATGACTTCTTCACGTAAATGGCTTTCTACATAGTTGCGGCCGTAGTAGCTATCTAGCAAGAGTTGTCTTAGCTCTGAAATCAATGGATAGCGCGGGTTAGCACCGGTACATTGATCATCAAACGCTTCTTCAGCAAGTTGATCCAATTTAGAGAGGAACAGCGCTTCAGGCACGCCCGCTTCTTTAATCGAAGCAGGGATTTGAATCGTTGTTTTCAGCTCTTCAATCCAAGCAATCAAGTTCACCACTTTTTGCTCGTCGTTCTTGCCGCCAAGGCCCAAATGCTCTGCAACATCAGCGTAACGACAACGTGCTTGTGGCCTATCGTATTGGCTAAACGCAGTTTGCTTAGTTGGAATATCTGCTGAGTTAAAGCGAATCACATTAGAAATCAACAGAGCATTGGCCAAGCCGTGCGCCAAGTGGAATTCAGCCCCCAGTTTGTGCGCCATGGAGTGACAAACCCCCAGGAATGCATTGGCAAACGCAATGCCGGCGATGGTGGATGCGTTGTGCACCAATTCGCGCGCTTTAGGATCTTTTGCACCATTGAGGTAAGACGAAGGCAAGTTTTCTTTAAGCAATTTCAATGCTTGCAAAGCTTGTGGGTCAGAGTACTCATTCGCCAAGACCGATACATAGGCTTCTAAAGCGTGCGTTACCGCATCAATCCCACCGAAAGCAGTCAGGCTTTTGGGCATGTTCATCACTAAATCGGCATCAATAATCGCCATATTGGGTGTGAGCTCATAATCGGCAATTGGATATTTCATGCCGGTTTTTTCATCAGTCACCACTGCAAATGGGGTTACTTCTGAACCTGTGCCGGATGTGGTTGGAATTGCAACCAATTCAGCCTTAATACCCATTTTAGGGAACTTGTAAATACGCTTGGTGATATCCATAAAGCGCAGTGCAAGGTCTTCAAAGTGGACTTCTGGATGCTCGTACATCACCCACATAATCTTAGCGGCATCCATTGGTGAGCCGCCACCCAGCGCAATAATCACGTCAGGTTTGAACATATTTAAGGAATGCACGCCTTTACGAACCACTTCTAGCGTTGGATCGGCTTCAACTTCGTGGAACACTTCAACTTCCATGCCCATTTGTTTCAACACTTTGATGGTTTCATCGCAGTAGCCATTGGCAAATAGATAAGGGCCCGTCACGATGGTTGCGCGTTTCTTATTAGCAAGATCAGCCAAGGCAAATGGTAAGCAACCACGACGGAAATAGATATTCTTAGGAAGTTTGTGCCACAACATGTTTTCAGCCCGTTTAGCAACCGTTTTAGTGTTGATCAGGTGTTTTGGACCCACGTTTTCAGAGATTGAATTGCCACCCCAAGAACCGCAACCCAAGGTTAGCGATGGCGCTAACTTGAAGTTATACAAATCGCCAATCCCGCCTTGCGAAGCAGGGGAGTTGATCAAGATGCGTGCAGTTTTCATCTTGTCGCCAAAGTAGGCGATTTTTTCGTGCTGCTGATCTTGGTCGATATATAGCGCGGAGGTGTGGCCGATCCCGCCGAGGGCAACCAAGGCTTCTGCCTTAGTTACTGCATCGTAAAAGTCTTTAGCGCGATACATGGCCAGCGTTGGCGAGAGTTTTTCGTGAGCAAAAGCTTCTTCTTCGCCAGTCGAGGATACTTCAGCGATCAGAATCTTTGTGTAACTAGGCACTTTAATGCCTGCCATCTCAGCAATTTTCACAGCAGCCTGGCCAACAACGCCTGCATTTAAATTGCCGTCAATCAAGATCACCTTACGTACGGCTTCGGCTTCTTTCTTATTTAAGATGTGGGCACCGCTTTGAGCAAAACGGGCTTTCATAGATTCATAGATGCTGTCAACTACGATGACGGACTGCTCTGAAGCGCAAACTACACCGTTATCAAAGGTTTTTGACATCAAAATAGAGGCAACAGCGCGTTTAACATCCGCAGTTTCATCGACGACAACTGGTGTATTACCTGCGCCCACACCAATTGCAGGCTTACCTGAAGAGTAGGCTGCACGCACCATACCAGGGCCACCAGTGGCCAAAATCAAATTAATATCTTTGTGTTTCATTAGCTGATTAGAAAGCTCAACGGTTGGTTGATCAATCCAGCCAATAATATCGCGCGGTGCACCAGCAGCAACGGCAGCATCTAATACGATGCGGGCGGCTTCACAGGTAGAGTTCTTAGCGCGTGGATGTGGGCTAAAAACAATACCGTTACGTGTTTTAAGTGCAATCAGCGCTTTAAAAATCGCTGTAGAAGTAGGGTTGGTCGTCGGCACAATCCCGCAGATAATTCCGATTGGCTCAGCAATCGTGATAATGCCGTAGGCGTCATCTTGCGTCAGGATGCCGCAGGTTTTTTCATCTTTATACGCGTTATAAATATATTCAGAAGCAAAGTGATTTTTGATCACTTTATCTTCAAGCACGCCCATGCCTGTTTCCGCCACAGCCAACTTAGCCAGCGGTAAACGCGCATCAGCGGCAGCCAGCGCCGCAGCGCGGAAAATCTTGTCTACTTGTTCTTGTGTATAAGTTGCAAAAAGCAGCTGTGCTTTTTTAACCCGCGCCATCAGCGCATCGAGTTCTTGAATGTTAGAAACAGTCATTTTTAATCTCCAGAGAAACTTTATAAACGGCTTTGTAATTACTAATCAATTAGGACCTGCGAACTTGCTGCTGGCTCACATGGGTAAAGCGAACATCTACAGAATATACCTAGCAGACCAAGGTTACTTGATTAAAATCAATCTGTGCTTAATCAATGCGCATTAGTTCGCATAATGTATATTATGTCAAGTAAGGTAGCCGAGGAGAAACCAAAAAAAACGAACCGCCTGCACTGATCTATGGTGAATCTTTACCGAAGATAAAACCGATGAATGGTACAAGCTTAGAAGAAATCGAGGCTTACTTTAAAGAGAAATTCTACCGCAACGCTCGCAGCCTAAGAAAACCCAAGCCCGACGTTAGCCCCGAAGACCTGCGCATATGGGCCAAAGCCGCCCAAGTCCACTTACCTACCGACCCGCGACACCTTGCCTATTACTTAATCTTCTATTGTGTCGCTAGTAAAATCATAGCAGCAAAAGAGGATGGCAACTGGCCGCCGCAGCCAGTTTACCGACGTTATTAAATTGTAGGCAATAAAAAACGCCGTTACGTGTAACGGCGTCGGTTTGTCATTGAGCTACTTTTCGTCGTTACAGGTAACGGCTGCTTGTTTCTTTTTGATGGCTGGATATTCTCGGATCAATCCCGCGACCACTTGAATAAACAAGAAAACAACTGCGCCCACGGTGTATGCAAGAATATTCCCTAGCGACTTACTGGCAAAATAACAGGCAATCCACACAATCACACCAACAAAAATAGAAAAATAGCGCGGGCCTACTTTCTCTTTATCTATCCATAAGGTGATTTTTTCTTGCGCGGCGTCTTCGCCTTGATTGGCACTTTGTTTGCATCGGTCGGCTTCCGCGCTTTGTTCTTTGGCCCTGATATCATACATTCCTTACCCCACTTATCACGGAATCGCTTTTGACGATCAGAGTTCTTTAGTTTTTCTAAGAACTCAGCTTCTGCCTCTGCTTCCGTTTTATCATCAACTCGCTTCACTTTACATAGGCGATCCATTACCCGCCTGACCAGCGTCTTAACTTTCTCTTTATTGATTAGCTTAATCACTTTTTCGCCCCCTTACTTCGCTTTCCACGTCGTCGATGGCTTCCAAAATGATATCTAAAACGGCATTTTCTAGCTGATCTTGAAAGACTTCTACCGGCCAAACCGTCGTAATATGCGTGCCAAATCGCTGATTTAATTCCTGCGCCAAGCCCGCGCCAACATCGTGCATTAATGCGTTTTTATCAAAAACGTCGGTCAGGGTGAATCCTACCTTTTGGCTGATTGCGTTATTAATCGACGCTTTTGATAATGGATTGTTTCTATCTAAAATCACCCCCCAATGCACAAGTGCATATTCGACTATTTGCGAAGCAAGCGCCCCTTCGATTGCCTCAGTAACGCTGTGTGTTTTTAATATTTCGGTGAGCGTCGTAGCCAAAATCGAGCCGCCAAACCAGCCAATAGTGCTAGGCAAAGAACGCTGAATAATTGCAACAATGGAAGCCCACATTATTTCGCCCTCTTCTCTATTTTTCGTTCGACCACGGTTAGGCGCTCGTCGATACCTTCCAACTCTTCGCCCTGCTTATTGAGTTTTCTTTGCATGGCGTGCGGGCTGGTTTTGTGTTCGCTCTCGTCGGGGGCGAATTTGGCGACCGCACCGGCGACCGCAACCACGGCGGCGATGATCGACGATACGACATTGACCAGCCAATTGCGTGAGCGACGATCGCCCTTACGCCGTGGCGGTGTGATTGGCTCATTCATTGCCCCCGCCTTTTTCTGGCAGCACAAAGGCCAGTACACCGGCGAGGGTTTGTAAGCCTAAACCGATGGCTTTTACATTGTTTGAGGGGACGGCCAATAAGGCCGCGCCCAGCACGGACGATAAACCGGCCCAGCTGGATGGCTCTTTAAAGCGGCGTTTAATTTGTGCAAACATTTATAAATCCCTCGCGCAAACGTAAAGCGTGAATTCGGCCTCCCGCCGATTTAATAGCCCTTTGATGGCTTTGCCGTTGTCAAAGTGCCAGCGTAAAAACTCGTGTTCTATTTCGACAATAGGCCGATTTAGTTTGATTTTTTTGACCAAGGTAGAGCCGTTAAAGGCGCTTACGCCGATATTGAAGGCGAGCGAGATTAAGGCGGCTTGCTGATTACTGTTTAGGTGGACGGTGCGGGATAGCTCACCGACCGCGCCAGCGGCTAAATCCAAATCAGTCTGCAAAAGATAATCGGCAATGGCGGGCGTAATGACGAGATTTTCGGCCATGCGCTGCCCCGCCGCCGTCTGTAAAAACCGGTCTGGCATTGCTGCGCAATTTAAGGGGCTAGATGGCGGCAAGATATCGACATCGCGGATAACGTGGCCGCAGCCAATTGACCAGACCCCGCCACTGTCGCGGTAAGCTTTTAGTTTTACGTCCTCAGCGGCACGTAAAAACGAGGCGGCTTTGGCTTTGGCTTTATCACTTATATATATAGTGGCTTGCATGTTTACACCTCTACCCAAAGGCTTGCGCCGTCACAGATAAACCGCGCCGAACTATTGGCGGCGATGGATACAGTGGCCGCAGCAGTGGCCACACTATTCCGCAAGAAATTAGCGCCCGCCGCCGTCGCTAAAGTCATGACCGCCGCGCCGGTGCGGATGCAAAACATTGCGCCCTTTCCTGCCCCGCGCTGATTTGGATTGGCAAGCGAAATCAAGGCCGTGGTGGCGTGGGTGCATTGCAGTAAATACACGCCTTGAAAGCTGGGCACGGTAAACGCGCCGCTGGCTTTTGTCATGACGGTTACATCGTGATTGTGGGCGGACGGTGTAAAGGTGTTGGGCTTGCCGGTCAGGTTTGCCCACGGCACGGCGGACACATCAGCCGGAAAAATATCAGGCACGCCGCTGGTGATTTGTGACCAGTCAATCGCCACCGCGCCATTTTCATGCGGAAAGGTGGCGGGTACGCCGGTATTGATCTGTGACCAATCAATCACAATCCCGCCATTATCGACCGGAAATGTAACCGGTACGCCGGTACTGATCTGTGACCAGTCAATCACAATCGCGCTATTATCAGCCGGAAAAACGTCCGGTTTGTCTGGCAAGCCCGCCCACGTTGCCGCCGGTATATCAGCCGGAAAGGTAGTCGGCACGCCCGAGGTGATTTGTGACCAGTCGATATTTAGCGTCGATGGATCAACAGGAAAAGAACCTGGCTTATTTGTAATTTGTGACCAAGCCACATTAATGGCCCCCAAGTCGGCAGGAAACACTAAAGGCTTATTTAATATACTGTTCCATTCGACCTTTGAATTTTGCCCTCCCGAAGTCACTTCTGGCGGGATTCCGGTAATCTTTGACCAAGGCACGGAAAGATTGGAAAGGTCAGCGGGAAAAGTAAGCGGCTTATTTCCTATACTTTGCCATTGAATTGACCCACCCGACCCGCCGCCCAAGCTGGGTTTGTTTTTAATGAGTTCCCACGAGGTTGGGTAATTTACTGGTTTATCTTGAATATCTGCCCACGCTCGAGCCTCTGCTAGCTGCTGGGTATGACGATCCAGAACACGCCCCAAGTAAACCAGTGTTTCGCCTTGCATGGCGGTTACTTCTACAAAGGCGTCATGACTCGCAAACATGAGCTTTGCCGCTACCTTTGTAATGTAATTCACGTTTTCGTTATTTTCCCAGCCCACCAGCGCGGCCAACTCAGCGTCTAAAACATCTAGGCGCAACTCAGCCGCGTCATTTTTTAGCTTTGCCGCCGCCACGGTTTCGTAAGTCGTCGTGAGCGAGGTTTTAAATAAGTCGAACACTTCCAACAATACATAGGCTTTTTCTGGCACATCATCAGGCGGCGTGGGAAGTCCGCCATTGCCAATCAATAGCGATAAATACTCTAAATCAATCGTGATGGGCGCGTGGCATTCGGGCGGGGTAAACATCTTGACCGGCCCAATTTTAAAATAGCGTTTGCGTGTGCCGACCAAGCTGGACGACAAATCTTCTTTGCGCGGCAATTCTGGAGCTGGCATTTTAATTACCTCGCAACGGCAGATTTATAGGTTGAAATTAATAATTTGACCGCGCCAATACTTGCGCCATTAGCGTAGGCCATTAAATCAATAGAATTTAAAACCGGATAATCTATATTTAGCGTCATATATGCACCGGCTAAATTCGACATTTCAGCCGCGCTAAAAGTAGCAATACTTAATGTGCCTAGCTTTAGGCTTAGCGGTTGATCAAGTGGCAAATCAGCCACATTTAAGCGAATGGTAGAAATGGTATAGCCGCCATTAATTCGGCCAATTCGCAGCGGAAAAATATCATCGTGATAAATAAATTGTTCTAAGACATTTTCTAATTGGCCCAGCCCAGAGCTAGGCAGACCGCCGACGCTTAGCGCGCTTATAATCGCATTCATGCGCGAGGTTTCCGCATCGCACCAATCAGAGAACACCCGTACCGCCGCCATTCTTGCGACGCTTTCAAGCCATAGCTCGCGCTCTGCGAGTTTGTCCGAGTGCTCAAAATCAGCCAGCATGGTTTGCTCAAAACCAATCTTAAGCGTAGCGTCTTGCGCTATTTTTCTTTCCTTAGCTAGGCGTCTGTTGTTTCTTTCCGCCGCAATGAGTTTATCAAAATGAGTTTGTGACGCGGTAACAATGGATATCTCTATATCAATAAAATTATCACGCCGATAGACCAAGACCAAATCGACGCCCGATTTACCAATATATTGAATAATCGGCATGGATTTATCAGCGATTAACAACTCACCCGCCGAATCCGACACCGGCCAAATGCGCATTGCGCCCGAGACAATGCAATGCACGGTAAATTTATATTTTTTATTTTCTACCCGTTCAATATCCAAACGCGCCAGCGGCTTATCAGCTAATAAATCGCAGATCATTTCTAGCGGTTTTCTACCTGATTCAAAAAATGACATAGACACCCCGCTAAATAGATGGGGCATTGCGCCCCACCTTTGCCGGAAAAAATCAGATCAAACGGGAGGCAGCGCCGCAGTAATGCGGGCAATTTCTGAATCGACCCACGCCGAATGATCGACCATGGCGGTTTTTTGATTTTTCATTTCGGCAAATTTAAGCTGTTCATCGGGCGTGCCGGTTTCCCAAGCCGCCGCGAGCAGCAGCTCGCTATTAATCCGCGCTAGCGTGGCAATGTTTTTGGCCTTGACGAGATTAAATTTTACCAACTGCTTACGCGCTTCCGCGACAATATCGGGGATATTGCGCGGCTTAGGCGTGAGCAAGTGTGCGCCCACAATCGTGACCGGCAAATCGCCTACGATCTTTTGGGGGAATAGCGTCATGACCGCCGCCGCAAAACTATCCACATCGCCGTAAGTTTTTTTACGCCCGTCTGATTGCGCCACCGAATACACGCGCACCTCAGCATCTACCGTTGCTGATACCTCGCCCACAAATGTGGCTTTGGCCGCATCGACCACCACGGCGCGAATGCTAATTGCAGTCGCGTCTTTCATGATTTGGGCCAAGAGTTCGGGTGTTTTACGTCCCGCTGCCTTCATTGCTACTGTTAGAGCCATTTTTACCACCTCGCTACGTTGAAAAAACACCCACAAAAAACTTAATCCGGTACTTGATACTTGGGCCGTTCTGGATCGTCCAAGAGATAGCTATACACCGACTTAATCCCCATCAGTTTCATGCGCGGCGTTTCACCGGCGATGCACTCCAAACGCTTACGATTAAAGCCGTAGACATAGTGGAACGACTTCAATCGTCTAAATTCTTTCTTAAATTCCGCCAACTCGCGCTGAGTCGGTGGCTTGGCCCATTCGGGATAGGCAGCGGCCAGCGCCGTTGCAAAATCTTGCGGGTAAGTAATATCCTCTAATGCGAAATAAGCACGGCCATTCACCTTGTAAGGCACAGGATTAGGCGGCGTAGTCATCAGCGGCCCAACATAAAGCGAATCACGCCCCCAGCTACTCGCAAATTCCCAGATCATCCGCGCCAACACTGGCCCAATGCAGGGGATTTTTTCCATCTCGCACGGCGTGGCATAGCCAAAAAAATATCGGCTGTTTTTCGTGACCGGCGCATGATTGTGACCGTAATATTCAGGATTGCCCCAAACCGGATTAAGCGGACAATCCCCTTCATCGTCGGGTAGCGGATCGTCTGGGCAGTCGGGGGTAGTGTGCGGGCACTTAAAAGCCGCTTTTACCCCACTGGCCGCGCTCGCAGTACCCGCCGAACTAGCCGCACTTACGCTCGATTCCCCCGTAACGTCCCCCGCCCCCGTCAAAATCGCCCAAACCACCGCTACCCACAGCAAGCCCCGCATCCATTTCTGCGCCATTTTTTAACCCCGTACAGTTATTTACACGAGTCCGAGAAGGGCAAAAGCCTAAAACCTGCGCCGAATTCACCGCATCAATCAGCAGCGACTTTTTAACCACTGATTCCAAGTGCCAAACCCGCAGCCGAGTGACCACCGTTTCGCGTTCACCGCTGTCAAAATCGACGATGCACACGCCCTTGGTCACAATGGTGTTTTCTTGATATTGGTTTTTTTCGCCCTGCACTTTGAAAATGCGCAACTGATGCAAGTCACACGCTTTACAAAAGCCCATCCAGTCGCCAGAGTCCGCCGCTTGCGCCGCGACTTCGATTAAACCCTCAGCATCGCCGCGCAATTTTCGCAGCTCCCGCCACACCCCAACGGGCGGCCCGCCGATGGGCTGGAACTGACGAATATTCCAAGCCCACGCCCAGCCCTGTACTCGTTCGGCACTGCTCGCCACTTCCACGCCGCTCTCAAAGTCGTCTTGCCCGTGCATGGCTGCACCGCCCAAGTTTTTGCAAATATATTTAGCGATGTAACCGGCAGCAGAGCCACGATTCCAGTCAATATGCTTGACTGTAAAGCGATGTTTCCACGCCATCGGCTCATGCTTATTATCTTTGCGAGCATAACGGCGAAAAATCCGAATCATTCGGCCCCGCTGGGCACGATTTACGAACAACAACATATGCCAATGCGGCGTTCCATCATGATGCGGCTCAGCCACTCTAAAGCCGTACGTCTGAATTCCCGCCCTATGCCATGCCGCCCGCACCCGCGCCCACAGCTTACAAAGGTAGTCTTGCGCTGCCCGTGGGCTGTGTTCTTCCCATTTATTATTTTGATAACAGCGGCCCGCGTCGTCCTGCTTCATACGATGAAATCGAGACGGGCATGTAAGCGTAAAAAATAAACCGCAATCACCCACATCCCGCGCTATTTCTTCAAAGCCTGAGATCCGCGTCATCAATTCGCAGCCGCGTATTTCAGGATTACTCACCGAAACCGCCGCCAAATCTTCCAAAGTAAAGCGCTGGCCTAGATCATTCACCGCCGAGGTGTTCGCCAATATCGCCGCGTTACGTTTTCTTTGTGCTCGAAATTCAATAAGCGAATCGTTCGAGATATAAACCTGCTTATCTCTGCAAACCAGCCCAAAGCTGATGCTTTCAAATTCGCTAATGCGTTTTTTCTCGCGCCGCATATTACGCAACCACCACGCTTCATCCGTTAAGCGCAATACCGCGCCCTGCAAATGACGCGCCCGCACCGTGGCGCGGTACTTCATCGCCGCTTGCTCAATAATGGCGGCTTGCTGTTCTATTTCACTTAATGCATTCGACCGCGAAAGTATTCCCGCTCTCTGTTTTTGCTTATGGCGCGCCGCCGTTGCCCCTCGTACCAATTCCGCAAACTCACGCGCCCGCTCGCGTCCCAATCTTTGCAAATCTGAATCATCAAATTCGAGTGGCACGGAAAACGGCAAGCCAGCGAAATGATCCGCATAAACACGTAACCACTCGTTAGCGGCTGGCAATCCGCCAAGGCCACCGGCGCGAATATTTTCCCACTTGCGTCTTGCATCATTGCGAACCCCCGCCGGTACTGACTTCAGGCGACCATTTGCCCAAGCTCTTTCGGTTTGATCTTGCCAAGCGCGCACATTGTGCGGCAGCGTGTGCGGATAAACGCTCACGCCATCACCGCCACATTTTTAGCCTGCGCCCGCGCCGCTTTTTTCATTCTGAAATGATTCACCGCAGCTTGACGGTGTTGCTGCCTGCGCATCTGCAAAGTCAGATCAATATTGCGCAACGACACGCACGCCTTATCAACTTGCGAAACGTCCAAACCACGCGCCGCAAATTCATCTTTTAGATTCGAGAATTGTTTTTTGATATCGACCAGATAAATCAGCGCCGCATCGACGAAATCAAGTGAGCCTTGATCGAGTAGCAATGGGTTATTCATGGCAATCAGCCGCAACAGAGGCCGTTAAAATTCTTTTTTCTATACGCTTAAGATTGAATATTTCAACATTTAACTCACTAATCATTTGAATCAGTTGCTCGTCCTGAACTGCAAATGATTGCAGGGTTTCTGCTCGGTCTTGCAACACTGCCACACGAGACGAAATGCAACGGGCAACCAGCGCCCGATCACTCTTGATGAATTCCGCCGAAAAATCGCCTTGATTGCCCACACCCCACCCCCGTCTACATGACAAAAAACCAAGCATTTTGTTACGCATCCATCCCCAATTAATACGGGAACAGTCAAGTCGGCTGACTAAGTGAGAAATGATGCGGCAACAGAAACAAGGTTAGAGGACAGGGCAATAATAGTCAATCGACACCTAACTACGAACGTTAGTCTGTTGACTACTTGAAAATAGTCAAGCGATACGTACCGCCGTAAGATAGACTCAAAAAATACAAGTCACTCAGTAGCGCACGCGCAAGGAAAAAATCCATGAAAACAGCTAACGAATATCTTGACGATATCAAGACAAAACTAGGCATTGATTCCGATTATGCCGTTGCCGCGAAAATTGGAATTTCGCGCTCTTCTATCTCAGCGGTCAGAAACAAAGGGATGAATTTTGACGGCAAAACAGCCATCAAAGTGGCGAATTTGCTAGACATTGACCCTGCTCTAGTCATTATTGATATGCACCACGCACGCGCAAAAGACACCGAAGAGGCAGGCATTTTGCAACGTGTTTATAACTATTTGAATAATGATGATGACGATGAAGGCAGCAGTGGCGGCACTGGCTGGAGATCTGAAAAAATGAAATTTAAGAAGGTGCTAGAAGACCGTCAAGACCTACGTTTTACCGCCCAAGATGACCTACTGTATATTATGTAAAGTTAAGTACGGTTTGCGAACTGTGTGAAATGATCGCCTTGTCACACCTAGTAAAATATAAATGCCAGCGTCCAAGACGGGTATTTTTTATGTGATTTCGATATGCGTTACTGTCACAACAAAACAAGACTGTTAATAACCCCGCCATTTTTATCTCACCCTGTGCGGTGTAACGTACCATGCGAACTCCACCTCCACCCTTAATGATTTGCCATAAATTGGGTTTTCTACGGGGTCATTGTGTAAGTCTCTGTGCTCATAGTCGGCTAAAGGCCCATTTATAATAAGTGGATGAATGTCGGGGTTTCGATCAGAGCAGAATAAATAGTCATCAAAGCAACCACGCTGGCATCAACACAAATAACTATTGGAACATGATGCATCTGCAGCGTCGCGGCGCTCTCTTCCCTTTTGTGAAAATTAATCAACTCGCCATTGCAACCTGACGTAATTCAATGGCATTGCAACGATTAAACTCGGCGAACTGCTGTAATTTCAGCATCAATTGCTGGGTAAATATATTTGTATCAGTCCATTCTGTTTCTAGGTGAATACTAAGCACTTCTAATATTTTTTGGCGTCGATGGGCCTTGCAATCAATACGGCCAACAAAACGATTTCCAAATAAAATGGGTAAACAGAAATAACCGAATTCACGCTTGGCTGGAGGGATATAACACTCTAGCCGATATTCAAACGCAAATAGCTGCTCCAATCGTTTACGGTGAATCACCGCATTATCAAAGGGCGATAATAAATGCACTGCCGTACTTTCATTGCTCTCCGTTTGATCAAGTGCTGTGGTTTCAATATAGGCATTGGGCATATCGCTCAGTTGGCGGAGTATTCCACTGTGAACTTGTTCAGCAAGCAATTGGCACATTGCGCTTTTAACGGCTTTATCAGTGTGTAGATGAATGAGTTGCTCTAACGTCACTACGCCATGTGCACGTAAATGGCTTTGAAGGAGATAGGCCACAAAATCATTAATATCTGGCTCTTGCACATTGAGCCCAGCAGGTAATAAGCGTTCACGTAAATCGTAGACTTTTTCCATCCCGATACGCTCGCTAACCATTAAATCGCCCTGCATAAACAGTTTTTCTAAGGCGCGTTTGCTTGGGCCGAAATTCCACCATCCCCCATTAGCGCTGCTATCTAAATGGCGCGCCCGCAAAGGGCCTTCATCGCGCACTCTTTGCAATATATCGCGGATTAAGTTGCTATTAATCTCGCGATAATACGGGACATTATTGTTTCTAACTGCGGCCATTCGGCGCAATGCAAAGCGATAGTCACGCATCGGCAAATAGGCTGCCGCATGAAACCAGTATTCAAAGATATGCCGCTCGCCCAAGAGCTGATTTAGGTGTTCGGTTTGATAGCCCGGTACCCGAGACCACAGCACGTGATGATGGGCGCGTTCTATCATTGAAATGGTGTCGATTTGCACATAAGCCAGATGCTCAATCGCTTGGCGCGCACCCGCTGCGCCTTCAGCAAAGCAATGAGTTGCGAGCAAACCTTGCCGAGCTAATGCGAGTTGGCGTAATTGTGATTTCATTAGATAGGTCGTTAATTTATAGAACGAGCGTTCAGTTTAACTAAATTGGCGCTTAGACCACAAACAAATAATCCGCCGCCAAAGTATCGAATGGTGGATGTCGCAGCCCAGCAGCAGAAACGCTTGAAATTAGATTTAGCCCTACTCACCCTCTGTTGTCACGTATCTCTGAGTAAGGGGGGCAAATTGGCAGGATAATTATGTGTAAGAAATTGCACTCCGGCAAATAACGCTCAAGTATGATGAGTTTAAAAGCCTAGATATGTTCGATCTAATCATGGCTTTTACTGCCAGAAACCATAATCTTCCTATCAATTTCTGCAGACTTTTATGGGCATTAGCAATTATTAAATAAGCAATGCGCGCCCTGCCATGCCTTTGTTCTATTGGTGTGCGCGCTTGTCAATGGCTTGCATAGGTAAAAGCTACACATTCAAAACGTGACAGAAGACACAATAAGTCACTAAAATGGCGTCCGCTCAAATGTCTCTAAAGTAATATGCGTCAGATCGAAGATACTAAAACTGCTGAACTCCCTGGCATGCCTGCTGCAAAAAGGCGTGGACGTCCACCTTTAGGTGATCGGGCGATGACGGCTGCCGAGCGTCAAAGAGCCAGTAGAAAGGCTCGCTTTCAGGCGGGCTTAAAAAACATGAGCTTAACGACGCCAGTGCAATTTAATGCGATGGTTGATATTGCAACGCGTGAAAAATTAAAGCGTGTGGCCGCAGAACAAGGTTTGACGATGGGGCAATTATTGGATCGCTTGGTTGAGCAGCTTTAAATAAGGCGGATATTCAACAAAAAAAGGCACCCGAAGGTGCCTTTTTTTAATGCTAAATCAGGGTAATAACTTAGGCTGTAGTTTTTGCTGCAACTACTTTTGCGCCTGCTTCGGCAGCACTTACTGTTGCACTTACTAGTTCAGATGCGATTTTTTGACTTGTCTTAGTGACTGCGTCGTAGGTGTTGTTTGCTGTTTCAACCACATTACGCAATGCATTTACTGCTACGCCAGAGCCAGCAGGCGCGTTAGCGGTTGCTTTGTCTAGTGTCGCTAATAGATTTTTGTTGAATTCTAAAACTTGTTCTTCAATCAGGCTATTCAACTCTTGCTGAGTTGCGCTTGCTGCGTCAAATACATTACGCGCAACAGACATGCTTTTTTCTACTGATGGCTGAGCCAGTTGACGTTGAAATGCCACCAAGCCTTGTACGTCTTTTACGCTAGACAACGCTTTAGTTGTTTCTGCGTGTTCTGCCATCAAATCGCGTGTAATGCCAATTTGTAGATTAACTAGGCGTTCTACGCTGCTTAAAGCAATGTTGGTCAAACGAAGTGTTTTATCTAAATTTGCTTGGCTAAGGTCAGCAAATTGAGTTGTGTTGAATTGTGGGGCTTTAAATAGGTCTTTGAACATGGTGATCTCTCTGGTTTTGTGCAGTGCAACAATGCAGTTCATTATGGACACTCTAAATACCTAGAGTCAATAATTTTTGTGCAGTGCAACAAAATATTCAGATTCCCATTGAAAAATACCGCTAAGCCCTTGTATCTACACTACTTCCCAATCCTGCTGGATTGTTGTATTTAGGCGCAGCAGGGACTGCATCTAGTAGACTCAAGGCAGATTGCGCTTGGATATCCATCGATTTTTTCATCATGATCAATGCGGCAGTGCCTTGTACGGTTGCACTCGCATTGGAACTTACGGTTGACGCATCCATAATTACCTCTTCGCAAGGATTTATTAAGCTCCATTCTAGCATTGAGTCTATTTTTTTTCAGCGTGAAATTATCTATTGCATCTTTGATTCGCGATGAGCGTCATGAGTGATAAAATGGCGCGATGAATTTGCCATCTTCGCTGAGCGACTCCGTCGCACGCTACATCCATTTACGCCTCCATTCCGAGTTTTCCGTCACCGATGGCATCGTTCGCCTCAATGATGCAGTGAAAGCTGCCAAGTCAGGTGGCATGCCTGCGCTTGGTGTTTCGGATTTAATGAACCTCTTTGGCATGGTGAAGCATTACAAAGCCTGTCGTGAAGCAGGAATAAAACCCATTGTTGGTATTGATGCTTGGGTAGAGAATCCTGACGATAGAGATGCGCCCTTCCGTATCCTGCTTATTTGCAAAAGCCGGGCTGGCTATGGCCGCTTGTGTGATCTCCTCTCCAATGCTTTTCGAAACAATCAATATCGTGGCCGTGCTGAGCTTAAAAAAGAATGGCTTACTGAGGGTGACAATAGCGAACTGATTTGCTTATCTGGTGCTGGCTTAGGCGAAATTGGCCAGCTTTTGATTGGTGGGCAATACGATGCTGCTTTGGTGGCCACTCGTTGGTGGGCAGACACCTTTCCCGATCGTTTTTATTTAGAGCTGCAACGCACAGGGTTTCCAACGTGCGAGCCCAGTGTGCAAGGCCATTTAGATTTAGCCTCCGATCTGGATTTGCCGGTGGTGGCCACTCACCCCGTCCAATTTATGGATAGGGATGATTTTAAGGCGCACGAAGCGCGAGTCTGTATTGCCGAAGGCAATATGGTGGCCGATAAGCGCCGCCCTCGCCTATTTACCGACGAGCAGTATTTCAAATCAGTTGATGAGATGGCTGAGTTATTTGCTGATGTGCCTGAAGCGCTTGCAAATAGCGTCGCCATTGCTGAACGATGCAATTTATCCGTCACGCTAGGCAAAAATTATCTGCCTGATTTTCCGACGCCTGATGGGATGACCCTTGATGATTTTCTGATTTTTGAAGCCAAGCGCGGCTTAGAAACCAGATTAAAACTGCTTTATCCTGACGAAACAAAGCGCGATGCTGAGCGCCCTCGCTATCTTGATCGTCTTAAGTTTGAAACCGATACCATTGTGCAAATGGGCTTTCCCGGTTATTTCTTGATTGTTGCCGACTTTATTATCTGGGCCAAGCACAACGGCTGCCCAGTGGGGCCGGGGCGGGGATCGGGGGCGGGCTCATTAGTGGCCTACAGCATGGGCATCACCGACATCGACCCCACCGCCTATGCCCTGCTGTTTGAGCGTTTTCTGAACCCAGAACGCGTTTCCATGCCCGATTTCGATATTGACTTCTGCCAAGAAAATCGCTGGCGCGTGATCGAATATGTGCGGGAAAAATATGGCGTAGAAGCGGTTAGCCAGATTGCCACTTTCGGAACGATGGCCGCCAAGGCCGTGGTGCGCGATGTTGGCCGCGTGCTTGATCTTCCGTATATGTTTTGCGATGGCCTATCTAAGCTGATCCCCGCCGCACCGGGCAAGCAATATAGCTTGGATGATGCTCTAGAAATGGAGCCGATATTAAAGCAGCGCGTTGAAAACGAAGATGAAGTTAAAGAGCTGTGGGTGCTGGCTAAAAAGCTAGAAGGTATCACGCGCAATATTGGCATGCACGCGGGGGGCGTGCTGATTGCGCCGGGCAAAATCACTGATTTTTGCCCTATTTATCTGGCCTCTGGCGCGGATTCTGCGCCGGTTTCCATGCTCGACAAAGACGACGTTGAAAAAATCGGCTTGGTTAAGTTCGACTTTTTGGGCCTGCGCAACTTAACCATTATCGAGCTAGCTTTAAATTACATTCGCACCATGGAAGGCAGCGCGCCTGACCTGATGCTCTTGGGTTTTGAAGACCCCGCTGCCTATAAAATTTTTAGAGACGCCAATACCACCGCCGTTTTCCAAGTGGAATCGGACGGTATGAAACGGCTGCTCGCTAAGCTAAAACCAGACCGGTTTGAAGATATTATTGCGGTATTGGCGCTCTATCGCCCGGGCCCTTTGGGCTCTGGGATGGTGGACACCTTTATTAATCGTAAGAACAAGCTGGAAGAGGTCGATTATTTCCACCCTGACCTGACTGCTTGTCTCGACCCCACTTACGGCGTAATCGTGTATCAAGAGCAGGTGATGCAGATTTCACAGATTATCGGTGGCTACACCCTTGGCGGAGCAGATATGTTGCGCCGCGCCATGGGTAAGAAAAACGCCGATGAAATGGCCAAACACCGCGAAAAGATCGCCGAAGGGGCCGCGCTCAAAGGCTACAACCCAAAGCTGGCCGAGCAGTTGTTTGACTTGATGGCCAAGTTTGCCGAGTACGGTTTTAATAAATCGCACACGGCAGCGTATGCGGTGGTTTCCTACCACACGGCATGGCTAAAAGCACATCACTGCGCGGCGTTTATGGCCGCCACGATGAGCTCGGAACTCGACAACACAGACCAGCTTAAAGTGTTTTACGACGACAGCGTTGAAACCAACAAGCTGATTCTATTGCCGCCTGATGTGAATCATAGTTTTCATAAGTTTGTCCCCGTTTCACGCAAAGAAATTCGTTACGCCCTCGGTGCAATCAAAGGCGTAGGTGAATCCGCCGTGCAAATGATTGTGCGCGAACGAGAAGCCAATGGCCCGTTTACGGATTTATATGATTTTTGCCGCCGCACTGAAAAACGCGAGGTCAATAAGCGCTCTTTAGAGGCCATGATTCGGGCGGGTGCTTTTGATCAGATTGATGATCATCGTGCTCGGCTGATGGCCAATGTTGAGCAAGCCATGGCCTTGGCAGAAAGTGAATCGGCCAATAAAAACCAATCCAGCCTGTTTGATATGCTCGAAGCCGTTGATGTGCCGCAAGTGGCCATTATTGAAGTGCCGCGTTGGGATGAGCGCGTTAAGTTGGCCGAAGAAAAAAATGCCGTGGGTTTTTATATCTCCGGCCATCCTTTTGACGCCCATGCCAAAGGCATACGCCAATTTATTAAATCTTCTTTAGAGCGCTTAGAGCCTAGCCGCACGCCACAAATGATCACCGGCATTGTGAGTGGTTTGCGGATCAAAAACGGCGAACGTGGCCGAATGGCATTTGTGACCTTAGATGATGGCAAGTCACGACGTGATGTGACGGTTTACTCAGAAGTATTTGAAGCTAACCGGAACAAAATCAAAGAAGACACGCTCTTAGTGATTGAAGGTAAGGTTTCTGAGGATAGATTTTCAGGAGGCTTACGCATTATTGCCGATACCATTTATGATATCGCTGAAGCGCGCAGTCGGTTTGCAAGAAGTATGACACTCGCCATGCGACAAGGAATGGATGCTCAGCGCCTCAAGACTTTACTCGCCTTACACCGAGGCGGTGAGTGCCCTGTAGAAGTGGATTACCAAAATAATGACGCTGCATGTGTTTTATCCCTCGGTGAGGGGTGGAGAATTACCTTGCACGATGAATTACTAGCCGAGCTTAAAAGCTGGTTAGGAAATGAAAGCGTTTCTGTTAAGTTTTAAGCACTATTGTTAGTAACTACTGAAACACCTGATTACAACTGCTTTAAAGAAAGCACAGCATCTATATAAGAACATCAGTTTTTGACAAGGGATACAAATATGGACGAAGAAATTCGCAAGAAAGCCCTCGAATACCACCGCTTTCCTAAGCCAGGTAAGATTCAGGTTATGCCTACCAAGGCGTTATCTAGTCAGCGCGACCTTGCGTTGGCTTACTCTCCTGGTGTCGCAGCTGCATGCGATGCCATCGTTGAAGACCCCAATGAAGCACGTTACCTTACTGCGCGCGGTAATTTAGTCGCGGTTATTACCAATGGTACGGCCGTACTTGGCTTGGGCGATATTGGCCCATTGGCAAGTAAACCTGTTATGGAAGGAAAAGGCGTTTTATTTAAAAAATTCGCTGGCATTGATGTCTTTGATATTGAAATCGAAGAAAAAGACCCAGTAAAACTAGTCGAAATTATTGCCTCACTCGAGCCTACTTTTGGCGGGATTAACTTAGAAGACATCAAAGCGCCAGAATGCTTCTACGTTGAAAAGATGCTGCGTGAACGGATGAATATTCCGGTCTTTCACGATGACCAGCATGGCACGGCGATTATTGTGGGTGCTGCCGTTAAAAATGGCTTGCGTCTGATCGGTAAGAAAATTAGCGAAGTTAAGCTCGTCGCCTCAGGCGCGGGTGCGGCTGCAATTGCTTGCTTGGATTTATTGGTTTCTTTGGGCGTAAAACGCGAAAACGTTACCGTTTGCGACTCTAAAGGTGTTATTTATCTGGGCCGTGGCCCGCTGGACGAAACCAAGCAACGCTACGCTCAAACCACAGAATCACGCACACTCAAAGAAGCGCTCGTTGGCGCGGATATTTTCTTAGGTCTGTCGGGCGCAGGTCTTGTGACCGGCGACATGATTCAACTTATGTCGGCCACCCCGCTGATTTTGGCGCTGGCTAATCCTGATCCAGAAATCACCCCGCCCGATGCGCGTGCAGCACGTAGCGATGCAATTGTGTGTACCGGTCGCTCGGATTATCCAAACCAGGTTAATAACGTACTTTGCTTCCCATTCATTTTCCGTGGCGCGCTAGATGTGGGCGCAACTACGATTAATGAAGCGATGAAGCACGCTGCAGTGAATGCGATTGCTGAATTGGCGCATGCGGAGCAATCTGATGTCGTTGCCGATGCCTACGGCGGCCAGAATTTAAGCTTTGGCCCTGATTACCTGATTCCAAAGCCCTTCGATCCACGTCTAATTATCAAAATCGCCCCTGCTGTGGCACGTGCGGCGATGGAATCTGGCGTTGCAACTCGCCCGATTGAAGACTGGGGGGTGTATATCGAAGAGCTCACGCAATTCGTTTACAAATCCAATTTATTTATGCGCCCTGTTTTTACTGCCGCGAAAAAAGCCAATAAACGGGTTATTTTCTGCGAAGGTGAAGACGAGCGTGTCTTGCATGCTGTGCAAGAAGTGGTCGATATGGGCGTTTGCCGCCCAATTATCATTGGCCGACCAGCCATTATCGAAAATCGCATCGAAAAACTCGGCTTGCGGATTAAAGCAGGCGTTGATTTCGAGCTTTGCAATCAAGAAGATGACCCACGCTATCGCGAATACTGGATGCAGTATCACGATATTATGCAGCGCCGGGGTGTAGCTGAAGAGCTGGCAAAAGCAGAAGTTCGTCGCAAAACCACGCTGATTGGTGCTTTGATGCTCAAGCGTGGCGAAGCGGATGCCATGATTTGCGGTACTTATGGTCAGTATCAGCGCCATCATTGGTATGTCAGCAATGTCTTGGGCTTACAAAATGGAGCCAAAGTGACTGCGGCAATGAATGCTTTGCTCTTACCAACAGGCAATGTATTTATTACGGACACTTACGTAAACCATGATCCAAATCCAGAGGAATTAGCTGAGATCACGATGATGGCTGCGGATACAGTACGTAAATTCGGTATTCAACCTAAAGTTGCGCTGCTAAGTCATTCCAACTTTGGCAGTATGGATACGCCTTCTTCTCGCAAAATGCGTGCAACTTTGGCGATTCTGCGTGAACGCGCACCCGATCTAGAAGTGGATGGCGAAATGCATGGCGATGCGGCTTTGTCGGCAACCGTGCGCCAACAAGTCTTCCCAACGTCCACTCTAAAAGGTGAAGCCAATCTGCTGATTATGCCTAATCTGGATTCCGCTAATATCTCCTTCAATTTATTGAAGATGACTTGCGGTGATGGCGTAACCATCGGCCCAATGTTGATGGGCTTGGCGGCTCCTGTACATATTCTGACGCCAACGGCTTCGGTGCGCCGCATTGTGAATATGGCGGCTTTGGCCGCTGTGGAAGCAGCTGCAAAAGACTAAAGTAGTGCACAAGGGCCCGACCTATGGTTAAAACGACTGAGCTCAGTGTTTTAGCCATATTTCGGGCTTTTTTGACCCTAGGCCAAGGAAAAGAAATGAGTGAATATAACCCTAATGATCCTTTTGGTTTGTTTTCCCAGTTTTTTAAGTCAACATCGGGGAACCCTTTTACACCGCCAATGACTATCGAAGAGATTGATCGTAAAATTGCAGAATGCCGCACGGTAGAGCAATGGCTCTCTATGCAAGTGGGCATGCTGCAAATGACAGTTAAAACCTTAGAAATGCAAAAAGCAGGCATTGCCGCTTTTAAACAAGGGCTTGAGCCCAAGGACCCATGATTTATATTCGCTCTGTTCGCACCCTCAGCCTCGCCGCCTTTGCCGCGGGGCTTTTTACTGCCTGTGCTACGCCCAATCCTCCAGTAACACCTACAGAGACCAAGGCTGAGGCATCCTCCCCCGCGTCTTCGCCCTATCAAATTAGCAGTTGGCAAGCCCTGCCCAATTGGCCGGGGGACGATTTAGCGACCAGTTTTACGACCTGGCAAAAGTCTTGCTCTAAGCTAAAAAGCGAGCCTTGGCTCAAGCTTTGTAGCGATGCCAAGGGCGTATCTGCCCAAAATGCGCGTCAGTTTATTGAATCAAGTTTCACGCCTTACAAACTCAGCAATCCAGACGGTAGCCAAACCGGCTTAATTACGGGTTATTACGAGCCCATTTATGCGGGTAGCTTGCAGAAAACAACGAGCGCCACTTACCCTTTATATGCGCCGCCTAAAGATATGATTAGCGTAGAGCTGGCTGAGCTTTACCCCGAACTTAAAGGTAAGCGTGTACGGGGTCGCCTTGTTGGCAACAAACTCGTACCTTACTTTGATCGCGCAGATATTGTGACCAAGAACATCAACGCCCCTGTTTTAGCTTGGCTAGAAAGCGCGATGGATGTGCAGTTTTTGCAAATTCAAGGCTCAGGCCGTGTTCGTTTAGAAAATGGTAAAGAGTTGCGCATAGGCTACGCCGATCAAAATGGCCATCCCTATAAGCCAGTGGGTCGCTGGCTGGTTGAGCAAGGCGAATTAAAAGCCGCCGATGTTTCAATGCAAACCATCCGTAGCTGGGCGATCGCCAACCCTGCTCGCATTGAGAACTTACTGGACAGCAATCCAAGTTATGTATTTTTCCGCACTCTTCCCCCATCCAATGAAGGCCCGATTGGCGCGCAAAATATTCCTTTAACGGCAGGGTTTAGTATTGCGGTAGATAAAAAAACCATTCCACTAGGTAGCATGGCATTTATTGCGACGGACAGGCCAGATAATGGCGGAGGAATTCATCGCCTTGTGGCCGCCCAAGATACGGGTGGTGCAATTCGCGGCACGGTACGGGCAGATTTCTTTTGGGGTACTGGGGACGCAGCGGGGGAATTGGCTGGAAAAATGAAGCAAGACGGCCAGCTTTGGTTGCTGTGGCCTAAAGATTTGGCTTTGCCTAATTAAACCTTGAATTGGCTGCTACTCATTGAAACAGTAGCCAAAAAATAAAATAAGATCGTCACTTTCAATAGTCAGGAATTCACAAGGAAGATTGAATTCCTGACTACGAAAAATAATAGTTTCTAATGAAACAGTCATACTTAAAAGTGATAACCAACGCCTAAAAGCCATGTGGTTACTTTCGCTTTATTAAAATATTGACCTTCAAATTTCATAGACCAATTCTGCCCCAGCCTCATCCGGGTGCCTGCGCCAAAATTAGTATCTGTCTCCGAGTAATCGGCATATCTTTTTTGACTGCTGATAAATTGGGTCCGCCCTAAGCCCAACTTTGCATATAAGTCAAAGCGCTCATTCAGAGGCAAATTGCTGACAAGAGAAATGCCGTAATGATTTTCTGGGGTATATTTCACTTTTTCCTCGAACCAACCAGCGAACATTGGTGTCACCAAACCTAATCCGACAAACTGCCCTTCTATCGCAAAATTAGCATTAATTTGATAAGCCAGCTGTGCGGAAAACGCAGCGTCGAGGTCAGAATCAGTAGAATATTGTGACCTTCCAATAGAGAGATCAGCCATAAAACCCGGCCGAATTTCTGCACTGGCAGAAGCGGCTATCAATAAAAAACCAAGTGCAGCAAATACGCGCATAAAAGCCCCTGTCGAATCTATTTATATTGATTTATGAAGAGGGTCTATTATGCCATTTAACTAGAATTGCAGTAGCAATACTTTCAATACAATTTCAACTAAATTTCAATAAAACTTCAATTGCCAACAAAATGGCAGGGTTTGGTTTTTCGCTTTTGTTGGCAAAGTCATTTCAGCGCAAATCCGCCCCTAATTCTCTCCTTAAAAATGCATGAAAATGTCGCATGCCATCTTCCATTGGGCTCTGATATGGACCCACTTCATTCCGACCCGCTTTATACAGTGCACTACGCCCCGCTTCCATTCTGCGAATAATTTCTTGATCTTCTATGGCGGTTTCTGCATAAGCGGCCTGTTCGGCGGCTAATAATTCCGGCTCAAACCACGCAATATCTTCTGGATAATAAAATTCAACACTATTTTTATAGCTGCGCGGGCCAGTCGGAATAATAGTTGATATCACCAAAGTATGCGGATACCACTCCACCATAATATTGGGATAATAAGTCAGCCAAATCGCGCCATGCTTGGGGGTTTTGCCTTGGCCATAGCGCATTAATTCGGCATGCCAATCGGCATAAACTTGCGAGCCTGGCTTGGCTAATGCGTTATGCACACCGACGGTTTGTACTGAATACCAATCGCCAAATTCCCAAGCCAAATCAGCGCATTCAACAAAGCGCCCAAGGCCGGGGTGAAATGGGTCGACATGATAATCTTCCAAATAAACTTCAATAAATGTTTTCCAATTGCCTTCGTATTCATCTACGGCAACGCTATGGAATACATATTTAGAAAAATCTAAATCTTTAGCTACGCCCAAGTTTTTTAAATCGCCTTCAATATCTCTGCCAGATTCAAATAACAATCCGTTCCAACTTTGCAGAGGCGTGCTGGGCAAATGCAGACAAGGGTTTTTCTTAAAATGTGGCGCGCCAAGTAATTCCCCTTTTGCATCGTAGGTCCAGCGATGTAGGGGGCAAACGGTAAGGGCTTGATTGCCTCGGCCTTCCAATATCAGTGCCTGGCGATGGCGGCAAATATTGGAAAGCAGATTAATTCCGCCTTCGCTACGCTTTAAGTATCTGGCGTCGTTATCGGCCTCAAGTACATGATAATCACCCACTTCGGGCACCATCAACTCATGGCCGATATAACGTGGTCCTTGGGCAAATAAACGCGCTTGTTCTATTTGGTAAAGCTGCTCATCAAAATAAGCATTGACGGGTAATTGTGAATCGATTGTGTCTTGTACAAGGGCAATGTTTGCCAAGTTGGACATATACTGCACCCCCAAAAAGAGAGGCCTTGCCACTGTCGCTGTCGTGCAGCGAACATCAGATGGGTGGGCAAGCCATCAATAAAAAAGCCGAGCATGACGCCCGACTCGCAAAGGATGACGATTCTCGCCGAAACAAGCCACTCTAGCAGCCTGTCGGACTTAGGCGGTCGCAGCGAAAAATCGCATGATTGAGACCAAATTCTGCCGGATTTGCAGCGCCAATAACGAGTTATTGGTCAAAAATACGGTGAAATATGGGCCAATCAGGTGATTTTGCAGCCGACTGATGCTAAGTCCGACAGGCTGCTAGGCAAGTTACTCGGCAAAATCACCTTAAAAACCACCATCTCCTATCGTAGATGGTGGTTTTATTTTCTTACTTCACTTCAGCTGCAATGTCGCTATAGCGCTTAATTTGATCAAAATTCAAGTAGCGATACACTTCGTCCGATTTCTGCTCAAGAATGCCAATGTTTGCAAGGTATTCTGCATGCGTTGGAATCTTGCCCAGCATTGCGCAAACAGAAGCCAGCTCGGCCGAGCCCAGATAAACACGGGTATCAATCCCTAAGCGATTTGGGAAGTTACGTGTAGAGGTCGAGAACGCAGTCGAGCCCTTGCGCACTTGTGCTTGGTTACCCATGCACAATGAGCAGCCTGGCATTTCCATGCGCGCACCCGTGCGGCCTAATACGCCGTAATGACCTTCTTCTGTCAGCTGCTGTGCATCCATCTTGGTAGGTGGCGCAATCCATAAACGAACTGGGATATCGCTCTTGCCTTCAAGCAATTTAGAAGCCGCGCGGAAGTGACCGATATTGGTCATGCAAGAGCCGATAAATACTTCGTCAATGGTGTCGCCCGCCACTTCAGACAAGAATTTCACGTCATCAGGGTCGTTCGGGCAAGCGACGATAGGCTCTTTAATATCGGCCAAATCGATTTCAATAATCGTGGAGTATTCGGCATCCGCATCTGGCTGCATCAATACAGGGTTCGCCAGCCATTCTTCCATCGCGGCGATACGGCGCGCCAAGGTGCGTGCATCCGCGTAGCCTTCAGCAATCATCCACTTCATCAGTGTGATGTTTGAGGTGAGGTATTCAGCGATCGGCTCTTTATCGAGCTGTACCGAACAACCCGCAGCAGAACGCTCAGCAGACGCGTCAGACAATTCAAAGGCTTGCTCAACTTTTAGCTTAGGCAGACCTTCAATTTCAAGGATGCGGCCGGAGAAAATGTTTTGCTTGCCTTTCTTTTCTACCGTCAGCAAGCCTTGCTTGATGGCATACAGCGGAATGGCATTAACCAAATCACGCAAAGTAATGCCTGGCTGCATTTCGCCTTTAAAGCGCACCAGTACCGATTCTGGCATATCCAGCGGCATGACGCCGGTTGCAGCAGCAAAAGCCACTAGGCCCGAGCCCGCAGGGAAGGAAATACCAATTGGGAAACGAGTGTGGCTATCGCCGCCCGTGCCGACTGTATCTGGCAGCAATAAGCGATTAAGCCATGAGTGAATCACACCGTCGCCTGGACGCAACGATACACCGCCACGAGTCGAGATGAATTCTGGCAATTCGTGGTGCATTTTGACATCCACTGGCTTTGGGTAAGCCGCGGTATGGCAGAACGATTGCATCACTAAATCTGCCGAGAAGCCAAGGCAAGCTAAGTCTTTTAGCTCATCACGGGTCATCGGGCCGGTGGTGTCTTGTGAGCCAACCGAGGTCATACGTGGCTCGCAATACGTACCCGGACGAACGCCTGTTACGCCACAGGCTTTACCTACCATTTTCTGCGCTAGGCTAAAGCCTTTGCCAGAATCAACGGGGGCAACTGGGCGTTTGAATACGGTCGATGCAACCAGACCCAGTGATTCACGGGCTTTATCGGTTAAACCACGGCCAATAATCAAAGGAATACGACCACCAGCACGTACTTCATCGAGTAACACATCTGTTTTTAGGCTAAAGGTTGAAACAACCACGCCGTTTTTCTCGATTTTGCCTTCCAGCGGATAAACGTCGATCACATCACCCGTTTCAAGCGTAGAAATATCTACTTCAATCGGCAAAGCGCCTGCGTCTTCCATGGTGTTAAAGAAGATAGGTGCAATTTTTGTACCTAAGCAAAAACCACCAAAGCGCTTGTTCGGCACATAAGGAATGTCATCCCCTGTAAACCACAGTACCGAGTTAGTCGCTGATTTACGTGAAGAACCTGTCCCAACCACATCGCCAACGTAAGCAATTTTGTGGCCTTTGGCTTTAAGTGCATCTAGCTGCTTGATTGGGCCAACGCTACCTGGCTGATCGGCCTCAATGCCTGGGCGCGGGTTTTTGAGCATGGCGAGCGCATGCAATGGAATATCTGGGCGTGACCAAGCATCCGGGGCTGGCGACAAATCGTCGGTATTGGTTTCGCCCGATACTTTAAATACCGTCAGTGTTACTTTTTCTGGCACAGCTGGACGGCTCGTGAACCATTCTGCATCGGCCCATGATTGTAAAACTTGCTTAGCAAAGGCATTTCCCGCATCGGCTTTGGTTTTTACATCATGAAATGCATCAAACATTAATAGTGTTTTGGATAATGCAGTAGCAGCAATCGCAGCAATTTCTGCGTCATCCAATAAATCAACCAAAGGCGCAATATTAAAGCCCCCCAACATGGTGCCTAATAATTCAGTCGCTTTTGCGCGGCTGATCAAGCTGCAAACTTCTGAGCCGTGGGCTACAGCGGCTAAATAAGATGCTTTGACCTTGGCCGCGTTATCTACTCCGGCAGGAACACGGTAAGTAATTAGGTCGACAAGAAAGGCCTCTTCCCCTTTTGGTGGGTTTTTTAACAACTCGATCAAATCGGTTGTTTGCGACACATTCAGTGGAAGCGCTGGGATACCCTGTGCTGCGCGCTCTGCAACATGCTGACGATAGACTTCTAGCACGGTTGGACCTTTCAAGTGATGATGGGATGGTGTCGAGAAATACTCGGACTAGTGACATTTTACCTGTCTAGCTTTTAGATGTGAATCAAAGTGTAACTACTTTTGTTGCACTACAATAAAAAGCCTCGCGCAAAGGCGCACCACTCATCCTGCCGTAAAGGGGGCTAAGTCGATTTAGCTTGCGTTTCTGTCTGTCTATCGGTATGATCCGCAACCTTCTTTGTGCATTACCGCACAAATTCCCATCGTACCCTGACCTTCCCCCGCCTGTGCTGTATGAGACGCGGATTGACCGGTTAGCGTCGATGTAACGCTGACGGCCGATTTCCGTATTTACTTCCGGAATGCGCCCGTCTTCCCGCTCGCCGCGGGATATATTCAAAGGAATATTCATGCCACATCGCGAAACTCATTCTGAAACTACGCCTAACGCATTTGCCGAAATGGGCCTTGCTACTGAGCTAGTACAAGAACTGATTAAGCTTGGTATCACTACACCTACTCCAGTACAAGCTGCTGCAGTTCCATTGTTGATGGCTGGCCATGATGTAATGGCTTCAGCTCAAACAGGTACAGGTAAGACTGCTGCATTCTTATTGCCAGCCCTGCACAAATTATTTAAGCCAGCTAAGCACAATGCACGCGGCCCACGCGTTCTTGTTCTTACACCAACACGTGAACTTGCTGAGCAAGTTGCTAAAGTTGCGACAGATTACTGCAAACTGATCCCACGTTGCAAGGTTGCTTGCGTAGTGGGTGGCGTTCCTTACCCAGTACAAAACCGTATGTTAGCCCAACCTTACGATGTACTCGTTGCTACTCCAGGTCGTTTATCTGACCTGATGCGCGGCGGCCGTATTGACTTTGGTCGTTTAGATATGTTGGTTCTGGACGAAGCAGACCGCATGTTAGACATGGGTTTCATTGACGAAGTTGAAGCGATTGTTTCTGCAATGCCGAAAGATCGTCAAACTGCCCTGTTCTCTGCAACACTTTCAGAAACAGTACAGCGCTTTGCCGGCCCAATGCTGCGTGACCCACGCTTGGTTGAAATGGAAGTTACAGCTAACGCCCAGCCACAAATCGAGCAAGCTGTTCATTACGCCGACGGTTACGAGCACAAGCAAAAACTGGTTGCTGCTTTGTTAAAAGAAGCCAGCGAAACACAATCGATTGTATTTACCGCAACTAAAGCAGACGCTGATGGCTTGGCTGAATGGCTTAAGCTAGAAGGCTTCCGCGCTGCAGCAATGCACGGTGACTTAGCTCAACGTGATCGTCGCCGCACCTTAGATCGTTTGCGTCGCGCTGAGATCGATATCTTGGTTGCAACTGACGTTGCTGCACGTGGTATTGACGTTGCGGGTATTGGCTTGGTTCTGAACTTTGACTTGCCACGCTTTGCTGAAGATTATATCCACCGCGTAGGTCGTACTGGCCGTGCCGGTCGTACGGGCAAAGCGATTTCACTGGTTACCAAAAACGATTTCATGTTACTGACACGTATTCGTCGTCGTTATAACATCGACTTCGGCACTGTTTCCATGCCAGGTCTTGAAGCACGCTTCAAGCCAGGTCAAGGCGGCAATGCAGGCGGCGGCTACGGTGATCGCAAGCCTTCCGGCGGTTACAAAGGTAAGCGTCCACAAGGTGGTGGCGGTTACGCTGGTTCAGGCGCTGGCAATGGTGGTGGCGGCTACGGTGCAGGTAATGGCGGTGGTTACGGTGACAAGCGTCGCAATGAATCACGCGGTGCAGATAGCCGTGGTACAGGCGAGCGCAGCAGCTTTGGTGGCAATGCAGGCGGCGAATCACGTGAAGCTCGTGGTAGCTTCGGCGGCGGCGCTGGCAACACCAGCAGCAACCCAGGCAGCTTCCGCAATGGTAGCAGCGACCGTGGTGCGCCACGCGCAGAACGTCCAGCAGGCAATGGTGAAACACGCCAACGCCGCGCTAGCTGGTAAGCCTGATAGGCTGCATTTAGTCATTAAATCTAATAAGCACTTGGGTACTTCTAAACCATTCGCGTTTTTAGATTAAATTAAACAGCCCATCCATTCGATGGGCTGTTTTTACTTTTGAGCTAAGCCGTGAACCCTAAGCAAATAACACGCATTCGCCCCCTTACCCTTGCTGATATTGATGCAATTATGCAGATCCAGAGTGCCTGCTACCCCGCCTCATTATTAGAAGATGCCGCACATTTAGCCGCCAAACACCAGCAATCTCCAGCAAGCTGCTGGGTGGCCGTACATCAAGACGAAGTTTTTGCCTATTTATTAACCCATCCTTGGGCTAGTGATACCCCGCCCGATTTAAATACCCCCCTTCCTCCTGCAATCCCCAATAGTTTCATTCATTATATTCACGACCTTGCCGTTCACCCCAAAGCTCAAGGATTAGGGTTGGCACGCCAATTATTGGATGCAGCCTTATCTTGGTCTAAGCAACAGCCATTTACCCACATTCGCCTCGTTGCGATTGCGGGCGCTGAGCCATTTTGGCTCAAACAAGGCTTTACGCCGATAAGCCCGCTTAATGAAAAAATAATACGCAAGCTATCATCCTACGGCCCTAATACGCACTATCTTGAAGTTAGCCTTAAATAAAAGCGCATTACAAAAAAAATAAATGCAAACGGAATTACTCTAATTTAATAAACCCCTATTAAGATGAGAATATGACTAAACGCCCTCGCACTATTCGCCGCAGCCGTGGCGCTACTGAAGTAGATGAATTGATTCACATCGCCAGCAGCCTCGCCTTATCATGCACTCTTGTGGAAGATCGTTTTTGGCAAGACAAGCTGGCCTATTTAGTGGCAGAAATTCTAAACGACGAAGATGAAGAAGCACTTAATAGCGCCCTAGACACCCTATCTAAAACAGATCCACAGGCGTGGAATGAGCTTGCCGATATTGTTGAAGCCTGCACCGAAACGCATAGCGTCATCATCGACAAACAAGAAAACCAAGCTGTCATGTTTGCCGTACCACTTCTCGCTTGGTCTCGCTTTAACATTCCTTCTGGCCCCCTTGGGGAAGATCGAATTAGCAGCCTGAGGCAACATCTTGCGGAACACGTTTTTGCTAAAGAAGTTAAGTTTTCTATGGCTGATTTTCTATTTAGCCCAGATCAGCTCCCTCAGGGCTATTGCAATACCGCCAAGCTCAGCAAACTTCTGGCTGGTTTGACCGCTGAAAATGGCACACTGGCTTGCGAACAAGCCTCCAATGCTGAACCAACTTCCTTTCTAACTGATACTCGCTATTTACTTGGCGCTATTGCCGCACCAAAAGGGCAGGCATTATTTCGCTGGCAAGAGGCAGATCATTCACGCAAAGATATTTTGGCGCAGTGGCAAAAGCACGGACTTGGCTCATTGCAATCCTTGTTTGCAGGGTGCGCGATGGAGTCACTCATCCCTCTTTCATACTTTGCCGCCTGGAGAGAGTCTGATCGCGCCTCAAGAGCTTATTCACTGCGCGCCACCGTTGCTTTCTTACAACTATCACTCAGCATCGAGGCAAGGCAGCTCAGCTGCGTCATTGCCGCGTGTCATGGACGCCAACTGGAAGAGTATCGAATTGGCTTTATTCGCCGCAATGAAGAGCCAATGCTGCACGGGGTGGTTTGGCCATTGCTCGATGGCGAAGATGAGCACACCGATTGCGTCGCCGAGATTGAAGCCATATTGCGCGAATCAGGCATTAACGACATCGTCAATCATGAGCACGCCTTTCCAATGGATCAGTGCGACGACTGCGGTAATCCGCTATTTCCCAATTTAGAGGGAGATCTTCTGCATATAGAAACACCAGAAAACAAAGAAACCCCCTCGCCGCATTTGCATTAAGGGAAAAGGCAGCGGTAAGAGCACAGGCTAAGCGCTGTCGGGCTTAATTATCCAAGCGAGAAATCGCATGATTAACATGAAGCCTGACAGTTTGTTCATCATTCGCAAGCCACAAGTCTGATCTTGATAGACTATAATTGCCGCGCCACTTCACAAAAATGAATATCATGCGAACGCTCAGTAATCCCACCGATATTGCTCGTGAAACACTTAAGCAACTAACGATGCGTCGCGTCCCTCCGACGCCGGATCATTACGAGTCGATTTATCATGAGATTGCGGGCACGCCAGATATTGACAAGCTACACCCCGCCATTAAAGAATTATTAGCTGCCATGGGGGCTTTCCCTCGGCAAACCCCAGAATTACAACGCAATATCGAGCAATTACATAAACAAGCGGGCCAAGCCAGTTGGGCCAGCATGCCCGCGCTGATTATTCGCAGTATTGAAAGCCAAGGCGGGCAAACCGAATTAAGCCGAAGCTGGGCCGATGTCATTCGTGATCTTATTAGGCAATGGGAATTACGTAACCCCGTTTACACCCCCAGCCGAAAGCAAGAATCCCTAGAAAAAGTGCTGATTAATTTCGGCAGTGATGCCAGTAATTTAAATGAAAAACTATCCTCTCTAATCAAAGCGTGGGCGGGAGCCAGCATTGAAACAGGCGAGAGCCCAGAGGCGCTTGCTGACCATAATTTCGATTCATCTGGTGCTCTTATAAGTAGTAGCGCCGCATCTAGTGAGGAAAGCGACTGGCGCGAATGGCGAGATGCTCTCACGCTGGCATTAACCGTGGGTATTCAAGCTAGGCTCACCCACAATGTGGATTTGCAAGAAGAAGCCAGCAATCTTGCTGGGGAAGTCGCCACTGTCAGCAATAATGCGGGTACTCAAAAGCTTATGCCTAGGCTGCGTAAGTTTTGGCTGCGTCTTGAATTACAAAACGATCAGGAAGTACGGCTTTGCGACGGCTTAATGGGCTTATTGCGCCTACTCACCGACAATATGGCAGAAGTTGTAATTGAAGATGAATGGGTACGTGGACAGGTCGCAGTAGTACAAGCAATTATGGCCCAGCCCTTAGATATGCGCGTTATTTACGATGCCGAAGCAGGCCTAAAAGAGGTTTTATTTAAGCAAGGGCAAATCAAACACAACCTTGTAGAAACACAAACCGTCCTTAAAAATATGATTGCCACTTTTATTGATCGTTTAAGTGTGATGTCTGATAGCACCGATCAATACCACAGTAAGATCAGTGAGTACACCGATCAAATTCAGCAAGCCAATAATCTAAGCAGTATTAAAGATGTTTTAGAATCCCTCTTAGGCGACACTCGCAGCATGCAGCTCGATGTTCGCCGTTCTAGGGACGATCTACTCGAAGCGCGTGCGCAAGCGGACAATGCACAACAGCGCATTATCGAGTTAGAGCAAGAATTAACGCACGTTAGCCAAAAAGTGAGAACCGACCAGCTCACTGGCGCACTAAATCGACGCGGGCTTGAAGAAATTTTTGATGTTGAGCTAGCAAGGGCGCTACGCAGCGAAAGCCCCTTAACTATTGGCTTACTGGATATCGATAACTTCAAAAAATTAAATGACAGTCAAGGCCATGCTGCTGGCGATGCAGCACTTGTTCATTTAGTGGCGGTGGTAAAGGATTTACTGCGCCCTAGCGACTCGGTGTCGCGTTATGGTGGCGAAGAATTTGTACTGGTTTTACCAGAAACAGGTATTGATGAGGCCGTGAGTGTGATACAGCGCTTACAGCGTGAATTAACTAAACGCTTCTTTTTAAATAATAACGAAAAATTATTGATTACATTCAGCGCGGGAGTTGCGCTGGTACTGCCAGGAGAAGTGCGAGATCAAGTGATCGAGCGTGCAGATCAAGCCATGTATCAAGCCAAAAAACTAGGTAAAAATCGCGTAGAAATTGCCGAAACACCTAGCGGTGTAGCCTTAAGATAGACTCTAAAAATAAAAACGCCGTTGCAAATATTGCAACGGCGTTTTTATTTTCTAAAGTAGTGCATCAACTCTAAGCAAATAACTCATCAGGATGCACCACCGCTGTACCTAATTTTGCAACCACCACACCTGCCGCACGATTCGACCAATCCATCGCTTCGGGCATCTCTAGGCCAGCAGCCAGCATCAGGCCTAAGGTAGCAATCACGGTATCTCCTGCGCCAGACACATCAAAAACTTCATGCGCATGGGTTGGCTTATGCACTACACCTTGTTTACGAAATAGCGTCATTCCTTCTTCGCTACGTGTAACCAGCAGGGCGTCCAAATCTAAAGACGCACGCAAGGTTTCAGCTTTTTCTGCCAACTCCCCATCGTTCGTCCACCTCCCAGCAACTTGCTTAAACTCGCTGCGATTAGGCGTTAGCAAGGTCGCCCCACGATAGCGCTCATACTCATCACCCTTAGGGTCGACCAAGACAATTTTGCCAGCGCTACGCGCAATTTCAATCATCATTTGCACATGCCGCAAGCCACCCTTGCCATAATCAGAAAGAATCACGACATTCACTTCGGGTAGCAAAGCTTTGAAATCATCCAGCTTAGCGGCTAAAACCTCATGACTAGGCTCGCTTTCAAAATCGATGCGAAGCAACTGCTGCTGCCTTGCCAAAACACGTAGTTTTACGGTGGTATCAATATTTGAATCGCGGTGAAAATAGGTACTGACTCGATCGACTGCTAATAAGCTTTCTAAACTACGCCCTGCCTCATCATCCCCAATCACGGCGAGCAGATGCACTTGCCCGCCCAGGGCGGCAATATTGCGTGCCACATTGGCAGCACCGCCTGCCCGCTCTTCTGTGCGGCGAATTCGAGCCACGGGCACAGGCGCTTCAGGGGAAATACGCTCTACATCGCCAAACCAATAACGATCCAGCATCACATCGCCGACTACCATCACACGCGCATTGGCAACGGCGCCTTGTAACATTTTTTTACCTTCGGGAGAGAGCATCGCTTACCCCGCCAAGCTGGCGTTAATTTCGGCCAACGTTGCGGCAGGATCTTCACTCTGAGTAATGGGGCGACCAATCACAAGGTAATCTGAACCAGCCTCAATGGCGGCTTGCGGCGTCATAATACGAGACTGATCATTCGCAGCGGCATTGGCAGGGCGAATTCCCGGGGTAATCAGTTTAAATTGAGCATCACTTAAAGCGCGAACTACGCCCGCTTCGTGTGCAGAGCACACAACCCCATCCAAACCACAGCTATACGTTAATCGAGCCAGCATTTCGACCTGAGCAGCAGGCTCTGGCAAATAAAGCTCCGCCAAATCGGCCGCATCCATACTGGTTAAAACCGTTACTGCAATCAGCAAGGGGCGCTGCGGCAAAGCCTCCAGCGCGTCTCGGGTGGTTTCCATCATGCGGCGTCCACCGCTAGCGTGCACATTCACCATCCAAACACCCAGCTCAGCCGCTGCTTTACATGCTTGCGCTACGGTATTTGGAATGTCATGAAATTTAAGGTCTAAGAAAATATCAAAGCCACGCGCAACTAGCTGCTCAATCAAGGGAGGGCCACAGCGAGTGAACAGCTCCTTACCCACTTTTAAACGGCAAAGCGCTGGGTTAACGCGATCAGCAAACGCCAATGCTTCAGCAGCACTTGCATAATCAAGGGCAACAATCACTTTGGATGAAGAAGACATACAAGATCCTGTATTTATAACTATTTAAATAACTTTGATTTCTAAAATATCGATTAGCTGGTTTTTTGTGCACCGCGAACAGGCGGGAAAGTTTCCCACTCGGTGCACGCTGGGCAATGCCAGAAATATTGCTTTGCCTTAAAGCCACAGTGCGTGCAGCGATACATGGTTTGCTCGCGTGTTGCATCGTGAATCAGCTTAACAATGAGCTCTAGTTCTACTTTTTGATCATCAGGGGCGATCAAAAGATGCGCTTCCAGTACTTTACGTAAACTTGGCATCGTTGGATGTGCTTTAAGCCGTTCGCGCACAAATTCATGCGTTGCAACCAAACCTTGTTCTGTCAGGAGTCGCTCATAGGCTAGGTCCAACACGTCCAACTCAGGGTATTGACGTAATAAGCCCAACAATAGCGTCGTACCCTCTGCGCCACGCCCTTGAGTGTCATAAGCCGCAAGCAAAGCCCTTGCTTCTAAAGCAATATACAAAGGCTCTTGCGATTCAATTCTTAGCCACGCCTCAATTGCGGCATCGACATTGCCCGATGCAATTTCCAATTCGGCAAGAATCATATTGGCTCGAGCGCATTTACGGTGTTCTGCAATGGCTTTTTGCAAATAGATTCGGGCAGCAGCAGGTTCAGATCGCAAAGCACCTTGCGAGGCTAACTCACAATAAAACTGTGCAATTTCATGCTGATAGGTGTGGCGTTCATCGCGCAATTGCTGAGCTGTTTCAATCGCCTTGGCCCACGCTTTTTCTTGCTGATAAACGCCAAGCAATTCAACTCGCGCTTGGCGGGCGTAATCGGTATCGGCCAATTCGGTAAGCAAACTTTCTGCCCGATCAAATAGCCCTGCCTGCATAAAATCCAAGGCCAATTCAAATTGTGCAGTTTGCTTTTGAGCTACCGTTAATTCACGACGCACCAGCAATTTTTGATGCATACGTATGGCGCGTTCTAATTCTCCTCGACGGCGAAATAAATGCCCTAAGGTAAATTGCAGCTCAATCGTTTCTGCATGATGGCGTGCAATATCCACATACACATCAACAGCACGATTGGTTTCACCATTTAATAAATAATTAAGCCCTTTGAAATACGCAACAGGCAAAGAGCGTGTTTCAGATAGGACATGTTTAATATCTACACGCGCAGCTAACCAGCCCAAGGCAAAGAAAGCGGGCAGCGCAATTAACCACCAATATTCAATTTCAAGCATAAAAGGATTTACAACGCGTCCCGTGGTTGTTCAACATAAAGATCGGAAGGCAAATCGGCAACGGTTTGCTTAGCGCGCAATTCTTTTTTTAAGCTAACGACTTCACGGCGCAAGCGAATGATCTTAGAAAACGCAGCCAATAAACCAAACACCACCCCAACCACAAAGAAAACCAATAGCAACAAGGCCAGTGGCGCTTGCCAAAAATAGCCCAAAAAGAATTTAAGTACCACAGGATCTGCATTATGCATGGCAAAGCCAAACAGAATAACAAAGAGTAGGAATTTGATAAGCCAGAACAAATAGCGCATTGATCTAAACCATAGAAATAAGCTAGCGCTCATTGTAACCGATTCAGCAGAATCTAAACGATTAGCGTCGCACGGTATAAGTAAGGATTGAGAATTCGATGTTTTTATGCAAAAAAGGCGACACCCTGAGGTGTCGCCTTGAAGCAGAACATTAAATCAGGGCATCAACCCTTTCTCTTAGTTCTTTACCCGCTTTAAAGTGAGGCACAAATTTTTCCGGAACCGATACTTTCGTACCTGATTTCGGATTGCGCCCTACTCGTGGCGGGCGGTAATTCAGATCAAAACTGCCAAAGCCACGAATCTCGATGCGTTGGCCTTGAGACAAGCTCTTGGACATTGCATCTAAGATGGTTTTCACAGCCAGCTCTGCATCTTTCGCAACCAGCTGCGGATAACGCTGGGCGAGCTTTGCAATAAGCTCGGACTTGGTCATCCCACCTTGATCCATATTACTCAGCGCCAGACATCTTAGCTTTCAGCAATGCGCCAAGGCTAGTTGTACCAGCAGTACCGGTGCTTTCTGAAGACAGCTTGCTCATTACATCTGTTTCATCAGCGGAATCTTTCGCTTTGATCGACAGATTGATCGAACGGTTCTTACGATCAACGTTGATGATCATGGCTTCAACTTCGTCGCCTTCTTTCAACACAGTACGGATGTCTTCAACGCGATCGCGTGAAACTTCTGTAGAGCGCAGGTAACCTTCGATTTCTTCAGAAAGAGCAATGATCGCGCCCTTAGCATCCAAAGATTTCACAGTACCCTTAACAAGGGAACCTTTGTCGAAAGTAGAAACGTAGTTGTTGAAAGGATCACCTTCCATTTGCTTGATGCCAAGGCTGATGCGTTCTTTTTCAGTGTCGATAGACAGAACCATCGCTTCAACTTCATCGCCTTTCTTGTAGTTGCGAACAGCTTCTTCGCCAGCCACGTTCCAAGAAAGATCAGATAAGTGAACCAGACCGTCGATACCGCCAGCCAGACCAACGAACACACCAAAGTCAGTAATAGACTTGATAGCGCCCTTGATCTTGTCACCCTTCTTGAAGTTTTCAGCAAAATCATCCCATGGATTAGCCATGCACTGTTTCATACCCAGTGAGATACGACGTTTTTCTTCGTCGATATCCAGAATCATTACTTCTACTTCATCGCCAAGCTGAACAACCTTGGATGGATGAACGTTTTTGTTAGTCCAATCCATTTCTGAAACGTGAACCAGACCTTCGATGCCTTGTTCGATTTCAACGAATGCGCCGTAGTCTGTAAGGTTAGTAACCTTACCGAACATACGTGTACCCGATGGGTAACGACGTGACAAACCAACCCAAGGA
>JAPLQI010000045.1 GCA_026399755.1 Pseudomonadota bacterium
CATGCCCGCTTTAGTGATTGGTTTCCTAGCCCCAAGCGTGTCATTCCCTATTTGCAAGCCATGCGCCGTGGCGAGCATCCGCGTTTTCTTGGCCATAACCCAGCTGGAGCCGTGATGATGCTGTTTTTATTGATCATGGTCCTAGCGATGGGAGGCACGGGTTATATGATGGGAACAGACGCTTTTTTTGGTGAAGAATGGCTAGAAGAGCTGCATGAGATATTGGCTTACACTTTATTAAGCGGCGTAGGATTACATATTGCTGCGGCGCTTTTAGAAAGCTGGCGGCATAAGGAAAACCTGCCTGCTGCCATGGTACACGGCTATAAACGAGCAGAAATTCCCGTCATAAAAAAGGAACTCAGCTGAAGTCCCTTTTTAAAACACGCCTTATAAAGGATCTCCATGCGCTTACTACTGGTTGAAGACGATGCCCTCCTCGGTGATGGTATTGCCGAGGGCTTAACTGACGCAGGCTTTGTAGTCGACTGGTTAAAAGATGGCGAATCGGCAAGATTGGCGCTAATGACCGAGCATAGCTTTGATGGTGTAGTGCTCGATATCGGCCTGCCGCGTATGGATGGCTTACAGCTTTTGGCGTGGATACGCCGTGAGCGCGGTCATCTGCCGGTGCTGCTGCTCACGGCCAGAGACAGCATAGAAGATCGCATCAAGGGCCTTGATGCAGGCGCGGATGATTATCTGATCAAGCCCTTTGCCCTAGGCGAGCTTTGCGCACGGGTACGGGCATTGGTGCGCCGAGGTAAAGGTAAACATGATGGTGAGCTGTGCTGGCAGGATCTGGTGCTCGATCCTGCTCATCAATCAGTGCGACAAGCAGACCAGATGCTCAACCTGACTGCGATGGAATACCGCCTGCTGCATCTGTTAATGGCGAATCATCCGCATTATTTATCGCGTCCTCAGCTCGAAGAAAAGCTTTACGGCTGGCAGCAGGATATTGAAAGCAACACTCTGGACGTGCATCTCTCGCATTTACGCAAAAAGCTACACAATGTGGTGATCCGAAATGCCCGTAATCTGGGCTGGCGTTTGGAAGAAAAAGAATGAGACGTTGGCTACAAAGCGCATCGCTCGCCACAAGACTAACGCTACTGGTGCTGTTACTCACTTCGCTCACCTGGGCCGCATTCAGCGCTGTTTTGCTTTATGAAACCCACGATGAAGTCAGCGAGCTACTAGATAAACAGCTTTATGTTTATACCGACCTACTCTGGCAAAGCTTGGGGGATGACGATGACTTACAATTTAATAAAAACCGTCAGAAACCCGATCACCTGCCCCGTGTGGCATTTAGCCTATACAGCAGCCATGGCAAGCTGCTCCTCTCCAGCAACGAACACGCGTTGCCTTTTCAGCAAGAACTCGAAGAAAAAACCCGCACCATTCAGCTCGATGGCAATCACTGGGAAATTGCTGTTCGCCAAGATAATGAGCGGCAGCTTATCGTCGGTGAACCACATCAAAAGCGCGACAAGCTGATTGATGAAATCGTTGCCTATGTGGGCATGACAGCAGGGCTAGCCTTAGCTATTTTATTGCCGCTCCTCCTGCTAGCCATTAGGCATGGCCTCATGCCGCTAAAAGCCGTCGATGCCGAGCTAGCCCGCCGCGCCCCCGATAATCTAGAAGCGCTCACATTAGCCGTACCTAGCGAAATTGCGCCGCTGCGTGATCGGCTCAATACGCTGTTTGCTCAAGTAAGCGCCACCTTAGAAAAAGAGCGGCGCTTTACCGCCGATGCGGCCCATGAGCTACGCACGCCACTGGCCGGATTACGCGTGCAAATCGAGTTAGCCCAAAGTAGCCCGCGCCCCGAAGCGCGCGAAAAAGCACTGAAGCAAGCCCTACTCGGCGTAGATAGGGGCACGCATTTGGTGGGGCAATTACTTGAATTAGCCCGCTTAGACTTTGCCGCCATTCACACCAATCAAAAAGTCGATATCGTGCAGCTGGCCGAGCACGCCTTACAAGATGCAGGGCTGGCCCCCGAATGCTTGCTCACAGAAAACATCACCACTTGGCATGGGCACTCAGGATTGTTGGTGCTGCTCTTACGCAATCTGCTCGATAATGCCAAACGCTATGCCGGTGAAAATGCGGTCATCACGATTAAGATCAATCAAAACTCCATATGCATTAGTGATAATGGCCCCGGCGTTCCACCAGAGGTATTGGAGCGCTTAGGTGAGCGCTTTTATCGCCCGTTGGGCCAAAGCCAAACCGGTGCAGGGCTAGGTTTATCCATCGTAAATAGAATTGCCGAATTACACCAAGCCAGCATCAGCCTCGCCAGTGATCAGGGTTTTCAAGTCACAATCTGTCAGGGAAGTATTGGCCCGCCTAGCAAAACCAAACCGGCGCAGGGCTAGGTTTATCCATTGTGTAGAGAGAGGCCGAATTACATCAAGCATCTGTCACACTCACTAGCGATCATGGTTTTCAAGTCACAATACGTCAGGAAAAATAAATGCCGCATCAACACGAACACCCGCACGATCTGCCCGGAGGACATAACGAGCACCATGATCACACCTTTGATCATGCGCATCACCACCATAATCACGGCAAGCCCAGCTCGCAAAAAAGGCTGTTGCTGGCGCTGATTATCACCGGTGGCTTTGGCATTGTGGAGTTGGTTGGCGGTGTAATGACCGGCTCGCTGGCGCTGATTTCAGATGCGGGCCATATGTTTACCGATGCCGCAGCGCTGCTCTTAGCGCTCATTGCTAATCTGATCGGCCAGCGGCCCGCCAATGCAGACAACTCCTATGGCTATGCTCGGGCAGAAGTCATAGGCGCACTGATCAATAGCCTAGTCATGATTGCTCTGGTGGTATGGATTGTGGTGGAAGCGGTAAGTCGCTTAATGGATCCTCAGCCTGTAAACGGCATGGGCGTGATGATTATTGCGGTGATTGGCTTGGTCGTGAATATCATTTCTGCTTGGCAGCTATCACACGATCACGACAATCTAAATAGCCGTGCGGCGATGATCCATGTGCTGGGCGATTTGCTAGGATCGGTTGCGGCGATTACCGCAGGTGCCGTCATTTACTTTACCGGCTGGCAAGCAATTGATCCGATTTTATCGGTTGTGGTATCCATGCTGATTTTGCGCTCAACTTGGAATCTGCTCCGCCAAGCTACCCATGTGCTTATGGAAGGCGTGCCGCAACATTTAAATCTGGAAGAAATTGGTACGGCTTTGGCTTCTGAAAAAGGCGTGATAGAAGTCAATGATTTGCATATCTGGAATATATCAGGTGGCAAAGTGGCGCTATCGGCGCATATTGTGATCGAAAAGCCAGAAACATGGCCCTTGCAGCTACAACACATCAATCATATGCTGGGCGAGCGTTACGGCATCCAACATATTACCTTGCAGGCCACATGGTTTAGTATTCGTCCCACGCGTAGTATTCCTATTCGCCGGATTCCACACTGACAAGCAGACAAACAATATTTTCAGGATAAATATGCAACGTTTATTTCTCATTACCCTCATTGCCTTGCCTTGCCTTGCCAACGCATCCGAATACAGCAACAACGCCCCGCCAGGTGTAGAGCGCGATAGTGGAACAACTTTTTCACGTTTACTAAAAGACACGCCACTGCCTGCGCCAGAGGAAAAAGAATTCACCAAGCCAGATCCTAAAAAACTCGAGAAATGGCAGGAATTTATCGCCAATTACGATTCCAGAATGAATAAATTTGAAGTCGCGCTGGATGGCATTGTTGTAGGCCAAGACGACATTATTCGCTATGCCGTAGCCGTGACCAGCAAGGGCAGCAAAGTAAGAAATGTCAGCTTTGAAGGCATTGACTGCAAAACAAAACAATACCGCAGCTATGCCTATTTAAGCGGCGATCAATGGCAAAACCTCAACCGCCCTTGGGAGCTTATCTTTAAAGATAAACGCAATGGCTATCAATACAAATTAGCCAAAGAGTTTTGCTGGGGAGGCTCGCCATCCACGGTGGAGAAAATCGCCGATTCAATGACCTCGAACGAGCCACTGAAAATTGTTCGGTAAAACACAGATGTAATAGAAGCTGGGCAAAGCACACCTTTGCCCAGTCCATAAACTACACGCCCATCAATACCATATTATCGCGATGAATCAGCTCTGATTCATCGATATAGCCCAAGGCAGCTTCGATCTGCCCTGTGGGTAAACGCATAATTCGGCGGGTTTCGGCGGCGCTGTAGTTCGCTAAGCCTCTGGCAATTTCTAGCCCACTTGAATCCACACAGCTCACCACATCACCACGCAAGAAATCGCCCAAGGCCTCTTTTACGCCTATCGGTAGCAGGCTAGAGCCCTGTAAACGCAGTGCCCTTACCGCGCCAGCATCCAGCACCACGCTACCTTTAAGCTGCAGATGATCGGCAATCCATTGTTTTTTGGCGGCGAGCGGCGTTGATTGTGCGGTTAGCTGAGTACCAATCCGCTCACCTCGGGCGAGGCGTGCTAATACATCATGCTCACGACCACTGGCGATCACAGTTGATGCACCGCTTCTGGCTGCACGCTTAGCAGCAATAATCTTGGTATACATGCCGCCAGTCCCCACACTAGAGCCTGCACCTCCGGCCATATCTTCTAGGCTGGCGTCTCCTGCTTCAGCTTCTTCGACCAGCTTGGCATCAGGGTTAGAACGCGGGTCAGCGGTATACAGGCCGGTTTGGTCCGTCAGGATAATCAGCGCATCACCCTCGATCAAATTGGTCACCAAAGCGCCAAGGGTATCGTTATCGCCAAATTTAATTTCGGCGGTCACCACCGTATCGTTTTCATTAATGATGGGAATCACGCCCAGATTCAGCAGCGTCATTAGGGTAGAGCGGGCATTGAGATAGCGGGTGCGATCGGCCAAATCTTCGTGCGTAAGTAAAATTTGTGCCGTTTTTAAACCGTAGGCGCGAAAAGCGCTCTCATAGGCTTGGCAGAGTCCCATTTGCCCAACGGCAGCGGCGGCTTGTTTTTCGTGTACCGACGTCGGTTTTTGCGACCAGCCCAAACGCGCCACACCCTCGGCAATTGCGCCAGATGAGACCAGCACCACCTGTTTGCCCATTTTCGAGACTTCGGCAATTTCCTGCGCCCAGCGCAAAAGAGCGGCGTGATCTAAACCACGGCCTTCATTGGTAACCAAGCTAGAGCCAACTTTCACCACAATACGGTGCGCGGCGTGAATAATGCTCTGCGACATAGCCATTTCCTTATGCGAGGATGGGCATTATACCGGTAAGGCTAGTTATCAGATTAAGCAGTATCAAACGACTAAACCATTAACCCCATATTTAGTGAGCTTGACGCAATGCGCTTTAGTAAACCCCTCCTCTTTATCGCCTGCCTCTTGCCGCTGGCTTGGATCGTCTTTTCAACAGGGCAAGCCATTAATCCGATTGAGTATTTAACTCGGCAAACTGGTACTTGGGCGCTTAATTTTCTGCTGATCACCCTTGCCGTTACGCCGCTACGCCGCCTGAGTGGCTATGGCAAGTTGCTGCTTTACCGCCGCATGCTGGGGCTTTATGTGTTTTTTTACGCCTTTATCCACGCGCTCACTTTCTTTGTATTCGATCACGGCTTAGACCCAGCCGCTATCTGGCACGACGTGATCAAACGCCCTTTTGTAACCGTTGGATTTTTGGCTTTTGTCTTATTGATTCCGCTGGCGGCCACCTCGAATCAAGCCGCGATCCGCAAGCTAAAGCGCCAATGGCAACGCCTGCATAAGTTGGTGTATCTGATTGCCAGCCTAGGTGTGCTGCATTATCTATGGCTGGTAAAACGAGATTTAACAACCCCGCTGATCTACGCAGCGATCTTAGGGGTGTTGTTCTTAATGCGCACGCCAATTGCAAGACGGCTTGATGGGATATTGAAGCCAAAAGGTCTGTCCAAACCCTAAATCTGTAGACACAGAGAACACCGAGATAAAAAGCAGAACACCGAGAAAATCATAAAATAAATCCGAGGTTTATTTGTCTCAAGTATTTAAACCATCATCCCCGAATGTATTTATCGGGGATCCAGTTTAAACACTGAATTCCCGCCAGAGCAGAAATAACATCACGGAATTAATTAGTTGTTCTCGGTGTGCTCTGTGTTCTTCCCGCTCTCTGTGTCTACAGACCTTTTAGTTTTATTAAAACCCTCACCCCGGTGGAATTAAAAAGCGGGTGACGTCGATTCCCCATTTATCTGGCGATTCATGGCCGGTAATGCGGTCCGCCCCGCCTAGGCCCATGGGTTTGGATAAATCAATTTCTACGGGCTGGATATAAGCATTGGCCTTGGTGCTAAATACAGCCTTTACCCTAGGCATTAATAAATTACCTTCGTTTTGCTCCAACACCACAGCTAAACGGCCTGATTCCAATTTAACCAAAGAGCCCACCGGATAAATCCCGATGGTGCGCATAAAGGCTTGAACCAGCGTTGGATTAAAGTGGAATTTGCTCCATTCCCATAATTTTTTTAATCCCTCAGATGGCGGCATGCCGGTGTGATAACAGCGATCCGAGGTAATGGCATCATATACATCGACCACCGATGCCATTTGCGTTAATTGAGTAATATTTTCGCCAGGTAATTTATGCGGATAACCACTGCCATCCATACGTTCATGATGGTGCAGGGTGATTTCTAGTGGAATTTCGCCAATTGAATCGACTTGTGACAATATTTTAAAACCTTCCATAGGGTGAGAGCGCATCACATCGAACTCTGCCTCGGTTAATCGCCCCGGTTTATTCAAAATCTCATTAGGCACCATCGTTTTACCGGTATCGTGCAATAGGCCACCAATACCCGCTTGGCGAATTAATTCCGCAGGGAAATTCATGCTTTTAGTGAAAGTCACCATCAGCGTACAAACGCTCACCGAATGCAGAAAAGTATATTCATCTTTATCTTTAATTCCCGACAAGCCTAATAAAGCACTGCTATTACGCAAAATAGAATCAGTAATCGCCTCAACGACTTCTTCAACATCATCCATTTGAATCGCTTTACCCATACGGGCATCTTGCATCACGCTACGCACCAAATTGTGCGCTTGTTTATGAATTCGCTTCGCACGCATCATTTCTTCAGAAGTCGAAACCTGAATCACGGGCGCAGGCGCTGCCGCCATCTGGACCATTTCAGCCTCGATCGACGCATTCACCTCCTCTACCGTAGGCGCATGCGCATAATCAAGGCCTCTATCGGTATCGATATACACCTCATGCGCGCCAGAAGCGATGATCTTTTGTAGATCTTCATCCGTTTTAACCACGAATTGCTTACGCAAAAACGGATGATCCATCCAGTCCACATTCAGATCATGGATATACATGCCGATCTTCAGTACGTCTGTGGGGATTTTCTTAATCATGGCCGTTACAATGAGAAGTTGTTCCTTCATCTTAGGACTAAGCATCACTCCTCGCCCATGTACAAAGTCACTTTCATCAGCTCTATAGAACCCTACCATCTGGAAGTGCAGGCAGAAGCTAACAGCATGCTGATTTCATCTGTCAGATCGCTGGTCAGCGATGGCAAATTACAACTCGCATGGCGCTGCGGTCAGGGTACTTGCGGAGCGTGTAAAGTACGAATAGAGCATGCAGGCAGTGGCAGCATGGTGACGCTGGGCGGCAAAGAAAAAAACGTGATGATCCGCCATGCAGGGCTGGCCGCCGATTCCCCGCTCACCATCCCCGACACGCCCGAGCTAGTGCGGCTGGCTTGCCATATTCAAATCAAGAGTGATTTAACGATATATGTTGAGTGATGAGGTACTGCTTTAAGACCCAAAGATCTGTAGACACAGAGAGCGGTAAGAACACTGAGAGCACAATCTAGCACTCTTACCCCCCCTCAAACCCGAACCTATCAACTTAGACAAAAACAGAAGATGTGACGTTTTTCGTAGGAGCGGCTTTAGCCGCGAAGGCACTGCATATAAAAACATTCGCGGCTAAAGCCGCTCCTACGTTATAAATTCTTAAGTTGATAGAATTGCCTTAAATCGCCCCCATCCTGCGGCTAATTGCTTGCGTAGCAGCTAACAATCTTTGCACCAGCTCGCTTTCGGCGGTGGGTTGCAAGGTGCTTGAAGATGATCCCACTACGGTGACCACGCCAATAATTTGGCTACGCGCATCAAATACAGGGGCAGAGATAGCATCTACCCCGCTGATTAATAGGCCTTGAATACTGTGCCAACCTTGGCTTTTAATCTTTGCCAATAATTGCTCTAAGGCCATCGCCTCTGCTTTTGGCAAGGCCGCTTCTTTCTGCAAAAGAAAGAACTCTTGCTCGGGCAAATGCGCGCTAAATACGAGGCCGGTTGCTGATTTAAACGCAGGCAATACCGAGCCAACTTGGGTAATCAGGCTAATCGATCTAAGTGCCTGCTCGACTTGCACCACAGTAGCGCCCTTATTGCCCCATACCGCAAAAAACACCGTTTCATTCAGCTGATCGCGCAAATTTAAAAGATAGGGCGTGGCGACTTTCAGCACGTCCATTTTACCCAGCGCAATCAGTCCTACACGTAAGGCTTCAGGGCCGAGGGCGTAATGATTACTGCTGGAATCCTGCTCGGCAAAACCAGTGGCCATCAACGCCTGCAAATAGCGGTGCACCTTGCTGGCTGGCATTTCCAGAGAATCTGCCAGATGCGTCAGCGATGTGGCTGGGGCCAGATCAGCCAAAGCTTTTAATACTTGTGCAGCCACTTCTGCCGAACCAACGCTTTGCCGCCTGTCATTTTCTGCCATGTTTTTTTACCACTGAAATACAAGGATGGGCGTTTATAGCTTGACGAGTATTTAAAATCAAATTATGTTTTGCGTAAACCAATTACGCATAACGTAAAAAGGATTCCCCATGTCACACGCTACTTTGTCTTACCTATCAGGGTTTGGAAATGAATTCGCCAGTGAGGCATTGGCGGGAGCCTTGCCAGAAGGACAAAATTCACCGCAAAAAGCCCCTTATGGCTTATACCCAGAGCAGTTTTCTACCAGTGCTTTTACTGTGCCCCGCGCCGAGCTGCGCCGTACTTGGATGTATCGCATTCTGCCATCAGCGGCACATGGCAAATTTGAGCGTTTAGAAAAACAACGACAGGGCTGTAAATTAGGAGCCATCACTCCTAACCGCCTGCGTTGGGATCCGCTACCGATTCCTGATGCACCGACTGATTTTATCGACGGTCTGATTACGATGGCAGCCAATAGCGATGCGCCGGAAGGCATCACCATCCATCTTTACCGTGCCAATTGTTCGATGCAGCGGGCGTTTTTTAATGCCGACGGCGAAATGCTGATCATGCCCGAGCAAGGCCGTCTGCGCCTTGTTACCGAGCTGGGCATTTTAGAAATAGAGCCCGAAGAAATTGCGGTGATTCCACGCGGCATGAAGTTCCGTGTGGAGCTGCTGGACGCCACTGCTCGCGGCTATATCAGCGAAAATCACGGCTCGCCTTTCCGTATTCCAGACTTAGGCCCCATCGGCAGCAATGGCTTAGCCAACCCGCGCGATTTCTTAACGCCGGTTGCGGCCTACGAAGATGTGGATCAGCCGACACAGTTAGTGCAAAAATTTCAAGGTGAATTCTGGGCCACGATGCTGAGCCATTCACCCTTCAATGTGGTGGCCTGGCACGGCAATAGCGTGCCGTATAAATATGATCTGCGCCGCTTTAACACTATAGGCACCGTGAGTTACGACCATCCCGATCCTTCTATCTTTACCGTACTCACCTCGCCATCCGCCGTCACCGGCCAAGCCAATTGCGACTTTGTAATTTTCCCACCACGTTGGATGGTTGCTGAAGACACCTTCCGCCCACCTTGGTTTCATCGTAATCTTATGAATGAGTTCATGGGCTTGGTGCGCGGCGAGTACGACGCCAAAGCCGGTGGTTTTGTGCCCGGCGGCTGCTCCTTGCATAACGTGATGAGCGCCCACGGGCCGGACGCCAGAACTTTTATCAATGCAAGCAGCGCGACATTAAAACCGCAAAAAATCGAGCGCACTATGGCGTTTATGTTTGAAACCCATGGCGTGATTCGCCCAACGCAATACGCATTGGAATGCGCACAGCTTCAAAGTAATTACGACGACTGCTGGGCAGACATGCCCAAAACATTTAATAAAAACCAGATTTAATAAAACCCGAACCTTGAACCACGGAGTAAAGGAGAACACGGAGGGCCACGGAGAAAACCAGTGTCTTTTCCTCCGTGCAACTCCACTGGAGCCGAAGTGGTTCAAAAATTTCAACTACTCAAGTGAGCTAAAAACCAAACAGACATTCACAAGAAACAAGCTAGGAACAGGAAAAAATCAATTATTTCTCTTGGTATTCTCCGTGAAACTCTGTGTCCTCCGTGTTCTCTGTGGTTCAAGATTTGGGTTTTTCACACTGCTGAGTAGTTAAGTAAGACTTATGGTTTGAGCCCATTAAATTCACAAAAAACTTAAACCCAACGGAGCCCCTCATGACTTCCACTACATATCGCCTCAGCTGGGTTACTTCTGCTAATGATCACCGTGATTTCCCACTACAAAACCTACCTTTCGGGATTTTTAGCCCTGAAGGCTTGCCACCGCGCGGTGGGGTGGCGATTGGTGATTTTATTTTTGATTTGCAAACCGCCGTCGAAAACAGCTTATTTACCGGCGATGCACTGAGCGCTGCGCAAGCGGCCAGTGGCAAATCGCTGAATGCTTTTTTTTCCCTGCCAAGTAGCGCAAGGTTGGCACTGCGTGAGCGCCTATTAGAGCTGCTCGATGCCGATTACGCCCAGCTTAAAAACCTGCAAGCACAAGGCGAATCGCTACTGCGCCCAGCCAGCGTTTGCAAAATGCATTTACCTGCAAAAATTGGCGATTACACCGATTTTTATACCGGTATTCATCACGCGGTAAACGTTGGTAAATTATTCCGCCCAGATAATCCGCTACTGCCTAATTACAAATATGTGCCGATTGGCTATCACGGCCGCTCTTCGACGATTTACCCAAGCGGCTTTGCCGTGCGCCGCCCAATGGGCCAAACGCTCAAACCCGGCCAAGAAGTGCCTGCACTCACCCCATCAGCCCGTTTAGATTACGAGTTAGAGCTGGGCATCTGGGTAGCTGGCAGCAATCCGCAAGGCGAGGCGATCAGCATTGCCAACGCCACCGAGCATATTGCAGGATTTTGCTTACTGAACGATTGGTCAGCACGCGATTTACAAGCTTGGGAATACCAACCGCTTGGCCCATTTCTGGCGAAAAACTTTGCCACCACCGTGTCGCCTTGGGTAGTGACGGCCGAAGCACTGGCGCCTTATCGCGTCGCTCAGCCAGCCCGCCCAGAAGGCGACCCACAGCCGCTGCCTTATCTTTATGATGCCGCCGATCAAGCCAATGGCGCTTTTGATATTGAGCTAGAAGTACTGCTACATACCGCCGCGCAAAAAGCCCAAGGCCTGCCGCCACACCGTTTGGGCCTTTCCAACACGCTGAATATGTACTGGACCGTGGCGCAACTGATTACCCATCACACGGTCAATGGTTGCAGCTTGCGCTCTGGTGATTTGCTCGGCACCGGCACCTTATCTGGCCCAACGGCCGATGCACTCGGCAGCCTGCTGGAGCTGAGTAATGGCGGCAAGCAAGCGATCAAGCTGGATTCTGGGGAAGAGCGCTGCTTTTTAGTCGACGGCGACGAGGTCATTATGCTCGCCCGTTGCAAAAAAGACGGCTACCCCAGCATCGGCTTCGGCGAATGCCGTGGCGTGATTTTAGCTGCGAAATAAATGCAAGACTCGTAGGGCGGGTGAAACCCGCGAGCAATACTGAAAAGTACGCGGGTTTCACCCGCCCTACGATCAATGCAAATAAATAAGGTTTAAGCATGGAACTCTTCGGCTACTACCGCTCTACCTCGTCCTACCGAGTACGCATTGTGCTGGCACTCAAAGGGCTGGCTTATGAAGCCGTGCCGGTCAATCTGCTCAAGGGCGAGCAAAAAGACGCTGCTTATCTCAGCGTCAATCCCCAAGCGCGTGTCCCCGCTTTGCTGGATCAGGCGCAGGAAGCGATCATCCAATCGCCAGCGATTATCGAGTATCTGGAAGAGCGCTACCCAGCAACGCCGCTGCTGCCAAAAGATCTGTTTGAACGCGCAAAAATTCGTGGCTTGGCGGCACTGATCGCTTGCGATGTGCATCCGCTGCATAACGTCAGCGTGCTGAACTATTTGCGCCAAAACTATCAATGCAAAGAAGATGATATTACGGCGTGGATTAATGAATGGATTAGCCAGGGGCTGGCTGCGGTTGAGCAACTGATTGGTGAGAGCGGCTATTGCTTTGGAGAGATCAGCTTGGCGGACGCCTATTTGATCCCCCAACTCTACGCAGCCCGCCGCTTTAATGTGCCACTGGATGCTTACCCAAAAATACTAAGGGTAGAAGCCCTCGCCAACGCGCACCCAGCCTTTATAGCGGCACACCCCAAAAATCAGGCAGATAGCCCGGAATAAGTCAAAAACCAGACAAACCACACCTTGAAACATAGAGAGAACAGAGTATCCGTAGGGTGGGTTAGGCCAAACGATGTACTAAATATGAGCGCTACCGTCTCGTGGCCGTAACCCACCGCAGCGCAGTGTCATGGTGGGTTACGGCCGAAATAGATCTGCTCCCTAATGAGCATTAAGAACGGCCTAACCCACCCTACGGTGCCCTCCGTGTTTCAAGACTTGGGTTTTATGTATCTAACATAAAGGAATCGACATGCAAGAAGCGCTTTGGACTCCCTCACCTGAGCAGGTTGCTGCTACGCAGATGGATGCGTTTCGCCGCCATATTAATCAAGCACATCAGCTTGAGCTAAGCGACTATGCACAGCTACACGCTTGGAGCGTGGCGCATCGGGTAGCGTTTTGGCTGGCGATTGTCGATTTCTTTGCCATCAAATTCAGCCAGCCTGCCAGCGAAGTGCTGTCTGAAGGCTCGGAAATGCCAAGCGCGAATTGGTTTCCCCTGACCAAGCTCAACTTTGCCGAACATCTGCTGCGCCGCCGTGATGCGCATCCGGCGCTGATTGCTATTGCAGAAGATGGCTCGCGCGAAGTGCTTAGCTATCAGGACCTCGCCGCCCATGTGGCTGGCCTGCAAAAAAGCCTGAGCGAGGCGGGTGTAGGATATGGCGACCGAGTCGCCGCGATGATGCCCAATACTTGGCAAACCATCGTCGGTGCCTTGGCTACCGCCAGCTTGGGCGCGACTTGGTCTTCTTGCTCACCCGATTTTGGCACGCAAGGCGTAACCGATCGCTTCGGCCAGATTGAGCCTAAAGTTTTAATTGCCTGTGCTGCCTATCGCTACGCGGGCAAAACACTGCAACTTGCCGAAAAAATCAAAGAAATCATGACGCGCCTGCCTTCGGTTAAGCAGCTGATTATTGTTCCCTACGCCAATGCAGAGGCGCAAGCAGCCAGCTTTAAGGCGGGCAATGCCAAGATCACGTTATGGCAGGATTTCTATCAGGCCGGTGGCGAGCCAGAATTCACCCCAACTGACTTTGCTCACCCGCTCTACATCATGTATTCCAGCGGCACTACCGGCGTGCCCAAGTGCATCGTGCACGGCGCGGGCGGCACACTGCTGCAACACGTTAAAGAGTTGGGCCTGCACACCGATCTCACCATGAGCGACACGCTTTGCTACTACACCACCTGCGGCTGGATGATGTGGAACTGGATGGTGTCCGGTTTGGCCCTTGGCGCAAGCATTGTGCTTTATGACGGTTCGCCGTTTTACCCCAAGGCCGACCGGCTGATTGATTTGATCGACGCCGAGGGCATTAGCATATTTGGCACCAGCGCTAAATATTTAGCCGCGCTGGAAAAAGCCGACTCCAAGCCAATTAACACCCACCGCTTAGATAAGCTGAAAGCAATTCTTTCTACCGGCTCGCCGCTCTCGCACGAAAGCTTTGAATACGTTTACCGCGATATTAAACAAGACCTCTGCCTATCTTCTATCTCAGGTGGCACCGATATTATTTCCTGCTTTGCCCTTGGCAACCCTGCCCTGCCAGTCTGGAGTGGTGAGCTGCAATGCAAGGGTTTGGGCATGGCGGTGGAAGTCTGGAACGACGCGGGCCAGCCTGTGGTCGCTGAAAAAGGCGAGCTGGTTTGCACCCGCCACTTTACCGCCATGCCAGTCAGCTTTTGGAATGATCCGCAGGGGGAGAAGCTGAAATCCGCTTACTTTAGCCAATACCCTGGCATCTGGGCGCAGGGCGACTACGCAGAAGAAACCATCCACGGCGGCATCATTATTCATGGCCGCTCTGATGCGGTGCTCAATCCCGGCGGCGTGCGCATCGGCACGGCTGAGATTTATCGTCAGGTAGAAAAACTGCCCGAGATTTTAGAATCTATCGCCATCGGCCAAGATTGGGATAACGACGTGCGCGTGGTGCTATTTGTGCGTTTACGTGAAGGCGCTGAACTAAGTGAGGATTTGCAAAACAGCATTCGTCAGGTGATCCGCAGCAACACCACCCCACGCCATGTGCCCGCCAAAATCATTCAGGTGCGAGACATTCCCCGCACCATCAGCGGCAAAATTGTCGAGCTGGCGGTACGTAATGTAGTGCATGACAGACCGGTAAAAAACACCGATGCGTTGGCGAATCCAGACGCTTTGGAAGAGTTTAGAAATAGAATTGAGCTAGCGTCTTAAAGGGTTGGCAGCTTAGGATTTGACTCATACCCCCTTCAAAAACATCTTCATTCAAGCGCAGGCGTGAATCCAGCGGCACGGCTGGATTCCCGACAAAAACACTAGTGGATGGCGGACTTTTGGATTTTATATTTCGGAAAATTATTGCGGGCCATATCCTTGGCTAGAAAAATGGACGCTTTTAGCGTCCATTTTTACTACGCTACACCATGCCCCAGCCCTAGAGTGAAGCCTTCAGCCTATTTCTAACTGGCGATAATACGGATCGATCAACGAGTCATTGACCTGAGCACCACGCCACGTAAGGAACACTGATATGCGCACTCACTTTTCAAGCTTACCCACAGGGTTTATCAGCCTCTTAGCGCTATTATTTATCCTCGCTGGTTGTGGAGAAAGCGCAGGCAGCCCAACAACGCTTCCATCTGACCCAGCCACCAGCAATTTAACCCTGAACTTACCCCTTCCCAGCTATCCGCTAACAGCAGCCCAAATGGGGGTGGTTGTGGCCGAGGGCGATGTCTTATCTGAGGCCATTGCCAGCTATTACCAAAGTGCCCGTGGGATACCGGCGGCCAATATTATTCGGGTCAAGCTCAGCACCGGCGCAGATAGCATCTCGGCCGCCAATTTTGCCGCGGTCAAAGCCGAAGTAGACGCTAAATTACCCGCTGGTGTACAAGCCACCTTGCTCACTTGGAATGCTCCATCCCGGGTTGCCGGTAGTTGCAGCATGAGCATCACCAGTGCGATGGCCTTCGGTTTTGATACCAAATATTGCGCCAATACTTGCAGCAGCACAGCGGCCTCTGCTTACTACGATTCTGAATCCAGCCAGCCTTGGCAAGATCTTAAAATACGCCCAGCGATGATGCTGGGCGCAAGCAGCTTAAGTGCTGCCAAAGCCTTGATCGATCGCGGCGTGCAGGCGGACAACAGCCAGCCCATTGGGGACGGCTATTTGCTGCGCACGAATGACAGCAATCGTAGTGTTCGCTACACCGACTATTTGGCACTACCCAGTGCATGGGCAGGCAGGCTGCAGCTTAATTACCTCGACAATTCCGCTGGCACGGGCAGCAATAGCATTAGCGGCAAAAGCAATCTGCTGTTTTATTTCACCGGCTTAAGCAGCGTCGCCAACTTGAGTAGCAATCAATTCTTGCCAGGTGCAATCGCCGATCATCTCACCTCCTACGGAGGCTTTTTACCCACGGGCAATGGGCAAATGCCGATTAGCGCTTGGCTAGAAGCCGGAGCCACGGCCAGCTACGGTACGGTGGCAGAGCCCTGCAACTTCACGCAAAAATTCTCCCGCGCGTCGGTCTTGATCGATCAATATTATCGTGGCGCAACGCTGATCGAAGCTTACTGGAAAGCCGTGGAATGGCCGGGCCAAGGCTTATTTGTGGGCGAGCCACTTGCCCGCCCCTTTGCTGATCAAGCCAGCTTTAAGATCGTGCGCAATCAATACCAAATCAGCACAAGGGCACTCCGCCCCAATAGCCTATATGTGCTGGAATATCTCAGCCGCAACACTTGGACCACCTTGGCCCGCTTTAACATCGCAGTGGCCAAGCCACAAATCCTCAGTGCCCCACTCGCTCCTGCATCCGCCTCCCAGCTGCGCTGGCAAGGTCCATGCCCCAATAATGCAAGCAAGCAGTGCACTCTCAGCCAATCATTTTAGGCCTGAATATTGGCGGTTCAAACAAAATGGCGACTCATCGAGAGTCGCCATTTTGCAAAATTGCTTAATTTATATTGTTCAAGCTCATCGTATAAATATCTAAGTGCAACTGAAATCCGAGCCTAACAACTGAGCCGATGTTGTATGGAAAAACCAAAACCTGACAAAAAATGAAACCAAACATCCAATCAAGATGGTCAGCAGTTTTCTCCATCTTTACCCTTTAATAGAGCCATGCTGACTCAAACCTAAGCTTCACTGGGTGTTTAAGGTCGGATGAAAATGTCACTTAAAAATATGCCGGTCAAACAACAGCTGAGTGTTTTACTTGGCAGCGTTTTGCTTTGCATTCTGCTGCTAGCCTGCTACTCCTACCAATCGCTCACCACGGTGATGATTAATGGCCAACTCTATAAGCAAATCATCGTAAGCAATAATTTAATCGCAGAATCCTGCCACCTCCCCAATATATTATTGAATCTTTTTTGATCATTAACCAATTAAGCAACTCGCCAGAGCTGGCACAAACACCACTATCCGCGCGTTTTAAAGAAGCTCAAGAGGCGTTTTACCAAGGACAAGAAAACTGGAAAACCAACGCTCTGCCTGCTCAACTGCTGCAGGGGCTCACTCAGCCCGTTTTTAAACCTGCACACGCCTTCTATCAAGAAGCAAATAATGGCTTTTTACCTGCACTTCAAGCAGGTAATCAAGCTGAAGCCAGCAATTCAAAGCAAATACAGCCTAAATGGGAAAGCATAAAACATCTGGTCACTGCGACTCACCCTGCCCTGGAAATCATCATAAATACGCTTTCTTGCGCTAAATAATGCATCCATTGGGCTCTGCCCATAATTTAATTCAGTAAAGAAATAACGCATGGTGAGCGTTGAAGAATGCCCCGATTCGTTGCTAATAATAGGGGCCAGATAAAACCGAGCACCACTGCGACTGGCAGCATCAATAAACGGCGCACTTAAACCCATCTGGCAAGAATCAAAATAGACCAACTTAAATTTGCCTCCTGCCAAACCATCGGCCTGCATATGCTTTTTACCAAACAAGAGCGAATCATCCGGATCAAAGTCTTTCTCACCCATGCCCGGTACTACAAATCCATGGGCGCTAATCAGTAAAAAATCCTCATCTGCCTGCGTAAATAAGCTTGGCCCTGCCTGCTTGGCTGCATAGACCTTCGAGCTGGGGTAATAGGCTTTGACTTCTTTAGCGCCATTGTCTGGGTCTGTTTCCGGGTCACGGATAATCAAACCACGGCTATCTGAACCAAAATCAGGCAGATCCAGATCTTTAGGCACGCCAAAACTAAATGCCAGCGCTTTTTCCACAAATAGGGGCGCGCCATCCACCGGCAATAAATCCAGCGCAAAATGCATAAATCGGGGCTGGATATGAAACACAATGCAAGAAGCCTGACGCATAGCCGGTAAAAGCGGATCAAACAGCTCCTGTGACAGACGCTTTAATCGCGCTTCAAAACGCGCATCCTGCTTTTTAGTTTTTTCCAGAATGTCATAAATCTGACGAAACTCCCTTGAAATCAGTTTGGCCGAACGCTCCGACTGCACCACAGCGGAGTCGGCATCAGACTGTAGCAGGATCCGCTCATTTCTTTCTTGAACAGAAATCACTAAACAGCTTGCGTCAGCAGGCATTGCGGACAATAGCAAGCCCGCAATCAGCACATTTCGCAGCCAGCGACACTTTTCATCAACGTTCAATCTCATTCTTCACTTCTCCAGTTGCTAGCTCAATATTCAACGGCCGATAGCTCGCCTTGAATGGCTCTATTTCACTACCGAATCTGCTCTCGCCCCACCAATTCCATTGGCATACTTATAACCGAAAAGTACAATAATATTATTTAATCTGTCATGGTACTTTTTACTTTATTAAGAATTATTCCATTTTCATACAGCATGCTATGCTTTCCATTACTACAAAAAACCCTTATAGATCAAACTCATGTCGGACATAGCATCAGTATCTGCTTGCTTTAAACCAAAAAAATTGCCATTTCCTTTCCAATAGATACGGATCGACCACCACAATGCAACCTAAAAACTTACGCCTTGCTACTCAGCTCGCACTGCTATCAATCTGGGTCTGCGCAGGGGCTTCCAAATGCTTAGCAGCGGCAATAACAGAAGACACCGCATCGGACATGATTATCTCCGTCCAAGAGCCAGAACAATGCCTACGTGCACTAGAGCCTATTAGTGAGGGCGCTTTAACAGGGATTGCAAACTGCAATGCCAGTGAACGAGGGCAAAACTGGGTTTTACAAGCAAAAACCATCCGTCTAGCCAATAGCGCACTATGCTTAGCTCCGTTGGAGCTGGATGAAGGGAAACGGCTGATTTTAAAAAAATGTGATAACGGAGCACTACAGAAATGGACATACACCAAACAAAGTTTTCGTATTGGCAAGTTCACCATTGATCTGAGCGCTGTTACCGACCCATTAGATGTTTACAGCTACCATGGCGAAGCCAATCAACGCTGGCAACTACTATCAGACTTAAAGCGTCAGACCAGCCAAGATGACGCAGTCAAAATCCAATACCCAATCAGTGTAAAAAACACCAAATGGCTAGCTCTGGAACGCGCCAGAGACCAAATTAATCGCCTCACGCCAACCGCGCAATCGCTCCCCTACCCAAGGAATGTGACTCAATTCCCTGGCGCGATTGCGGCAGATGCGGCCAGCACCACTGCGGGCTTTACTTTAAATCGTCGCAGTCAGGCATTTCAGCATATTGGCTGGGACTTTGACTGGTTCAACACGCTACATACTGGCTTATGGGCACCTGCTGGCAAGGTGATCAAAATAAAGGTTAACGTAACCAACCCCGCTGATCTTAATGATGTGTCGGTCCAAATTAACGAGCACAGTGATGTGCTCAATAGCGATGGTTCACCGATTAATGGTAAAGACACACTACAACGTTTCGCAAATGTGATGAGCCAGTTTCCTCTCAGGCAGGGCGAAACAGAAATCCGCTCTCAATACGGTGGATTTATACAAATCAATTCTAAGAAATATGCAAATACATCGGTCTACATTGAAATATCAGAAGCAATTGCCGCTCCATATTTCAACCCCCAGATGCACTCACTGGCAGACTGGCCAAATATATTGAAGCACCCAGGCCCTTGGGTTTTGATTGAAGGCCGCCGTAGCGTGATTACGGTGCCGCGCAGCCATGTTAAAAACCTAAAAGATCCAATAACTTTGATGGCGTATTACGACTCCCATATTGAAAATATCGAGTGGTTAGCGGGTTTTGACGGCAGCAAGCCCTTGCATCCCAAGCAAACATTGAAGCATCACTTGGTATGGGACCCGCAAATCGTGGCCGGCTATGGCCATGCTGGCTACCCGATTATGGTAACCAGTAGCTGGCAATTAGCTGACCCCAATATTGTGCGTACCTTCTGGGGCAATGTGCATGAGCTGGGACATAACTACCAACAATCGCTGTGGTGTGACGCCTTTGGCACCGAATCCAGCGTCAATTTATTTTCGCTATACGCTCTAGAAAAAATGGGCGTGCCACCGCTCACAATCGAAGAAAATATGTATACCCATGCCGTGCAGAAGATCAAAGCAGGGAAAATGAAGAACTTTGAAACTGACGCCGACGTTACTGATAAGCTTATTTTTCTTGTTCAGCTTGTCGATGCAAGCCCCGCAAAATCATGGCAAATATATCGAGAACTATTCCGCGCCTATCGCGAACTACCGCCCAAGCAGCAACGTGCTTTAGAAGATGGGCCCGTTGGCTTAAAGTACGATCAGCATTACGAATTTATGTCCAAAATAACCGGCATGGATTTACGCTCACACTACAAAAACTGGGGAATTCCGCTATCTAAAGGTGCGCTAGAGCGTGTCGCACTTTTACACCTTCCGCCGCCAGCGATAGCCACTTGGTTAATTGAACGCACATCAATAAGGGAGCTAGCCAGATAAGAGGCAGAATAAGAAAACCCTTCAATACAATTGATTAAAAGCCGACTGCCCCCATTTAGGGGGATGCGGATCTGCCGCGCCAACCCGATAAAGGAACATCATGTCCATTTCCATGTACACCGCCAGCGTTCCCGTTTTTAAACAGTTACTTACAGCACTGGCGGATGTCTTGGCCAAGGCCGAAGCCCATGCTGAAGCTCGCAAAATCGACCCAGCTGTTTTACTACAAACGCGTTTGTACCCAGATATGTTCCCACTGGTGCGCCAAGTGCAGATCGCTTGTGATTTTGCCAAAAGCGTTCCAGCGCGCTTAGCAGGCGTTGAAGTACCGGCTTACGAAGACAATGAGCAAAGCTTTGCTGAGCTACAGGCGCGTATTACTAAAACACTAGCCTTGATCAATGAGCTAAGTGCAGAACAAATTGACGGCAGCGAAGCGCTAGAAATCGTGCTGCGACCAGGCACGCCTAAGGAGAAAAAACTCGATGGCCAAACCTATCTGCTCGCTTACGGCCTGCCGCAGTTTTTCTTCCATGTCACCACCACTTACGCACTGCTGCGCCACAACGGTGTAGAAATTGGTAAACGTGATTTTATGGGCGCTTACTAAGTAGGCTGCTTGAAAAATAAGTCATATCAAAGCTTACCGCTTACCCAGCTTGCTCTTTGCAAGCTGGGTTTTAATACCGATTAAGGAATAAAAACCTTAAGCTATCATCGATTAGTCACATTCCTCGCCTAATATCCTGCGTATTAAATCCATCAAGAAAACTGCTAAATACAAGCCCACTTTGTTTAGCAAAAAAATTTTACACTTTGATTGTTGTAATAATTAACTAACACATAAAATTAACAAAAATAGCAGGAACTTTTATTCTTACTTGAGCACTAATGATGAGTACTAAGGCTGCTCATATATTCATTTTTAATGAAACAATAAGCCTGTAGATTAAGCTTAGTTTCAATACTAAAGCTGAGTTAGCTTATGCTTGATTGTTAATTAATATTTTTATGAGAATACCCATTACTGTATTATTAGATTAGTGTTTAATTTAGTATTTATTTTCTTCATTCTCGAGCATTTGTGAGTGATGATTTAATTAAACCCTCCCTAAACAAAATTATCCCCTCATCAATATAAGGTACTGCCACATTATTTTTATAGAAGAGAATCCAATGCCTCCTTTAGTTGCAATAAAACATCGTGATGGGATTATCAGTGTTCCCCAAGGCACATTAAATGATTGGCCTATGGCGCAATTTGCCAGTACCAAAGACCGTGGCATTGTTGTTAAGGCTTTAGGCCTAGAATTAACCAGTGCATTTTTAGCCGTGTTTGATGCCAATACCCAAAAAATCATAGGCGAAGAGGCCTTATTGCGGGCCAGTATTCGCCGCAAAGCCCTATCTGCTGCCGATGTATTTAAAAGTGCACTTGCTGGTGATTGCTTAGTTGAATTTGACCGGCTTTGTCGTAGCCTGCATTTAATGAATCATTTAGCGGGCTCTAATACACATCGCACCCTGTTTTTAAATGTTTATCCAGAATTACTGATGTCCTCCGGCACGCAGCATATAGAGGCCTTTGAGCGCATCTTGCAAGATCAGGGCTTAAGCCCTGCTGATATTGTGCTGGAAATCTTTGAAGCGACTATTCCAGCGGGGCAAACCGCCCTCTTAGCTCAGGCAATTAAAAATTATCGTGCTCGGGGCTACCGCATTGCGGTGGATGATTATGGCTTTTTAAATAGCAATTTAAGCCGCCTACTGACACTTAGCCCTGAAATTGTGAAGCTTGATCGCGTGGTGATGAATAACATCAGTCAAGCATCCTCCCCCCAAGCACTGCTATGCCAGTTTGTTAAGCGCTTACACGATATGGGCAGCCAAGTCGTCATCGAAGGCATCAATAGCGCCGAGCAGTTAGAGCTAGCACAAGAGAGTGGCGCCGATATGCTACAGGGCTATTTTTTAAGCGAGCCTCGCTATCTGAATAAAGAAAGCTTTGTGAATGTGCTCCCCACTTAAGTAGAACAACATACAAATGGAATATAAAAACAACAAACAATTCTTTTTAAATATATAAAGCCCACCATTAGACTGAGCCTTATCCACTACAGGGCTCACACATGAAAATCATCGCCAGCTTAATTCTTAGCCTTGCCACCAGCAGCGTTTTTGCAGCCTCGGTTGAGCTTTTAAATGTCTCTTACGATCCTACGCGCGAGCTATATCAGGATTACAACAAGGCCTTTGCCAGCTACTGGAAGAAAAAAACCAGTGATGATGTGACCGTGCGCCAATCCCACGGTGGCTCGGGCAAGCAAGCCCGCTCGGTGCTCGATGGCTTGCAAGCCGATGTGGTGACGCTGGCCTTGGCTTACGATATTGACGAGCTAGCCTCCCCGGCTAAATTACTAGATGCTGGCTGGCAAAAAAAGCTCCCAGACAACGCCTCACCTTACACCTCGACCATTGTCTTTCTGGTTAAAAAAGGTAATCCCAAAACAATTAAAGACTGGGGTGACCTCATCAAAAGCGATGTAAAAGTCATCACGCCTAACCCTAAAACCAGTGGTGGCGCGCGTTGGAATTATTTGGCCGCTTGGGGCTGGGCTAAAAAAACCTACGGTTCGGACGATAAGGCCCGCGACTATGTACAAAAACTCTTTAAAAACGTTCCCGTACTCGATACCGGCGCACGCGGATCAACCACCACCTTCACCCAACGCGGCATTGGCGATGTATTACTCGCTTGGGAAAACGAAGCTGAATTAGTAGTGAAAGAAATTGGTAAAGATAAATTTGAAATCATCGCCCCAAGCTACTCGATCAAAGCCGAGCCGCCTGTGGCCGTAGTCGATAAAGTAGTCGACAAAAAAGGCACGCGCAAAGTGGCCGAGGAATACCTGAAATATCTGTATTCCAAAGAAGGCCAGGAAATCATCGCGCAAAACTACTACCGCCCAATCGATCCTGCAACAGCAGCCAAGTACGCGAATCAATTCCCGAAAGTAACGCAGTTTGATATCGACGACGTATTCGGCGGCTGGGCCAAAGCGCAAAAAACGCACTTTAGCGACGGCGGCACATTCGATCAGATTTATCAGCCGAGTAAGTAACACAAGCACGCTAGGGTGGTGCATCTTTTGTAGAGCGGGTGAAACCCGCGAAATATGCAGGTTGCACCCCATGTGCTCTAAGCAAAGTCAAAAAGATCTTTTTAGTGCCTTCGGCACGTTGATTTAGGTGCGGCATCCCCGCGGGGACTCCCTTTCTTGAACGGCCAAGAAAGGAAGCAAAGAAGGCCGCCCCGACCAGCACGAAAGCCCCTCAGCTGCGGACAATCGAGTCGGCGGCGGGCGGGATCAGCTCAAGGGGACTTTTAAGCCCTACGCCAAGATCGTGGTCATTACATTTTTTCGTTGTTTATTGATGCAAAAACAAATTGCTTAGGGCCTATGGAGTTTCACCCTTTCTACGATGACTCAAAACTTGCAAGCGTCACTTTTTAACAAACACCTCAAAGGCATAAGCCCCATCAGAAAAGAACCCACCATGTCAGCCACTATCCATCATGCCAGCGGCACTTTACATGTGCCCGAAGATACCCTCTCCGATTGGCCCAGCGCCCAGTTTGCCTATACCCAAAAGCGCGGCATCGTGGTGAAGGCGCTGGGGCTGGAGCTCACCAGCGTGTTTCAGCCCATTTTTGCATCAGATGCGCAAACCATCGTCGGCGAAGAAGGCCTGCTGCGGGCCAGTATCCGCCGCAAAGCCATGTCGCCTGCCGATGTTTTTAAAAGCGCCTCCCGAGGCGAATGCTTGGTGGCTTTCGATCGCCTATGCCGCAGCCTGCATTTAATGAACCACTTAGCTGGGCCGCAAAAAGGCAAAACATTATTTCTAAATGTTCACCCTGAGCTGCTGATTGCCGTTGAAAAACAGCACGGCGAAGCATTCGAGCGTATTTTGCAAGATCAGGGCTTGAAGCCTAGTGATGTAGTGCTAGAAATCCTTGAATCCGCCATTTCTGATGCACAAGAAGCCGACCTGACCCATGCGGTAGAAAACTATCGCCAACGCGGTTACCGGATTGCGATTGATGATTACGGCCAGAAAAATGCCAATCTCTGCCGTCTGCTGTCCTTGTCTCCCGACATTGTAAAGCTGGATAAAGTATTAATTCACGCCACAGATAACAATAGTAAGGCGCAGCGATTACTCGGCCAGCTGGTTGAAATGCTGCATGATCTCAGTAGTCAGGTAGTGATCGAAGGTATAGAAAGCGCTGAGCAGCTGGCGATTGCTCAAGAAAGTGGCGCGGATTTCTTTCAAGGCTATTTCTTGGCAGAGCCTAGATATTTAAATACGTAATTTTAGTTATTTAAATAACACTCGATAGTCTTTGTGAAACTTAACAAAACCAGTAAAAATTGACGCTATCTGACACACAGCTAGGAAATCGTCATGCGTCTTAAGTCTCTGCTCGCCGCCATCGCCCTCAGCACCACCCTGCCCGCCTTTGCCGACAGCACACTCCTCAATGTGTCTTATGACGTGATGCGCGATTTCTACAAAGACTACAACCCTGCCTTCGCCAAATACTGGAAAGCCAAATCAGGCGAAGACATCACCCTGCAAATGTCGCACGGCGGCTCCAGCAAGCAAGCGCGCTCGGTGATCGACGGCCTGCAAGCAGATGTGGTGACAATGAATCAGCACAACGATATCGACGCCATCGCAGATAAAGCCAAGCTTTTACCCGCCGATTGGGCCAAACGCCTGCCGAATGACGCTGCGCCTTTTACCAGCTTGCAAGTGCTGATCGTTCGCAAGGGCAACCCGAAAGGGATTAAAGACTGGAATGATTTAACAAAACCCGGCGTTGGCGTAATCGTGCCCAACCCAAAAACCTCGGGCAATGGCCGCTACACCTATCTGGCGGCATGGGGCTATGCCGCTAAATTGCCGGGTGGCAACGAAGCAAAAGCGCGTGAATTTGTCGCCAGCGTATTTAAAAACATCCCAATACTAGATGCTGGTGGCCGCGCAGCTACGACCACCTTTATGCAGCGCCAGATTGGCGATGTGTTGGTAACCTTTGAAAACGAAGCCGAAATGATCGCCAAAGAATTTGGCCGTGGCAATTTTGAAGTGATTTACCCCAGCGTATCCATCGAAGCCGAGCCACCAGTCGCCATCGTCGATAAAGTGGTCGATAAAAAAGGCACCCGCAAACAGGCCGAGGAATATCTGAAATACCTGTGGAGCCCTGCTGGCCAAGAAATTGCCGCGCAAAACTATCTACGCCCAAGAGACAAAGCCATCGCCGCCAAATACGCCAAGCAATTCCCAGCGATTAAATTATTCGCCATCGAAGAATTCGGCGGCTGGCAAAAAGCCCAAAAAACTCACTTTGAAGACGGCGCAATTTACGACCAGATCTCAGCAAGCATTGCTAAGCGCTAAGTAATAATTCAAAAAGATCTGTAGACACTTATCTACCAAGTACATGCCAGTGGAAGTTATTGCTCTCACAAAAACCCAAACCTTTAACCACGGAGGAAAGGAGAACACGGAGGGCCACGGAGAAAAACATACGCAAGGTTTTCTCCGTGAAACTCCGTGTTCTCTGGGACCGAAGTGGTTCGAGATTTAGGTTTTATGTTGGGAGACATTACTGCAGCTCTACTAACAACACCCCATCGGATTCACCATGCGCTTCAAACAGCCAAGCGTTTTGCCCGGTTTTAATTTAAGCCTTGGCTACACGCTGTTTTATTTATCGATCATTGTTCTGCTGCCGCTCTCGGCGTTGCTCATCAAAACCAGTGCGCTCAGTTGGGCGCACTTTTGGCAGATTATTAGCGAGCCGCGTGTAGTGGCTTCTTATAAGCTGACATTTGGCGCGTCCCTACTGGCGGCGCTGATCAACCTCTTTACCGGCCTGCTGGTGGCATGGGTGCTGGTGCGTTATCAGTTTTATGGCAAGCGCTTTATTGATGCCATGGTCGATCTGCCTTTTGCCTTGCCTACCGCAGTGGCTGGGATTGCGCTGGCGACCATTTACGCGCCTAACGGCTGGATAGGCCAATATCTGGAGCCGCTGGGTTTTAAGATTGCCTTCACCCCCATCGGCATCGTGATTGCGCTGACCTTTGTGACCCTGCCGTTTGTAGTGCGCACCGTGCAGCCCGTTCTACAAGATTTGGAGCACGAGCTTGAAGAAGCTGCTTGCAGCTTGGGTGCTGGCCGTTGGCAGATCTTTTACAAAGTGATCTTCCCTACCATTTTGCCCGCACTCTTAACCGGCTTTGCACTGGCCTTTGCACGGGCGATTGGCGAATATGGCTCGGTGATTTTTATCGCGGGCAATATGCCTTTTGTTTCAGAAATCACCCCGCTGATGATTATTTCCAAACTAGAGCAATACGATTATCTGGGCGCAACCGCCATTGCCGTCGTCATGCTGGTGGTGTCCTTTGCCCTGCTACTGCTGATTAATGGCTTGCAGTGGTGGACAGCGAAGCGCTTAGGGAGAGTTAAATAATGACCTCAACACACCACACCCCTAGCGTAGAGGGGCATAGATAATGGCTTCAACCATCCAACGCTCTATCGTCACCACCGAAAGCCCTGCTGTGCGCTATCTGCTCACCGGTCTTGCCCTGCCGTTTATCGGTGTTTTTCTGGTTATTCCGTTGGCTTCAGTGTTTATCGAAGCGTTTCGCCAAGGCTGGCAGCTTTATCTTGCCGCCCTTGTAGAGCCAGATGCGGTGCAGGCAATTAAGCTGACGCTGATTGTTGCGGCCATTTCATTGCCAGCCAATCTGATCTTTGGCGTGGCGGCGGCATGGGCAATCGCCAAGTTTGATTTCAAAGGCAAAAGCTTTTTAACCACCCTGATTGATCTGCCGTTTTCGGTCTCTCCCGTCGTCGCAGGCTTGATTTATGTGCTGATGTTTGGCGCGCAGGGCTGGTGGGGGCCGTGGCTGATAGAGCACAACTACACCATTATTTTTGCCGTGCCAGGCATTGTGCTGGCGACTATTTTTGTCACCTTTCCCTTTGTGGCCCGCGAGCTGATTCCGCTGATGGAAGCCCAAGGCTCGGACGAAGAGCAAGCCGCCATCGTGCTAGGCGCATCCAGCTGGCAGATGTTTTGGCGCATCACCCTACCCAAGATTAAATGGGCTTTGCTGTATGGCGTGATTTTGGCTAACGCCCGCGCCATGGGTGAGTTTGGCGCGGTATCGGTGGTTTCCGGCCATATTCGCGGCATGACCAATACCGTGCCGCTGCATGTAGAGATTCTTTACAACGAATACAACTTCGTCGGCGCATTCGCCTGCGCCTCTATCTTGGCGCTGTTAGCCCTCTTAACCCTCGCGGCAAAAAGCTATGTGGAATGGCGAGGTGAGCAACAAGCCGAAGCAGATCGACGACATGCAGTTGAGGAATAGGAATATGTAGGGCGGGTGCAACCCGCCAAAACGCCAATGGCTAAAAAATCGGCGGGTATCACCCGCCCTACATCATCGTAAAGCCCCTTCAACGAAGGTAAGTAAATATGAGTATCGAAGTCAAAAACATCGCCAAGCGTTTCGGTGCTTTTACCGCGCTGGATAATCTGAATTTAGAAGTGAAATCGGGCGAGCTGTTGGCGCTGCTTGGGCCTTCGGGCTGCGGCAAAACCACCCTGCTGCGGGTGATTGCTGGCCTTGAAACGCCAGATCAAGGGCAGATTTTATTTCATGGCGAGGACGCCACCGACACCCATGTGAGAGAGCGGCAGGTCGGCTTTGTTTTCCAGCACTACGCGCTGTTCCGGCATATGACGGTATTTGAAAACGTCGCCTTTGGCCTGCGGGTTCGCCCAAAGAAAACCCGCCCATCAGAGGCGGTGATCAAAGAAAAAGTCCATGCCCTACTCAATATGGTGCAACTGGATTGGCTGGCTGATCGCTTCCCTGCGCAATTATCCGGCGGACAAAGGCAGCGAATTGCCCTAGCGCGAGCACTAGCAGTCGAGCCTAAAGTCTTGCTGCTGGACGAGCCTTTTGGCGCGCTCGATACCAAAGTGCGCAAAGAGCTGCGCCGCTGGTTGCGCCGCCTGCACGATGAAATGCATATCACCAGCGTATTTGTCACTCACGATCAGGAAGAAGCACTGGAAGTGGCCGATCGCGTGGTAGTGATGAATAAAGGCCAGATCGAGCAAATTGGCACGCCAGAGCAAGTTTACGACACGCCTGCCACGCCGTTTGTGTATCAGTTTTTGGGTGATGTAAATCTTTTCCACAGCCGCGTGCACGAAGGCTGGGCAGAAGTCGGCGGCGCTCGCTTTGCTGCGCCCGATGCAAATAGCTCGGCAGCCACCGTTTATGTGCGCCCGCACGAAATTGATCTATCCCGCGTGGCGAGTACAAAAGCCATCGAAGGTAAGATTATCCATGTGCGGCTTTTGGGTGCGACGGTTAGGCTAGAGGTAGAAGTGCCCAACGCCGACATCGTGGAAGTAGAGCTTACTCGCGAGCGTCAGCAAGAAGGCCAATGGAAGACTGCTGAAACCGTATTTCTTACGCCAAGAGAGGCTAGAGTCTATACAGAGGCAAGGTAATCCAAGAAAAAATAGCAAGATTAGCCCCTAATTAGCCTGACGAAATAATGACTACTTGCCCCTAGCTTCTGACAGAGCTAGGCTAGAGAGTCATCATTCTGTGCTCGAATTATGCTACTCGAACCCGTTTGGAATACAGAGCGCCAGTGGGTTGCTTTACGTGCCCACGCAGACGCCGCACAGCTTGCCTTACTTGCCCCAATGCTGGCTGACTCTGCACTGGCAAAGCTACCCTGTTTGTGGGAAAGCATTGATGGCATGCTGCCGCCCGATCTGCCTGAGCCGCATCCTTTTATGGTGCTGCTCAATAATAATGAGCTGCCGCTACCCTATCCCCAAACCGCACGCAGATTGCTCACTGCGCCCAGCGAAGACCTCGGCCTGATTTCCGGAGTAACAACGCTACCCAGCCAATTACCCCCAAAAGTTTGGCTAACCGGTACTTGGCTACTCGCCCCACAAAAGCCCGATGGCCGCCCCAATCCTAGCAAGCCCGTACTGCTTGAATTACTCGGACTAATCACCAGCGACGCCGATACACCGGCAATTGAAGCCGTCATTGCCAAAGCACCGCAGCTGGTTTTTAGCTTATTAAGACTTGTGAATTCGGTAGCCGTAGGCGGTGGTGCTCACGCCGAAAGCCTACGACAAGCCGTTGCTATTTTGGGCCGACGCCAATTACAACGCTGGTTACAACTTTTGCTCTATGCAGAGCAATTTGGGGCCGATAGCGGTACTCCGCCACTGCTGTTATTAGCCGCCTTGCGCGCCAAACGATTGGAAAGCTGGGCGGGCAGCGATGCCCTGCCAGGCATTAAGCCCGATGCTGCGTTTATGGCGGGGATGCTTTCTTTGCTGGATCGACTATTTGGCCAGCCACTGGCAGAGATTCTTGACCCTCTGCCGCTCAGCCCAGAGCTAAACGCTGGACTCCTCCTTGGGGAAGGCCCAATCGGTAATGCCATCAGTGCACTCGCGGCGATAGAAGCTGGGGACGATGCCCTGCTCAGCAGTCTAATCCCCGATACCCACTCCGCCCACTGGCTACAAACAGAGACCAACGCCTGCCACTGGGTCAGAAAATTATTAGCGTCTGGTGACGCATGAATAATGAGCTAGACAGCGACTCTGGTATTTGTGCGGCGCTTGAGGCCTCGCTCATTACCATGGATCTGGAAGGCTATATCACCGGCTGGAACCGTGGAGCCGAATTGCTGTTTGGCTATGCCGCAGACGAAGTGCTAGGCAAGCATATTTTACTTTTATATGCCGATGCAGAAGGCGAAGGTGAGGAAAACTTCTTTAATGAAGTGATTGCCAATGGCCATGCCGAAATGGATGTGATGCGGCGACGCAAAGACGGCAGCGATTTCTGGGCACATCTACACCTCACGCTAGTACGCAATAAAGTCGGCCTACCCACAAGGCTGATTGCCTATGTACGAGACATCAGCAGCCAGCTCGCCAATGAAGAGCGCAGCCGCCTATACACTCGCATCATCGAATACGCCCGGGAAGCGATTGTTATCACCGATAGCAACAAGCTGATTGTGAGCGTGAATAATGCTTATCTAAAGATAACGGGCCGCAGCAGTGCAGAGGTACAGGGCACCGTTCCCAGCTTTTTAAAAAAGAAATACAGCACAAAAAGCATTGAAGCCACCCTAAAAGCAATGGGGCACTGGGAAGGCGAATTATGGGATACCCGTGCAGACGGTGAAGCATTTCCCGCTTGGCTCACCATTAGCGCAGTACAAACCAGCTATGGCACGGTCAGCCATTATTTTGTGGTTTTTTCTGATCTCACCGAGAAACGCTTGGCCGAAGAAAAAATCCATAAACTCGCCTATTACGACACGCTCACCAATTTACCCAACCGCGCCATGTTGTTTTCTCTGTTGGCGCAATCTTTAGCAGAGGCCAAGCGCAAGAAAAAACACGGCTCCTTACTCTGTTTTAATATCAATAGCTTTAAGCATATTAATGACTCTTTTGGTCATGCCGAAGCAGATACATTACTTGCTGAGCTAGCAAAAAGAATTAGAGGTGCATTACGGGAAGAAGATGTTGTTTCCCGTTTTAGTGGTGATGAGTTTTATATTGCGCTATTTGAAATAGAGCAAAGAGAAGACGCAATCTTGGTCACAAGGCGTATTTTACAAGCCACGGCGGCGCCATTTTATTTAAAAAACCAAGAAATTGTTTTATTAAGCCATATTGGCATCAGCATTTATCCAGACGATGGCTATCATGCCGAAACACTGATTAATAATGCTACGGTGGCGATGCAGCGCGCCAAGAAAAGCAATCAAAACTATCTGTTTTATTCCAGCGAAATGAATCGTCGCTCACTAGATAGAATCAAGCTAGAAGCCGAGCTACATCACGCACTGGACCTCAATCAATTTGAATTATATTTTCAACCGCAAATTGATTTACCCAGCAAAAAGATAATGGGCGCAGAAGCACTGATACGCTGGCGTCATCCGCAAAAAGGCATGATCCCGCCGATCAATTTTATTCCTTTTGCCGAAGAAACAGGGCTGATTGTAGCCATAGGCAGCTGGGTACTAAATGAAGCCATTAGCCAAATTGCCGAATGGAAAAAAATAGGCCTTAAATTAAATCGCCTTGCTATTAATTTATCTGCCTTGCAATTTAAACCTCAGCTTCCTGACGAGCTAAGCGCAATTTTAAGCTATCACAAAATACCCGCTGAATTGGTCGAGCTAGAGCTTACCGAAAGTCTGCTAATGGGGAATGGTCAATCTACATTGCTGAATCAATTACACACCACGGGCTTTAGCTTAGCACTAGATGACTTTGGCACGGGCTATTCTAATTTGGCGTATTTGCAACATTACCCCATCGATTATTTAAAGATTGACCAATCCTTTGTCCAAGCCTTGCCAGATAATTTGCACTCCGCCGCCATTGTTCGCTCCATCGTCGATATCGCGAGTAATTTAGGGCTAAAACTGATCGCCGAAGGCGTAGAAAACCAAGCCCAAGCCGATTACCTCGCCAAACTAGGCTGCCACTTAATTCAAGGCTATTTCTGCTATAAACCCATGTGTGCAGCGGACTTTACCCAACTGCTGATTGAGCAGCAGGGTAAAGAAAACCCTGCTTAGAAAACCCAAACCTTAAACCACGGAGGAAAAGGAGAACACAGAGGGCCACGGAGAAAAACATACACAAGGTTTTCTCCGTGAAACTCCGTGTTCTCTGTGAGCTCCGTGGTTCAAGATTTGGGTTTAACGTTTACTAACTCTGCACCACCGCACGCAGCAAGGCGTATTTCACCTGCCCTGCTCGGCCTTCTTTGACAATTTCCCAGCCTTCCCGATCTGGCCAATTGGCTGTCTCGGCATAGATCACGGCACCTGCATTTAAGATGCGTGGTAGTTTTGGTAATACTTGCGCTAAAAAATCCGAGTCAAAAGGCGGGTCTAAAAACACCACATCAAAGCGATCGCTTGTCGTGTCTAAAAAGCGTAGTGCATCGCCCCAAATCACTTCGATGTTGGCGGCGCCCAGCAAAGTTTGATTATCTTTTAAGCTGGCAGCCACGTTTTTTGCGCGCTCTACCATCACCACACGCTTGGCATTCCTTGATGCGGCCTCAAAACCGAGCGCACCGCTGCCAGAGAAAAGATCGAGGCACGTTAAATTAGTGCATTCTTGGCCCAGCCAATTAAATAGCGTTTCACGCACCCGGTCAGGCGTTGGACGCAGGCCTTCTGCGTCAGGAAACTTCAATAAACGGCGTTTATAGTCACCGCCAATAATACGAACTTGGTTTTTGAACTGTGCGGCCATGTTAAAATCCTAGCAATCTGTAATTAAATAGCCCAGCAGCCTGTTAAATACGCAAACCTAATCGGTTTTTTATGTATGAAACAGACTTAATGTCGGCAGGCTGCCCGCATTTTCCGCCATCTTTCGGAATCCCCGCAAACTCATGTTCAGTTTTTTTCGCAAAAAAAAGCCGGTTGCTCCGGTCACCCCAGAAACACCACTGGTGGTAGAGCCTGTCCAAATCGACACGGCACCCATTCATCATGCCGCTACGCCTGTTGTTGACGTAGCTGAAATCGCCATCGAAGCGGTAAGCGCTGAGCCGCTGATCATTGAAGAAGTAGCGCTAGCCGAGGCCGTTGCTCCTGCTCCTGCTCCTGCTCCTGCTCCTGCTCCTGCTCCTGCTCCTGCTCCTGCTCCTGCTGCCATTATTGAAGTCGCTCAGCCACAAGCCAAGCTTTCTTGGGCAGAGCGGCTAAAAGCGGGCCTCTCTAAAACACGAGATCGCCTAGGCAAAAGCTTAGCAGGGCTGTTTGGTGGCGGGCAGATTGATGAAGATCTGTACGAAGAGCTGGAATCCGTTCTGCTCACCGCCGATATGGGCGTCGATGCAACACAGCATTTGCTCAGCGATGTACGAAATCGCGTAAGCCTTGCTGGGCTTAAAAATGGCTCGGAGCTGAAAGGTGCATTACAAAACTCCCTCACCGATCTCATCAGCCCCTTGCAAAAGCCGCTGGATGTTAGCACGCACAAACCCTTTATCCTGATGGTAGCAGGTGTAAATGGTGCGGGTAAAACCACCAGCATCGGCAAACTGGCTAAATATTTCCAAAGCCAAGGGCTGAGCGTCCTCCTCGCAGCTGGGGACACTTTCCGTGCCGCCGCGCGTGAGCAACTGGTGGTATGGGGCGAGCGTAATGGCGTACAAGTAATCGCCCAAGACGGTGGCGATTCTGCTGCCGTGGCTTTTGATGCGGTAAACGCAGCTAAAGCACGCGGCATTGATGTGGTGATCGTCGACACCGCTGGCCGCCTGCCTACGCAGCTGCATTTGATGGAAGAAATCAAAAAAGTAAAACGCGTAGTACAAAAAGCCGACCCAACTGGCCCGCACGAAATCATGCTGGTGCTAGATGCCAATAACGGCCAAAACGCGCTTAGCCAAGTGAAATCATTCGACGATGCACTCGGCCTAACCGGTTTGATTTTGACCAAGCTAGACGGCACGGCCAAAGGCGGGATTATCGCGGCGATTGCCAAACAACGCCCCATCCCACTGCGCTTTATTGGCGTAGGCGAAAGCATCGACGATTTGCGTCCCTTTATCGCCAAAGATTATGTAGATGCGTTGTTTGATTAATAAACCATAAACCTTGGGACACAGAGGACACGGAGAATAAAAAGCGAGGACACCGAGGAAAAAAGTGATTTTGTAGGGTGTGGAACGGCATCTTGTTCCGCACCGCCTCGCTGCCTAAGCAAGTTCATAGGGTGTGCAACGACGCCACGCAGAAAACGGTGCGCAAGAAAAGCGACTTGCGCACCCTATAAAAATAACTAGCCCAGCAACCTCCGCCAAGGAAGGTAATGGATCACTCCCTTGTTTTACGCCCTGCCACCGCCGCTGATGCATCCAATCTAGCCGCGCTGGCGATTCAGGTTTGGTTGCATACCTATGCGACGGAGGGTATTCGGCAGGATATTTCGGCTTATGTACTGAGTGAATTTACCCCTAGCAAATTTGCGGGCTTAATCAATAATCCTCAATACCAAATATTGATCGCCGAGATCAACCATCATCTTGTGGCTTTCGCGCAAATTGATTTTGCCTCTGAGGAACATCCCACGTTAGGCTCGGTTGAGCTACAAACGCTCTATGTTCAAGAAGCCTTTACCGGCCAAGGCCTAGGTAGCAAGCTACTGGCTTACTGCGAAGAAATCATCGCCTCTCGGGCTTACTGGCTCACTAGCAATAGTAACAATCACCGCGCAATTGCTTTTTATGCCCGCCAAGGTTTTGTTCAGCATGGTGTAACATACTTCGAGTTCGGCGGTAATCAGTACGAAAACAAAGTGCTTGCAAAAATATAAAGAAGATCAAAAAAATCTTAAGACACAGAGGACACAGAGTTTAAAAACAGAACACAGAGAAACCATAAAAACGCGTAAAGATCAGGCGTTTTTCAATTCCTTAATAAGGATTTGACTACCTTTCTCCGTGTAAACCGTGTTCTCTGGGACCGAAGTGGTTCGAAATTTAAGTTTGGGTATTCGTGGAAAACAAAGACAGGGCTCCTATGATCCAGTTCCAACAAGTCAGTAAGCGCTATCCTGGCGGCTTTGATGCCGTTAAGAATTTAAGCTTTGAGATTCCAAGTGGCGAGCTGGTTTTTTTGGCAGGCCATTCTGGCGCGGGCAAATCGACGCTGCTCAAGCTGATCGCAGGCATAGAAAAGCCCAGCGGCGGTGCGGTGATGGTAAACGGGCAGAATATGGCGAAAATGAATCGCAGCTCGCTGCCCTATATCCGACGCCATCTGGGGCTGATTTTTCAGGATCATAAAATTCTATTTGATCGCAGCGTTTTAGATAATGTCAGCCTGCCACTAGATATTGTTGGCTTTGATCACAGAGAAGGCCGCCGCCGTGTCTTGGCCGCGCTCGATAAAGTGGGTTTGGCTGGCAAGGAAAAGCTTAACCCTATCTCGCTATCGGGTGGCGAGCAGCAGCGGCTATGTATCGCCCGCGCCGTGGTGCATCGGCCCGCTATTTTGTTGGCAGATGAGCCAACCGCTAACTTAGACCGCGATTACGCCCACGATATTCTGGAGCTGTTTAAGTCTTTTCATCAGGTTGGCGTCACCATCGTGATTTCTGCTCACGATGAAACCCTGATGGCAGATTACGGCCGCCGTATTCTGCGCCTAAAAAATGGTCAATTTACTGCTTGAGGCGCTATGAAACACTGGTTCAGACTCCATCTACTCTCCTTAGCACGTACCTTGGGTGCTTTGGTTCGCCATCCTTTCTCAAGCGCGCTTAATCTTTTGGTGATTGGCATTACCGCCGCACTGCCTTTGGCGCTGTGGCTACTTATTAATAGCTTGAGTAATGTGGCCAGCCAGATCCATGTTGAGCCACAAATTTCAATTTTCATGCAGAACTCGGCCACGCCTGAAGACATTGCCACTTTAAAAGCCCAGTTAAAAAAAGACCCGCGTGTCGCCAGTAGCCGTTTTATTGCTAAAGACGAGGCGCTTAAAGATATGCAAGCCTCATCAGGCGCTGCCAATCTGTTAGCAGGGCTGAGCGAAAACCCACTCCCTGATGCCTTTGTATTAAGCAGCAAAGATAGCCAAGCCAGTGCCTTAGAAGCATTACAAAAAGACATGATCAGCCGCCCTGGGGTCGAAGAAGTGCAGCTCGATTCGGCTTGGGCACATCGCTTAGAAAGGCTATTGGCGCTGGGCCAGACTTTATTTGAAGTGATTGCCGTGCTACTGGCCACCGCACTGGCGTTGATTACCGGCAATGCGATTCGCATGCAAATTTTAACGCGTAAAGAAGAAATCGAAGTGGCACGACTCATAGGCGCGACTGACGCCTTTATTCGCCGACCGTTTGTCTACTTTGCCATGGTGCAAGGCTTGCTCGGAGGCCTGCTTGCTTGCGCCATCGTTGCGGCCGCCTTATCGCACCTCAACCCTGCAGTGAATGAATTGGCCACCGCCTACGGCCAAAAATTCAGCCTTCTGTCACCAGACCTTAGTACTATTGCTATAGTCTGCGGCCTATGTACCCTGCTCACGTTTATCGGCGCATGGCTGGCGGTATGGCGGCATTTACGGCAATTTACATAAGCAAAATTAACTCACGCTATGGGGCAGATAGGAAAAATTGCCGTGCCTCAGCCCCGCAGAGTGTGATTGAATCAAACCATTAAGAAGTGAACTTCGTCATTTTTTAGCACTCTAGCAAATCAAGTGCTAAAATTAATGAGCATTATTGCAAGGAGAGATTGAAACATGGCGTCTGCACTTACACTTCCCGTGTTGTCCGGTGGTGACAGCATTGAGAGCTATATCCAGCGTGTAAATACTGTACCCATGCTCTCGCATGAAGAAGAAATTAGCCTCGCTGAGCGCTACCACCAAGACAACGACTTGGAGGCCGCCAAGCAACTGGTTATGTCCCATCTGCGAGTCGTGGTGTCCATTGCACGTGGCTACTCTGGCTACGGCCTGCCTCAGGCAGACTTAATCCAAGAGGGTAATATCGGCCTGATGAAAGCGGTAAAACGCTTTGAACCCGGCCGCGGCGTGCGTTTATTTTCCTTTGCTGTGCATTGGATTAAAGCCGAAATTCACGAATACGTACTGCGCAACTGGCGCTTAGTTCGTGTCGCCACAACCAAAGCCCAACGTAAATTATTCTTTAATCTGCGCTCCATGAAGCCCGGCTTTGCCGCACTTACCACCTCCGAAGCGCAAAAAATCGCCGACGATTTAGGTGTAAAGCGCGAAGAAGTGCTGGAAATGGAAACGCGGATGAGCGGCCAAGATATTTCGCTGATCTCTGACGACAACGATGACGAAGGCTACGCCCCCATCGATTGGCTAGCCGATCACGATAGCGCACCGGACGCCACCTTGGCACGCCGCGCCGTCGATAAGCTGCATACTGAAGGCCTGCAAATGGCGCTCGCAAGCTTAGATGAGCGCAGCCGCCGGATCGTGGAAACACGCTGGCTTGCGGACGAAGGCACCTCATTAACGCTGCACGACTTAGCCGCAGAGTTTAATGTATCTGCCGAGCGTATCCGCCAAATCGAGGCAAAAGCCCTCAGCAAAATGAAGCAGTCTTTATTGCCAGCATAAAAAACGGAGCCAGCGGCTCCGTTTTTTTATATCTAAACATCTTAAAAGGTCTGTAGACACAGTGAGCGGTGAAAACACGGAGCACACAGAGAAAACCTATTAAGGATGAAGGTGATTATTTACCCGTTTTGCATTCTCATGGCTTTCTCGGTGTGCTGCTTTACCTATCTGTGCTCTCTGTGTCTACAGACCTTTTTGACTTTCAATCATTCAAAACAACTTCTTCAAATCCATTCCCTTATACATTCCCGCCACTTGATCGCCGTAGCCATTAAACATGAGCGTTTTGCGTTTAAAGAATTCGCCAATGCGCCGCTCGGTGGCTTGGCTCCAGCGGGGGTGGTCTACTTCTGGGTTTACATTGGAATAAAAGCCATATTCATTCGGCCCCGCTTTATTCCATGACGTTTGCGGTTGTTTTTCGGTAAGGCGTATTTTTACGATGGATTTAGCGCTTTTAAAGCCATATTTCCACGGCACCACCAAGCGAATCGGTGCGCCGTTTTGGTTTGGCAATACTTTTCCATAAAGGCCCACCGCCATAATGGCCAAAGGATGCATGGCTTCGTCCATGCGTAATCCTTCGGTATAAGGCCAATCGAGTACCGATCGATTAATGCCTGGCATCTGTTCTTTATCGGCCAGCGAAATAAACTCAACGTATTTTGCTTTAGAAGTAGGATTCACCCGCTTAATAAGCTCAGAAAGTGGGAAACCTACCCACGGAATCACCATAGACCAGCCTTCTACACAGCGCAGACGATAAATTCGCTCTTCCAATGGCGCAATCTTTAGCAATTCTTCAATTGAGAAAGTACGTGGTTTTTCGCACTCGCCCTCAATCACAATATTCCAAGGCCGTGTTTTTAAGGTATGCGCGGCTTTAGCCGGATCCTCTTTCGCGGTGCCAAATTCATAAAAATTATTGTATTGAGTGATTTGCTCAAAACTATTTTTATCGTCTTTAGCTGAAAGAGGGCTAGAACGATGGGCCAACTCACCTGCCGCTTGCGCAGGCAAAGCAGCAGCCAGCCCCAAAGCGGCTGCACCCGTCATGATTTGGCGGCGACTTAGCCAAATACCTTCAGGGGTAATTTCGGAAGGTAATATTTCTGTCGATGGACTGATCAGCATGATGTTCTCCTTGGCAATTGGGATTAGTCGAATAGAACAGCAGGTGCTGACAGCGACTTCCATATTTTATTTGCGATAAGACGAATTACCCGCAAGAAAAGTGACGACGGTCACACAGTTTACGCCCTATGCACGTGTCTCAATCCATATAGCAAAAATAGCCATTAATACATGTGCAAAAACAAGGCACTAGCGGCAGCTAGCAATAAAACGATAGATGCAATCTTCATCGTACGGTCTATTTCTGAGCGCACAGCAGGGCTAATCCGTCGCCAAAGCGCCCAAACTAGCAAGCCAAACAAGCAGATATTCAGTATTTTTTCTGTCACAAGGCGTAATCAACGTTAAATTGGGTAAGAGACGTATTATTACCGAATAAAGTTAAAGTTTTACTTTAACTTTATTCGTTTAACTCTTGCTTATGCTAGATAAAACAAGTGAAAAATGTACATTACATATTTTGCAGCTAAGTGATTGTATCAAAAGAACAATTAAAAAACGGGCGCTTGTGCGCTCTTTTTTTTTACTCTATAGTGGGAAGTAGTGGGTGAAAGTGGGTAAAAGTGTTGTTTTAATCCTTACAAAAGAGTAAATCATCATGTTTGGCGGCGTGGCATCTTTAAATCTCGACAGCAAAGGACGATTGGCAATACCAGCCAGGCATCGTGATGCGCTTGGGATTCATTGTGCTAATCAATTAGTCATTACGGCTGAGCCATCTGGTTGCTTACTTATTTACCCCACTCCCGATTGGTTGCCTGTGCGCGATCAACTCAACCGTCTTTCTGGCGCTCAGATGCCTATTCGTCGTTTTATCGTCGGCCATGCCGAAGAGATAGAACCCGATAGCGCTGGGCGCATTTTAATTCCGCCACGTTTACGCCAATTGGCAGGGCTCGATAAAGAAGTCGCCCTTGTTGGCATGGGCAATAAATTCGAACTTTGGGATGAAGCTCGCTGGGCGGCCCAAATTCAAGCCGTTATGGATATCAGTCCAAACGATTTAGCAAAACAAATGCAGGACATTGTGCTTTGACGCTTATACACACCACCGTTTTACTTGAAGAAGCCGTGCACGCACTGGCGATCAAGCCAAATGGCATTTATGTCGATTGCACTTTTGGCCGAGGCGGCCACTCGCGCCTTATCCTTTCCAAGCTAGGCCCTGAAGGCCGTTTGATTGCTTTTGATAAAGATCCAATGGCGATTACCGAGGCTGCAACCATACACGACCCTCGCTTCACCATCGTTCACGAAGGCTTCGTTAATCTGCAAAAAGAATTAAATCTGCGTGGCATTGAGAGCGTAGATGGCGTGCTAATGGATTTGGGCGTGTCTTCACCGCAGCTAGACGACGCCAGCCGTGGCTTTAGTTTTCGCTTTGATGCTCCGCTCGATATGCGCATGGACACCACGCGCGGCATGACGGCGGCCGAATGGCTGAATTTGGCCGATGAGAAAGAAATAGCAGAGGTGGTAAAAGACTATGGCGAAGAGCGGTTTGCTAAACAGGTTGCAGCAGCGATTGTTGCGAGTCGAGCGGGAGAACCGATTTGCACCACCGGCCAGCTTTCCGCGATTGTCGCAACAGCCGTCCGCAGCCGCGAACCGGGGCAGAATCCGGCGACACGTACCTTCCAAGCTATACGGATTTACATCAATCGCGAACTTGAGGAGCTTGCGCTAACCCTGCCGCAAGCTTTGCTCATGCTCAATCAAGGCGGGCGCTTCTCGGTGATAGCTTTTCACTCACTAGAAGATCGCATCGTAAAACGCTTTCTGCAAGATGCCGCGCAAGGCGACAAGCTGCCTTCTCGCTTGCCCGTGCGTGCGGCCGATATTGCCGAGCCTCCGGTCAAAATCATTGGCAAACCGATACGCGCCAGTGAAAAAGAAGTCGATGACAATCCCCGTGCACGTAGCGCTATTTTGCGCACGGCAGAAAGAACTGAGATTGCTCTGTGACACGTTTAAACCTTTTTTTGCTGCTCATACTCATTGCGTGCGCGCTGGCCTTAATTACTAGTCAGCATAAGGCACGCAAATTTTATGGCGAATTGCAAAAAGAAGCCGTTTTAAGCCGCAAGCTCGATGTTGAGTGGGGGCAATTACAGCTAGAGCAAAGTACTTGGGCCATGCATTCACGCATTGAAGCAGAAGCAACACAAAAATTGGGCATGCAAGTGCCAGGGGCAAATCGCACGCAAGTGATCTTGCCACATGGTGAATTCGTAGCTAAGCCGGTGACTGAATGAAGTTAGCTCGGCCACCAAAGCAAGCCGGCGGTCAATCTCGCCACCAACGTTTTGCAGCACCGCACCCCAAGCTAGAACGCTGGAGAGTATGGGTAGTTGTTGGGTTCTTACTCTCGCTGTTTGCCATATTGCTGGGCCGTGGGCTGTATTTGCAAGCGTGGAATGAAGGCTTTTTGCAAGAGCAAGGTGACGCACGTTATATGCGCAACCTAAAGCAAGCCTCCAACCGCGGCATGATTACCGATAGAAATGGCGAACCATTAGCGATTTCTACCCCCGTGCAATCGATTTGGGCTAGCCCACGCGGAATGACCCTGCTACCAGCAGGCCAAGAGCGCCCAGCAGATTGGGAGCCGAAATCAGATAAAGACCCTGTGCCGGTTTCGCGCAGTGAGATCAAAAAGCTAGCGGCTACGTTACAGCTGAGCGAAGACGAGATCATCAAGAAACTAAGCGCCTCTCGTAAGAATTCCAAGGGCGATACGATCCGCCCGGATTTTTTGTGGCTACGTCGGCATATGTCGCCAAACGATGCCAAAACCGTGTTGGCGCTGAATGTGCCGGGGGTTTACACCCAAACCGAATACCGCCGCTACTACCCAGCGGGTGATGTGATGGCGCATATCGTGGGCTTTACTGATATCGACGGTAAGGGGCAAGAAGGCTTTGAATTAACCCGTGAAGCGATGTTGGCGGGCAAACCGGGCAGCCGCACCGTGATTCGTGATCGACGCGGTTATATCGTTGAAGACGTTTCAACCATTGTTCCGGCGAAAGACGGCGAAACATTGCAATTATCGATAGACCGCAAGATTCAGTATTTAGCGTATCGAGAGCTTAAAAAAGGCATTGAAGCAGCGGGAGCTGTAGCAGGAGCCGCCGTGGTATTGGATGCAAAGACGGGCGAAGTATTGGCGCTGGCCAATCTGCCTACTTACGAGCCAGGCTCGACCATGAAGCCCTTTATTGTGGCGGCGAGTTTAGAGCAAGGACTTATTAAGCCAACAAGCATGATCCAAACCTCACCGGGGCGAATGACGATTGGCCCAAATACATTTAGGGACACTCGCGATCATGGGGCACTCACCCCAGAAGGCATACTCAAGTACTCAAGTAATGTGGGCGCGGCCAAAGTAGGACTCATGATGAGCCGTGAAGAATTATGGACATATTTTAATAACTATGGCTTTGGCGCATCGACACATAGTGGTTTTCCTGGAGAAGCTTCTGGCAAGGTAAGGGCGTGGAAAACTTGGCGACCGATTGAGCAGGCCACCATGTCTTTTGGCCACGGCATTTCGGTAAGCCTGATGCAAATGGCAAGAGGCTATACCGTGTTTACCAACCACGGAGAGATGAAACCAATCACCTTTACCAAGATGGTCGCACCAAGCCCAGGTAAGCAAGTGGTCTCAGCTCAAACTGCAGATTTAGTTCGAAATATGTTGGAAAGCGTCACCCAAGCAGGAGGAACAGCGGCAAGGGCACAAATTGTAGGTTTCAGGGTTGGCGGTAAAACGGGGACGGCACGCAAGATTGTGAATGGCCAGTATTCCCGTGAAAAATACGAAGTGTCGTTTATTGGCTTTGCACCGGTTTCCAACCCGCGTTTGATTGTGGCGGTCTTGATTGATGAGCCATCCACAGTAGGGAACCGTTATTACGGCGGTACAGTTTCCGCCCCCGTGTTTCAGGAAATTATGTCGGGTAGCTTGCGGATGTTAGGTGTGCCACCCGATGCCCCGATTACCAATATCTTGTTGCCGGGGCTGGATGCACCAGAGTTGAAAGAAGAAACGTAGTAAGCGCAAACAATGACCTTGCAGAGCTGGATGCACTAGCAATGAACGAAGAAACGTAAATGAACTTGTAGGGCGGGTGCAACCCGCGAGCCATGCTGAAAAATACGTGGGTTTCACCCGCCCTACGAACGACCGACCCCATAACCCTTGTTCCCAGCTAAACGCCTGCGAACAGAAGGAAGAAATATGAAAGCTGTGAGTTGGAACCTCCCTACTCTCGACCTTCCTGCGATTGATGCCATCGCGGCGGGTGCACGCCTTGCCGTCGATAGCCGCAACGTTCAGTCTGGCGATGTGTTTCTCGCGTTCCAAGGTGAAGTTGCGGATGGCCGCAGCTATATCGCTGACGCCATTGCCGCAGGTGCCGCAGCTGTCTTGTGGGAAAGCGACGAGTTTGTATGGAACCCAGCTTGGACCATTCCTAATTTGGCGATTCCACAATTACGCGCTCAGGCCGGTATTGTGGCAGCCCATTTATTAGGCAATCCATCACAGTCCATGTTTGTGACCGGCATTACCGGCACCAATGGCAAAACATCCATCGCCAATTGGCTGGCGCAAGCCTTTAATTTGCTCGGCAACAAAACCGGTGTGCTCGGCACGCTGGGTAATGGCTTTGTTGATAAATTAGAAAGCTCGACGCATACCACGCTCGACCCTGTGACCTTGCAAGGCTGGCTAGTCCGCCTAAAAACAGAAGGCGCTAGCCATATTGCGATGGAAGTCTCCTCACATGGCTTAGATCAGGGCCGTGTGCATGGCACCAACTATGATGTTGCCGTATTTACCAACCTAACCCGTGATCATCTGGATTACCACGGTGATATGGGCAGCTATGGCGCAGCGAAGGCGCAGCTATTTAATTGGGAAGGCTTAAAAGCCGCCGTTATCAATACCGATGACGCCTTTGGCCGCGAGCTGGCTACCCACTGCAAAGCACCGCGCGTACTAACTTATGGTTTAGAAAACGGCGGCATACGCGCCACTAAAGTCGTGCTCACACTCTCTGGCTTAGAGATGGAAGTTGCAACGCCTTACGGCTTATGCAATATCAACTCGCCGATGCTGGGCCGCTTTAATGCTAGCAATTTACTCGCCTGCCTCTCTGTCTTACTGGCTGCCGATGTGCCACTGGCAAAAGTCGCCAATGTGCTCAGCCAAATTCAGCCCGCTGCGGGCCGTATGCAAAAATTAGGTGGCGACCAGCGCCCACTCGTGGTGGTTGATTACGCGCATACCCCTGATGCACTTGAAAAAGCACTGGCCACGCTGCGCGAATCCATGCCAGAAAAAAGCCGCCTCTATTGCATCTTTGGCTGCGGTGGCGACCGCGATAAAGGCAAACGTCCATTAATGGGCGAAATCGCCTGCCGCCTTGCCGACGCAGTGATTATCACCTCAGACAATCCGCGTAGCGAAACCCCACAAGCCATTATCCAAGACATCGTGCGCGGCGTTTCTGGAGTGCCCGGCAATGGACACGCCAATTACAGCATTGATTCAGATCGCTCTTCAGCCATCTCTGACGCCATTGATGTGGCCACAGCCAAAGACGTTGTGCTGATTGCAGGTAAGGGCCACGAAACCTATCAGGAAATCGCAGGCATTCGACATCCTTTTGATGATGTCGCCATTGCGAATCGCGCCTTAGCAAGGAAGAAAAAATAATGTCGCTGCAGCTATTCGCTCCGGCCTTCAAAGGCATCATGGCGGCGCTCATTGAGCGTGGCCAATCAGTTGGGAAGAAAAAATAATGTTGTCGCTGCTAGAAACTGCACAGGCTATCAAAGGCACGCTCCAAGGCCATGGTGAGACACGCTTTACGCGCGTCACCACCGATAGCCGTGATATCCGTGCGGGTGATTTATTTATTGCTTTACGTGGGGACAACTTCAACGGCAATGCCTTTGCCGATGCGGCCATTGCCGCAGGAGCCGTCGCCGCCATCGTCGACACACCTATTGCTGGGCCGCATATTTTAGTGGCCGACACACTCGCTGCCCTTGGGCAACTAGCGGCTTTTTGGCGTGAGCAGTTAAAAAATAACGTCGGCCAAGTCGTGATTGGCGTCACCGGCAGCAATGGTAAAACCACAGTAAAAGAAATGATTTCTGCCGTACTCAGCCACTTTGCAGGTGCTGATGCGGTGCACGCCACCTATGGCAATCTAAACAACCATATCGGCCTGCCGCTGACGCTGCTGGCGGCAAGAGCAAACCATCGCTATGTGGTCGCCGAAATGGGTATGAATCATTTCGATGAAATCAGCTACCTCACCCATATTGCCAAACCCGATATCGCCATTATTAATAACGCCGGACGCTGCCACTTAGAAGCGCTCGGCAGCGTGGCAGGTGTGGCCCAAGCTAAGGGTGAAATTTTTGCAGGGCTAGTGGCCGGTGGTTACGCCATTATCAATGCAGATGACGATTACGCTCCACTTTGGCGTGAGTTAGCTAAAGATCATCCACAAGTCAGCTTTAGCCTGAGCAATGCCGATGTGTATGCGCGCAATCTCTGTGCACACACACAGGGCGCGCAATTTACCCTGTGCACCCCCAATGATTCGGCCCAAGTCGATTTACAAATCCCCGGCTTACACAATGTGCTCAATGCCTTGGGCGCAGCAGCCGTGGGCCACGCTTTAAAGATTGATGCAGAAGATATCGCCAGCGGCCTCGCCAACTACCGAGGCAGCAAAGGCCGTTTGCAAAGCAAGACCGCCTTTAACGGCGCAAAAATATTTGACGATACCTACAACGCCAACCCCGACTCAATGAAAGCGGCCATCGATGTATTGGCCGCTTTGGGTGCAGAAACCGGCACAGAAACACTGCTGGTTTTAGGCGATATGGGCGAAATTGGCAGCGATGCTGCAGAGCGTCATCAAGAAATTGGCGCTTATGCCCGGGAAAAAGGCATTCAATCGCTATACACGCTGGGTGAGCAAATGCAGCTTGCTAGCGCTGCATTTGGCGCGAGCAGCCAACACTTTGCCGATGTTGCAGCTTTGATTGCAACGCTGCGCACCGATTTAACGCCAACGGCCACCGTTTTGGTCAAAGGCTCGCGTTTTATGCGCATGGAACGAGTCGTGGACGGCTTGAATTTAAACGACTTGGAGAAGATGTAAATGTTGTTGCTGTTAACCCAATGGCTTGGCGAATCAGTTCGCGCCTTTCACGTTTTTAACTACATCACCCTTAGAGCGGTGCTGGCGACCATGACGGCGCTGGGCATCTCATGGACGATGGGCCCTTGGGTCATTAGAAAATTAACGGATTTAAAAGTAGGCCAAGTTGTTCGTACCGATGGCGTACAGAGCCATTTAATTAAAGCAGGCACGCCCACCATGGGCGGCACGCTGATTCTGCTGGCGATTGGCTTAACCACCCTGCTATGGGGTGACTTACGCAATAAATATGTTTGGCTGGCCCTGATCGTAACCATGGCCACCGGTGTGATTGGCTTTGTTGATGACTACCGCAAAATCGCCCTTAAAGACCCCAAGGGCATGTCGGCCAAAGCCAAATTATTCTGGCAATCCTTGATCGCCATTGGTGCTGGGGTATTTTTGGTGCATGCCGGCGGTAGCCTGCCCGCCAATACCGGCTTTGTTGTGCCCTTTTTCAAGCAGATTCTTTATCCATTTGGCGCGGTTGGCTTTTGTGTCCTGACTTACTTTGTGATTGTTGGCACCAGTAATGCCGTCAACCTTACCGATGGCTTAGATGGCTTGGCGATTATGCCTACCGTACTGATTTCCTTTGCCTTCTGTGTATTTGCCTATGTAGCGGGCAATGTGGTGTTTTCCAAATACCTCGGCGTGCCCTTTGTACCCGGCGCGGGTGAGCTAGTGATTTTCTGCGCGGCTATGGCTGGAGCGGGTTTGGGGTTTTTATGGTTTAACGCCTACCCCGCCGAAGTCTTTATGGGTGACGTGGGCGCATTAGCCCTCGGCGCTGGCCTTGGCATTGTGGCGGTGATTGTTCGCCAAGAAATCGTTTTGCTGATTATGGGCGGTGTATTTGTGATGGAAGCGCTGTCGGTAATGATTCAAGTCGCCAGCTTTAAGCTACGCGGCAAACGCGTCTTCCGAATGGCCCCGATTCACCATCATTACGAATTAAAAGGCTGGAAAGAAACGCAAGTCGTCGTGCGCTTCTGGATTATCACCATGCTGTTGGTATTGGCTGGTTTAGCAACGCTGAAGCTGCGTTAATTATTGAAAGACCAACCTAGGTCTTGAACCACGGAGGAAAAGGAGAACACAGAGGGCCACGGAGAAAGGCAAGAGAATCACACCTGCATTTATCCATTCTGAAGGTTTTCTCCGTGTAACTCCGTGTTCTCTGTGCCCTCCGTGGTTCAAGATTTGGGTTTTAGCTTAGCTTGTTGACATTGAAGAGAAGAAAATGAATTACCAAGGCAAACATTGCATCGTTGTGGGTTTAGGCGAGTCGGGCTTTTCTGCTGCGAAGTGGCTGGCGGTTCAGGGTGCGCGCGTGACTGTGGCCGATAGCCGCAGTGCTCCGCCCAATGTAGAGCAACTCCATGCCACTCATGCCGATATCGAATTGCGCTTAGGCGCGTTCAGCGATGCCACGTTTGTTGATGCCGATGCGCTGATTGTTAGCCCAGGTGTGCCGCTGACCACGCCAGCCATTGCCGCAGCTGTGGCTCGTGGAGTGCCTGCTTTAGGTGATGTGGAATTATTCGCGCTAGCAATTGCAGGTTCTGCCGCTAAAGTCATTGCGATTACCGGCTCCAACGGTAAATCGACGGTTACCAGCATGGTTGGCCAGATGTGTGCTGCCGCGGGTTTAAAAACCGTGATGGCGGGCAATATCGGCCTGCCGGTACTGGACGCACTGACTGCAACGCCAGATGCCGATGTATTTGTGCTTGAGCTTTCTAGCTTTCAGCTCGAAACCACCACATCTCTCAATGCCGATGCCGCCACAGTACTGAATATCAGCGAAGACCATTTAGACCGTTATAAAAATCTGGCGCATTACGCTGCCACCAAGGCGGCTATTTTTGCAGGCACAGGCGTCGTTGTTCTAAACCGCGAAGATGCGCATTGCCTTGCGATGGCGACTGAGCTGGCGTCACGCCAAATCGTTTGGTTTGGTGCAGATGAGCCGCGTACAGCTGCGGAGTACGGTCTTAAAGGGCCCGAGTTCACCTTAGGCTGTGGCAGCGAAGCATTCTTTAATGCGGCCGATTTACCCGTGGCAGGCTTACACAATGCCGTGAATGCGCTTTCCGCCATCGCGCTTTGCCGCGCCATTGGCGTAGAAACCGCCCCGCTACTTGCTGCACTAAAATCATTCACTGGCCTTGCGCATAGAGTTGAGTTTGTTGCCACGGTGCAAGGGGTTGATTACTTCGACGACTCCAAAGGCACCAATGTCGGAGCCACCGAAGCGGCGCTCAAAGGCATGACTCGCCCCGTTGTTCTAATCGCAGGCGGAGATGGCAAGGGCCAAGATTTCCGCCCGCTGAAAGCCGCTTGCGAGCGCATTTGCCGCGCTGTGATTCTGATTGGCCGCGACGCGCCGATTCTGGCCGAAGCACTCAACGAAGCTCAATCGCCATTTATAGATACTGATGATTCTGATGACTCGGAAGCAGAAAACCTGTTGCCTGTTTTACAACTGCCCACCATGGAAATGGCCGTGCAATTTGCCAGCAACTTTGCCGAAAGTGGCGACGTAGTTCTGCTTTCCCCTGCTTGCGCCAGCCTCGATATGTACCGCAACTATCACCACCGTGCCGAAGTCTTTATCGCTGCGGTTAAAGGCTTAGGGAGCTGATATGGCCCAGCTATTCTCTCAGGCTATCAAGCAATTGCGCCTAATAACTGCGGCCTATGCTCCGAGCCACCTTGAACTCAAAGGTTTGGGGGCCTGATGCGCCAGTTATTTTCTCAAGCGATCAAGAAGCTGCGACCTAATATGGCCGCCTATGATCAGGCCTTGTTCTGGTGCATTACCCTGCTGCTGACGATGGGTTTGGTGATGGTGTACTCCTCGTCCATTGCGATGGCCGAGGTAGATAAAGACACGGGCTTTCGCTCGAACTACTTTTTAATTCGCCATGCTATTTTCTTAGTCGTTGGGATTGCTAGCGCTTTTATTGCGTTTTCAATCTCTACCAAAACATGGCAGCAGTATTCGTCCACCCTATTTTTAATCGGCATGATTTTGCTGCTGATGGTGTTGATTCCTGGCGTGGGGCGTGAAGTAAACGGTAGCCGCCGTTGGTTGTCGCTGGTGGTGATTAATTTGCAGCCATCCGAGCTAATGAAGCTGTTCGTGGTGCTTTATGCGGCGGACTACACCGTGCGCAAAGCCGTCAGCATGACCGGCACTTTTATGCAAAGCGTGACCAAAGTGCTATTTCCAATGTTTATGGTCATGGTGGTAGTTGGAGCACTTTTATTACTAGAGCCTGACTTTGGTGCCTTAACCGTGATTACCGCCATTGCGATGGGCGCACTGTTTTTGGGTGGCTTTAACTGGAAGCTGTTTGCGGGGCTGTTTATCTTTTTAGGCGCGGCCTTCGTTGGTCTTGTCATCAGCTCGCCTTACCGTATGCAACGCGTTTTAGGGTTTTTAGATCCGTGGAAAGACCCGTACGGCAAGGGCTATCAGCTGAGCCACTCACTGATTGCTTTTGGGCGGGGCGAATGGAGTGGCGTAGGCCTTGGGGCCAGCGTAGAAAAACTTTCCTATTTGCCCGAAGCGCATACCGATTTTTTAATGGCAATCATTGCTGAAGAGCTTGGTTTTTTCGGCGTGGCCACAGTGATTTTGCTGTTTGTATTTCTGATTTTTCGCGCCTTTATGATAGGCGTGCAAGCCGCCAAGCTAGAGCGCCACTGGCAAGCTTTAGCCGCACAAGGCGTCGGCATTTGGATGGGCGTGCAGTCATTTATCAATATTGGCGTGAATATGGGTTTGATGCCCACCAAGGGTCTTACCCTGCCCCTGCTGTCTTTTGGTGGCTCGGGCATCGTGGCTAATTTGATTGCTTTAGGTGTTTTGATGCGGATTGATTATGAAAACCGCCAATTAATCCGGGGGTATAGATCATGAGTCAACACGCCTCACTCCCAACGCCCCGCCGTACCTTATTGGTGATGGCTGGCGGCACTGGCGGGCATATTTTCCCTGCGCTGGCTGTGGCCAATGAGCTAAAAGCACGCGGCTGGAAGATTATCTGGCTGGGCGCGGCTGGGCGCATGGAAACACGCATCGTGCCTGAGCATGGCATTGATCTGGTCACTCTCAAAATTGATGGCGTGCGTGGCAAGGGGCTGCTGAAAAAGCTCAGCCAGCCTTGGGTACAGCTCAAAGCGCTCTGCGGCGCGTTCAAAGTCATTTTTGAGCATAGGCCCGATGTGGCGATTGGCTTTGGTGGCTTTACAGGGTTCCCCGGCGGCGTAGCGATGCGCATGTTGTGGCTGCCTTTGGTGATCCATGAGCAAAACTCGGTGGCGGGGCTGACTAATAAAGCGCTGTCCAAAATTGCTAACCGCGTGCTGTTTGCTTTCCCAAGTGCATTTCCAAGCAAAGAAGGCTGCATTGGTAACCCTGTCAGGGCCGAAATCCAAGACCTAGCACTGCCTGAAGCACGATTTGCTGGACGTTCTGGCCCGCTTAAGCTGCTGGTAGTTGGCGGCAGCTTAGGCGCCCAAGTGTTTAACGAAGAAGTCCCCAAGGCGCTGGCCTTAATGCCAAGCGAGCAACGCCCAGTGGTGATTCATCAGGCAGGGGAAAAACATATAGAAGCTTTGCGAGCCAATTATGCCGCTGCAGGAGTTAGCGCAGATTGCGTGGCTTTTATTAGCGATATGGCAGAAGCCTACGCCAATGCCGACCTTATTTTATGCCGTGCTGGCGCGCTGACCGTGGCCGAGCTGGCCTGTGTTGGAGCCGCCTCCGTACTGGTGCCTTTCCCGCACGCTGTGGATGATCACCAAACCGGCAATGCCCGCTATTTAAGCGAGAACGGAGCTGGACTTTTATTACCACAAAAAGAATTTAACGCCGCCGCGTTTGCCCAATTACTGACCCAAACCAACCGTGAGCAATGTTTGGCTATCGCCACACTAGCCCGCGGTCTGGCAAAACCGGATGCCACGATGCAAGTGGTATCGGTGATTGAAGAATTAGCCAAGTAGAAACGATGATGAAACACAAAGTTAAACGTATCCATTTTGTAGGCATCGGCGGCGTCGGCATGAGCGGCATCGCAGAAGTCTTGCTCAACCTCGGTTTTGAGATCAGTGGCTCAGATTTGGGCCATAACGCCAGCGCGCAACGCTTAGCGGCGGCAGGAGCGCATGTGCACTTGGGCCACGCCGCCGAATATGTTGCTAATGCCGATGTGGTGGTGATTTCTAGCGCGGTAAAAGACGATAACCCTGAAGTAATCGAAGCGCGTAATCGCAAGATTCCCGTGGTACCACGAGCGCAAATGTTGGCCGAGCTGATGCGCTTAAAGCAAGGCATAGCCATTGCAGGCACGCATGGCAAAACCACCACCACCAGCCTGACCGCTTCAATTTTGGAAGCGGCAGGGCTAGATCCTACTTTTGTAATTGGCGGCAAATTGCACGCCGCAGGCAGCAACGCTCGTTTAGGCCATGGCGACTTTTTAGTGGCTGAAGCCGACGAAAGCGATGCGTCATTCCTGCTGCTCACCCCGGTGATTTCGGTGGTCACCAATATCGATCAAGACCATATGGATACCTATGGCCATGACTTTAATAATTTAAAGAAGGCGTTTATTACCTTCTTGCAGCATCTGCCCTTCTATGGCCGCGCCGTGCTGTGCATTGATGACCCTTATGTGCGCGAGATTTTGCCGCAGGTCACCAGCCCAATTACCAGCTATGGCGTTAGCGCGGACGCCATGCTGCGTGCTGAAAACATTGTGGCGCTCGATGGCCGTATGCAATTTGATGCCGTTTGGGAAAACGGCGAATCACGCCGCCTAGCCATCACGCTGAATATGCCCGGCATGCACAATGTGCTGAACGCACTTGCCGCGATTGCCGTAGGGATCGAAATTGGTGCAGATGAAGCCGCCATTCAATCTGCTCTGGCGGGCTTCCAAGGAGTAGGCCGACGCTTCCAACGCTATGGCGAAATTGCACTTGAAACAGGGGGCAGCTTTACGCTGGTGGACGATTACGGCCACCACCCTGTTGAAATGGCGGCCACCATTGCCGCTGCGCGTGGCGCATTTCCGGGCCGCCGCCTAGTGCTGGCTTTTCAGCCACACCGCTACACCCGCACCCGCGATTGCTTTGAAGATTTTGTACAGGTTTTATCGACAGTTGATGGCCTATTGCTTGGCGAAGTGTATGCCGCTGGCGAAGCGCCTATCGTGGCAGCAGATAGCCGCAGCCTAGCCCGCGCCGTACGCGTAGTGGGCAAAGTAGAGCCGCAATTTGTGGCAGATATCAATGAAATGCCAGCCTCCATCATGGCCGCGGCCAAAGAAGGCGATGTAATTATCACCATGGGCGCAGGTACGATAGGCGGCGTTCCTGGCAAGGTTGCTGCATTGTAAAAACAAAAGATCTGTAGACACAAGGGAAGGACACAGAGCGTACAAACCTTAAGAAGCAAACGATCTTTAACTCGTTTTTTATCTTCTTTTAATCTTTGTGTTCTCTGTGTCTACAGAATTTTTTAGTGATGTTTAATTGCCTCTTGATTGAGGGTTGAGTAAGCAAAATGAATAAATACGGAAAAGTAGCGGTCGTGATGGGTGGTACTTCGGCAGAGCGTGAAGTGTCATTAATGAGCGGCAAAGGTGTTTTGGAAGCCCTGCAAGCACGCGGCGTAGATGCTTACGCCTTTGATCCGGCGATCACGCCACTTGAAGCATTAAAAACGGAAGGTTTTGATCGCGCTTTTCTGATCTTGCACGGCCCATTTGGTGAAGATGGCACTTTGCAAGGCGCACTTGAAGTGATGGGCATCCCTTACACGGGTTGTGGTGTATTGGCCTCGGCGCTCGGTATGGATAAGCTGCGCAGCAAGCTCATTTGGCAAGCACTTAATTTGCCGATTCCAGCCTTTGAAATTCTCACTGAAAACAGCGATTTTGCTGCCATTGAGCAAAAGCTAGGCCTACCTCTATTTGTAAAGCCAGCGTGTGAAGGCTCCAGCATTGGGGTAAGTAAAGTAAAAAATGCAGGTGAACTAGCCGCCGCATTTACGGAAGCTTACAAATACGACAAGATTGTGATTGCCGAACAGTTCATTGGTGGGGGAGAATACACCGCCGCTGTACTGGGCGACCAAGTGCTGTCGTTTGTAAAGATCGAGCCTGCTACAGAATTCTACGATTATGAAGCCAAATATATCCGCGACGACACGGTTTACCGTTGCCCTGCGGGTTTGTCTGAGGAACTCAACGAGAAAATTGCTGGCTACGTCAAACAAGCCTTTTGGGCGCTTGGCGGCCGTGGCTGGGCACGTATCGATTTTTTAATGGATGAAGCGGGTAACCCTTATTTATTAGAAGCCAATACCGCGCCAGGAATGACAACGCATAGTCTATTTCCAATGGCAGCGCGTGAAGCGGGCCTAAGTTATGAAGACTTGGTATTAAAAGTATTAGAAAGCACGCTGGAATAAAGACGTTGAAATTATTAAGTCGCCTCATATATCCATTGCACGATTTGCAATGGATGGCTGCGCAGACAATAGCCGAGAGGAAAACCCATGTGGGATAAGCCTCAGCTTTTAATGTGGTTTGCGAACCTACTTACGGCTTTAGCGCTGCTGCTATTGTTTTATGCCTTACTTTTTTTAACGGTGCATTCGCCTTTATTTCCAATTAAGCGAATCAAAGTAGATGGTGAATTAGTTCATGTCACCCGCGAGCAATTGCAATACGTTATTAAAAACGAGTTAAAAGGGACGTTTTTTACCCTTGATTTAGATAAAACGCGGCAAGCTTTTGAAAAGCTACCGTGGGTAAGGCAAGTCACCGTACGCAGGCACTGGCCAGATCGTGTTGAAGTAACGGTTGAGGAGCACAAAGCCATGGCCCGTTGGGGCTCGGTGGCCCTGTTAAATAGTTATGGCGAGCGTTTTGATGCCGCTTCAAATGATCAATTACCGATTTTAGAAGGGCCAGAGGGCACTGAAAAAATCATGATTGATGGTTTTGTAGAGCTACACAAAACACTGCAGCCATTGGGTAAAAAAGCTACCCATGTTTGGCTGTCAGAACGGCGAGCTTGGCGATTTGAATTAGATCACCAGCTAACAATTGAAGTAGGAAGGGACGAGCCAGTAGCAAGGACCGCACGTTTTGTGACTGCGTACCCAAACTCACTCGCCCTACTGAAGCAACCTTTTGAGTATGTAGATTTACGTTATCCCAATGGCTTTGCCGTCCGCTTACCGGATTTCAAACCTGCAGATAGCAGCAAACCAATCAATAAACCTGTGGCAAAGCCAGCAACACCGGCCAAACCTGCAGTAGCTGCACCCAAACATTCAGCAGCATGAGTTCGTAGGGCGGGTGCACCCTGCCAGTAAGCAGTAAACATTCAGCGTCATGAGTAATACATGTCGTTTTTTAAGTTTGTAGTGAGAATTGTATAAAGGTTGTCAGATGACTAGGGATAGCAAAAACCTCATCGTCGGGCTAGACATAGGCACCTCCAAAGTGGTGGCCGTGGTTGCCGAGATTAAGGAAGACGGCGCACTCAATGTAGTTGGCCTTGGCTCAGCTGCGTCGCGTGGTTTGAAACGTGGCGTGGTTGTCGACATTGAAAAAACCGTTGCAGCCATCCAATCAGCATTAGGTGAAGCTGAGCTGATGGCCGATTGCAAAATTCGCGAAGTCATTACCGGCATAGCGGGTAGCCATATCAAGAGTATTAACTCTGATGGCATGGTGGCGATCAAGGATAAGGAAGTCACCTCAGCTGATGTAGATCGCGTGATTGAAACCGCCAGCGCGGTCAATATCCCCACCGATCATCAAGTGCTGCATATCTTGGCGCAGGAATACATGATCGATGGTCAAGAAGGCGTGAAAGAGCCTTTAGGTATGTCGGGTGTGCGCTTGCATGTCAACGTGCATATCGTCAGCGGGGCCGTCAGTGCGGTGCAAAATATTACTAAGTGTGTACGTCGCTGCGGCTTAGAAATCGAAGAAGTGGTATTGCAACCACTGGCTTCAGCTTATTCAGTTCTTACCGAAGACGAAAAAGATCTTGGCGTTTGCCTCGTTGATATTGGCGGCGGCACCACCGATCTAGCGATCTTTATTGGCGGCGCAATCCGCCATACCGCGGTGATTCCGATTGCTGGCGACCAAGTCACCAACGATATTGCCATGGCACTGCGGACCCCAACATCCGAAGCCGAGACGATCAAATTGCAATATGGCGTAGCACTGCGCCATATGAGCGATCCAGCGCAAATGATAGAAGTGCCCGGCGTGGGTGAGCGCGGCGCGCGGCAAATGAGCCGTCATACCTTGGCCGAAGTGATTGAGCCACGAATTGAAGAGCTGTACGCCTTAGTTCAACAAGAGCTTCGTCGCTCTGGTTTTGAAGGCCGCCTATCCAGCGGCATCGTCATTACCGGTGGTGCAGCAATGATGCCTGGCATGGTTGAGCTAGGCGAAGAGATATTCCATATGCCACTGCGGATGGGCACGCCAAAGTATGTAGGCGGCCTTGCTGAAGTGGTAAAAAACCCACGGTACTCCACCGCAGTGGGTTTGCTATTGATCGCACGTGAACAGCTACTCAAGAACCCCGTCCATCGGGGCAAAGAAGGCTCCATGGGGGATGTTTTTGGTCGTATGAAATCTTGGTTTCAGAACACATTCTGATCTTTCGGGTAAGTATCAGCCGCTTGTTTCAAAAACGAATTAATTTTTGTGGTTGATTCGTAATAAGTGGCTTAAATCGGGCAATGCAAGGAGAGCAACATGGCTTTAACTTTCGAAGTGCAAGAAGTTGCACATCACGTCAATATTAAAGTGATTGGTGTAGGCGGCGCAGGCTGCAATGCCATCAATAATATGATCGAGCACGCATTGAGTGGGGTGCAATTTATTGCCGCCAACACCGATGCACAGGTGCTTAAATTATCCCAAGCCACCGATGTTGTGCAGTTAGGCACCACCGGTTTTGGCGCAGGTTGCGATCCTGAAGTTGCTCGCGAAGCGGCTGAAGCCGATCGTGAACGCATTGGTGAGCTGATCAACGGTGCAAACCTGTTGTTTATCACAGCCGGTATGGGCGGTGGTACAGGTACAGGCGCGTCCCCTGTGATCGCACAGATTGCCCGTGAAAAAGGCATCTTCACCGTAGGCGTGGTTACCAAGCCCGGCCTTGATGAAGGCTCGCGTCAAAAAGTGGCACAAGCTGGGATCGACGAGCTGGCTCGCCATGTGGATTCGCTGATTATTGTTTCCAACCAGAAGCTAGAAGAAGTGCTGGGCGAAGACGTAACAGTGGATGAAGCCTTCCGCGCTGCTGACGATGTACTGCGTAATGCCGTGGCATCAATCGTAGAAATCATCCAGTACCCAGGCTTGATTAACGTTGACTTTGCTGACGTTAAAACAGTGATGCAAGAAAAGGGTATGGCAATGATGGGCTCGGCTTTCGCTGCTGGCGAAAACCGCTCTATCCGCGCCACTGAAGAAGCAATCAGCTGCCCATTGCTAGACAACATTAACTTCAAGGGTGCGCGTGGCGTGTTGCTGAATATCAGCGCCAGCCGTGCCAGCCTGAAGAAAAGCGAAATCACCCGCGCACGTGAAATTATCCAATCGCATGTCAGCGACGACGCCATGGTTAAACACGGTGTGGTTTATGACGAAAGCTTGGGTGAGCAGATCCGCGTCACCATTATCGCCACCGGCATGGGCAACACCACCAAGCCACAGCTATCCGTCGTGCAAACTCCACAGCTTAAAACCGGAACCGATCATCATTCTGCTGGCGAGCCAAACTGGAGCGAATACGATCTACCACCGGGCTTCCGCCCAAGTGCTCGCAGCACACGCGGTGCAGGTGGTGATGTCGCTACGGCAACACGCGGTGCTACATCGAATGTAGATATGGATATCCCTGCATTCTTGCGCCGTCAGGCAGATTAAGCATGAGTCGCATCCTGTAAGGTGAGCACAGCAGCATCGTGCCCACCTTACAAGCTCGATTGCAAATAGACGGAGATAAAGGCATAGCCTCAGCAAGACTATCACAGCCAGCACCACGTATTTCAACCCGCTCGCGGGGACAAACAAACCATCAAAAACAAAGAAAAGCGTTTTGTTTCTGATAGGCCGGTACTGGTAAGATTGAGGTCTGTTGATTAACGAGACCAGCATGTTCCAACAACGCACTCTAAAAACGACTATCCGCGCCGTTGGCGTGGGCCTGCACTCTGGCGAGCGCGTTACCCTCGTCTTAAAACCGGCCCCGATTAATAGCGGGATCGTCTTTCAACGCGTCGATTTGCCCGAGTCGACGCCATTTAGAGTGACGCCAGCGCTTGTCAACGACACGCGGCTCTCCTCCACGCTCGTCAAAGACGGCGTACGTGTCGGCACGATTGAGCACATCATGTCAGCATTCGCGGGGCTAGGCATCGACAACGTTATCGTTGAAGTCGACGCCCCAGAAATGCCTATCATGGATGGATCTGCTGCTCCTTTTATTTATCTTCTGCAATCAGCAGGCATAGTGGATCAGCATGCGGCCAAGCAATTTGTCCGCGTGCTCAAACCCATAGAAGTGATTGAGGGTGATAAGTGGGTCAAGCTACTCCCACATGAAGGCTATAAGGTGGCGCTGACCATCGACTTTGCCCACCCAGCATTCAAAAAATCCGCCCAAACCATCAAGCTTGATTTTGCTAACACCAATTACGTCAGCGAAATCGCCCGCGCCCGCACCTTTGGCTTTATCCATGAAGTGGAATACCTGCGCATGAACGGCTTAGCCCGTGGCGGCAGTATGGATAATGCTATTGTGATTGACGAATACCGCATTCTGAATGAAGGCGGCTTACGCTTTGAAGACGAATTCGTGCGCCACAAAGTGCTCGATCTGATCGGCGATTTATACATCCTTGGCCGCCCGCTGATTGCCGCTTTCGAAGGCTATAAATCAGGCCACGCCATGAATAACAAGCTCCTGCGCGCCCTGCTCGACGACGAATCGTCTTATGAGATTGTCAGCTTTGAAAATCGAGAAAACGTACCCGGCTCATTCCACGATTTACCGGCCTTAGGAATCTAATGTTTATCGTCTTGCGCCTGCTATTTGTCATCGCCGTCCTAGGCATCGCCTACTGCGCATTCAAATACCAGCGCAGCCAAGACCCAAGCTGGCTACGCCTGATTAAATGGATTCTTTATTCAACGCTAGGTTTACTGGTGATCTTTTTTGTGGGGTTAGTGATAGAGCGATTAGGGGGGAGTTAGTACTGTGCTCCGGTAACAGGCATCAAGCTAGGCCAACGACGTGTATTGCATCTTTTGTAGGGCGGGTGAAACCCGCCAGACTTTGGCGCAAAATACTAGGAAAACGGCGGGTTTCACCCGCCCTACGATGATTCGATGTTTGTAATATGTGTGGCCAAGATATGATAAATCCCTAACTTGATGCGTATAAGGCTAAAACTTTACCAGCCCAACATTTGTCTTCACGAACATTCCTTGAGCAACATTTCCAAGCACCCGTACTAAATTATTTCACCGCCTAACATCACTCCTCCAAAGCCCTCAGCAGCTCTGCCATTCTGGCGTCTAATTCTTTAAGTTGAGCCGTATCAATCGCAGCCAAGATCCTGTGCTCGTTCGCGACATGCGCTCCTGTGCTCGTTCGCGACATGCGCAGTTACGGCTAGCTCGATCAAAGCGAAACCCACATCACTGAGCTTCACCAACATGCTGCGGGCGTCGCTGCTGCTGGGCAGCCGTTCTATCCAGCCATTTGCCTCTAAACCCTTCAGCCTGTGCGTCATCGTGCCGGAGGTAATCATCAGCGATGAGAATAGCGCGGTTGGCGCAAGGCAATAGGGCGCGCCAGATCTTCTGAGTGTAGCCAGCACATCAAACTCCCAGCTTGTCATTCCAAATTCTGCAAACGTGGAGTCCATCTTGCGCTGCAGCAGGGTGGCACAGCGCCTAATACGCCCAATCGGCCCCATCGGGCTGACATCCAGATCTGGGCGCTCTTTGTGCCATTGCCCAAGGATGATATCTACCGCATCGGCCTGTTGCGTGCTCATATACAACTCCATATGTCTTCAACTCAAGATTAATTGTCTTGAGTTGAAGATATATGTTATCTTTAATTCAAGACATATTGCTAAGCCTGCAGTTTGCCAGATTTCAGCAAAGGCAGCTTGGGCAAAAGCTTTACCTGCCCAACAGTCACATGCCGCAATCCAATATATTAGGCCGCGAGCAGCCCTCCCCACCTCACTCTATTGAAGGTATCTCAATGAGCAGCTCTGCTAAAACTTGGATGGATAGCCTAAGCACCGCCCTCGCTCCGGCGATTTGGGGCTCGACTTATATCGTCACCACCCAGCTACTTCCACCTGATCGCCCTTTTACCGCCGCATTAATACGCACCCTGCCTGCGGGTTTGCTCTTAATTCTGTTTAGCCGTGTGCTTCCCCCCAAAGCCATGTGGGGCCGCTTGCTCATCCTATCCGCACTTAATATTGGTGCTTTTCAAGCCCTGCTTTTTATTGCTGCATACCGGCTACCTGGAGGGCTAGCTGCTGTGGTGGGTGCAACGCAGCCCTTAATGATCATGGGCTTGGTATGGATACTAGAGCGCCGCCAAGCTGCACGCCTTGCTCTTTGGGCCAGCCTATTTGGTATTCTGGGCATGGCTGCGCTGCTCTTAGCGCCGGGTGCAAAATGGGATTCAATCGGCATGGCTGCGGCCTTATCGGGGGCTATTTGCATGGCACTGGGCACTTATCTGGCAAGGCAGTGGAAATCTCAAATTCCTTTGCTGGCCTTTACCGGTTGGCAGCTCTTATTAGGCGGCTTGCTCTTGCTACCTGTGGCCTTGATATTTGATGCGCCTTTGCCTGTGCTCAATACCACGCAAATCCTTGGCTACGCCTATCTGTCTATTGTTGGAGCGCTGATTGCTTATGTGCTTTGGTTTCGCGGCATTGCGCGCCTCTCCCCTGTTGCCGCTTCGTCTTTAGGCTTACTCAGCCCCATCACCGCTGTGGCGCTAGGTTGGATTTTGCTCGGCCAAAACATGACGCCATTATCCATGGCGGGTTTTATCACTGTACTGGCCAGCGTTCTGGCCGTGCAATGGAGCGCCCTTCGCCCGCCAATGACGCTTTCCCCATTTCCCACAAAGAAGAGCCCAGCATGAATCACTCACTCCATACCCTGATCGAACAACGCAGCTCCACCAGCCACTACGATGCCAGCAAGCTATTGGCCGACAGCCAAATTACCGAGCTAATGCGTTTAGCCACCCTAGCACCATCGGCTTATCATTTCCAAAACTGGAAGCTAATCGCCGTGCGCTCAAGTGCAGCCAAAGCACGCTTAAAAGACATTGCCTTGGGCCAAGCGCAGGTAGAAGACGCGGCGGTTACTTTTATTATTTGCGGCAGCTTAATGCCACATCAGCAATTAGCCACAGCGCTGCGCCCATCACTAGAAGCAGGCGCTTTGCCGCAAGAGATTGCCGATAGCTGGGTCAGCTCAGCCAATGCATCGTATGCAGAAAACCTACAGTTGCAGCGAGATGAAGCCATACGCTCGGCATCCTTAGCCGCCATGACGCTGATTCTTGCGGCCGAAGGCATGGGTTTTATCCACAGGAACCATAGGCGGCTTCGATACGCCAGCCCTTGTTGAAGCATTTGCGCTTAAAGCCGATGAAATACCCGTAATTTTGGTAACTGCAGGCTATGCAGCAACAGAAAAAAGACCTCAGAAACCACGCCGGCCACTGCATGAGGTGGTTGAGCTGGTATAAAATCTCAAGGCCAGCTTAGGCAGCAACTAAGTTGGCCAGCGCAATTAACTAAAATATGTCCTCGGAGTTTTGCCAGTGCGGGTTTTAAAAAATGCAATAAACGCACTATCACTGGCAAAACCCAAGGCGCTGGCCGTCTCTGATAATTTCTCCTTTTCTGCCAGCATTTCTACGGCACGTAATAAGCGCCATTGCTGCCGCCACTCTTGATAACTCATACCTGTTTCACGTTGAAATATACGGCTCACGGTTTTTTCACTGGCTCCGATCTGCTGCGCAAACAGATTGAGCGGCAAAGGCAATTGCTCTAAGTTTTCCCACAAACAAGACACTCGCCGGTCCAGCGGAAAAACCAGCAATAAAGGCTCTTGCCTAGCCTGATTCATCTCTTCAATACATACAGAGAGCAAATTGGCATAACGCACCTGCTGCCAATCGGTATCAAAATCCGCCATAGCCAGCCGCTCCAGTACGGCTCTTAATAGGGCATTAACCTCGATCACCTGAATCTCCCTTGGCAATGCAGGGAACTGGCCTAGATCAAAATAAAGTGAGCGGTAATCCACCACCTGCCGCATTTCTGCTCGGTGCTTTATCCCCGGCGGAATCCACGCCGCCCTTGATGAGGGCAATAAACAAAGTAAGCCATCCAAAGAGATGCGAATACACCCCTTCCTAGCAAACAGTAATTGCCCCATTTTATGCTGGTGCAGGCCCGAATCATGATTGCCCAGCAAAGAAGCAATCCCCACCATGGCCGCCCCAAGCTCGTCAGGGTTAAAAGCGTCGTTCACGGCTAAATAAGCCATATTTGTCCGATTCTATATATTTATTGTTCTTATCATTGTAATGCGTCATTTGAATTTTTTATAAAATTCGCAGCAAGTTTAAGAACAAGGAAGAAAAAAATGTCTCGCACATTTAGTTTAATACTCGCCACCCTGCTGATGATGTTTCCGCAAATTGCAGAAACCATCTACAGCCCGGCGCTATCAGATATTGGCCACCATTTTGCAGTGAGCCCGGAGCTTGCTGCGCAGACACTCTCACTCTATTTTTTAGCATTTGCTGTAGGTGTGGTTGTTTGGGGAAGGATGTGTGACATCTATGGCAGACGCCCAACCATGATGACTGGCCTGCTCATTTATGCTGTGGCCTCTTTGATCGCGCTTTGCGTAAGCAACTTTAGTTATGTTTTATTAGCGAGGATGCTCTCTGCCTTTGGCGCGGCAGTTGGTTCTGTGGTCACACAGACCATGCTCAGGGATCTTTTTAAAGGTAAGCAACTTACCCATGTGTTTTCATTAATGGGTATTGCACTAGCAATCAGCCCTGCCATTGGGATGTATAGCGGCTCCCTACTCAGCAACCATTTTGGATACAAAGGCGTATTTACGGGCTTATTTGCTTTAGCACTCGTATTGCTTATCTGGGCTTTTCTAGCTTTACCAGAGACAAAGCAGGCAAAAGAAATTGCAGCGGCTCCGCTGTTAGCAACAGCAAAGATCATGCTTAAAGATCTGCAAATTTGGCAAGTTGCATTCTTGGTTGCCTCATTCAATATCTGCCTGTTTGCTTATTACAGCTTAGCGCCATTTATGTTTGAGCAACTTGGCCTCAGCACCCGTTTATTCGGTTATACAGGGCTGATTTTGACCTTGGGTGCAGGTGCAGGCTCGCTCTTAAATAAACAACTACTCCAGCGTGGAGCCCGCTCACCTAAGCTGGTACTGCAGGCATCTGTGCTGACTATCACAGGCGGCATCGGGGTATTGCTATTACAACACAGCGCCCTCTTTGTCTTGCCTATGCTCTTGGTCGTTACCGGTTTTGGAATCGCTATTCCAAACATTCTTAGCTCAGCGCTACATGCCTATCAAGACCGAATCGGCACAGCAGGAGCACTCCTAGGGTTGCTGTATTACATGCTGATTGGCAGTGGTTTAATGCTGGCAGGATGGGGCCAGAGCTTGGGTGGAGTGATTTTGATCTGTGGATCACTTGCTACGTTGATATCTATACAAAGGAGTTCAACTTAGATTTTCTTGACGGGCAGCAGGGGCAACCTTGCTGCCCTCTTACTGCATCACCACTCGCCGCATTTTCTGCGCGGTGTAGCTCAGGCTTGCAAGCAAAATCACGATGCAAACCAATATGGGGATCAGCACTTCTGCAAGGCTCAAGGTTTCGCCATTCAGTATTTTGATAATCAGCTGGTTTTGCGCCAAGAGCGGCGTCCAAGAAAACCATACTGGATCAGCCCCCTGTTTTAACATGCCAATCACCAAAGCCAGCGGTGCAAGCAGCATCAACATCGAGTTTCTGGCCTGTGCTTCCTTATGGCTTTTACCATTAATCGCCACAGCGATTTGCAGGGCGGCAATGGCTAGCGCCAGCGGGCATAGCACGGCCAAAAATACAAAAGCGTCTTTAATTGAGAATTGAAAAGCAATTTTTAATACTTCGTTTTTAATTAAAAATAGCGAGGGAAAAATACTCATCACATTAAAAAACAATACACAAACCGTGAGCGTGCCAACCGCCGCCCATTTTCCCAAAGCAAAATGCCAGCTCGATACGGGATTCATCATTAAGGGCTCTAAAGAGCCACGCTCCCGCTCCCCTGCCGAAGTATCAATCGCCGCATACATGCCCACACCTAATAGCGTCATGATAAACATAAAGGGCAGCATTTCTTTTAAGCCAGCACTCTGCTGATTTTTTGCGCGGCTTAGATGGCGCTCTTCTACTTTTAATCCCGCCAACACTTCTGCCGAAACACCGCGCAATGCCAAATTTAACCCCGCCCTTTCTTGCATAAAGCCCTGCAATAATAGTTTCACCGGCCGTACTCCCATTTGGGAATCTTTATTGGCTAAATCGCTGATAATTTCTACCTTCGGTGCAATGCCTTGGGCAAACTGGCTGGCAAAGTCTTTAGATAAAAATAGCACTGGCTCGATGTATTCCTTACTATGCAATTTTTGGGCGTAATCTGCTGTGGCGGGTTTAATTTCAAAGCCTTGGCGCTGAATATAATTCACCAGCTCCGGCGCGTATTCAGCGCCTAGTACGCGAATAAAGCGTTTTTCGTTTTGCTCATCCATTCTGGAATAAGCTTCAGAGCTGATAAATAAAAAAAAGGGCATGCCCATTAAAGAAGACAAAATCACCACCAGCATGGTGCGCTTGTCTCTTAATGAATCAATCCATTCTTTTTTAAATATTTCCCAAATCATCATGCGATATCCGATATCAAATAGGGTCAAAAAGACCTGTAGGCATAGAGCACATTAAAAAAGATCCAAAAGAGCTGTAGACACAGAGCTAAATGAGAACACGAAGCACACAGAGAAAACCAAAAATACTAAGTAGTGTTTTTGGTCTGCATATGAGGTTTCCCTCACTCAGCGATTTATCACGTAAGCCAAGCTACGAAACGACAAGCATTGAATCATCGTAGGGCGGGTGCAACCCGCGTTCTTTTCAGCGTTGCTCGCGGGTTACACCCGCCCTACAAAGAACGTTTCGCATAAGTTGCGGACTAAGCTCATCACTCATTCGTTTTTCTCTGTGTGCTCTGTGTCTACAGACCTAAGGTTCTAAGGTTCTAAGGTTCTAAGGTTCTAAGGTTCTAAGGTTCTAAGGTTTTCAAGCAAACGCCAGTTTCACAAAAGCGTCTTCAAAATTGCTTTCTGCGGCCTGATCTAATAGCTCGGCTACCGTACCCTGTGCAACGGTTTCGCCGCCTGCCACGATCACTACATGATCGCAAAGCCGCTCTACTTCTTGCATGATATGCGTCGAGAACAGAATGCATTTGCCGCCGCCAGCTGGCGATTTTAGCCATGCCAGAAACTCGCGCAGCGCTCTTGTTGCCAACACATCAAGACCATTTGTGGGCTCGTCCAGAATGATATTCTGCGGATCATGCACCAACGCCCTTGCCAGTGCCGTTTTCATTTTCTCACCCTGACTAAAGCCTTCGCAGCGGCGCTCCATCAAAGCGCGCATATCTAGCGCATCGGCCAGCGCCGTGGCTCGCGCATTGGCCTCGTCATGGCTCATGCCGTGCAGCACACCGTAGTAAGCAATGTTTTCACGGGCGCTCAGCCTTGGGTACAAGCCCCTAGCATCAGACAACACCCCCATCCTCGCTTGCGTGGCCTGCTTGCCTGCCTCCACCTGCACACCATCGACCAACACCCGTCCGGAATCCGCAGGTAGTAAGGCGGCAATCATGCGCAAAGTAGTGGTCTTGCCCGCGCCATTCGCGCCCAACAAGCCCGTCACCACACCATCTGCTGCGCGAAAATGAATATCCTTCACCGCCTGCACCACGCTTTTAGAACGACGCGGCCAAGCTGTTTCACGAACAAATTGCTTAGATAATTGCTCGACAATAATCATGCTGCTATCACAAACATTGAATCATTCCTTTGAGAACCCAAATCTTGAACCACGGAGGACACAGAGAACACGGAGTTACACGGAGAAAAACAATTCAAGATTTTCTCCGTGACCCTCCGTGTTCTCCTTTACTCCGTGGTTCAAAGTTTGGGTTTTGCACTTGGGCTATCCCTTAGGCAAGACCCACACCACAGGCCTTGGGATGGGTTTTACGCAGCTTAGGTCTACTTTTTGCGCGTCTTCTGCATTTATAAAGCGATACACCAAATCATCCACGCAGCTTTGCATCAGCATGCCGTGGCCGGATTTGCCCAGCACCACCTGCCGAGCCTTGGCTCCCAGCGCTTTAGCGACGTGGGTCGCGTGCTGAGGCGGCGTAACCGGATCAAGCCCGCCACTCAGTAGCAATACAGGTGCAGCGCTTTTCGGCAGTGTATAGAAAGCCGCAGGCACAGTGCCGCGCGGCCAAACACCGCAAACTTTGCGGTAGGTTTCACTACGAAAGCGGCCAAAATCATCATCTACTACTGGCAAGCGGCCCGCTTCCTCGGCACACCAAACCGAATAATGCATACCTGCAAAAATCTTGCCTGCATTGGGCAAAGCCGTCTGCCCGCTAAGTGCCAGCAGCGGATTAAAGCGCCCAGCCTTTGCTTCGGTAATGGCAAACGGTAAGCCTGCGCTATTCACCGGCGAATACAGCACCGCCGACACCATGCCCAACACGGTATCACGGCTCATGTTCACGGTTGCCTCGGTGCTTAAACGAGGATGCTTGAGTACGGTAGGTTTGGGCATGCTGGCAAGCAGCTCTCGCCAGTTTTGCGCCAGTTGGGGATAGGCTTGTTGGCAAGCGGCATCGCGCTTGCAATCGTTAAACAGGCTATCGAGTGATTTTTGTATGTCGTTGCCGGATATTGCGTAATCGGGCGGCAACACGCCATCGAGCACCACACGCTGCACCGCTAGTGGATATTGGCGTAAATACTCCAGCCCCAAACGAGTACCGTAGGAAACGCCAACTAAATTAATAGCCGGATAGCCCTCGGCCATACGCACGGCTTCTAAATCTTGCACGGCAATCGAAGTAGTGAAGAAGCGCAGATCGCCATAGGGTAGTTTTTGCAAAACCGCTTGGCAGCGCTTGATTTCACGCATCGCGCCCTCGCTATCGGCAATCTTGCTTAAATCCTGTGTTTCTGGGCACTCCAAAGGCGCAGAGCGTCCCGTGCCGCGCTGATCTACAAACACTAAATCGCGGCGGCGCTGCAATTTATTGAGTGGGCCTTCCGCCCAGCTGGCGATATTTATCGCACTTTGGCCTGGGCCACCCGCCAGCATAAACACGGGATCGGCGAGTTTATTGCGGTCTTGGGCCTGCAAAATCATATAGTGAATTTGAATTTTTTGACCAGAAGGCTGGCTAGGATTAAGCGGGCGTTCAATTTGCCCGCACTGTACTTCGCTGGCAAAGCCATCAATACGGCAAGGCTTAGTTGCCGCATTGGCAGAAAAGCTGAATAAGAGGAGGGCGAGGATTAATACTTGCATCACTATCTTTGTATTAATAAGATTGGTGCAAGTATAACCTAGGGCCTACCTAAAACGTGGCGGGCAAAAACTGAAAAGCCCTAATCGCATAATAATCAGTCTTGGCGTTCCATTCATAATTACGCTGAGCGAGAAAAAGCCCCGTGCAGCGTGAGATCGATGTGCGTATCAACGGGCTTAACAACGAAGACAGGCCCAAGGTAATGACGGATAAGCGATCATTACGGGGCGTAAAGGGATGTTGATGCGGGGTTTAACTCGGAGGGGATTTTAGCGGCTTGTGCTAAAGCAACTTGTAAGTCAGTTGCTGAGAAGGGGGCATTTAAAAACGACTTGCCGACACAAATTGGCCTAACAGGCCACGATTCCAGCAAAGGTGCAAGCTGCGCCAAGCGGGTGGAAAGAGATCAGATGCGCGATAAGCACAAGGCTATGCAATTTACGGCCTTTGACGTGTTGCAGCACGTCAATATCATCTGAGTTTTCGATGACCTAGCCTTTTGCGCAAACTACATATCCGATCTCATTTCTATTGAAATTGGCCCCCTAAAAAGAGGGGCCGTTTCAAATTACACTCAATGTTGTACGTTGATTCTCTTCGCTTCATTGAGACAATTCATCTTGGTGTCGCCAGACAGCGCATCACATTTTTCCTTCGCTGTGGCATAGGCGGCATCTTGCTTATCGGTTACCGAGCCCTTACGGACATCAGTGTTTTTTTCTCGTGCCTTGGCGTTAGTATCCGAGGTTTTTTCCGCTACTTTTGCGTCAGCTTTAGCGCTAACGTATGCGCCCTTTGCTTCCTTGCGGCAAACGTCTTTGGCATTGCCGGAGGCGTCATCACACTTTTCCTTAGCTACGGCATATACAGCATCCGCCTTCGCCATCCGCAAGTCGTATTGATGCTTGTCGCTAGGGTTGTTTTTCACCTCAAGTTCAGCTTTGGCGACCTTTTCACGGCCTTTGGCTTCTTCGCTACAAACATCTTTGACATTGCCTGTTATCGGTTTGCAAGTAGCTTGCTCTGACTTATACGCAACCGAAATATCCTCCTTGGCGGCTTTGTAGTCTGGCTTCAACATCGCATCACCGATAGCGCTAGTACTTACGCCAAGAAATAATGTGATTGAAAGTGCGGTTAGGTTCAACTTTTTCATGGTTATTCGTTATTAATTTGGAAAAAAATATTTCAGCTGGCTTAAAAAAATTGCGGCAAAAAGAATCATTCGGTCGCATCAACCGTAAACATATCCACACCCTTACACTGCTTTGGGTCGCAGAATTCAAGTGTCACTCGCAAGCGATTGCAATGTCTGTACGATTCCGCACATACGATAAAATCGCCTCAAACGCCCAATCCCCACCTCGGCCTCGCGTTCTGGTCAGGAAAGCTCGCGTATGAGCGCAGGGTGAGCGCTAAAGAAATCCACTCTTTATTTTTATATCTGAGTATTTGTGTTTAGTTGCCGCCATCCCACAACCAGGAAGCACGGATGGCTTATCTCCTAAAAAACGAGGATGCAAACTTTAAATAAGAAATAGCCAGCAGGGTGCTTGAGCCGAGCTCAATAGCAAAAGGGGCCAACAGAATCGGTGAAGGGAAAAAAGGAAGATACTAGGGAGATGGCACTGCCGAGCAATTCGGCGGAAGATCAAAATAGATAATCAGTAGCTTGGCTTAGCAGCCATATCGCGTTATAGGCATCAAGTTAGGTATTGCTATGCCCATAACCGTTCATTTGCAAGCTTTGCATCAATACTTAGGGCGGATGAAACCCGTCAGACTTTGGTATGAAGTGCCACGAGAACGGCGGGTTTCACCCGCCCTACGAAAAAATCAGCGCATATCTTTGGATTAACTTAATGCCTATAGGCTTATATAGGCAATATCGCGTAACCCAATACCCTTTTGCATAAATATAGGGCTACGCTGATTTTACTTAAGCGAATAGCAATAGATGGCTCACGATCAGCTCACCATTTCCCGCGGATAAATTCTCACCAACACTATCCTTGGCCCATTCATTTTTTTGACCACGGCATCGAAGTGGTCGAACTCAATACGCTGACCTTCCGTGGGCAAATCGCCCAGCTGCTGCATGATCAAGCCGCCGACCGAATCCACATCGGTGTCTTCGATATCAATGCCCAAGGCACGCTCTAGGGTAAAGATGGTTAAGCTGCCTTTACCGATCATCGAGCCATCATCCATCTTGGACCATTCATTCTGTGCCTGGCGGAATTCGTCACGAATCTCGCCCACCAAAGCACCAAGCAAATTATCTAAGGTGATAAAGCCTAAGGGCTGGCCGTCTTGATACGCCACCACGGCAAAGTGGGGGGCACCATGCTGAAAGCGCTTAAACAATTCAGACGCAGATAAACGCGGCGATACGGTTTGCACCGGACGCGCCAGCTTATCCAATCGCTCCGGCATCTCGCCCTTACGCATGGCAAAGAAAATATCTTTTAAATGGAGCACCGACTGCACATGGCCGTTTTCGTCCAACAAGGGATAACGGCTATAACGGTGCTGAACAATTTTATCTAAGCTGGTTTCAATATCAGCGCTGGCAGATAGGGCCACTGCTTCGCTAAATGGGTGCATTAAATCGGCCACATCCAAGTCGCGGAAATCCAGTGCCTGCGCCAACACACGCCAATCGTCTTCAGAATATTGATCATCGGACTGAGAGGTGCGCAAAATCAGCTTGAGCTCGTCAGAAGAATAATGGCTGTCGTGCCCGGGAGTTGCATCTAAACCTACTTTACGCAGCAGCCAGTTGGAGCTGTGATTGAGCACCCAAATTGCCGGATACATCAGCCAGTAAAAGCAATACAGCGGCACCGCTGTCCACATACTGACTTTACCCGGCATACGAATCGCCATGGATTTGGGGGCCAGCTCGCCCACCACAATATGCAGATAAGAAATAATAAAGAAGGCCACGGCAAAGGCTATGGTATGCACCAAGGCTGCATTCACAATACCGAGAGCACCAAATAATGGCTCCAGTAGCTGAACGAAAGCAGGCTCACCAATCCAACCAAGACCAAGGGATGAGAGGGTAATACCGAGTTGGCAAGCTGAAAGGTAAGCGTCTAAATCGCCATGCACTTTCAGTAAAATACGCCCGCGCCAGCCCATTGTTTTGGCAATGGCTTTGACACGAGTAGAGCGTAATTTAACTAAACCAAACTCTGCGGCCACAAAAAAGCCGTTAAGAAGCACAAGCAGAAAAGCGAGAATAATCAATAAGATACTACTGCCCATATCCGGAGTTTCAAGAAACTCCTATCCTTTTTTGTTGTTGAGTTAATGCACATTATGCAGCAACAAGGCTACTTTCGCCTCATTGCCTTGGTAAATGGCAAAATTAGGCACAAATCTCCCTTCCCCCTCCAATTCGACTCAAGCCACGCCAGCAATCAAGCAAATACCTCAGCCAAATTCACACTGGACGACTTACCCAGCTTGAGATGATGGGCTGCCAGCCATTTCTGCCCCGCCTCTCGCCCTAGGTCTTTGAGCGTGGAAAAGAATTTTAGATTCACTGCTAATTTAGATTCGGCATCAAATTGTGCTAAATCCGCCTCAATCAAATGAAAATGAGTACGGGCCATATCCCGATCTAATTTAGACCAAGTAAATAATGGCCGATGCGCTTTTAGCCGAGTAAACATTTGCATCTCACGTAAAAAACCCGATTGAAACGTGATATCTATAATCCTGCTTTGAATCTCTCTAGCAGAATCAGGCGTGGCGTCATGAAATAGGGGCTGCAATAAAATCAGCAAAATATCATAAGCATCACAGTGATCAAATAATGGGAACACCGCTGGGTTAGCCGAATAAGCACCATCCCAATAAGGCTCTCCATCGATTAATACGCTGCGGTACATCGTAGGCAGGCAAGCAGAGGCCAAAATCACATCCGTGCTCATTTCATGATTTTGAAAAATCCTTAACTTGCCTGAATTAGCATGCGTCGTGGCAATAAATAATTTAACCGGGCTATGCTTTTGCAAAGCGGCAAAATCAATTTGATTTGTAACCAAATCACGTAGCGGATTTAAATCAAAAGGATTCATTTGGCTAGGTGATAAAATACGCGTCCACTGCTGCATTGCCTTGGTCACCGAGCTGATGCCTGCACCGTCGCCTTGGCCTAAATCCCTCGGCATACTATTGGCTAGCGACTGCCAAAACTGATCCAGCGCCAACCTTGCCCCGCTCGCGCCGCCATCCATCAAGCCCTGCGCCAGCACCACGGCATTCATCGCCCCCGCACTGGTGCCGCTGACGCCCTCAAACTTAATGCGCCCGTCTTCAAGCAAGGCATCGAGCACGCCCCAAGTAAATGCGCCATGCGCACCACCACCTTGCAAAGCAAGATTAATCACTTTCTTAGTCATAGCCAGCCCTCTGCAGCGTAAACCTTGCAAATGCGGTGTTCAAACCGCCAGCGTTTGATGCAGCCCCATAAGCCATAGCTTAAAGCAGGGAGATTAAATTTATGCTGCAATGCAGCATAGCAGGAAATACGCTGACAACCGCGGCACAAAGTCACTTACAATCAAGACCATCCAATAAGAGCGATCTCACTTATGTCATCCATCATCCTGATCGAAGACGAAGCGGCCATCACCGATACGCTACGCTTTGCGCTGGAGCGAGAAGGCTTTAGCGTGAGCTGCTACAGCCTAGCGAGTGAAGGCGAGGCGGCGATTCAGTCGCAAAAGCCTGATCTGCTGATTTTAGATATTGGCCTGCCCGACGATAGCGGGCTGGAAGTGCTAAAACGCCTGCGCCGCCATAGCGAGCTACCCGTGCTACTGCTCACCGCCAGAAGCGAGGAATTCGATCGGATTTTAGGTTTGGAATTAGGCGCGGACGATTATGTGCTCAAGCCCTTTAGCCCGCGCGAAGTCGCCGCAAGAGTCAAAGCCATTTTAAAGCGCAGCAGCCCCGCCACTTCCATCAGCCATTCTGCCATCCATAACGGCCTGTTTGTACACGATGCCCATGCCAAACGCGTTCAATACGCGGGTAATAATCTGACGCTTACCCCATCAGAATACCGCCTGCTCATCACCCTACTCGCCCATCCCGGCCAGGTATTTAGCCGTGCCCAATTGCTAGATGCGCTCGGTGAAGCCGCCGAAGATAGCTTCGAGCGCACCATCGACAGCCATATCAAAAGCCTGCGTGCCAAATTGCGGGTGGTGCGGCCCGATCACGACCCCATCGCCACCCACCGTGGCTTTGGCTATGCGTTGGAGCAGGTTTAATGCGCTTTTCACTGCGGATTTTCTTTGGCTACTTCTTGCTGGTCAGCCTGCTGGCAGCCTATGTGCTTAGCCTCGTAAGAGATGAAATCAAACCGGCGGTACGCCAATCCAGCGAAGAAGTCTTGGTCGATACCGCCAATCTGCTGGCCGAGCTAATACAGCCTGATTTTGTGGCTGGGCGCCTCGATGCGGGCCGCTTTGCCAAGGCGATTAAGCTGTTTGCCGAAAGAAATCCGCAAGCCAAAGTCTGGGGCGTGCCGCGCGATAAAACCTTTCTGCGCGTGTATGTCACCGATGCCCATGGCAAGGTGATTATGGATTCAACCGGCCAAGCGCTGGGTCAGGATTACAGCCAGTGGCGCGATGTTTACCTGACGCTGCGCGGCCAATACGGTGCACGCAGCTCGCTGGCCGATCCAAAAAATGAGCTATCTACCGTGATGCACGTCGCCGCCCCAATTACCAAGGGCAAAGAGATTGTGGGTGTGCTCACCGTCGCCCGCCCTAATTGGGCCATGCAGCCTTTTATTGATCGCAGCGAAAATAAACTCTGGCGAGCTGGCCTTTTGCTACTGGCCATTGGTTTAGTGATTGGAACGCTATTTTCATGGTGGCTAAGCCGAGGTATTAACAAACTCACAGCCTTTGCACTGGCCGTGAGCGAGGGGCAGACCGTGCCCGTGCCCACCTTTACCGCCAATCGCGAACTGACCACCTTGGCCACTGCACTGGGCACGATGCGGGAACGCTTGGAAGGCAAAGCCTATATAGAAAACTATGTGCATGATCTCACCCACGAGCTGAAATCACCTCTGGCAGGTATACGCGGTGCGGCAGAAATTTTGTTTGAAGAAGGCTTAGCGCTTAAAGAGAGCGATCACAGCCGTTTTACCGGCCATATTCGCCAAGAAACCGCGCGTATGCAGCAAATTGTCGACCGCCTACTGCAACTCGCCACGCTAGAAGCGAGGCACGGCCTGAAAGACGCTGAGCCGGTGGATATCGCCAAACTGCTCAATGAAGTCATCAACGCGCTCAGCCCACAAGCCGGTACACGGCAAATGCTGCACGCGCCGTGGCCCAGCGCCATTATCCACGGTGAGGCGTTTTTACTCGCCCAAGCCATCAGAAATCTGCTGCAAAATGCACTGGACTTCACCCCTGAGCACGGCCAGATCCATATCGGGCTGACAATTGATGCGCAAAGCTTGCAAATTGCCATCCACAACCAAGGCGAGCCCATCCCCGATTACGCCCTCAGCCGACTGTTCGAGCGCTTCTACTCCCTGCCCCGCCCCACCACCGGCCAAAAAAGCACCGGCCTAGGGCTTGCCCTTACCCGCACTATGCTGGAATTGCATGGTGGGAGTCTGAACCTGGTGAATCATGCAGAGGGAGGCGTGGTGGCGAGGGTTTGTTTGCCGATGGATTGAACTACCAGTGCTTAACAGACAAGCAGATTTGCCATTAAAAAAATAATTCCCAATAGAAAAGCCTTTGTTTATCAGGCATAAAAAGCTAAAATTGCAAAGACAACGCTTAAACGTCCATCTTGCAATACTTAATACGGGGAGCATCGACAATGCTTAAATTAACAGTGACATTAGCGACGATCCGCCGGGTAAACCAAGACCGTGTAGAAGGTAAACGGATGGCTGATTACTCTTTACCCGAAAAAGTCAGGGCTGAGATCTTGCAAACTCGCTACTCAGAAAGCCAAATCAACCAAGCGTTTGCCGCCATTACCCGCACGCACGCCACCATCGGCTAAGCGCATTCAATGAATAATCATCGTATCTACACCGACTTAGTCCAAGACCCTCAAGACTTTGTCGGTCGTGTGGCGTACACGTTTTACAAAGAAGAAAAAATCAATTGGATAGAGACATTTAAAACCAATAATAACGGTACAGAACCTCCCCTCGATCAGTTTCATAGTTTTGCCAAAAGTCCTCAAAAAATTCTCGAATACCGCGAACGAGCCGAGCGCGAAGTAAATGAAATTGTAGATCAAGTCGCCGCAGTAGAAATCCAACAACAAGTCGCGCGATTACGCGATGACAAAATTGTCCAAACGGTCAATAAAGGCTGGGGACGATCAATTGCCGAAAATGTAATTGCAGGTTTAATTGGCTCTCTTATTACAATTGCTTTTTCAATGTTTGCGTGGCTTTATCTGCAAATGCAAGACAGCGAAAAACGTGAAAAATTAAGTAACGCTGCGATTGAACAACTTCACCAACAGGGTGTTCCATCTCTTTCGGCAAGTAGCCCTTCCAGCAAATAAACCCCATCTCCACACAATCTCCACATTCCCCGCATTTTCCCTCCACATCAGCCGTTCACAATGCCCCATCACACAAGCGCACAGGGGAATATCATGAAGTTAAAGTGGAAAATCATTACTATCGGCCTGCTGATGTTGGGGATGCTATTTGTTTTAAATTTAGTGCGGCATTTGGTTTTTGAGCGACAGCAGCGGGCTCAGGAAGTGCGCCAAGAAATTTCACAATTTAGTGCCGGCGAGCAAACGGTGAAAGGGCCATTTCTAGTGCTCCCCCTCACCGAAACCACCAGCAAATTAGTCGAGCAAACCACGCCTCAAGGCAAAGTCAGCGCTTGGGAAGACAGCACAAGCAGCCGCAATATCATCATTAGCCCCGAGCAATTTTCGGCTACAGGGCAATTGGCGGTAGAAAGCCTGAAACGCGGCATTTTTGAAGCGCCCATTTACCGCAGTGATTTAATCCTATCAGGGCGCTTTGCCTTGGCCCCGCTCCCAAGCTACGAACAACATCCTAGCTCCAGCCGTGAAAAAATCAGCAGCCATTGGGGCAAGCCATATCTGGTGCTCAGCTTATCGGATGTACGTGGTATTCAAAATATGGGCGGCACGCTGGCGGCCGATACGCTGAACTTTGAACCGGGCACTGCCCAAGTCGCCATCGGAACGCATACCTCGGTCAACACTTCAGAAAACAGCGAAGACAGTGCTGCAGCTGTTGCAGCGGCAGCACCGATTCAAATCGCCAAAACTAATCTCGGCAACGGCGTGCATGCCATGGTGAGCCTGCCCGACAATGCGCAATCGCTGGATTTCAAACTCCATCTAAAACTCAGCGGCACCACGCAATTGCTGATCGAGCCGGTCGGCAAAGAAAGCCATGTGGCCCTTGCTGGCAACTGGCCGCACCCTAGCTTTAGCGGCAACTTTGCGCCGGTAGAGCGTAGCGTAACGGCTCAAGGCTTTAGCGCACGTTGGCAAACCAGCCAGTTGGCCACTGGCGGCGCGCAAACCAGCAAATGCAGCGGCTCCGAATGCTCTTCCGCCTCACTGGGATTACGCCTTGTTGATCCTGTAGACAGATATGTCTTAAACGAGCGCACGATTAAATATGCCGAATTATTTGTGCTAGTGATTTTTGGCGCAGTGTTTTTAATGGCGCTACTAAGACGAATCGAAATCCACCCCGTGCAATACGCATTAGTCGGCGCGGCCTTAGCCCTGTTTTTCCTGCTGACATTATCGCTCTCTGAACACCTAGGCTTTGCCAAGGCGTATTGGAGCGCCGCAGCCGCATCGGTGTTATTGCTAGGCTATTACGTGAGTTTTGTACTGGCCGCATGGCAACGAGGGCTGGGGTTTGCTACCGTTTTAGCCGCGCTATACGGCCTGCTCTATGGCATCTTGCAATCAGAAGATATGGCGCTACTGATGGGCAGCATCACGCTATTTGGCTTACTCAGCTGCGTAATGATCCTTACCCGTAAAATGGACTGGCAAGCATTACGGCCAGCGAGTGCGGAGACGTCGGTTTAAACAATCTAAGCAATGTTTAGGGTGGGCAAGGCGCTTTACCTTGCCCACACAGGGATGACAAAGAGATATTTTCACCTGTAGACACATGTGCTCACACACAAGACAACAAGTCTTACTGGCTTTAATTTTGCCTCGGTAGCAAGGCTTGCTTATTTAAAAATGTACTAATAGCACCAGCGATTTCTTCATGCAGCTCACTACGTGAACGGCCCTGATAATCCAGACAAATAACTTCTTCACTAGGCCCTTCTTCTCTTAGTAAATCCAGCGCTCCTTCCTTACACTTAGCAATAAAGCTAAAATGACTGGCATCTGAGTACTCAAAATACTCCACTTTCCTTAATGACTTCACTAGCAAGCGTGATTGATATTGTGAAGGTAAAGAAGGCTCTTGATCCCCTGCAGCTAAGACCAAAATCGGAATCTTAATCTTCTTTAGACTTGACCTATCCATCCCCCCAACAAAGCCTAAATCCAAAGAAACTACTGCGCTAATCCGAGCATCGTGTAAATCAGATTCCATATCTTGCTGACTGCCTGCGGCATGCTGTGCCATATACCAGCGACAATCTGCAAATAAGGGATATTGCTGGCAGCTCTGTAGAAACTGGTCGGTATTGAAGCGTGCTCCGGCCAACGCCAAAGCTGTATAGCCCCCCATAGAATGCCCAATCACTGTGATTTTGTGCTGATCAATCCGTGCTTTCCAAATAGGGTCATCTAGCAATAGGCTGATTGCGCGGCTGATATCCTTAGGTCGCTCCCAAAGGCGAGGCGTTTCTACATTATTTCGGCTTTTGAACGATGTTCCAGGATGATCTAACGTAAGCACCAGTGCGCCCTTCCCTGCCAGGCTTTCAGCCAACCAAGCAAGATTAACCCAGCTTCCATTCAAACCATGCAACAACAAAATAAGAGGGCGAGTCGCCAAACCATATGGGGCATCTTGCACCGCGTTCGGCGATTTAAAAACTGTGTCAGTTTTTAATAATGGTTCCATCTGTACCGAGCTATCTGTCGGGTACCAAAGCCGCAGCAACAAACTGCGCTGGCTATCTTCCAGTTTTTTTTCTTGCACCCCAACGTTAGCAGCCAAGGCATTGGCTGATAAAAATACAAATAGCATTAAATACTTAACCATAAAAAACACCTCAAGCAAACGCCACTAGACTCGGATTAGCAGATACCTTAGGAATGAGATAACTCACCCCCCCACCGCAGTCGCTACCATCCCCGGCTTAATACCGTCCATTTTTCTAGCCAGCACTTTGGCACCGGCATTCAGGCCTGCTGTGATTTCTACTAGGCCGCTGCGCTCGTCGCTGGTGCCTAGCTTCACTTTGCTCTGAGCAATCTTGCCATTGGCAAGCAGGTAAACATAAGGATCGGTTGAGCCACCGAGTACGGCGCTATTGGGAATGGTGAGTTTGGCTTGCGATTGCCCAAGTGCAAGCAGGCCTTTGGCGAACATGCCGCCACGCAAAGCGCCGTTAGGGTTTTTCACCGCGATAAACACGGTAATGGCGCGGGAGTTTTTCTCTACTTCTGGATTGATGCGCTGAACCGTGCCATTAAATACTTTGCCGTTAAAGCCATCGACTTGAAACGTCGCTTGCTGGCCTGCCGATACATGGGCGATCTGGTTGGCGGGCACGGCTACTTGCAGCTCCATGGCAGATAAATCGACGATATTAAATAACTCGGAATTTTGATCGACCTTTTCACCTGGCTGTATAGAGCGCTTGCTGATCTGCCCACCAATAGGCGCACGTAGCACCATATCGTCCATGGCGTTTTTGGCGACGGCGACCTGTGCTTGCATGGCTTTTAATTTGGCTTGGCTGACGGTTAGGCTGCTGGAGCTGCTATCAAAGGCATTACCAGAAATAAAACCCTGCTTTTGCAAAGTGAGATTCTTGCCGTGGGTTTTTTCTGCAAGGTTTAGCTCAGCCTTGGCCATTTCCAGATTGCTTTGCCGCTCGTTTAATTGCGCCGCAATATTGCTGGCATCAAAGCGCGCCAAGATCTGCCCCGCTTTGACTTCCTCGCCTTCACGCACCAAAACTTGATCGACTTGGGCCGATACTTTAGAGCGCAGCGCGGCATGGTTAACCGCTTGCAAAGCCCCGTTAATAGGAATGGATTGATCCAAGGGCCGCAGCGTAACCACGGCTAAATCTGCGGCTGCAAACTCCAATTTACGTGGGGCATTTTTGTCTTCTGTCTTGCTCTCTTTCGCCTTGCCCTGAGTAAACGCCACGCCACCCGCAGCCAGCACCACAAACAATAAGCCCAGGCCAATACTTCTTTTTTTAAATACAGTCATCGCATTTATTCCTGATTAATAAGGTTCAGTGCAATCATCTTTGAACACTACAATTTATGCGGAAATCGCCGCTAGTTTCAGCGCCTTACGCGCTTGACGTTTAACGGCCCAGCCATCCAGATAGGCGTATAAAATCGGCACCACAATCAAGGTCAGCACTGTGGAAGAAATCACCCCGCCAATAATCGCTCTACCCATTGCAGCCTGTGTTTCACCGCCCTCGCCCAAGCCCAGCGACATCGGCAACATGCCAAAAATCATCGCCGCCGTAGTCATCAAGATCGGGCGCAAACGCACTTGCCCTGCCAAAAGTAAGGCTTCTTTTACCGTCTGTCCCGCTCGCTTGGCGGTGTTGGCAAAATCCACCAAGAGAATCGCGTTTTTAACCGCCAAACCCAGCAGCATCATAAATCCAATCATCGAGAATAAATTGATGGTGGTTCCGGTTAGAAATAGGGCTAATAAAGCGCCAGTTAGTGAGAATGGCAGGGACGCCATAATCGCCAGCGGTTGCAAAAAGCTGCCAAATTGCGAAGCTAAAACAAAGTAAATAAAGATCAGTGCTAAGCCAATTGCGCCCATAAAAGCCGTAAACGCTTCTTGCATCTCGGCCTGCTGGCCACCCGCTCCAAAATAATAGCCAGCCGGTAATTCGGTTTTATCCAGCAGCGCTTGCACTTCACCACTCACCGTGCCGCTAGGGCGGCCTTGCACATTGGCATACAGCGAAATACGGCGTTGCATATCAAGACGTTTTAATTGCTGGGAGCTGCTGCTTGGCTCTAGGCTAGCTACTTGGCGCAAAGACACGAGCTTAGGCGAGCCATCACTATTGGTTTTGCTGCTGCTTAAATACAAATCGCCCAAATCTGCAGCCGTGCGACGGTCTTGTTCGGCCAATTGCACCACCACATCATAGTTTTGCCCATCGCTGCCCAAATAATGGCTGATGGTTTCGCCAGAAATTAATGAGCGTAATGCGCTACCAATCTGAGCGTTATTCAGGCCTAAATCATTGGCTGCTTCATTATCAATTTTGATCGCCACCGTTGGAGTGAAGTCTTTCTCGCTGCTTTCAAGATCGATCACACCTGGGATTTTGGCTATTTTCTTCATTAAATCGCCGGTGATTTGGGTAAGTTTGCTTGGATCTGGGCCAAATACCGTAATAAAGATCGGCTTCCAACCGCCCACCGATAGCTCGACACCCGCGATGCGACCAATCACCTTACGAATTTCGTTCTCAATATCGTCTTGAGATCTACGTTTTTTGCGCTCGACCAATTTAAGCGTTATTTCCGCCATATTTTTGCTGTTTTGCACGCCCACCGTCGTTTGCACCGTCGCAATTTCTTTAAATGACTTTAAAGAGACTTCAATCTGCTTCATCTTATCGTCGGTGTACGCCAAGCTAGAGCCAATCGGCGTATTGAGTTGCATACGCACCAAGCCTTTATCCTGCTTGGGCTCAAACTCTGTACCAATAAGCGGCAGTAAAAACAGGCTCCCCAGAAAAAACACACAAGCCGCCGCCAACACTGTTTTTCGTTTACCCAAAGACCAAGCCAGAAAACGCCCGTACACATCGTGTAGCTTTTCAATTTGGCGCTCAAAAGCCGCCATAAATCGGCCCATACGCGGCCAATTTTTAAAGCGATCGCCTTCAGGATCGTGCCAAAGCGAAGACAACATCGGGTCAAGCGTAAAGCTGACAAAGAGTGAAACCAACACCGCCACCGTGACGGTAATCCCAAACTGAAAGAAAAACTGCCCGATAATGCCGTGCATAAACGCCACCGGCACAAACACCGCCACAATGGCAAAGGTAGTGGCCATCACCGCCAAACCAATTTCTTCGGTGCCGTCATGGGCAGCCTGAAAGTGATTTTTGCCCATGCCCAAGTGGCGGACAATGTTTTCCCGCACCACAATCGCGTCATCAATCAATAAGCCAATCGACAGACTCAACGCCATCAGCGTCAGCATATTCAAAGAAAAACCGCAGGCGTGTACCACAATAAACGTCGCAATCACGGAGATTGGCAGGGTTAAGGCGGTAATTACTGTGCTGCGCCATGAATGCAGAAACATAAACACGATCAGCGTGGTGAGAATCCCGCCTTCTAAAATCGTGATTTTTGTATCATTCAGCGCACTTTTAATTTCATCAGAATTAGCCTGCACTATGGTCAACTCGGCCCCTAGAGGTAAGGAAGATTTCATCTTCTCTACCACCGCCTTTACGCCATCGCCCAGTGCAACAATATTGCTGCCTTGAATCGGGAAAATATCTAAGCTAATCACCGCCTGCCCATCAAGGCGCGAGATCGAAGTGCGCTCTTGCTCGCCATCAATCACATCGGCCACTTGTTCCAGATAAACCGGTGTATTGGCTTGGCGCGCCACAATGATTTTGCCAAATTGCTTAGGGTCTTTGATCTTGCCTTCAAGGCGCACCAATTGCTCATGATCACCGCTCACAATACGGCCCGCTGGCACGTCTTGATTGGCTTCGCGCACGGCATTGATCACCTGATCAACGCCCAGCCCATAGCTATTGAGTGCATCACGGCGCAGACGCAGTTGAATTTGGCGATTGACCAAGCCATTGCTATTAATACTGCCCACGCCAGGGGCGGTGCGTAAACGCTTCACCACCACCTGCTCGGACAACATGCTCAGCTCACGTAGGCTGAGCGTGCCGGACCGCAGTGCCAGCTGCACGACCGGCTCATCTTCACCGCTAATATCTGCCTTTAAGACCAAAGGATCTTTGGCTTCCTTAGGGAAACTAGGTTTAATCAAGGCCACTTTGTCGCGGATTTCTTGCAAGCCATTGGCCGAGTTCGCATCCATGCGAAACTCCACACTCATAAAGGCCGAGCCTTCACGCGCCGTGGCCCAGATGTGCTTCACCCCATTCACGGTATTGATCTGCTCTTCTAGCGGCTTGATCAAATCGTTTTCAATCGCCTCAGGGGACGCGCCCGGATAACTCAGCTGCACAAACACCTGCGGACTCGCCACGGGCGGCATCCGCTCCACCGGCAGCAAGCCATAGGAGGCCATACCCAATACCAGCAGCGCCAACATCACCATCGTTGCAAAGACGGGATGCTTGATACTTACCTTGGTTATCCACATACAGGGAGGCTTCTTTCAAAAGGGGTTAAATAATTAAGCACCGGAATAATGCCACACAGGCCATCAGCATATTCTGCTTCAATTTGATGTCATGAGGCTTATAAACATTGTATTAAATTTGTACTTAATCAATACATCGTACTCAAACGCAGGGCATGCTCAGGGCGCAGCTTGATTTTCTGCCCCTAGCAGATCAGGCCAAATCCCCGCCAGTACTTGAATCCAATGCCGCCTTGCGGTATACCAAGTCCTCAAATGTACGAGGTGGATATGCCTAGATTTTTCCTTGATATGCCGCTGGCCGCTGGACTTAGCTTTAACCTGCCAGAAAGTGTTGCCCGTCATGTACAAGTGCTGCGCTTGCAGCCTGATGACGACATTATTTTATTTAATGGGCAAGGCGGAGAATACGCCGCGCGCGTCACCGAAATGGGCAAGCGCCATGTGGCTGTCGAAGTCTTAGCTTGGGACGAGCAAGATAGGGAATCCCCGCTGGATCTCACGCTGGTTCAGGCCATCTCGGCCAGTGATCGTATGGATTACACCATCCAAAAAGCCAGCGAGCTGGGTGTTAGCCGTATTCAGCCGGTGATATCCGAGTATTGCCAGCAGCGCCTTAGCGGTGAGCGAGCCGAAAAACGCCTCGCCCACTGGCAAGCCATTGCAGTATCGGCCTGCGAGCAATGTGGCCGTACTCGAGTGCCGGTCATTTTGCCTGCCATCAAGTTTGAGCAAGCACTGGCACAAGCTGCCGAACTTAAACTCTTGCTCTCGCCGATAGGCGCAATCAAGCAAAACGAGCTGCCCGCCACCGCCCGTAGCGCCGCCGTGTTAATCGGCCCGGAAGGTGGATTTTCTGATGCCGAAGAGGCTCTGGCTGTGGCCGCTGGTTACACGCCGCTGATCCTTGGGCCTAGAATCTTTCGCACCGAAACGGTAGCACCGGTGATTGCGGCTCTATTGCAAAGCAGATATGGGGATTTGTGAGTTATTAAAATGGGAAGAGAATGAATAGACCCCAATCCTCCTAACATTAAGCGAAATGTTATTCTAAGGATGAGTGAAACCCGCGAGCAATGTTAAACAAATACGCGGGTTGCACCCCAATCCTATCAACTTAAGCGAAATGTTTTTGTAGGGCGGGTGAAACCCGCGAGCGATGCTGAAAAACACGCGGGTTTCACCCGCCCTACGATAATTCAATGCTTGCGATAGCGCAGCAGAACCATAATATCTGCCTAAGTTGATAGGACTAAAGTAGATCCCTCCATCATGGGCATTAAATTCCCCGGCCCAAGAGGGCAAATTCCTCCCGCCCATGAACGGCCAGCTACAGCGTATAATCCGCCCCTGTCCGAAAAACCTGAACAAGGTACGCCGATGTCCGCGATGAATAATCGAGCTCTTTACATGCGCATCCTGGGCGAAATTCGCCCTTACTGGAAAATCGTCGCTATCTCTGTGGTTTGCCTTGCGGTAGCCGCAGCAGTGGATGTGGCCTTGGGTGGCTTATTACAACCGCTGGTAGATAACAACTTGCAGTCATCCGCCGAAACTTCAGCGCTGGCCAAAAGCCAGGTGTGGATTTTACCAGCCCAAATTCTGGGGCTGGCCATGCTGCGGCTGGTTTCAAACTTTGGGAATGATTACACCAGCGCGTGGATTTCATCTCGGGTAATGCACAATTTACGCAGCAGAATGTTCAGCCGTCTGCTTAGCCTGCCGGTTAAGTTTTACGATCAAAGCTCGGTTGGCGTTTTGTTATCCCGAGTCACTTATGACGTCAACCAGATTATGGACGCAGGCACAAAAGTGCTAACGGTACTGGTTAAAGACTCGCTTTTCCTCGTATTCCTTATTATTTATATGCTGTATTTGGATTGGCAGCTCACCCTACTCTGCCTTATTTTACTGCCAGGTGTAGCCATCAGCATCAGCGTAGTGGGTAAGCGCCAACGTCGGCTTTCAAGAGAAACGCAGGCAGCGATGGGGCAGATGACACAAATCTTGGATGAAAGCTTATCTGGTCAGCGCATGATTAAAATCTTTGGCGGTTTTTCTTACGAGACCAACCGTTTTGGCAAGACCAATAACAATGTGCGCCTTCTTTCCGTCAAGCAGGCCATCACATCCAGCACTAACTCTGGGCTGATTATGTTTTTGATCGGCGTTACTTTGGCTGTCATTGTGTATTACGCCAGCTTGCGAGCACAAAGTGGTGCGCTGACGGCAGGGTCGTTTGTAGCTTTTATGGTGCAGATGATGATGTTGCAACAACCCATCAAAAATCTAACCAAAATTAATGAAAGCCTGCATAAAGGCCTCGCTGCTGCAGAATCGGTGTTTGCTATTTTGGATGAGCTGCCAGAAGCCAATCAGGGCCAGCACCAACTCCCCCGCGTGCAAGGGGCAATTTCTTTGCAAGACATTCAGTTTGCCTATGGAGACGATGGCAAAGCGGCACTTGATGGCATCTCACTCGATATTCTGCCAGGTGAAACTATCGCCCTAGTGGGCAGCTCGGGCAGCGGTAAAACCACGCTGGCGAATCTATTGCCGCGTTTTTATGAGCTGAATGCGGGGCAAATATTAATCGATAACGTGCCACTAGCCGATTACCAGCTTGGCAACCTGCGTCAGCAAATCGCCCTCGTTTCGCAAGATGTGATTCTATTTAATGATACGGTAATCGCTAATATTGCTTACGGTAGTGAAGTCAATCTGGAGCGTGTACGTCAAGCGGCCATTGCAGCGCATGCCTTAGAATTTATCGATGCCATGCCAGATGGTATGAATACGCTACTGGGCGAAAATGGCATGCGTGTATCTGGTGGGCAGCGCCAACGCCTCGCCATTGCCCGCGCTATATATAAAGACGCACCGATTTTGATTTTGGATGAGGCCACCAGCGCGCTAGATACCGAATCCGAACGCAAGGTGCAAGACGCACTAGAAAACCTGATGCAAGGCCGCACTACGCTGGTGATTGCCCACCGGCTTTCTACCATCGAAAACGCCAGCCGGATTGTGGTGATGCAGCAGGGCAAGATTGTTGAAAGCGGCACACATCAGGCTTTGATGGCGAGCAATGGCATGTATAGCAGAATGCATGCGGCGCAATTTGCCAATTCATAGATAAAAAAAGACGCTGGGAAGCAAGCCTCCCAGCGTATCAAGTTCACTACAAATTACAGGGCACATGCACCACGGTGCGCAGAATGCCTTAGCGACTATGACAGGTCAATAAATTTATTAGCATTTGCTAATATTTAGTAAAAACGGACGCTTTTCCTTCAGGAATCGGCCGTCCAAGCAATGAAGTGCAGTACTCTTTGGGCTACGGGACAATTGAAACTGTCCCTTATTCTCATTTTTTCGGTAACATTCATTCTTTACACGGGGAAAACCCATGATTCAAGTCGGCGTTGTAATGGGTAGCAATAGTGACTGGGAAGTCATGCAGCATGCCGCTAAGCAACTAAAAGCCTTTGGCGTGGCATTTGAATGCCGCGTTGTTTCTGCGCATCGCACCCCTGATTTGCTGTTTGAATACGCCGAAACAGCAGCGAGCCGTGGCTTGCAATGCATTATTGCAGGCGCAGGCGGTGCAGCGCATCTGCCAGGGATGATTGCAGCTAAAACCACGATTCCAGTGCTGGGTGTGCCTGTTCCATCTAAATATTTGCGCGGCGAAGACTCGCTGCTTTCCATCGTTCAAATGCCTAAAGGCATTCCGGTTGCTACTTTTGCGATTGGCGAAGCGGGTGCTGCTAATGCGGCGCTATTTGCTGTTTCTCTACTCGCTAATGCCATTCCTGAGCTAGCCGCCAAGCTAGTCGCTTTCAGGACCGAACAAAAAGAAACCGTACTGGCTATGAAATTGCCCGAAGTAGAATGAAACCCACCAAAGAACTGCTGGCAGAGCTAGAAGAAAAAGGCTTTTTATTCAGCGTTTTTTACCGAGGAGCCTTCTGCTGGGGGCTTCCTTTTGGCCTGCTCTCTTCTTTGGTAATTAGCTTTTTTGCACGTACACCCTATATCGCCGCCATGATCCAAATTCTGCCTTTAGCCCTTATTTTTGGCGCTATCTTTGGCTGGGGACTATGGGGTGTTGCCCTCTTACAGGGCGTAAAACAAAGACAAGATAAGGATTGAAAGATGGCCATTAAGCCAATTCTGCCACCTGCGATGCTTGGCATTCTGGGTGGCGGCCAACTAGGCCGCATGTTTGCCATGGCGGCTAAAACCATGGGCTATGGGGTGACTGTGCTCGACCCCGATCCAAGCGCGCCCGCTGCCGAGATCGCCGATATCCATCTTTGCAAGCCCTATACCGATCCAGAAGCACTGGCCGCCCTTGCCAAACAATGCGCTGCCGTCACCACCGAATTTGAAAACGTCAACGCCGACAGCATGCGCTGGTTAGCAAGTCAGGGCGTAAAAGTCAGCCCGTCTGGCGATTCAGTGGCCATTGCGCAAGATCGGATGAAAGAGAAAAACTTTATCCGTGATGCAGGCCTCGCTACTGCGCCATTTCTTGTGATCGAGAATTCTGGCGATCTGGAACAAGACCTCAGCCCCTACCTGCCTGGTATTTTAAAAACTGCCCGTAATGGCTACGACGGCAAGGGGCAAGTGCGGATTAAAAGCTTAGAAGAAGCCCGCTACGCCCTATCCGAGCTAAAACATCAGCCCTGTGTACTAGAGAAAATGCTGCCGCTGAAAGCCGAAGTTTCGGTGATTGTGGCTCGTAGTGCTGCCAATGAAATCGCCTGTTTTCCTCCAGCAGAAAATATCCACACCGATGGCGTATTAGATATCTCCATCGTGCCTGCCCGCATCAGCGAAGAAATCACTGAACGTGCCCGTGCAATGGCGATTCAACTGGTTGAAAAGCTCGATTACATTGGCGTGATTGCCGTTGAATTCTTCGTGCTGGAAGACGACTCTCTAGTCATCAATGAAATGGCACCGCGCCCACACAATAGTGGCCACTACACGCTGGACGCTACATTTAGCAGCCAGTTCGAGCAGCAAGTACGCACCATGTGTGGCCTCTACCCCGGCAAGCCTGATTTGCACACGCCAGTGGTGATGGTGAATCTGCTGGGTGATGTTTGGCACGATGATGGCAGCGAGCCAAACTGGGAAATCATGCTCACCGCACCGAACACCAAGCTACACCTCTACGGCAAAAAAGAAGCCCGCGCAGGCCGCAAAATGGGCCATTACAATGTGCTAGCCAGCAATGTGGATGCCGCTTTAGAGCAGGCTTTGGCGCTAAAAGAAACGCTGTAATTACAGCGAAAACAATCTATACCACCGCCTCGTAGGGCGGGTGAAACCCGCCAAGCTTTGCGAGAAATACGAAAAAACGGCGGGTTTCACCCGCCCTACGAAGGCTTAGCAAGCTTGAAATAGCAGCTATCGTTACGATCTTGAGCAATCAATTGGAAAATATAATGAGTAAAATGAATTTAATCAGCGATTTACAAGTACGTGGCCTGATCGCCCAACTGACTGATGGCGATGCGCTAGAAAAACGGCTGGCTGAAAAATCCATTACTCTTTATTGCGGCTTTGACCCAACCGCAGATAGCCTGCACATCGGTAGCTTAGTGCCGATTCTGGTGCTTAAACGCTTCCAGGAAGCAGGCCACAAGCCGATTGCTCTAGTTGGTGGTGCCACCGGCATGATAGGCGACCCTAGCTTTAAAGCCACCGAACGCAAGCTCAACACCCTAGATATTATCGATAGCTGGGTAGGCAAAATCCGTAAGCAAGTTGAGCCTTTCCTCAGCTTTGAAGGCAGCAATGCCGCCATTATGGCCAATAACCATGACTGGTTTGGCAAGATGGACGTGCTGACGTTCTTGCGCGATATCGGCAAGCACTTCTCCGTGAACGCCATGATCAAAAAAGAAGCCGTGCAACAGCGGATTAACCGCGACGATTCCGGCATTTCTTTCACCGAATTCACCTACAGCCTGCTGCAAGGTTACGACTTTGTAGAGCTCAACAAGCAACACGGCTGCGAGCTGCAAATTGGTGGCTCTGACCAGTGGGGCAATATCACCGCCGGAACAGACCTCACCCGCCGTATGAATCAGCAGCAAGTTTTTGGGCTGACCATGCCACTGGTGACCAAATCGGACGGCACTAAATTTGGTAAAACTGAATCTGGCACGATTTGGCTGGATGCAAAAAAAACCTCTCCTTATAAGTTTTACCAATTCTGGCTGACCACCGCCGATGCAGACGTGTATAAATTCCTGCGCTACTTCACCTTCCTAAGCACGCAAGAAATTGACGCTATCGAAGCGGCAGATAAAGAAGCCACAGGCAAACCGGAAGGCCAGCGCATTCTGGCCGAACAAGTGACCACCCTGGTGCACGGCGCAGATGCCGTAGTTGCAGCACAACGCATCAGCCAAAGCCTCTTTTCAGAAGATCAAAACTCGCTCACAGAAGACGATTTTGAGCAGCTGGCACTCGATGGCCTGCCACATATTGAAATCAATAAAGATCAAACGGGCCTACTCGACGCCTTGGTTACAGGCGAGCTAGCCACCTCCAAAAGCCAAGCCCGTGGCTTTATCGAAAGTGGCGCGGTGATTATCAACGGCGCTAAAATCACTGACGTAGCTTACAGCCTCAGCGATGCAGATCGCCGTTACGGCAACTACACCCTGCTACGCCGTGGTAAGAAAAACCATTGCTTGGTGATCTGGAAGTAAGCTAAATTATATTTAGACAATAAAAAACCACGGCAAACAGGCCGTGGTTTTTTATTGGGTACAGATAATCTAGAGCAACCTAGAAATTAACCGATCCGCCCTAAAGCGTGACAATCGAGTCAGTAGCTTTTTAACGGGTAAAGGGTAATCCAGTACGGTTTCTAGCTCACGATAATAAGCAATACGCGTGGTGTTTTTTGCAATTTCAGCCTTTTCCTGCTGCAATTGTGCGGTTAATTCATGTTTTGGATCATGAATCAATAAAGCATTTTCTAAATCCAGACTAAAAGCACGCGGGTTCAAATTATTGCCGGTGAGCAGAATATAATCATCATCCACCCAAATACCTTTTAAATGATAGCTATGGCCAGGGTCGTTCCACAGCATTAAATTAAGCTGTCCACGGTGAATATCAAGTTGATGCACTTTAGCAAAACGGCGTAAATGCGTTTCGTATAAATAAGGTAATGCACCAATCGTTTTAAATGGCTCGTTTTCAGGGATATAAAAATCATTGGCTTTTTTCTCACCAACAATAATATCAACCTTCACCCCACGCTGCAGCAGGCGATTAATTTCTTTGATTACGGTACGAGGCAAATTAAAATAAGGCGTGCAAATTTGCACATGCTGTTTTGCTGAAGCCAGCAGTTTAATAATTAAACGATTTAATGGATTACGCTTACCTACACCCACAATAGGCGTAATACCTAAGCCTGAAACTTCATCTTGAGCATGATGAGTTGCATAATTAGCCGATTTAAGCCGCTGGCGAAATTGACGAATATCCGGGCTGATTTGCTTAGTGCTTGGAATCGGGTCTAAATCCAGCCGATATACTGCGCTGCTATTTAAGAATTCAGTCTGTAAAAAATTAACCATGCTGTCGGCTAATGCAGAATTGTTAATTACATGATATCGATCGTAACGATAGCGCTCACCCACATGCAAATACACATTATTTAAACTCGCACCGCTATACACCACGGTGTCATCAAAAATAAAGCCTTTCAGATGCAATACACCAAATAGCTCGCGCGTTTGCGCTGGCACGCCATAAATAGGTACATTAAGATCATGCTTTAAGCGCTCTCGCTGATACCAAGCGGCATTACCGGCTTGTGATCCCGCTCCAATCAGGCCGCGCTGGGCGCGATGCCAATCGACAAAAATACGGATATCTAAATCAGGGCAACGAGCACGAGCGGCATAAAGGGCAGCCAAAATCTGCGCCCCTGCTTCGTCCTCCTGCAAATAAAGTGCCGTAATATAAATACGTGTTTGTGCCTTACTAATCAGATCGAGTAGCTTTAAGCGAAAGGCCTCAGTCGTTAGTAAGGTCTGAAATTGAGCTGGATCTTGTGCAAAACGCGGCAAAGATGCCAAATATGAGCGATTAGTTTCAAAAAGCATAAATGATCTGCAAAAAGCAGGGTGACCTATCAAGCATATTGAAGCCTTCTATCTTAGCACTATGCTTTATAAGAAAGGAGCTGTATTAATTGCCCCGAGCCAATATTAAAAAAAGATTCGATTACTGCCTTGTCGTTTGAAACACATCGCATAGGTAATTAAGAAAGTTTTCATCCTCACACATCCCCTTGCCAGGCGTATCGCTGACCTTGGCAACAGGCTGGCCATTACATGACACCAGCTTCATCACAATTTGCAATGGCACTTGCCCACAATCATTTGATAAATGCGTGCCAATCCCAAAGCCCGTGCGGGTACGGGGTGCAAAATGACGATATAGCGCGATTGATTTTTCAAGAGTTAGACCATCACTAAACACTAATTGCTTAGTGCCGTAATCAATGTTCATTTTTATATAATGGGCAATCACCTTTTCGCCCCATTCATAAGGATCCCCCGAATCATGGCGTAATCCATCGAATAGTTTACAAAAATACAAATCAAAATCACGCAAAAATGCATCGGTTCCCACCACATCAGTGAGCGCAATACCTAAATCACCACGGTATTCACGAACCCAATGCTCTAGCGCATTGGTCTGAAAATCACGCAAGCGTGAACCAAAACATTGAAACGCCTGCATATACTCATGCGCCATGGTGCCAATCGGCGTCACACCATATTGCATGGCCAATAAAACATTACTCGTACCACGGAAATAGGGGGCCGCTTCTTTTGCCAATACGCCCACCATTTCTGCATGCCACACTCTAGAGAAACGTCGTCGAGAGCCAAAATCAAAGAACACGAAAGGATTTTTAGGCATATCAGAGGGTGATAATTTTTTAAGCGTGGCTAATTTAGCCTTTAAACGCTCGCGGCCGATCACTAAGGCATCTTGCAAGGGAAACTGCCTAAAGTAAATTTCATTCACAATCGATAAAAGATAAATCTCAAATAACATGCAATGCAGCATGGGCCCTGAGACTCGAATATCTAAATCATTAGAATCACTTTCCCGAATAGAAATACTAATAAACCGCCGTTGCAATTTAAACAAACGCAAAAAATCGACGAAATCAGATTTAATAAAACGCAACTTTGCTAAATAAGCCAATTCTGGCTCAGAAAAACGTAAAGAGCATAAATGATCAAGCTGAGCTTCAATTTCATTTTTCAGCGAAGCTAATGGCAAGGCAGGCTTATTGCGGCATTTAAATGCATAAGCGGCTTGTGTTTCAGGCTGATGATGCAGTATTTCTTGCATCATGGTGAATTTATACAGATCTGTATCCAACAAAGACTCGATCACCGGTATAAAACCTAACATGAAATACTCCATTAAGCTAAGCAAACAACACATTACTTTATTTAAGAAAGCGCTAATCTATTTATTTTCATCATTTCTGTACAGGTAGGCTTCCAGCGCCCATCCTAAATTCCCAAAAATAGCATTCATGAATAACAATTTAATTAGTTCCCCATTAATGCTATATATCAAAAAACGCCTATTGCTAGGGCCACACAGTAAACGACTTTAGCTATACCTACGTCAAGTCTATCTCCAGCACATTTTATTGCAATAAATCCACCTTGCCTCTACTGAAGTTCTCTGCAACACCGCAAAATATACACATACAAATGTCATATTTCTCGTTTAACTTGTCAGTCTCTTTACCATTATTTACTATCAGCCATCATATTCCTTTTTTTTTCTAAAAATAAGCTTACTACATACAGAATAAACCAACTAAATCTTAACTTTTAGCGAGTGGTGCAATGACCCAAACTGCCTTTGCTTCTCCCCTAGCCCTTATCGAACAAGCTTGGGAGTACTGGATAGACACCACTCAGCGCTCGACGCTGTTTCTCGATGTGATGCGAGAACGCGGCAATATCTCAATAGAGCACGCCAAGAATGGCAAACCACCACTCCTTGCCTTTGAGAGCGAGCTATTAATCGACGGCCGCAGCTTGGCAACACCTTGCAACTATATGCTGCTGCGGGTCTTACCCCTGCAGGGCATCAAGAGCGACGAGAGCAAACGGCCTTATGTGATTATCGATCCGCGAGCAGGCCATGGAGCGGGTATTGGCGGCTTTAAGGCTGATTCTCAAGTTGGCGTGGCATTACGCGCAGGCCATCCAGTATATTTTGTTGGCTTTTACCCTGACCCAGTTCCTGGGCAACGCTTGCAAGATGTGATGCAAGCAGAAGCGCTATTTATTGAAGAAATTATCAAACGCCACCCTCAGAGCAGCGGCAAACCTTGCATTATTGGCAATTGCCAAGCGGGCTGGGCGGTTGCAGGCCTTGCCGCTTTACGGCCAGAAATCATGGGGCCGATTGTTTTGAATGGCGCGCCCCTTTCTTATTGGGCTGGCTCGGATGAGCAAAACCCGATGCGCTATGCGGGCGGCGTCAATGGTGGCTCTTGGATGGCCGCACTGACGGCTGATTTGGGCGGCGGGATTTTTGACGGTGCACATTTAGTTAAAAACTTTGAAAACTTAAACCCCGCCAATACCTTATGGGGCAAGCCTTATCATCTGTATGCCAACGTCGATACCGAAGCCCCTCGTTATTTAGAATTTGAGCGCTGGTGGGGCGGGCATTTCCGCATGACGGGTCATGAGATTGAGGCGATTGTAAACCAGCTCTTTATTGGCAATAAATTGGCCAGCGGTGAAATACAAACACCTGATGGTGGCACGCTCGATTTACATAAAATCACCTCCCCCATTATCATCTTTGCTTCTTGGGGGGATGATATTACGCCACCAGCGCAGGCTTTAAACTGGATTATTGACCTCTACGGCCACGAAAGCGCGATTGTGGCCGAAGGGCAAATCATTGTGTATTTGCTTCATAAAGACATTGGCCATCTGGGCATTTTTGTAGGCAGCAAAGTGGCGCGCAAAGAACACGCCGAGCTTGTGAATGTGATGGAGATGGTGGAGTCCCTGCCTCCGGGGCTTTATGAAATGGTGATTGATGCCAAGGCCGCCGACTTATCATATTCAGAGCTAGAACACGGTGATTACAGCGTAAGCTTTGAAACGCGCACCATCGAGCAACTCCGCCAAGTTGACCCTGAGACTCGTGAAGACGAAGCGATTTTTAGCACAGTGGCACAAGTATCTGAAATCAACGACGCCCTCTATAAAAACACACTGCGCCCTATTTTGCAGGCCGTCATCACCCCAGAAATGGGCGAATGGTCACGCAAGCTCAATTTAGATACCTTGAAGCGTTACGCTTACTCTGACTTTAACCCCCTCATGGCCAGCGTCAGCCAACAAGCCGAACAGGTTCGCCAATATCGCCGGCCCATACCTGCCGACAATATTTTTCTAGGCTTAGAAAAAAAAGCTTCTGAGATGATTACTGACGCGCTCAATACTTATCGAGACTTACGCAATGCGGCCAGTAGCAGCTATGTTAAAGCGGTATATGGCCCACTAGGACTAGGTGCATTCTTCCCACCAGCAGCACCAATAGAAATAAAAGTACTCGCAGAGGCCGAGCAACGCTTAGATACACTTAGAGATGAAGCCGAGCCTCAGTTTGAGCAGGGCGGCTTTACCGAAGGGCTGGCGCGGTTATTTGTGCTGGCCATGCATCACACCGGCAATATTGAACGACGCTCTTTTTTAATTGGCGACAGTATTAAAGCGAGCTTGCCTGAAATCGATCCAACGGCTTGGCGGCAAGCCCTTGAAGCGCAAACGCTGCTGATTAGCTTAGATGCTGAGCGCTCAGTTGCCACCCTACCTAAACTCTTAAAAAGTCTGGCTGAGCGTAAACGCGCCGTAGAGATCGTCGCCAAAGTAACCATGCTGGCACCCGAGCTAGAAGACCCAAGCTCCCCGCTCGCCATCAAGGCAAAAGAGCTATTAGGCATAAAAGCCAGCCGTGCTAAGCCTGCGGCAAAAAATACTTGAGAGGCTAAATAAATGAGCGCCATTACCTTACAAAATCGCTGTTTTGATGAAATAGAAATCGGCGATTACGCCAGTGTGCAGCACACCTTATCAATGCGTGATATTCAGCTGTTTGCCACCGTAGCAGGTGATTTCAACCCAACACATCTAGAGGCGGCCTTTGCCAATCATGCAGGGTTTAGTGGCGCAACTGCCCCGGGGATGTGGCTGGGGGCACAAATATCGGGACTGCTAGGCAGCCAGCTACCGGGGCCAGGCTCTGTTTATGCGGGGCAAAGTTTACAATTCCATGCTGCAGCTATTTTGGGTGACACGCTGGAAATCAGTATTACCGTGCGTGAGAAATACCCAGAAAGCCACACCATCAGTTTTGATTGCCAATGCACCAATCAGCATGCCCAAACGATCATGACCGGCATTGCAAAAGTAGTGGCCCCGACCGAGAAAATCACGCTCGCCCGCCCTGATGCTGGCCAAATCAGTGTGCAAACCCATAATGCCTTTGAAGTGCTCTTGGAGCGGTGCAATCACATGCCCGCGTTCACAGTGGCAATGGCTCATCCTTGTGACAAATCATCGCTCAAAGTTGCCATTGATGCCGCCGCACAGGGCTTGATGCTGCCCATCTTAGTCGGACCACGTGCCAAAATTCAGGCGGTGGCTGAGCAATATGGCCTCAATATTAGCGGCCTACGCATTGAGGATGTGCCGCACAGCCACGCAGCAGCCAGCCGAGCAGTAGAGCTGGTCACCAGCGGTGAAGCGCACATTCTGATGAAGGGCAGCCTGCATACTGATGAGCTCATGAGCGCGGTAGTGAAAAGCAGCCTGCGCACCGAGCGCCGAATCAGCCATGTTTTTATTATGGATGTGCCCACCTACCATAAGACACTATTGGTCACCGATGCTGCGATCAATATCTACCCCGATCTGCTGGCTAAACTCGACATCTGCCAAAATGCCATTGATCTAGCCCATATCCTTGGCATAGCCCAACCCAAAGTGGCGATTTTATCTGCCGTTGAAACCATTAATCCTAAAATCCTCTCCACCTTAGAGGCCGCTAGCCTATGCAAAATGGCCGATAGAGGCCAGATCACTGGCGCGATTCTTGATGGCCCTCTGGCCTTAGATAATGCGATTAGCTATGAATCGGCCCGCATCAAAAAAATCACCTCCGTGGTAGCGGGTGACGCGGATATTTTGCTCGTCCCCGATTTAGAAGCAGGCAATATCCTCGCCAAGCAACTTACCTTTATGAGTAATGCAGATGCAGCAGGCATTGTGTTAGGGGCTCGAGTGCCCATTGTGCTGACCAGCCGTGCCGATAACGACCGAACCAAGCTCGCCTCCTGCGCCATTGCTTGCTTAATGGTCAATGCCCGCATTACGCCAACACAGGATTAAAGCAATGATCAAGGCCATTCTGGTTCTGAATGCGGGCTCATCCAGCCTGAAGTTTTCTTTGTTTGAATATGAAGCAGCGAGTGATTTACATCTGATGGCTAAGGGGCAAGTTGAGGGCATAGGCACCGCGCCTCACTTTGTTGCGAAAGATCATCATGGTCAAATATTGGCCGATGAGCACTGGCAAGGAGAAGACAAAGATCATGACCATTGTTTGCAAGCCATTGCCGCCCTCTTACGCCAGCAATACCAAGGGCTCAAACTGCTAGGAGTGGGCCATCGCGTCGTACATGGCGGCGCTCACTATGCGGCCCCTGTACGGCTCACACCCGGCATTATCAACGCTCTCGACGCACTCACGCCTTTAGCCCCCTTGCATCAGCCACATAATTTAGCGGCCATTCGTGCCGTTGCCAGTGCCCTACCTGATTTACCGCAAATAGCCTGTTTTGATACGGCATTTCACCGCAGCCAAAACCAAATCAATCAGCTATTTGGGCTGCCCTATAGCTGTTACGAGCGCGGCATTCGCCGCTATGGCTTTCATGGTTTGTCGTATGAATACGTCTCCACCACTCTTAAGCAACGAGAGCCAGAGATTGCAGCAGGCAAAGTTGTGATCGCCCACTTAGGCAATGGTGCCAGCATGTGTGCTGTGCAAAATGGTAAGAGCGTAGCCAGTAGCATGGGCTTTACCGCGCTCGACGGGCTGATGATGGGCACGCGTGCGGGGAGTTTGGATGCCGGTGTGGTTTTGTATTTACTCCAGCAAGAACAACTCAGTGTTTCGCAAGTTGAAGAGCTGCTTTATAAACGCTCTGGCCTACTCGGGCTATCCGGTATCAGCAGCGATATGCGGGTGCTCCTTGCCAGCAGCGAGCCACGCGCCGAGCTTGCCGTAGATTATTTTGTACACCGTATCAGTAAGGAGCTAGGCGCACTCGCAGCCAGTATGAATGGCCTAGATGCGCTGGTCTTTACTGCAGGTATCGGAGAAAACAGCGCCATAATCCGTCAGCGTGTGTGCGAGCAAGCGCAATGGTTAGGCATCGATTTAGATATTCACGCCAACGATGCAGGCGAGCAATGCATCAGCATGATCGACAGCCCCACCACCGCATGGTTGATTCCAAGCAATGAGGAACTGATGATTGCTCGTCATACTCGAACTCAACTCGGTTTGTGATCACTCCTTCAGCTAAAACCCAACCATTTAAGGACGCAAGATGACCCAACTCAGCATCTCTCCACATGAAACATTGGCAGGTAAAAAAGGCATTATTATCGGCATCGCCAACCAGCATTCCATCGCCTATGGCTGCGCTAAAGCGTTCCAGCAAAGAGGGGCCGAGTTAGCCATCACCTATATAAACGAAAAAGGCCGGCCCTTTGTGGAGCCTCTGGCTACCGAGCTAGAAGCCTCGCTATTTTTACCTATGGATGTGCTGCAAGCGGGGCAAATGGAAGCCGTATTTGAAGAAGTCCGCAAAAAATGGGGCCGCTTAGATTTTGCCATCCACTCAATTGCCTTTGCGCCCAAAGAAGCCCTGCATGGCCGTGTAGTCGATGTAACAGAAGAAGACTTCCATACGGCTATGAAAGTCTCCTGCTACTCCTTTATCGAAATGGCCCGTCTTGCTGAGCCGCTCATGGATAAAGGCGGCACGCTATTTGCCATGAGCTATTACGGCGCAGAAAAAGTAATCAAAAATTACAATATTATGGGGCCGGTAAAAGCCGCGCTAGAATCCGTCTGCCGCTATACCGCAGCGGAGCTTGGCCCTAAGGGGATACGCGTGCACGCTATCTCGCCCGGCCCACTCAAAACCCGCGCAGCATCAGGCATTGCCGAGTTCGATGAATTACTCGATAAAGCCGCCGCCGAAGCACCAGCCCGCTCGCTCGTGAGCATCGAAGATGTAGGCGCTGCCTGCGCAGGTCTTGCCTCAGACAGCGCCAAGCTGATTACTGGCGGCACTATTTATATTGATGGTGGCTTTCATATCATGGGCTGATTGATACAAGCCCTGTTCCACGTGAAACGGCTTTGCTGCAATGACAGCAAAGCCGTTTTTGTTTAGTACAAGAGCACTAGGACGTGATTAGCGGCCCATTTCTTTCAAGTATTCATTACGGGCCGCAACGGCAGTATCCGCAAAATCACTAAATACGCCATCAATCCCTAGACGGAAAAATGCTTTGTATTCTGCTTTAGGATCATTTTTAAAATCAGCAGGAATACGGCGCATTTCATTGCGGAAAGTATAAGCATGCACCATCAAGCCTGCTTTATGCGCGTCGCTAATCAAGGTAGAAGGCGCAATGCTTGAGGCATCTGAATAATCAACTTTGCCATCACCATTCACATCCATCACCTTACCATCAGCACCGAGCTGGCCTTTCACCGAAATAATATAAGGCTTCCAAGGACCAATACCATCAGCATAGGTTTTGATTTCAGCAAGGCCAGCGGGAGTCAGCATATCGGTAAAAAACCGCTTATCACCCGAAGTATTCCAATCAAATGGACGATCATAGGGGTAGGCCAGCGTGACCTTACCCGTTTTTAAATCAACATCGTCGCCATCCACCAGCTGAATCAGCTTGGTCTTTAAGCCCTTTTCTTTCATGTATTTCAAGCTGCTTGGCTCAAAGCTTTGCACAAAAATCGGTGCCGTCTTGCTGTTCCAGCCTGCTTTATTAATGATATCAATGACCTTGTCTTCCAAAGCCAGCTTTAAATTTCTATGGTAAGTAGGGTTTTTGGTTTCAGGATAAACCGCGATACTGCGGCTGCTCGTCGATTTGAGCTTGGCCAAATCAATAATCTCTTGAAACGTTGGAATCGCATACAGACCATTAAATTGCTGTGGACGTGTTGGATCGGTGGTGATTTTGGCGCGCAGCGTTTTGATCTCGGCCAAAGTAAAATCGCTAGCAAACCAACCATCAAACGCTTCGCCGTCTACCGTGTCTTTTCTCTTGCGATTTGCAAATTCTGGGCGGCTAGCCACATCAGTACTGCCACTCAGCTCAGGATCATGACGGGAAATCAGCACGCCATCTTTAGTCGAGATCAGATCAGGCTCAATCGCATCAGCGCCCATCTCAATGGCTTTCGTATAAGCCTCAAGCGTGTGCTCAGGCAAAACACCTGAAGCCCCGCGGTGAGCCACAACCAAAGGCTGCTGACCATCCAGCGTTAATAAAGCAGGCTTTGCTGCTTCTGGGGTCACATCATCGCTACCACCACAAGCACTTAATGCCAGTGCAATACTACAAGCCAGAATCGAAGGTTTTAACATGATGTATTGATCTGCCTAGGAATAAAGCAGCCATTTTATAAACGATTCATTGCAGGATTAAGTCATCCGTATGACGTCTAGATGAATCCCGCTATAGGTCCGCAAAAAGTATATGTATTTGAGTGCAAAACAATTTCATGTTTTTTATGCAATAAATAAAAGCTAGCATTCATTAAGTCACATTCCAAAACCTATTCTTTATATAAGCAGGTGCTATGGCAGCCAATCTTGTAGGCAATTATGGATCGGATCAAACAGGCATGATTTGTGGCTATCTATTTTTACCTGGCTTGCCCGGCAAGCAAATAGAATCCGAGCAAATCAAACAATGTCTTGCCGATGCATGTACCGAAACATCAGAAGAATATCTATGGTTGCATTTTAATCTGAGCAATACCGCTGCAGAAAAATGGCTCAAATCTAATCTCACGCTTTCAGAGCAATTTTTTGAAGCCTTGCATGAAGGATCTCAATCCACGCGTATTGAATACGCTGATCACAGCTTAATTGGCGTGGTGAATGATGTTTTATTCAATTTTGCTTTTAATGCCTCCGACACAGCAACACTATGGATGAGTGCCGATCGGCATTTGCTGATTACTGCCCGCAGCAAGCCACTCCGCTCGATAGATAAACTACGCGACCATGTACGAACAGGCGTATTGTTTCGCTCCCCCGTTGATTTAATGGTCAATCTATTACGTGATCAAGCCGATGTTTTAATGCAAATCGTGAGGGAAGCGGCCATCAAAGTAGATAAAGAAGAAGATCAACTACTCACCGATCACCCTAAGATCAAATTGGGTGATTTAAGCACGCTACGTCGTGTTTTGGTTCGCCTATGCCGTCTATTAGCCCCAGAGCCTGCGGCTCTATTCCGGCTATTAAGCAGGCCTCCCGAGTGGATTAGCCCGCAAGATATACAAGATTTACGCCAGTCTACCGAAGAGTTTTCAGCAGTTCTAAGCGATATCACGGCCCTCGTTGAGCGCATTAAGCTACTACAAGAAGAAGTCGCAGCGAAGGTCAACGAGCAAACCAATCGCAGTATTTATATTCTGACCATCGTCACGGTGCTTGCTCTACCCGTCAATATTATTGCGGGCCTAATGGGCATGAATGTAGGCGGTGTTCCCCTTGCCCAACATCCGCATGGTTTTTGGATGATCGTTGGGATCATTATTATCTTTTTAATATTTGCCGCAGCGTGGGCATTCCGAAAAAACGATTAAAAACTTCAGCCCTTAGCGACTTATCGCAGGGTTTTATTTAAACCCGCTAATTTACACCACGCATTTTTCGCATTTTCTAAAAATGGTTTTTTCAGCTTTTTTTCATGCATAAATTGCGCGATCAATTCAGCATCATGCAGCTTACCAATCGCGGTTTGCGCTTTTTTAAGTGGCAGCTGTAAATCGTTAATTTTTTGAGGCAACCATTTCGCCGCAAGTAGCGACAAATAACGCAGGCGTTTAATCGTAAGCCGCCTATCGTGCCATTCTTCTAGCGAAGGGCGCTTAGTTTTATCCGCCTTATCTATTAATTTCACATAATCTTTAGCCTGCATTTTGATTCGCCGTTTTAAAAAGCAAGGATCACAATCCTTTATTCTTAAGCGACTTTGCTGCAAAGTAATTTGTGAAAGCACCGCAAAATCCGGCCCAACTAAAGCAGCATTAATCGAAGCCAAACCTTCACAATGGCTTTTCGCTAATTCCTCCTGCTGTACCACGCTCATTCGCCCAGCTAAAAGTAATAGCAACACTTCAGCATCACGCACAGGGCTAGTAAATTGAGCTAAAGCCTTCCAAGCAGCAAGAATCCTGCTATCCAAGCGTTTAGAGCGCTTAAGCACTATCGGCAGTAATGAGCGCAAACTACGCAAGGCCACACGAAAATCATGCAAGGCTTCAGCATCCTGCCCAAGCAGCAAACGCTCACGCCCCGCATTCAACTTGCTTAATTGCACTGCAATAATTTGTAAAAATTGATTCGCCATACCCCCATCCTTTGCATAAGTACACGTCAGTATTTAGACAGATTACACGACTTTAATAAGGTAAATCATCCGCAAATCAAAAAGTATCACAACAAATCAAAGCCACTGCGCGCAGGTACAGTTAGTCATATAGATCGGCTTAGCGGCTCGATGTACGAGTTGATCTCGCGTAGGTTGTGGTTAGCAGTCTGCGTACGAGGTTAATTATCACGTAACCCAACGCGCAAACCACAGGTGGTTCTTGCAACCACTTTCTTTCGCCCAAAGCAAAACCCCCGCCTCTTTCGAGTACGGGGGTTCTGTTTACATCATGTGCGAATCTTTGATTCGCTCAGTAAGGGTGTCTGGCAATGACCTACTTTCACACAGGTAATCTGCACTATCATCGGCGCTAAGGTGTTTCACTGTCCTGTTCGGGATGGGAAGGAGTGGGACCACCTCGCTATGGTCGCC